>CAMLLB010000055.1 GCA_946480815.1 uncultured Flavobacteriales bacterium
GTTTGTTTGTTAACCAACAAGTGAAGGCTTAACTTTGCAGTTGAATACTGATTTTATGCATCCATATAAAGCAGGGCCCTTATTGGAACAAATCGTTATCCCTCAGGATTTAAGGGATAAAATGACTGTGGACCAATTACCACAAGTTGCTGATGAAGTTCGCCAATACATTATTGATGTGATCTCGGAAATTGGGAATTCCCATTTCGGAGCCAGTTTGGGAGTTGTGGAACTGACAGTTGCATTACACTATGTGTTCAATACTCCTTACGATCAATTGGTTTGGGATGTTGGTCACCAGGCTTACGGGCATAAGATCCTGACCGGCCGCCGGGAAGTGTTTCACACAAATCGTACAAAAGGAGGAATCTCCGGATTCCCGAAGCGTTCCGAAAGTGAGTTCGATACTTTTGGAGTAGGCCATTCATCTACTTCTATTTCTGCTGCTTTGGGAATGGCTGTGGCAAGTCGTTACAAAGGAGAGAAGGATCGTCAGCATATTGCTGTGATCGGTGATGGTGCAATGACAGCCGGAATGGCTTTCGAAGGAATGAACCATGCCGGTTTTGAAAAAGATGCAAACTTATTGGTGGTGTTGAATGACAATTGCATGTCTATCGACCCCAATGTAGGTGCTTTGAAAGAATATCTGACCGATATCACCACTTCTCATACTTATAATAAAGTAAAGGATGAGGTGTGGAAATTGCTTGGTAAAGTGAGCAAGTTCGGACCGGATGCGCAATCCGTTGTTTCGAAAATATCTTCTGCTCTGAAAGGCTCGATCCTGAAGCAGAGTAATTTATTTGAATCACTCAACTTCCGTTACTTTGGCCCGGTAGACGGACACGATGCAATTGGCTTGGCGAAAGTTCTGGAAGACTTGAAGGATATTCCCGGACCAAAGATTTTACATTGTATTACACGCAAAGGAGCAGGATATAAGTTTTCCGAAGAGGGAAATCCCACTAAATGGCATGCGCCAGGCATTTTTAATAAGGAAACGGGTGAAATCGTTAAGGTTGTTCCGAAATCACCACAACCTCCGAAATACCAGGATGTGTTCGGACATACCATAGTGGAATTGGCTGAACAAAATGAAAAAATTATTGGAGTTACTCCGGCCATGCCAACAGGTTGTTCCCTGACTTTTATGATGGGCGCCATGCCGGATCGTGCATTTGACGTAGGAATTGCGGAACAGCATGCGGTAACATTTTCAGCGGGTTTAGCTACACAAGGATTAATTCCGTTCTGTAATATTTATTCTTCGTTCATGCAGCGGGCCTACGACCAGGTATTGCATGATGTTGCCCTGCAAAACCTTCCGGTTGTGTTCTGTTTGGACCGCGGAGGATTGGTAGGAGCAGACGGAGCAACACATCATGGGGCTTACGATATCGCGTACATGCGAAGTATTCCGAATATGATCGTTTCCGCACCAATGAATGAAGCGGAATTGAGAAACCTCATGTTTACAGCTCAGACTGAGAATCATGGACCGTTCTCTATTCGTTATCCGCGTGGAAATGGTGTTATGACGGAATGGAAAACACCAATGAGAGCCATTCCGATCGGTAAGGGGCGAAAAGTAAGTAATGGAGAAGATATTGCTTTGGTTACGATCGGGCATGTCGGAAATTTTGCACAGGAAGCCATTCAATCATTGAAAGATTCGGGAGCCTCTGTTGCACATTACGATATGCGTTTTGTGAAACCGTTGGACGAGACTTTACTTCACGAAGTGTTTACCAAATTCGACAAGGTGATTACTATTGAAGACGGTTGTATTATGGGCGGATTCGGGTCAGCCGTTCTTGAATTCATGGCAGATAACAACTATCATTCAAAAGTGGTTCGTTTAGGAATTCCGGATAAATACATCCATCACGGAACACCGGAAGAATTGCACATTGATTGTGGTTTTGATGCCGGATCGATCGCTGCAAAAGTGAAAGAGTTGCTAAACATTTCGACTTCTGAAGAGCAAGCAGCTCAAAGTGAAGTGGGTTAAAATAGCCTTCCATTTACCTTTTTATTTCTCTGCCTGTTCGTAAATTTGTGGCAGCATGTCGAATTTTATCCTCATTGGAGTTTGTTTTCTTGCCGGCTTCGTACTGCGAAAATCGGGGATTCTTGCGAAAGGAAGTCATCATGGGATCAATGTTTGGATTATCTATGTGGCGCTTCCGGCTGCGACCTTGAAATACCTTCCCGATATCGCTTGGTCGAGTGATCTCGTCATTCCGTTAATTACACCCTTGGTTTGCTGGTTCGGAGCCTGGTTATTGACAGAACTCATTTCAAAACGGTTTCATTTCGACCGGAAAACCAAAGCTGCTTTTTGGATCGTTACCGGCTTGGGAAACACTTCCTTTATAGGTTTTCCGTTAATTTCAGCTTATTATGGCGAAAAATACTTATCGATAGCAGCAGTCACGGACCAGATGTCCTTTTTTGTGCTGGCAGTTTTCGCATCAATTATTGCGATGAGAGCTTCCGGAAGTGCAAAAGCAGATTTCAGGACAATCAGTTTGAAGCTCTTGAAATTTCCACCGTTTTTAGTCATCATTAGTGCACTTATTTTACCGCATTTCATCTCGCTTGAACCGCTTAATCCGTTGGTTTCAACCTTGGCTTTGACACTTTCTCCTTTAGCATTGTTTTCGGTCGGATTGCAGTTTGAGCTGGGAAAAATGCGGGATGTGATCAAACCCATTTTAGCAGCTTCGCTTTACAAATTGATCCTTTCTCCATTGATTATTTTAGGATTGGCTTTTCATACAGGAGAAATGCAAGCTAAAATTTCTGTTTTTGAAGCTTCCATGGGGACCATGATCAGTGCCGGAATTTTGAATGATCAATTCGGTTTGAATCCACGGTTGAGTAACCTGATTGTGTTTATGACGATTTTGTTGTCGTTTATTACAACCGGGATTTGGTACTTTATAATGGAAATCCTTATCTGAAGATCGGCCTGCCAGGCCAATAGAATAAGGAGGTTCGCCATTTAGCGAATTAGCGAATTTGAGCCTTGCGACATGTCGATAACTATTGATTCCCTTTCAAATTTCTTTCCTATTTTTGCAATTCATACAAAAACACATGAAACGAACTAAAATTGCTGATTTATTAAGTCAACCGAAAGTCGGAGAAACTTACCTTGTGAAGGGTTGGGTGCGTGCATTTCGCAGCAACCGGTTTATTCAATTGAATGACGGTTCAACCATTAATAATTTACAAGCGGTAGTTGACTTCGAGAATTTTGACGAGGCAATTTTAAAGAAGATAACAACAGCGGCTTCTGTTGGTTTGACAGGTGTTTTGATTGAATCACAGGGAAGCGGACAAGCTGTAGAATTGCAGGTAACTGAAATCGAGATCATCGGTGAAGCACACCCGGATGATGTTCAGAAAACCATTTTACAGCCTAAAAAACATAGCTTGGATTTGTTGCGTGAACAGGCTCATTTACGATTCAGAACAAACCTGTTCGGAGCAGTTTTCAGAGTGCGTCATGCGGTGAGTTATGCCATTCACCAGTTCTTTAACGATCGTGGTTTCTATTACATTCATACACCGATCATTACAGGTTCGGATGCAGAAGGGGCCGGAGAAATGTTCCGTGTTACGAACCTGGATGCGAAAAATCCACCGTTGAACGAAGACGGATCTGTGAACTTTGCAGAAGACTTTTTCGGAAAAGCTGTGAATTTGACTGTTTCCGGTCAGCTGGAAGGCGAGTTGGCAGCCCTGGCTTTGGGTCAGATCTATACATTCGGACCAACGTTCCGTGCAGAGAACTCCAACACTTCCCGTCACCTGGCGGAATTCTGGATGATCGAACCGGAAGTGGCTTTCAATGATATTCACGACAACATGGATCTGGCAGAGAACATGTTGAAATACATCTGTGAATACGTGATGAAAAACTGTGCGGATGATTTGAAGTTCCTGAACGAACGTGAGGCTCAGGAGCAACAGGCAAAACCACAGAACGAGCGAAATGAATTGGGATTGATCGAGCGTTTGCAGTTTGTAACGACGAATGACTTCAAGCGCATCACGTATACTGAGGCGATTGAAGTTCTGATGAACTCGAACCACTACAAGAAAAAGAAATTCAAGTACGATGTAAATTGGGGAACTGATTTGCAGTCGGAGCACGAACGTTACCTGGTGGAGAAGGAATTCAAGCGCCCGGTAATTATTACGGATTATCCGGCATCATTCAAGGCGTTCTACATGCGTGCAAATGATGGTTGTGAGCCTGGTAAAGAAACCGTTGCGGCGATGGATATTTTGTTCCCGGGGATCGGTGAAATGGTTGGTGGTTCCCAACGTGAGGAGCGTTTGGAAGTACTGAAAAAGAAATGTGCTGACTTCGGAATTCACGAAGAAGAACTGTGGTGGTATCTGGATACACGCCGCTTTGGTTCCGTTCCACATTCCGGTTTCGGATTAGGATTCGAACGAATGGTGATGTTTGTTACGGGTATGACAAATATCCGCGACGTAATTCCGTTCCCGAGAACACCGCAAAATGCTGAATTTTAGAGAATATTGATAAAAAGTGGCTGGTAACTGAGCGTAGTCGAAGTTCGAAGCCACTTTTTTAAATAATTAGTTTAATTTCCTTTAGTTTATTTATCTTTAGTCAAGAATAAAACCCTCCATGGCATTAAGGCAACAGCTCACCCAAAAACTGGAACAACGGCTTTCCCCACAGCAAATTCAATTGATGAAATTGTTGCAGGTCCCTACTATGGAACTAGACCAGCGTATCAAACAGGAATTAGAGGAAAATCCTGCTTTGGATGAAGGTGCTGAGGAAATGGATGACGATTACGACAATGATCCGGAAGACGATTACAAAGATGATGAAAACGAATTCGATACGGATTTCGACATCAGTGATTACTTCGATGACGATACACCCGATTACAAGACTCAGGTAAACAATAAAAGTAAGGACGATGAAGAACGCGGAGTACCGCTTTCTGTTGATTCTTCTTTCCAGGATAAGCTGACAGAGCAATTGCATTTATTGGATCTGGATGACACGCAATTTCAGATTGCAGATACGATTATCGGGAATTTGGATGAATCCGGTTATTTGAATCGCGAGTTGGATGCCATTGTAGATGATCTGGCTTTTTCTTCCAATGTAATGGTTTCTGAGGGAGAGGTGGAACATGTACTGAAAATTGTACAGGAACTGGACCCGGCAGGAATTGGGGCACGTGATTTAAGAGAATGTCTGTTGCTTCAGATCGAACGGATTCAGGAAGGGAACATTACCCTGTTTACCGCCAAAAAAATCCTGGAAGACCATTTCGAAGAGTTTACAAAAAAACATTACGACAAGATCCAGAAGAAACTGGAGATTGAGGACGAAGACCTGAAGGAAGCAATTGACGCAATTATTCGATTGAATCCTAAACCGGGCGGTTCTCTGAAAGATAATTCGAAAAGTATTCAGCAGGTTATCCCTGATTTCATGATTGCAGAATTCGACGGAAAATTGGAGTTGTCTATTAATGGAAGAAATACACCGGACCTGAAAGTTTCAAAAGAATACGAACAGTTATTAAGAAGCTATGGAGAAGGGGCGAAAACATCCAAAGCGGATAAAGACGCGCTTTTGTTTGTTAAAACGAAACTGGAAGGAGCTAAATGGTTCATTGATGCAATCCGTCAGCGTCAGCAAACCTTATATACGACGATGCATGCAATTATGATGTATCAGTACGAGTTCTTTTTGACCGGTGATGAAACGAATATGAAACCGATGATTTTGAAGGATATTGCGGAAATCGTTGGTCTTGATATTTCAACTGTTTCCCGTGTTGCGAATTCAAAATATGTGCAAACCGCATACGGTGTTTATTCGCTGAAGTATTTTTTCTCCGAATCACTTTCAACAGATTCCGGAGAGGAAGTTTCGACCCGCGAAGTAAAGAAAATTCTGACCGATGCCATTGAAGCGGAAAACAAAAAGAAACCTTTGACGGATGAGCACCTGGCAAAATTGCTGAATGACAAAGGCTACAATATCGCAAGAAGAACGATTGCAAAATACAGGGAGCAGCTGAATGTTCCGGTGGCACGCTTAAGAAAAGAACTATAATGAAACTTATTTCCCAGATTCTTTCCTGGCTTTTCCTGCCGCTTTTAGCCCCGGTGTATGCCGTCGTAATTGCAATGTATGTTGAAAGTTGGGAAGCCGATTTTTACCAGGGAGAAAGTTTGTTTTCACTGGACGAACGTGCGAAAGAATTTTTCCTGTACCTGTTTACATCCTTTTCGTTCCTTGCTCCGGCACTAACCGTCTTATTCCTGCAAACAAGGGGTTCAGTCACTTCAGTTATGATGGAAAAACGGACCGAACGCATCATTCCGGCAGTCATGACGGTTTTGTTTGGGATTTCCCTGTTCGCAATCTTGCTTTTCAAAGTCCCTGCAAGTCTCCCCGGAGCACGCTTTATATTTGGATTGTCATTCGGGTCACTGATTGCGGTTGTTGTTTGCACAGTACTTACTTTTCGCTGGAAAGTCTCCCTTCACGCAACAGGAATGGGTATTCTAACAGGCTTTCTTTACATGTATTACAGCAAAATGCTCATTTTCCCCATGTGGATCCTGGTACTTGCCTTCATTGCCAGTGGAATCGTTATGTCGGCGAGAATGTACCTGAAATTGCACAGTTTATCTCAATTGGTGATCGGTTTTGCTATCGGTTTTGTGGGACTTATTTTGGGAATTAAATTCTTCTTCCTTTATTATTAGGATTCAAATAGTTGCGAAGATTATTGTTAAGTTCGATGACAAAAAATGACCTTTTTTGTTAAATTTGTTTTGCTTGTGAGACAACCTCTCCAACTTTTTGTTGTCTACCAGGTACTGAACTAAAAACAAACCGCGTTGAAAAAACTAATTATTCTGGCGGGATTCCTTATTTCCGTGTCGGTGTCTTTCTCCCAGACAATCGATTCAAGAATCCTCAAAAACAAAGGCAAAGAAGCCGAAAAGATGTATGAATACAATAAGAATTCATACAATTATCTCTTATTCGAATTAGATCATTCATACGAAATTGTCTCCAAAAAGACACTCTCAAAGGAGCAGCGTAATGCGATCCGGAAGGATATTCATTTGACCGATTCGGATATCATTAATATCGGGACTCCCAATTTTAATTTCTATGATTTGGGGATTAAGTTGTCCAAATCCGAAAGACAATACGTTCAGGTGGATAAAGAACGTGTGTTGGTTTTTTACGCAATTCCTGAAATTACAAAGGCTTTTACCGCAAGTCCTCTAAATACCAAATAGACCTGATTGATTATGAAGAATTTTTTGATCCTGCTTATGCTGGCATGGGCCGGTAGTGCATTTTCCCAGACGAACATCCAGATGACGCCTGCAAATAATAACCAAACATTCAGTACATGTAACGGATTTATTATTGATTCCGGCGGACAAGGTGGTCCCGGATATGGAAATAATGAAACAATTGTTGTGACCATTTGCCCGGATACCCCTGGAAATATCATTTCCATTATTTTCAATTTATTTCAGTTGAGTACAACGGACGATAATCCTGCTCCCAACATCACCAATGTTGATTACATGGATGTGTATGATGGAAACTCTATAGCAGCACCAACTCTCGGGACGTATTCCGGAAATCAGCTGCAAGGAGTTGTGATTATGGCAACAGCTTTAAATACAACCGGATGTATCACCTTGCGATTCAGATCAAATACTGTTGGAACAGGGATGTTTACGGCAAGTGCAACTTGTACAACACCTTGTGCTACTCCTACAGCTGCAGGTGTGATCACTAATGGTGAAACATTGGATAGCACACGTGTTTGCGTTGGTGATATAGTTGATTTTTCAGGGATTGCTTCGTCTGCAGCCCCTGGTTTTACGTTGACAAATTATGAATGGGATTTTATGGATGGAAGTACAGCGACCGGTTCGACTGCTTCTCATGCTTTTGACACTCCCGGACAATATTTAGTTCAATTATTTGTGACCGATAATAATGGTTGTGGAAATACCAACTTAATAGACTTACAGGTATTTGTGGCAACAATTCCTTCTTTTACCGGATTTCCCGGAGATACAACTTTGTGTATGGGGGAGAGCGTCACATTTACTGCCACACCTCAATTTTACGAAGTGGAATGGAACGGTTTCCCCGGTTCTCAAACCATTGATGACGGATGTTTGCCGGATACTTTGCTGGGAGTTTCCCAGGATGTACAAATTATGCAGACCGGTTTTGCAGCCGGGGCAACCATTACCCAATTGAGTGATATTCAAAGTTTATGTTTGGGTCTTGAGCATTCCTTCATGGGTGATTTGGTTATTATTGTAGAATGTCCGAACGGTCAAAATCAGGTTTTGCACCAGCAAGGTGGAGGTGGTACCCTGATTGGTGAACCGAATCCATTGGACAATGTGGATTGTAGCGACCCGACTACACAAGGAATTCCTTATACTTATTGTTTTACTCCTTCTGCAACAGAAACCTGGGTGGACTGGGCAAACAATAATGGGTTCGGTAGTACAATTCCTGCCGGGAACTATGAACCGATTCAACCGTTTACGAACCTGGTTGGCTGTCCCTTAAACGGGATCTGGACGTTGACAGTAATCGATAACTGGTCTGGTGATGATGGGACCTTGTTTTCTTTCGATATTAATTTGGATCCTTCTTTATATCCTCCGGTTACTGTTTTTGAACCTCAAATCGGTCTGGGAAGTGATTCTTCTTACTGGGTGATGCCGGCAATTTACGGTTCGGTTTCTCCGGATGGTGATATCTTAACTGTCAACCCAACTGCTGCCGGAACGTATACTTATACGTATGTTGTTTTGGATAACTACGGTTGTGAAAACGATTCAAGTGTAACAGTAACAGTAAATGCAAATCCACAAGCTGATGCAGGCCCTGATGCAACCATTTGTAACGGAACACCGATCCAGTTGGATGGAAATATCGTTGGTGGGAACAACAGTTGTGATTACACCTTTAATCTCGAGGATTCCTGGGGTGATGGATGGAATGGAAATAACTTATTGGTAACTGTAAACGGGGTTACTTCGAACTTTACTATTCCAGGTGGCTTGACAGCCAGCTATACCTTATCCATTCCGAATGGAGCAGCATTTACAGTTCAGTTCGATGGAGCAGGAGCTTTCACTGATGAATGTTCATACGAAGTATTGGATGCTTCCGGAGCAATGGTTTTATCGGATGGAGCAAATGGAAATATTTCTACAACTGTACACAATCTAACCGGAAACTGTTTAGGGAATCTAACCTATGAATGGACTCCGGCCGCTGCGGTTTCGAATCCGGCTGTCCTGGATCCGACAGCTAATGTGAATACAAATACGACTTTAACCTTGACGGTTTATCCTACAGGACATCCGTTATGTGCAACTACAGATCAAATGGATGTGAATATTTCTGCTTCTGCATTCCCTGGAACAGATAGTACTTTAACCATTTGTGCCCAAGGAGCTGCAACAGATTTATTCCCGCTTTTGGGACCTGGAGCTTCTCCGAACGGAACATGGGAAAATCCTGCAGGAGCAGCAGTTACAATGCCTTATGATCCGATCACAATGAATCCGGGTGTGTATACTTATTCAGTGGATTCAAATGGATGTATTTCTTCAGCTACGATTACAGTGACAGAAATTAATCCGACAGTTATAGCGGTTCCAACGGCAGCGAATTGTCACGGAATGGCGAACGGCTCAGTTGCCTTAACCGCTACGAATGCTACGGAATACTCATTGAACGGTGGTCCGAATAATCCAATCCCGGCACCGTTTGTAATAAATGGTTTGGCGGCAGGAAACTACCAGGTAATTGTTTACAATGTAGGTGGGTGTACTGATACCGTTGACTTTGTGATTACCGAACCGGCTGCTTTGGAAATTATATCTATTACTCCGGACCTGGTTACTTGTTCGGGTGATGCTTCAGCGCTCAATGTTACAGGAACCGGAGGTTCAACAGCTTATACTTTTACCTGGTTTACAAATACAGGAATCCAGGGAGTTGGTTCCGCTATCAATGTGAATACCATTGCAACTACCCAATATTGTGTAGTATTAACGGAAGCTTGTGGTTCAATGCCAGACAGTGCATGTATGATCATAACAGTTCCTCAGCCTTTGGATCTGATACTTACTCCGGATGATGCAGATGGCTGTTACCCGCATCATGTTATTTTCTCGAATAATACTCCTGGTCCGGGAACACCATTATTGAACACCATTGATTTCGGTGATGGTACACCAACGATTACAACCCAGGCATTAGATACCTGTTCGCATACTTATGAGCATCCGGGTGTGTATACAGTAAGCATTGTATCCATTTCAGATACAGGATGTACTTATACAAACACCTTCCCGAATATGATTACGGTATTTGACAAACCGGTAGCTGATTTCAATATTTCACCGAATCCGACAACGATTTTTGAAACACACATTATGCTGAACAACACGAGCTCAACGGATGTAGTTTCATACAGTTGGTCAATACCTGGTGCAGAACCGAATCAATCGTCTTTGGAGAACGTAAGCATAGATTTACCGGAAGGAGTTGTAGGAAATTACGATGTGACACTGGTTGTTACCAATGCCAACGGGTGTGTGGATTCTGTGACCAAAATAGCACAGGTATTAAGTGATGTGATTTTATATGCTCCGAATACATTTACTCCGGATGGTGATGAATTCAACCAAACATGGTTCCTGCACATGGACGGAATCGATATACAACAATTTAATTTGAAGGTATTCAACCGTTGGGGAGAAGTGGTTTGGGAAAGCAATGACCCGAATGGCAGATGGGATGGAACATACCAGGGACGACTTGTTCCGAATGGTCAGTATAACTGGATTTTGGAAACGAAGGAATTGGTCAGCGATAAAAAGTATACCTTTGACGGATATATTAATGTAATGCGTTAATAAAAAACGGATTTTTATGATTGGAATCCCTTTGTAAAACATATGATACTCCTAATAATGAGCAGATGATGTAGTCATTGATTTACATTATCCTGCTCATTATTATAACATTAGATTTATTGTAAACCACCAAAAATTACCCTAAGGGTTATTAATATGATAAAATTATTGAACCATCGAATTACATTTTTTGCGAAAAGGAAGTTTGTTGCAGTGAGCTTAATGCTTATTCAATCCTTTATATCCAATTCGCAGATTGTATCAGATAATTTAAGCTGGGTTTCCACAAATTCTGTTCAATCGGCGACAAGCCCGTCTTTTGGTTTTTGTAACGGGCAGGTTTCGTATACCATCGCATCGACTATCGGATTTTACAACGTATCTGTTGCGGGGAATCCTAATTACACGACAGGCATGGTAACGCCAGCCTATATTTTCGATCCGTCACCAACTATCCCCATGCTGATTACATTTTCCCAACCGGTATGTAACCTGCGTATCCGATTTTGTGATCTGGATGGTGGACAAAATGAATATTTAAGTGCTCTTTCTACTCCTTATACCGGTTTGAGCGATGTAGTAGGGCATTTTTCCGGAAATGGATCGGTAGTAAATTCCAGTATTGATGATGCAAAAGGCTGGGTAGAATGGGCCGGCCCGATAACAAACCTATCATTCAATTACAATCGGCCGGGCCCCGGCTGCGGTTTAATTATTGATTCGATCCTCTTCGATTGTTGTACGCCTCCATGTCAGGCACCGAATCCGGGAACGAGTACCACACTGTCTATTTGTTCAAACGGAGCATCCACAGATTTATTCCCACTTTTAGGATCAGGAGCTTCTGTATCCGGAACATGGACTGGACCTACAGGAACCGCTGTTACGATGCCCTATGATCCGGTCACGATGGATCCGGGAACCTACACTTATTCTGTCGACTCCAATGGGTGTGATTCTTCCGCTGTCGTTATCATTACAGAAATTACCCCGACAGTTATAGCTGCCCCAACAGACATAACCTGTCATGGGTTATCGAATGGTTCGGTTGTTTTTACAGTTGCGAATGCTACAACATATTCTTTGAATGGCGGCCCGCAGACACCAATTCCAACTCCGTTTGCGTTGAATGGATTGGATGCAGGAACTTACGGGATCATAGTTTATAATGCGAATGGTTGCACAGGCACCGAAAGTTTTACCATTGGTGAGCCTTCGGCGGCAATGCCATTAATTACTTCTGTGTCACCTGACCAGGTTGTCTGCTCAGGAATCACTTCAACGCTTGCCGCTATCGGATCGGGAGGTTCTTTACCATATACATTTACCTGGTTCACGAATAACGGCGTTGTGGGAATCGGTTCAACACTTAACGTGACAGCGACCCAAACAACGCAATATGGAGTGGTTCTGATAGATGCTTGTGGTTCTATGTCAGATACTTCATTTGTGACAATAGTAATTCCACAGCCAATTATACCGTTACTTGTTCCGGATGATGCTGAAGGTTGTGCCCGACATCATGTGGTGTTTTCGAATATCACAGCAGGTCCTGGAAATATTGTATCAAATACCATTGATTTCGGAGACGGATCACCTGTCATTACGACGAATGCTTTGGACACTTTTTCTCATACCTACGAGCATACCGGAGTGTATACGGTAAGTATTGTCTCTGTTTCTGATACGGGATGTACATACGTGAATACATTCCAGAATATGATCACAGTATATGACGAGCCGATTGCGGATTTCAACATTTCACCGAATCCGACAACGATTTTTGAAACACATATTGAGTTGGATAATACCAGTTCAGCGGGTGTGGTTTCATATAGTTGGTCTATTCCTGGAGCAGAACCAAACCAGTCATCTCTGGAAAACATGAGTGTAGATTTACCGGAAGGGATTGTTGCAAATTATGATGTAACGCTTGTGGTTACTGATGAACGTGGGTGTATTGATTCTGTTACTAAAATTATACAAGTACTTAGTGATGTTATTGTATATGCTCCGAATGCCTTTACTCCGGATGGTGATGAATTTAACCAGACATGGTTCCTTTATATTGATGGGATCGATATCCAGCAATTTAATTTACAGATATTTGATCGTTGGGGAGAAGTGATTTGGGAAAGTAATGATCCGCAAGGAAGATGGGATGGAACTTATCAGGGAAAAATTGTTCAGGATGGTCTTTACAATTGGATTTTGAAAACGAAGGAATTGGTCAGCGATAAAAAGTATACCTTTAACGGATATATCAATGTAATGCGCTAATGAGAGTACAGATTTTTCCGGGCAATCCCATTCAGCAAAATGGTTCGATTGTTTATAATGAACAAGGTGATGCGGTAATTATTGATCCGAGTTGCTATGACCGTTATGAGCAACAGCAATGGATCGATTTCATTCAGGAAAATAACCTGAAGATACATGCTGTGTTGAATACACATTGCCATATTGACCATATTACGGGGAACGCTTTCTTTGTGGACCGCTTTAATGTTCCTTTAATGGCACACAAGGAAGAGTTGTTTACCTTGAGTTTTGCGGATCGTTCTGCACAGATGTACGGATTGATGGCTTATGTTCCTTCTCCGGAACCAACGGATTATTTGACAGATAACCAGATTCTGAAGTTTGGCAACCTGGAATTAAAAGTGATTTTTGGTCCGGGACATTCAGTAGGGCACGTGGCCTTTTACAGTGAAGCGGATCATTTGCTGATCGGTGGGGACATCCTCTTCAAAGGAAGTTTCGGCAGAGTAGATTTGCCGGGCGGATCAATAGATGTCCTAAAGAAGACCATTTTTGAACGGATCTTTACTTTACCCGATAATACGGTTGTGTACCCGGGACATGGTCCAACAACGACTATTGGGGAAGAGAAACGAACGAATTATATTCACCAGTTTTAAAATTGAAACGTCATAAAACACGTAGGGGTGCGATTAATCGCACCCCTACGTGTTTACATAAAAATATCATTTCTTTCGGAAGTAAATCCTCACCGGAACCCCTTCAAAATTGTACATTTCACGCAAACGGTTTTCCAAAAATCGCTTATACGAATCCGGAATATATTGCGGTAAATTACAGAAGAATGCAAATGCTGGAGCATGCGTTGGAAGCTGCTGCACGTATTTGATCTTCACATATTTTCCTTTCAAGGATGGTGGTGGATTGCTGTCAATAATCGGCAGCAACACATCATTCAATTCAGACGTTGAAATTTTTCTCGTGCGATTCTCATATACATCCATTGCTTTTTCCAAAGCCTTATGGATCCGTTGTTTTGTCAATGCAGAAGTAAAGATGATCGGAACATCGTTATAAGGGGCCAGATCATTTCTTAGTTTCTTTTCATATTCAACGGCAGTCATGGTGTCCTTTTCTACCAAATCCCACTTATTGACCAAAACGACCACACCTTTGTGGTTTTTCTCGATCATGTAATAAATGGTCAGGTCCTGCTTTTGAATTCCTTCCGTTGCATCGATCATGAAAATACACACATCCGAATCTTCAATAGTACGAACCGAGCGCAATACGGAATAGTACTCGATATCTTCCGTTACTTTCGCTTTTTTGCGGATCCCAGCCGTATCGATCAGCATGAAATCAAAACCAAAAGCGTTATAGCGTGTGTCGATCGAATCGCGGGTCGTTCCCGAGATATTCGTTACAATATTTCGTTCTTCACCGGTAAGTGCATTGATCATGGAAGATTTACCCACATTCGGTTTCCCGACAACTGCGATACGGGGTAAATTCGCTTCTTCCTCTCCGCGCGGATCTTCTTTATCAAAGTATTTAACCACTTCATCCAGGATCTCTCCTGTTCCGGAACCATTTGCCGCAGATAAATCGAATACTTCACCAAGGCCAAAAGACCAAAACTCAGCAGACATTCCGACACGGTCGTTGTTGTCCACTTTGTTGGCGATTACCAGTACCTTCTTTTTGGATTTGCGCAAAATTCCGGCAACTGTTTCGTCCAGGTCCACGATTCCGGTAGTAGCATCAACCACAAACAAGATCACGTTTGCTTCTTCGATTGCAATTTCGACCTGCTTACGGATCTCTCCTTCAAAAATATCTTCCGAACCTTTCACATATCCTCCGGTATCAATTACCGAAAAAGGAATTCCGTTCCATTCACCACGACCATAGATCCGGTCGCGGGTTACACCACTGACTTCTTTCACGATGGCATGAGAACTTTCTGTTAAGCGGTTAAAGAGGGTGGACTTTCCTACATTGGGGCGTCCTACGATGGCAATTATATTTCCCATTTCTTGTTTTTTAGACGTACTTCACAGCACTGCGTTATAGATAATCCCGGGACTTAATACCCGTACTTTTTCAATTTTTGTTCACTGGCTCTCCAGTCTTTGTCCACTTTTACAAAAGTCTCCAGGAATACCTTTTGACCTAAGAAAGCTTCCATATCCAAACGGGCATCACGGCCAATGCGCTTCAGCATATCACCTTTCTTCCCGATAATAATTCCTTTTTGTGAATCGCGTTCCACGATGATCAATGCGCGGATATGCGTAATGTTTTCGGCTTCTTTATACGATTCAATTTCGACCTGGCATGCATAGGGAACTTCCTTATCACAATGCAAAAAGATCTTTTCACGGATCATTTCCGAAACAAAGAAACGCATCGGGCGATCAGACAATTCATCCTTGTCGAAGTAAGCCGGACCTTCGGGAGCCAACTGCAAAATGCGGTTCCAGATCACATCGATATTGAATTTATGCAAAGCGGAAGTAGGAATGATTTCCGCGTTCGGCACTTTTTCTTTCCAGTATTGTACGCGTTCTTCCAATTTGGTTTGGTCGGCCAAATCGATCTTGTTCAGGATCAACAAAACCGGAATGCGCAATTTAACGATGCGTTCAAGCGTTTCCTTGTGGTTCATTTCATTTTCGCTCATATCCGTAATGAACAATAAAATGTCCGCATCCTTAAACGAGCTTTCCACATAACTCATCATCGCTTCATGCAACTTGTAAGATGCATTTACCACTCCGGGTGTATCGGAAAAAACAATTTGATGATCGTCGCCGTTCACCAATCCATGAATCCGGTGGCGGGTGGTTTGTGCTTTGGAAGTAACGATGGAAAGCTTTTCGCCCACCAATCCGTTCATAAGCGTCGATTTCCCCACATTGGGACTACCAACAATATTTACGAAAGCTGATTTGTGAGACATATTTAAAAATTTGGTGCAAAGGTACGCTTCTTATTCTAAAAATTGTGGAAAACCATCAATTCCTGCGTTAATTAATCGAAATTAATCACCGGAAAAACAGGATTTTGCCTAAATATAAAAACCTGTTTATCAATAATAAACAGGTTCCTTTGTTACATTCTATGTTGATTTAGGCTAGAATGGTTTCTCTTTGGAAATCGAGTCACGCGTATTTTTCTGAATGGCAATTGCTCCGAAAAGTGCGAGTACGAATGAAAAGGCAAAGAATCCTTTTTCACTTCCCCACATCTGGGCGTTCCATAATCCGATTACCAGCAGAGAAACAGACAGGATGGTGCAAAACCAGCTGATCCCATAATAGAGATCCGTCACCGGAATTCCCTCCAATCTGTCGCGGACACTTTTTTGAACACTGATTACGGAAAATAGGCCGAACATGATCACGGTGAAGTAGTATCCTTTTTCACTCAAATGAAGGTCCTGGTTTCCGAAGACTCCGGCAAAATATCCGATTAATCCTGTTCCGAATGCTACCCAACTGGCAGTCCGCCGCGGCGGACAAATGAAGGTTTCTGAGTCATCGTTTTAAGTTTAAATGTTTCGACAAAGATGTGGGTTGCTAATCTTTTAGTAAAATGATTTAGCAATACTTAAAACAGGTGAGTTGCGATTTTCCGTACAGGGATGTCTGTATTTGAAAGGAAAGTGTATTTTTACCGTATTGGGAAAGAATTGTTCCTAATACTAATAATTTAATAACCAGTATTCATGACTACACCTTTACTTCCGGGTTCTGTGCAAAATGCCTCTCCGGGTTTGAGTGGATTTGATACAAATACCGTACTCAATGCCACATCTGCTTCCTGTTTTGTAAACAATGGCTATGCGTTCTGTTTCAGATACCTGTCGCGCGGACACGGACAGCAACCAGGTGATCTGAGTTACACGGAAGCCAAAACGATTCTTGAATCCGGACTAGCGCTAGGTGCCGTACAGCACGTTTCCATGCCCGGCTGGATACCATCTGCCTCATTAGGAACTGAATACGGAACCAATGCCGCGTATAACGCGGCATCTATCGGGCTACCGGCTGGAATGAACCTGTGGATGGATTTGGAAGGAATTGCCTCGGGAACTTCTGCTCAAACGGTTATTGCGTATTCCAATGCATGGTATGATGCGGTCTTTGCTGCAGGATATATTCCCGGAATCTACGTAGGAGCCAACTGTATTCTAACGGGAGATCAATTGTACAGGTCACTGAAGTACCAGCATTATTGGAAGTCGCTGAGCCAGGTCCCTGCAATTCCTGTTCGTGGGTACCAACTGGTGGTGCAATCCTTTTCGAAAGATCCGGTGTGCGCTGTTTCCATTGACAAAGACAGTACCATGACAGATCAATTGGGAGGAACAGTGCTATGGCTGAAGATCTGAAAGATTACTTACTGATAGAGGGGGTCTTTTGATGCATTTTTGGGAATTTTAGCACTTTTCTTTTACAAAACACTTGCAGAACGCTAAAAAGTGTGTATCTTTGCACCACATTTAACAGAAACGTCTGTTGAATCATTGAAATAGCAATATACTTGCGCTGAAGCTTTAGCATAGGCGCAATCATTTTAAAGATATATTGCGGGGTGGAGTCCCGAAGTTTCGGGAGTTGCTCGTCGGGCTCATATCCGTCAGCTGACGGACGCACGTTCGAGTCTCATTTAACGGATGAGTTGAATAATTGAAATAGTAATATAAAAGATATATTGCGGGGTGGAGCAGTTGGTAGCTCGTCGGGCTCATAACCCGAAGGTCGCACGTTCGAGTCGTGTCCCCGCTACCATTGAAAGGTTGTCAAGTTTTGGCAACCTTTTTTGTTTTATAGAAATTGCTATTCATGTTTGTTACCTACGTTTTACATTCCACAGTTCACGACAAAATCTACATCGGATATACCTCCGATTTAATTGACAGATTCCATTCCCATAATGAGTTTGCGACCAAAGGCTACACGATTAGATTCCGTCCTTGGGAAGTTATCCATGTTGAATTCTTTGACTCAAAGCAAGAAGCTATAAAACGTGAAAAGGAATTGAAATCCTCCAGAGGAAGAGATTTTATCCGAAAGATAATTTTAGCATAGCTCGTCGGGCTCATATCCGTCAGCTGACGGACGCATGTTCGAGTGCCGCGTCAGTCCTTTGACTGATCCCCGCTACTAAAAAGAAAAGGTGTAAATGCGCAAGTGTTTACACCTTTTCTTTTTCCCTCAATTCTCACTCTCACACTCGCTACTGTAGTCTACACCTTTTCTTTCGGAGCGAGAACAGAGAGTGAGTGTGTTTGAATGAAGTTATAAATTCAATTTTCGTATCAAATCTTAGATTACGAAAATGCTTACGCTTTTTTCTCAGAGTGAGAATCGAGTGAATGAGAGCGTGTTGGATTTGAGTTTAAAATCCCACTTTGGTGCTGAATCTTCTCCCAATGGAAACACTACCACACACACCAATAGAAGCACAAAAGACATTGGTCTGTAACAGAGCAATCTTAACAAACCTGATCAAGCAGGATTTGATCAACTGGAAAATGATCCATTCTCTTCAAAACATGCAGGTTCGCGCAGATGATTACCAATTGGATATCGGATCGATCATTTTTGAAATGATGGACCTGGAGGATCGGAAAAATGTGGATGAAATTTTTGAGAAATATATGGAATTATCAAAGCCGATACTGAAGTGATCTACAAACCAATCAAACCGGAAAATTGATGTGCTTGCAGTAAGAATCTATGATTACCTGGAAAAGCGTAGGCAAAAATGAAATTAGCTTCCAACGGACTTTTCAACCATTGCAGTTGTAAGTTCCCCCTAAAAATATTTCCTTTTGAGGATCTGATAATCGTAAATAGTTTACGACATGAACCACTACCTTTGTACTTTTAATGTTTAAAATTCAGTGTAACATATTAATAAAACTGAATTTTATAATAGAAATACTAATTTTAACACCAAATTAATTACCACTATTGAACTGAAATCTTATGCTATTAAATTCTTTTGAAATACCTAAATCAATTATTATACTCTTTTGCGTACTAAGCTTTCATTCATTTTCTCAAGTGATCGGAGGGAGAAACAATTCAGAGATGACACCAAAGGTTTCTGAACCTGCTAATATTAGCTCTGGAGGCTTTTCAGGCGATGTAAATTTATTTTCAGGAGCCTATAGTTCATCAATTCCTTTAGGTTCAGTTTCAACACCCGGTGGATTATCTTACGCTTTGAGCTTAAATTATAACAGTTCATTTTCTATAGGTAATACTTCACCCATTTCAAAAGGAATTCCATATGGTGATGGGTGGAATTTAAATATCCCAACGGTTTCAATTGAGTCTGAGGTGTTCAATACGTTTACCAATATCAATTACTGCCAGGAAAACATAACAGGATTAACCACCCCACTTGAATATTCAGATGCAGGTGATCAAGCCTTAAACGAAGGAGATTTGTTCTGGTACTCCCCATACATCAACATACCCGGTGTTGCGAGTGGCCGAGCCGTTTTTAAATACATCGACGAAAACGATAACAAAGCGGTTGTATTTGAACTGAATGCATTTGAAACGCACGTAGAAGTGCGATACGACAGTGATGGATGGACAATCATAACCGATGATGGAACAATCTATGATTTAAGCACCGCAATTCAATCATACAATGCTCCAGCAAACAAGCGTGTTTTATACTATCCGCCATCCGCTACACAATTGGGAAATATAGCATGGAATGTGGCTTCTTCATCCAATGGTTACAATAGTACTTCCACAGCAGGTTTGGTAGAAAATTCCATCACTCCCAAACAGCGTTATAACTTATGGTACTGTAATGCAATCAGGCATAAAAACAAACCTTTACAAAGCATTGTTTTCTTCTACAAAGGATATGGTAAATTTAATTACTTCAAGGAGTTTGACCAGGAAGCTTATAAGTACGCGGCATCTACACTTTTTGGGAGTTCTACATTTTCAATGGAACATGATTTCTCATGTTATTCGGATCTTTTATTAACCAAAATAGAATCCTATTCGGTAGATGGGTTGGTTAACCGGTTGGATTTAAAATATGAAACAGAAAAATCCATCATTGGCGCAAATCCTGCCGAATTAATTTCATTTAACCAGTCTAATAACGGCCGCCTGGACAGTCTTTACAGCTACCAGCAGGTTTTTAAGGACAATTTGAGTGATGGTAATGTTTTCAACTGGAAGAGGTATCAGCATACAAAAGCAAGTCCGATTACCAATGCAAATCCTGTAAATCCGCACAACCCTTATTTGACCAGTTATGGATATCTCAGGAGTTCAGTTACCGGGAATTATCCTATTCCGTTTGATCATAGCTTCTTGGAATCACCGCGGATTCTGGATGAATCCCTGATTGCAGGAGACATTTATGAGGTTAAATCGTCGATCTCCCGGACTAATCCTGGAAATCTGCGTTATGGGAATTCAACCGTTGATATTTCCATTGTTACAGGTACGCTTGGAAATCAGATGGTGGATACAAATCACGCTTTTAATGAGTATGATCACAATGTGGGAAATTATTATAGTGATGGCAGTGAAGCCTATCAGAAAACCCGCGGAGTAAATCTGTTCTCTACCTTTAATATGGCATTAAAATGGACCATGTCTTACTCTGAAAGTTTGAAACAAACATCCAATTTGTTTGTGATGCCTAATTTTCCAACTAATTTTCATGGAATTAACATCCAGATCGGTCCGGGGAACTCTGATATGAATTACAGTGCTCAACCGTCGGATATTTCTGAAATGGATACTTTAGGTATTGTAAGGCCCTATACAGATAGGGCTTATTATTACCGTTATCCAAGCTCGGTTAACTCTGCCGCAGACATTCATTCCAATTTTGGCGTCGGAATGCCTTGGGCACAAATGATACCGGTTTACAAAAAAATGGTAACCAGCTTAAATACTTTTACTGGGACGAGTGATGTTCTGAATGCGGTCCTCGACATGTGGTGGAACTTGGATGATCCGAGCGGAACCCCATATACCCATTTGAATAAGCCAACTAAAATGGATAGCTCAGTGACTTTAAATGAACTTGAAGTAATCCGATACTCAAAGAACCCATACATGTTAAAATATGTGGAGTTCTCCAATGTAAATGGAGAAGTCGGCGGACCAACGGAAACAGGACTACATCTTATCTCAAAGAAACAACTAGAGTATACAAGCGCACGAGAGCGGATCTTGGAAAATTACAATTATCAGCCTTATGATTCTTTACGATATAAACCTAATTTAAGACAAGTATTTGTTTTGCTAAGTAAAGTACGTGAGATACCCGTCAATGGACAAACAGATACAACGTTGTTTCCAACCACTTTTTTCTCTTACGAAACATTTAAAAACAACAATGTTCTTTATGATCAGACCGATCTCAGCAATCCTTTAGGGGGGCATGCCGGAAAAGTATTGAGTAAAATAACAGATAACCTGGGTGGAATCACTAAAATTGAATACTACCAGTCATCTTTTATTGATCTAAGGACTATTTACACATCTACAATAACCTTTAAACAGAACTGTTCGGGGTTATCGTCTCCGCCACTTTATGGATTATCCTCTGCAGTTACAGTCAGTCCGGTGGTGAAAACAGTTTTAAAAAATGACGAAGAGGATTTGGTGAAGAGCAATGCTTCCAGTACTAACACAGGGCATAAAAAATGGACCTATGACTTCGTACCATCCTCTAAGGTTTATAAGCAAACTCAGATAGAGATCCATATTCCGAATTTTTTCAATACTCGACTTGCATCTCAGGATATTGGTTTTAAAAATGTGACTGTTTATGGGCCGACTTTGACCGAAGACGGAAATTCCTATGTGAACAAGACTATTTACGAACATTATGGGTTTAAAAATACTTCCGGAGCAGGAACTCCGACAATTGAAGACTACTTGTATCATGGTAAATTAAAATCTGTCAAAGAATACGATGTTAACAACAAAGTGTTTACCGAAAAGTTTATCACTTATGACTACACACTCGCATACAAAAACGGTTATGAACGGCCAAATCCGGTAAAACACAATTTAATTTGGGAACAGGAGTATGATAATCCGGGCGGTAATTATGAATATCGTGATTATTACCTCAATCAACCTCTTACCTACGTCTACGGAGGGAATACTTATGTTGGTCAAGCGGCATATAAGTACCTGGATGTTCCTGTTTTAAACGGATCAGGAGAGGCGATGGAAAACGCAAAGTCTCTCGAATTCTATTTTTACCCACAATTGAAAGCCGATTCAAGTAATCCGGAATATTTGTTCCATTCCTACTTTGTCAAAAAGATAGAAGAGATTAACCGCAAATACGATGATTACCTCTACAAACAAGCAGCTATTTCCACCGGAACACTTCCAAACCCTTCGGTTTATACCGGTGCCAATCCTTTCGGGCCGGGACATACCAATCCGAGAGCTTATAATTCAACATTGGCAGCTGCCCAAATTGCTGTAATTAATACTGCATCCGCGAATGCCATCGTGGATACACTGACGGCTTGTTCACCGATTATGGATTCGGTATTGTACCATGTTATAAATACGACCAGGTTATCTGACCAGCAGAAAATAAACCTGTTACTGCTCCAGGGAATTTGAGCAACCTGACCTTAAACCGGTTCATTGTCAAATTCGGTTCGAGCCTGGTGTCAACCTCTGTTTCACCTGTTTCGGTGATCAACCAGCAAAACTATATAGCCGATGAGGTTTTGATTACTGCGGCACAATATACTTCCTTCAGATGGAGTACCAGTTTTGTTGAGGCTTTATTCCTGAAAAATGAGTATTTATCAGAACAGGTAATCGGAGCTTTGGCAGATGGTACTTCTCGCTACTTCAGCAGTAATTCGTTCCTGAAGATTTTGAGTATTCAACCACAGTTCAGCGAAACTGTAATCACTAAAATCATCAATTCACGTTATTTGACACCATCAACACTTCCAACTATTTTGAAGGAGCAGGTCATTACGGAAAACAATTTTCACCAAATTATCGGAAAGGCTTCCATTCTGAATAATACCATTGTTGAGATCATAGAAACAGGAAATAAATATCCTTCCGTTGCTGGTTTTAATGACCTGCTTGCCCGCTCGCCTGCTTTCAGTGAAGGTGAAATGGAACGGATTATTGCGGTTGCTGACCGCGATATAGAGTCTGAAGTTTTAACAGCATTGATTGCCAGGTATGGAAATAAACCCTTTTTGACCAGGTTTGTTTTTACAGGAAATCCGTTGGACGCATACTGTAACAATGCTCCGCAGAGTTCCTGGAGCTACATAGAAACAAAAACGACTTACGAATATTACGAAGCGAATTACAATGGAACTTCCAACGGAAGGGCCTACAAAGTATTGATGGGCTTGGAAGATATCCCCGGAAGGACGGTTTCCTCTACCGATATTTTCGGAACGGGCGGAACTAAAACGGTCAATTCCCTGCGTTTGAAACACGAACCTTCCTGGCAGGTGTTCAGTGTAACCAGCTCTTCTCCGCATTTACCAACTGCAAAGGACGAAAAACAGTATTTCTACTTGTACGATCTAAAGAACCGTTATGATCGCTATTGGTATAACTACGATATCAAAACCGTAAACGGCGTTGGAACACAATACGATCACCTATTGATGAATGATGATCTGGATACACTCATGTACTCCTTCCGCTGGGATCCCGATTACATGGAAACTTATACCGAAGGTATTGCTCCCGAATTACCGAAATACGATGGGATGACCAGAAGTCGTCAGTACGCGATGCGTTCCACACCATTCCAGCAGACACATATTACCAAAAATCAGCGTGATGCCGTTGAATTGCGCAAAAGTGAGTATTACCTCTACGATGCCCGCTGGCCAATTGATGCCTTCTCAACTAATCAGACGGTAGAATATGACGGACCATCCTGTCCGGAAACCGGAACGCCACCGGTTGATCCAGTGAGTTGTACCTCTTGTGTGCGCTGGAAAAACGGCACGGAAGAAGAATTCCTGGCACAGCTGCCATTCAATTACTGTTTGTGGAAAGATCCGGTAATCGGGTACTATGCCTGTCCTTCATCCATCAACTATGCAGCCTGCAACACCGGAGTAGAACTGATTGGCTGTAACCCGGACATCCCGGTAGAGGAAGAAGAAGGCGGGCCGGCACAACTTCCTATTTTAACGGATGTTTTGAAAAGAAGCCTGCAATTGCGTTCCATGATTATCCAGGTGGATACCATTTTGGATGCGGTTTCAACGGAATTTTCCTCGAAGCGCTTTGATAGGAACAACACCCAGGTAGCCGATTTTTATGTAGATTATAACGGTATGGATGCTCAAGGGTTCGTTCATCCGTTTAGGATGCTTTTTCCTTACGATACGCTAGCGACTTCGAAAGTACTCAAGCGCAACCAGCACATGCAGCCTTCTTTGATTTCCAACCAGGTAGGTTTACTGACAAAGTTCTATTACAATACCACCAAGATCAACTGGAATGTAGATACCAATTGCACCAACCCGCATTACAGCTTTTTGTACAATTACTCCTCTGTTGAAACAAAGGACATTGGTTTGCCGGTTCATGTAACGGTTGGTTACGGACGCGCAGATTCTTTGGGCACCTCTTTTGAGTATACCGATGACGGACAAGTGAGTCGCATGATCTCACCTTCCGGGCATTACATCGATTATGGTTTTGATAGTTTTAACCGTTTGAGCCGGGTGATGGAAAACGGGAACCGTTTGCTTTCACGTAATGAATACCAGCTCTGGAAACACGATTTTGCCCTTACGTTCAAGCAGCGCACGGATGAGAATTATGTATATTCGGTGCTTTATCAGAACAATACCGATACAGCTAACGTGCGTGAGTTTCAGAAAGCATTTATTGATCCGCTGGGAAGAAAGGCTGGAATTGTGAAGGCTTACCGGGATGCAGGAACCATCCAGATCTCTACAGGTTCTGTTGATTACGACAATTGGGGTCGTCCTAAAGTGGAACGAAAGCCTTCCCGGTTTATCGATTCGATCCCGGTTACCGCCCTCAACCCGATTTTATATAAGTACAACCTGAGTTCGCCTTTGTACAATGAAACAAAGTATGAAAATAATCCGGGTTCATTGGATATCCGACATGCAGATCCGGGTATCAATATTGCAGACTCTACAACAGTGAAAAAACAAACCTGGTTCACAAATAATATTTATATGTCATGTGAGCTGGGACTGAACAGAACAGAGCTCAACCTGATTATGAATTCCGGGGCTACGGGAAGCTTCCGCTTTTTAAGAGCTTCCGTAAAGGACCAGGACAACAAGGAAAGCATTACTTATACCAATGCCATGGGGCAAACCATAGCCACGATGGCCCGGACTACGGCCAATGGGAAAGTAGTGACCCTTTACGTATACGATTCTTACGGTAACCTGATGAAAACGATCAATGCCTTGCGTCAGCACACCAACTATCAATACAACCTGCTGGGACAGCTGATCCGTGAAACGAATGTGGACGGTGGCGAAAAACGCTACATCTACAACAAGCACGGAAAAATAAGTGCTGTTCAGGATCAGCTGGACCGCATGGTAACTGATCACGGTATTCCCTCGCCACGCTACCGAAAAATGGAATACGACATTTACGGAAATCTCACGGAACAGTCACTGGTGACGAATCCGTACCAGATTGATCCGTTCCGTTTTGAATACCAGAACGTGGGAATGCCGGGGGACACGAATTATTTCCGGTATACTTTCTCTAATCGGATGACCCAGAATTGGTTGATCCGTTACAAATCCGTTGATCCGGTCAATGGAGATACGATCACAGTAAATGGAATGCCGGTTATACCTTCAATGAGCATAACCAGTAAAGAAAAGACCATGGTTTACGGTACCTCACAAGCAGTACCGGCTTCGCTGGGCAAGCTGATCGAATCCAATTCCTATGGGCTGCCAAACGGTGCTTCCACACATTCGATCCAGAAAATCACTTATAGCTACAATACGGAAGATTTACTTGCAAGCCAGATTATCCTGCAGCACCCAACGAATATTGCAACCAATGACGCCTTTTTGGTAAAGGCAACCATCCGATATCCGCAGTACAATTTCAGGGGATCTTTGCTGGAACAAAAGCTGGATATGGGAAGCGACGGTTCGACAGAGATGACGTATTTCTACGATTACGATCAGCTGAACCGTCTGCAGAAAGTCTTTGCTGCGCAGGACGATGTGGATTCTACCGATGATGCTACGCTGATTACCTCGTATGCGTATGATGATGCACGCGGTACGGTTATCTCCAAACGCTTTCACGGTGAAACAGGAACACCTGCACAGGTCATTTCGAATTCATATGACGACCGAGACCGTCTGACAGGGATTTCGAGCACCTTGTTTAGCGAAGAATTGTACTACGACAATGCCTTGTTGCCACTTTACAACAACCAGGCAGGCGTTACCCAACAGAACACCTTTAACGGAAATGTGAAGGGAATCAAAATAAATTATACTTTTAGTACAGCAAGTAATTTTACATCCATTCCATTGTTCTCAAAAGAAACCATATACGGCTACAAGTACGACAGGATTAACCGGTTGATACAGGCAGATGCCTTAGTGGGAGATATCGTGGATGCCCAGTTCGGGAATCCTTCGAATCTGACACCATCTACTTCTTACGGCATTGGAGATGAGTTTTGGAGATACGACAAGATCGGGAATATCATTATACAGAACCGGATCAAGCCTGGGGCGAATGTCAATAATGGGTCCAGCCCGGAAGAATTTGCTTACACGTATTTCAATGGTACGAACTGCCTGCAAAAAGTGGACGACCTGATAGCCGTTTCTGCACGCAATTATACCTATGATTCCAATGGAAACCTCTTGTCCGATGATTACCGCGATATCAATGCAACGACCTACATGCGCGGTTCTTACCCGTACCTGGTGGACCAGGCAACAACAGATTCCTATTACCTATACGATGGTGGTGACCAGCGTATTTATAAAAAAGTAGTCGATTCGGCCCAAACCACGCAGGAGCTCTACATCAAAGATGCCCTGGGCAGGGATTTGAGCATTGTAAAATTCACAACCACAGTCGGAACAATGCAAAGCACCGAATACTTTGTTTATGGTACAGACCGTTTGGCGCGTGTTACGAAAGCAGATTCCGACGCAACCATCAACGTAGGTGAAGCGACTTATTTCCTGTATGATCATTTGGGAAATACCCGGGTTGCGTTTATGGTGGACACGAATAACATTTCGGTAATCATCAATGCGGTAGATTACTATTCCTACGGAAAGATCCTGCGGGAATATGACGATGGAGCGGGAGATCGTTACCTGACCACACAGCATGAACGGGACAAAGCAATCGGTTTGGATTATAGAGGAGCCAGGTATTATGACTCAGACGTAGCACGCTTTCTTTCAACTGATCCATGGCAGGCTAAATATCCGAGTTTTAGTACCTACAATTATGTAATGGGGAATCCTGTTATATTCATTGATCCGACGGGTAAAGGAGCTCAAGACATCATTATTAGAAATGTCTATCTTGATAAAGAAGGAAAAGAGCAATCGTTTAGTGTTAAATATGAAGGAGGAAAACTTTATGACATGTCAGGTAGGGAATACACACCAATTGAAGGAGGATATATTGAAACAGTAGCAAAGCAGTTAGACCAGCTAAAAAAAGATGGAGATAGACCTAAAACAATAATTGAAACTCTTGAAAATGCGAATGAAACACATATTATTACTAATGGTACAGAAAAAGAAAGAGAAGGTGGTGGACCAGGAAATGCAAATGGGCCGGGAGAAGGTGATATTAAATCTGTTACTGTTCATTACGCGTTTTCTGAATATACTAACAACACCGGAAAATCTGAAGACAAAAGGAACCCAAGAGTCGGTTTAATACATGAATTAACCCACGCATATGATAGACAAACCGGAGCCGATTGGAAATTTAACCATAATGTTTTTTATAATTACGGAAAAGGCCCATATTTATCATTGGGTGAAATACATGCTGTAGTAATAGAAAATATTGTTCGAATGAAAACAGGTGATCCAAAACGAACAGATTATAGTGGAGTTGAAATACCAGCTGGTTATTTAAAATGAAAATAATATGAAAATAATATGAAAATAATATGAAAATAATATGAAAATAATATGAAAATAAT
>CAMLLB010000056.1 GCA_946480815.1 uncultured Flavobacteriales bacterium
ATGATGGAACTTACTACTTATTGGAAAAGAAATTCTATAACGCTAAAAAATTAAGCCCTGCTGTTACGAACGGAATTTCTGAGATGATCTACACCGTTGACGGAGAAAAGTTTCGAGTAGTATTTATCGATAAATTAAAGCCAAAAGCTAAATCATACAAACAGGCAAATTTGCCGGATGATTTATAAGCGAAAATTAGAATAAGAAATTGAAATCCCGGCAAGCATGTCGGGATTTTTTTATGCCAGTATATCTTTCTCGTCGAGATTCAGGACCACGATGGAGTAGGTTGTTCCATGCTTTCCCGTCCGGATTTCTTTTGTCCCCTCCAGCTGCTCAATTAATGTATCAATCAAAACCAATCCGAAAGATGAGTTTCCGCTTTGTTGTTTCCAAACACCGTTATCGAAATAGGTAATTCGCAGATAATTCTCTTCTTCTTTTTGAATCTCGATGTGAATCTGAGCATTCGACATATCATCAAACGCATGTTTCAGCGAATTAGAAACCAGTTCATTAACCAAAAGCCCAACCGGAATCAGCGTTTTTAATCCGATCCTGCCAATCTCTGTTTTGATCTCGTATTGAACACTTTGTTCCTTAAAGCTCAAATTCATGATCTCATGAATCAATTCATCCAGGTAATCACCGATCTTGATCTGGGATAAATTATCGTTTTGATACAATTTTTGGTGGATCATTGACATGGCCATGATCCGATTGATCGATTCCTGGAACAAAACCCGGAATTCCAAATTATCAACTTCCTGGCTTTGCATACGCAAAAGACTGACCACAATCTGGAGGTTATTCTTTACACGGTGGTGGATTTCCCGAACCAATGTCGTCTTTTCATCATTCTGCAACAGAATTTTGGTATTCTGGTCCTTTAACTGAGCATACGATTCCAATAATTTCTTCTCAGAATAACGATTCAGTTCCAAAAACAGATAAAACAAATAAAAATTCAATGAGAATGCGGCTATCATTTCGATCAGCAAAGCCATCTTTTCATAAATGGTAAGTGGCTTTAAGAATTGAATTTGGTTGTTGAGGTAAAGAAAAATAAATACCCCGATTACGCAGACAGAGAGAAATAACAGGATATAACCTAATCTGCGGCCCAAGGTGAAAAAGGCCAGGAATACGACTGTCATCGACCACAATACATCCACTAAATGAATCCTGCTGTGATAAAACATTAAAGCAAATGCAACAATAATGTATCCACATATCGAATAAATATAAAAGACCAATAAATAATTCCTGTTATTCGCTTTCATAAGAACCAGACAAATTGCACTTATGATCGTTGCAACAGCCATCATACTAAAGCTTTCCATTGATTCAAAATACCGCATGTAGGAAAGAATGCCAAAAACGCATAAGAACATCATGGACATACGAAAAGCGAGCTTTACCCGTAACTCTTCAAAATAGGTTACGACTTCGCCGGGAACAGAGTCAGATTCTAAATTTTTCAATTGATAGCAGTATGAATCTAATATACTCAATTTTTCCATTCCACCAAGAAAATTGAAACTCAATTCTAAATAACGTGAGTTCAGGTTAAATAAGTATTTTCGTGTTACAATGAAACAAGTAGCATGGATTACGGGAGCTTCATCAGGAATTGGTGAAGAAATTTGCCGACAATTGGCGAAAAAAGGATTGAGACTCATCTTGTCCAGCAGAAGTGAAGAGAAATTGCTTGACTTGAAGAACTCATTACCTAATCCCGAAGAACATTTGATCATTCCGCTTGATCTGGAGCACTCCAATGGTTTCCCCGCCTTGGTAGAACAGGCCATGACAGAAATGAAACGCATTGATTACCTGTATAATTGCGGTGGTTTAAGTCAGCGTGCTGAAGCGAGTGAAACCTCTCTCGAGGTGGATCGCCGTATTATGGAAATCAATTACTTTGGAACTGTTGCACTTACAAAAGCTGTTTTGCCGGTCATGCAGGCGCAAAAATCAGGTCATATCATTGCTATTTCAAGCATCGCCGGAAAATTCGGGTTTTACCTGCGTTCGGCATACAGTGCCAGTAAACATGCCATTCAAGGTTTTTTTGAAAGCCTGCTTTTAGAAGAAGCGAAGAATAATATTGCTGTAACGATTGCTTTTCCTGGGAAAATCAACACGCCGATTTCCATGAGTGCACTTGGAAAGGACGGGAAAGCTCACGGGGAAATGGACCACAACCAGGAAACCGGGATGCCGGTCGAGAAATGTGTTTCAATCTTGTTGAAAGCCGTAGAAAAAAAGAAAAAAGAAGTTCTAATCGGCAACAAAGAAATAAATGCGGTAACGCTGAAACGTTTCTTCCCGCGATTATTCTGGAAAATTATTGCGAAGCAAAGCGCTACTTAGAAGATTTTAGGATGTTAGGACATCAGGATATTAAGACCAGATTTTTACTCTTCCATGAAGAATCTAAGTCTTAATATCATAAAATCTTAAAGTCCTGAAGTCTAAATAATCCCCTTCTCCATCAAAAACACTGCAACGTTGGTTTCAATGCGCTTGTTGATATTCGAGGTGTCACCTTTTACAAATGAATTTCCGGTGATTTTTTCATAAAGTTCAATGTAACGTTCGGTAATCGTTTCTACAAACGAATCAGGCATATCCGGCATTACTTGTCCATCCAATCCCTGGAAGTCATTCTCGATCAGCCATTGACGTACAAATTCTTTGGAAAGCTGACGTTGGCTCTCCCCTTTTGCCTGGCGTTCTTCATAACCATCCGCATAGAAATAACGGGAAGAATCCGGCGTGTGGATCTCATCAATCAAAATGACTTCTCCGTTTCTGATCCCGAATTCATACTTCGTATCTACCAGGATCAGACCTCTTTCCGCTGCCATTTCGGTTCCTCTTTGGAACAAAGCACGTGTGTAGGCTTCCATCTTTTCGTAAATATCCTGCGGAACAATTCCCTTTTTCAGGATATCTTCTCTTGAAATATCCTCATCGTGTCCCTCGTCTGCTTTGGTAGCAGGAGTAATAATCGGTTCCGGGAAACGATCATTCTCTTTCATTCCTTCGGGAAGTGTAACACCGCACAGTACACGTTTACCCAGAGCATATTCTCTTGCAGAATGTCCTGCCAGATACCCACGGATTACCATTTCAACACGTACCGGTTCACATGCATAACCAACTGCAACAGAAGGATCAGGCGTTCCGATCAACCAATTTGGAACGATATCGCGAGTAGCCTCCAAGAACATCGTTGCAACCTGGTTCAATACCTGGCCTTTGAATGGGATTCCTTTCGGTAAAATGTGGTCAAAAGCTGAAATCCGATCAGTAGCAACCATTACCATAATGTCATTATCAATGGTATACACTTCACGTACCTTTCCTCTGTACACATTGGTTTGTTTCGGGAACTTAAAATTGGTACTTGTTATTGTTTCGTTCAACATAATTTCAATTTGGAATCGTTATTTTCTTCTTGATTTTGGTTTTACCTCGTCGTCGTCTTCTTCTTTCTCAAACTTCTTTGCTTTTTCGATCGCTTCCGCTTTATCGAAAGCATCAATGATCCGTTTCACCAATGAGTGACGGATTACATCACTTTGTGTCAGTCGAATGATCTCAATTCCTTCCACATCATTCAAAATATCCAAAGCATAAGCCAATCCGGATCGTTGGCGATGAGGTAAATCAACCTGGGACATATCTCCTGTGATCACAAACTGCGCGGTTTGTCCCATTCGGGTCAGGAACATTTTCATCTGCATCATGGTTGCATTCTGGGCTTCATCCAGGATTACGAATGCTTTATCCAATGTTCTACCCCGCATAAATGCCAAAGGTGCGATTTCGATAATTCCGAATTCGATCATATCTGCCAGTTTTTCCGGTGGGATCATATCACGCAGGGCATCGTAAAGCGGCATCAGATACGGATCCAGTTTTTCTTTCAGATCCCCGGGAAGGAATCCCAGGTTTTCTCCTGCTTCAACAGCCGGCCGCGTCAAAACGATGCGTTTTACCTCTTTCGCTTTCAGGGCGCGAACTGCCAATGCAACAGCTGTATACGTTTTACCGGTTCCAGCAGGACCGACTGCAAAAACCATATCACTTTTGTTCACTGCTTGAACCAATTTTCGCTGATTCAGTGTTTTTGCCTTGATTTTTACTCCTCCGTTTCCGTGAACCAGGGTCTCTGTTCCATCCGAAGAAAGCATAGCGGATCCATCGTCCAACATCAGGTTGTCGATGTTATTCTCTGTTAGAATATTGTATTGGTGGAAATGCGCGAGGATCAATTCAAACTTGCGTTCGAACTCTTCCATGACTTCAGGATCACCAACAATTGTCAGTTCGTTACCGCGCGAATTGATCTTTAATTTTGGAAAAAAAGATCGAATATGCTTCAGGTTGGAATTGTTAACTCCAAATAGTTCAGCAACATTGGCGCCTGTAATTTCAATTTTCTTCTCTGTCAATGTGAATAAATCTTTTGTTTGTAAGTTCCGGTTGTATTATTAACCCGTATTTTTGAAACAAATTTAATTAATTTTTCAACGGATACGGACAGGTTTATCAAATGGGAATTATCACTTTGACAACTGATATGGGATTGACTGACTACTATGTAGCAGTTCTGAAGGGAAACTTATTCAAATTAGCTCCCGAAGTATCCGTTGTTGATATTACCCATCAGGTCCGTCCCTTTGACATCGCGGATGCGAGTTATTACATCCAGGCCTCTTTCAGAGAATTTCCCGAAGGAACCATCCACATTATCGGAGTAGACAGTGAACCGATCATTAACTCAAGTAATGGGGCCTATCCAAGTATTTTATTGTTCAAGGGCCATTATTTCATTTCCAACGACAACGGTATTTTTGCGCTGATCCTTCGTGAAGAGAAGCCGGAAGGCTTTTGGAGAATTGACAATGTACTGTCAAACCCGAAAGGACTTCGTTTCCCGGTAAAGAATATTTTTGTTCCGACTGCAGTTCGAATCCTTTCCGGAGAAGCTTTAAGCGAAATTGGCTCGGAAGAAACCTCCTGGCGCGTTGCCCATACGGTAAATGCTGTGATCGAAGAAAACCTCATCAAAGGCTCTATTGTTCACATTGATCATTACGGGAATGCCATTACCAATATCACCAAAGAAATCTTTGGCCGCTTTGAAGATGCTCCGTTTACGATCCTCTTCCGGAAGCGTGAATATTATATCGACGAAATATCAAGTACGTATAACGACGTGGCTCCGGGAGAACGTTTGGCTTTCTTCAACGACAATAATCTGCTTGAAATTGCGATCAACAAAGGAGCAACCGGAAATGGCGGCGGAGCAGACTCCTTGTTCGGGCTTCGTGTCCACGACCTGGTTCGCATTGAATTCACACCACGTGGATCGGCAAAAACTATTGATTCACTATTCTAAGTAGAATTGAAAGGTTGGCTTCGACTACGCTCAGCCACCTTTAAACGTATACTGAGCGTAGCTGAAGTATGAACTTTTGAACTAAATACATTATGCTCACACGAATTGTTAAACTGACATTCCAGGAAGAAAAGGTAGCCGATTTCCTTGCATTTTTTGATACCATCAATACGCGGGTAAGTTCCTTTGAAAATTGTTATGGAATGCGTTTAATGCAAGATATTCATCATCCGAATATTATTTTCACTTACAGTAACTGGAAAGATGAAAGTGCGTTGAACAAGTATCGTGATTCGGATCTGTTTGGCGGAGTTTGGTCGACCATTAAACCCTGGTTTAGCGGAAAGCCCGAGGCATGGAGTGTGAACACTTATTTTCAAGATGGTTCATTCGAACCCAACCATCTGTCCGATTAAACGTTTATAGCTACTCAAAACAAGAAGAAGCACTGCTTCTGATTACAGTGAATCGAAATTAATCAGATTCTCAATATTGTTCTTATTTTTGCCGAAGTTAATTAGATATGAAAGCACTTTACTGGAAAGAGATCAGGAGTTTTTTAGGCTCAGTCATCGGATATATTTTCATTGTCATTTTCCTCGTGTTTACCGGAATAATGCTTTGGCTCGTTAGCGGACCATCCAATTTAATGGAGGGTGAAGAAGCTGATTTGATCCCGTTTTTCAATGTTGCTCCTTATGTTTTATGCGTTCTGATACCTGCAATTACCATGCGGATGATCGCCGAAGAACGAAAAACAGGGACCATCGAACTACTCTTTACCAGACCGATTACAGATTTTCAGATTATTGCAGCAAAGTATCTGGCCGGCGTTACCTTATTACTCATCTCACTTCTCCCGACACTCATTTACTATTACAGTATGGTGAGCCTTGGTGCAGATGCCTTTGATGAAGACGGCATAGCAAAAACAGTGATCGATGAAGGGGCTACTTTCACTTCCTATTTGGGATTGGTTTTACTTGGTTCATGTTTGATTGCAATCGGTATTTTTTCTTCCGCAATTACCAGTAATCAAATCGTTTCGTTCATTATCGCCATGTTTCTTTGCTGGCTTTTTTACGATGGTTTCGACCAGCTCGGGTCATTTAACCTGATGGGTGATTTTGATATTGTCTTCCAATATTTAGGCCTTACGTCACATTACATAAGCATTAAAAAAGGAGTAATCGATACAAGCGACCTTATTTATTTTTTCGGGATGATTGCAATTTTCTTAGCTGCAACCCTAACAGTTGTTAAATCTTTGAAACGTTAATCAGATGGCTGAAAGCAATAACAAAATCAAAAAATTCTATAACTGGCTCGTACTGGCAATCATTGTAGGAGTTGTCGTATTCCTGAACATTATCGGAACTTTTCTTTATTCCAGAATCGATATGACCGAAGACGAACGTTATTCGCTTTCATCCGGTTCTATTGAGTTTTTGGAAAAGATGAAAGAAGATGGCAAGAAAAACAATAAAGTCAACCGCTTATACCTGAAGATCTACCTGGAAGGAAAACTTCCTGCTGAAATCAAACGATTCAGAAATGCCGTAGAAGACAAACTATCGGAGTTCAAGGAAATTGCGGGCGACCGTATTGAATATGAATTCATTGATCCGCTGGAAGGAACTGAAGCCGAGCAAAACAGTTTGTTCCAGATTCTTTACAACAAAGGGAACGGGATTATTCCCTTAGAAATTGTTTACCAAAAAGACGGTTCTCAAACCCAAATGACCTTGTGGCCTGGTGCTGAAATTGAATACGAAGGTTTTACAAAAAACTATATTCAGTTATTACCTGGTTCTCCTCAGGGCCAACCTGCACAATTGTCGAAAGAATTCTCTGAAACAACCATTCAAAATTCGATCAATAACCTGGAGTATATGCTTATCTCCGCGTTGAGAAGAACGATTCAGAAACAAAAACCACGGATTGCTTTCATTGGCGGACATGGAGAATTGCGCTTTGCAGAAACACAACGTGTACGTTCGCTCCTGGAACCTTACTACTCTGTTGAAGATGTGGTTATGAAAGATTCGTTGAAAGCTTTGGACGGATTTACAGGAGCAATCATTGCAAGACCAAGAACAGCTTATTCGGATAAAGATCTTTACATCCTGGACCAATTTGTCATGCGTGGAGGAAGATTGATGTGTTTCTTTGACAAGTTAACTTTTCCCCAGGATTCTTTGAACCGAACAGGAATGGTTAGTACCGTACGAACGGAACTCGGTTTGGACAAATTACTCTTCGATTACGGTATCAAGACAAATGATAATTATGTCATGGATGTCCGCTGTTCCCCGATCCAAACACCATTTGCAAAACAAAGTTTACTTCCCTGGTTTTTCTATGTTGCAGCAACGCCAACCAAACATCCGATTGCGCGGAATATTGAACCGGTAATGCTTCGTTATGTATCACAGATCCAATTGATTCCAGGCGAAAGCAGATTAGTTTCTCCGATCCTGACAAGCTCAACCAATTCCCGTGTTACTGGGATGGCGCCACTGATAAGTTTGGCAATGCCAATGAATTATGGTAAAGTTCCGATTTTGGCAGACAATCCGACATCGGAAAATAACAAAATTTGCCTCGCGGGAATGTCAGAAGGAAAATTTGATTCCCACTTCAAAAATCGCCTGACCGATGAATTTGCAAAGAACCCGGAATCCGGATTCCTTAGCGGAAGTATGGAGGAAGGCAAAGTACTGGTCGTTACGAACGGTTCATTTATTGCCAACTATTACGACTCGATGCCAAGTAAAACAGGTCAGATGATGTACCGTCCCATTTCATTCAATAACCTGCGTTACGATGAGGTGATGGCCCAAATGCGCATGCAGCCTTTGATCTACGGAAACCAGGAATTTTTCCAAAACATGGTCGATTATATGATGGGAGACAATTCCGTATTGGACATTCGAAGCAAACAAATTGACATTCATCCGATTGACAAGGAAAAAATCAAGGATCAGCGCACGAAGTACATGCTGATCAATGTGGTTTTACCTTCTCTGTTTATTATTTTATTAGCAATTTTATTATTCTACTTGCGTAAACGCCGTTACGCACGTTCTTAGTCATATGAAAAGAATTATCATCATTATTTTAGGAATCGGGCTTTTAGTGGGATTGGGAATTTTCACTACCCGGCTAATCAGTAAAAAAGGAAAATCCGATGAGCAGCTTGCGGCTTTCAACTTTGAAATAAAAGATACCGCATCCGTAAACAAAATCATTATTACCGAACCCAACGGTATGGAAATGACCCTTGTCCGTAACGGAAATGAATGGACAGATGACAAAGGACAATGCGTACAGCCGGTTCAGGTTTTCAATATCCTGGAAGCGCTTTACAATGTGCGTTTCAAAGGTTATGTTCCTGAAAACTCTATAAAAACGGTTATTAACCGTATTTCTACGATTGGTATTAAAGTCCAGTATTTCCAAAATGACGACTGGAGCAAAACCTGGTACATCGGAGGATCTACTTCCGACCATCACGGAACCTATATGTTGGTGGAATCTTCAGAAGCCGGAAAAAGCGACTTACCGGTAATTGCGGAGATCAAAGGAATGAAAGGTATTATTGAGCCGCGTTTCTTCGCTGACCCAAGAAAATGGCAGTGCTCCGGAATTTTCGCTTACCAAATGCAGGAAATTGCTGAAGTGAATGTCAAGTTCACAGAAAGACCTGACAGAAGCTTCGAGGTTAGAAAAATCAAGAATGACTACCTGGTGAAATACGGAGGCAAATATTTAACCGCTCTTGACACCAATATGGTTTACCGTTACCTGTTGAATTTCAAACGAATCAACTTCGAGAATCCGAATTACGAATTGAGTGACAAGCAGTTGGACAGCTTGAAAAGATCCAGACCATTCTGTGAATTAAAAGTCCGTACTACAAAAGGAGAAAAGAAAAAATTGAGAATGTTCCGGATCAAAGCAACCGGTGATGCAGAAGTGGATGATTTTGGAGATAAGGTAACGTACGATATTAACAGATTCTGGTGTGAACTGCCGGACGGACAGGTTGTTAAATGTCAATACTTCGTCTTTAACCCTTTAATTATGGGGCATGTCTATTTTAATCCGAACAGGTACGCAACAACGCAATAGGTTAATATCTCGTTGAAAACTGTCAGGAAAGAGTTGGAATTTCAAGGATTCATCGCTTGAATAATTGGTATATTTGTTCTCGTAAATAACCAATCAGTATGAATTTTATCGTATCCAGTACGAATTTACTACGTCATCTTCAAAGCATCAGCGGTGTTTTAAGTACCAGCAATACCTTGCCGATCCTTGATAACTTTTTGTTCAACATTTCGGACAGTCAATTGATCATTTCTGCTTCCGACCTGGAAACAACGATGCAGACAACGATGGAAGTTGAAGCAACAGATTCGGGTAAAGTGGCAATTCCTGCCAAAATGCTTTTGGATGTATTGAAGAATCTTCCGGACCAACCGTGTACATTCAAAATCGATACCGCTTCATTCGGAGTTGAGATCGTTTACGACAACGGTAAATCCAAAATGGTTGGATTCAATGGCGAAGAGTTTCCTAAAACTCCGGGTATCGAAAACAGTACAAGCATTCGCATTTCAGGTGAAATTATTTCAAGCGCGATCAACAAGACACTTTTTGCTGCAGGAAATGATGATTTACGTCCCGTAATGAGTGGTATGTATTGCCAGTTCAGTCCATCTGATATTACCTTCGTAGCTACGGATGCGCACAAATTGGTCAGATACCGAAGAACAGACGGACAAGCAACCGGTGGATCTGCGTTCATTCTTCCGAAAAAGCCGTTGAATTTGTTGAAATCAAATTTACGCGGTGACGAAGAAGTTCAGGTAGAATATACTGATTCAAATGCTATTTTCACCTTCAACGACATCGTCTTGATGTGTCGTTTGATCGACGGGAAATACCCGAACTATGAAGCGGTTATCCCAAAAGAAAATCCAAATATCCTGATCGTTGACCGCTTGCAGTTCTTAGGAGCAATTAAGCGCGTTTCGATCTTTGCCAATAAAACAACTCATCAGGTAAAACTGAAAATTGCAGGAAGTGAATTGAACATTTCTGCCGAGGACCTGGACTTCTCCAACGAAGCAAACGAGCGTCTGACGTGTAACTACGACGGAACGGATATCGAAATTGCATTCAACAGCCGATTCCTGATGGAAATGTTGAACAACATCGACGCTCCTGAAGTGAAAATTGCCATGAGTGAACCAAGCAGAGCAGGTTTATTGATGCCAAATACTTCTGATAATGAACACGAAGACATCTTAATGCTGGTGATGCCGGTAATGATAAACAGATAAAAATCAATACATTAAAAACGTAGGGGCAGAAAATTTTCTGCCCCTACGTTTTTCTACACCTTTTTTGGCACGAATTTTATTATCCTCTAATTATAAAATTCAAAGTCATGAAAAAGATCTACTTCACATTCGCACTTGTACTTTTAACTTGTACGCTCGCACATGCTTCTGAATTAATTTTGCGAGTTAATAGAAAAGGACAATTTACTGTTAGCGCTTCCAATCAAACGCAAACAAACAATTTCAATACGTATCAGTTTTACAACTTGTACAGTGGAAACACACAAGTAAGAGTTGTTGACAAAATGAGTGGTCAGGTGATTTTCAAAAACAACGTGAACATTCCTGATAACACTCAATTAGTGGCTGAATTGGATAATTACGGAACACTTACCATTGTTGCAAGCAATCCGCTTGGATACTCAAACGGCGGATGGAGCGGAAACGGAAATATAGGAACCGTAAACTATGGGAACAGTAATTACGGTCACAGCCATTGCGGGACTTACCCGAACAATCAGGGTGATGGATACTATAACCAGGGACAAAATACAAACAATCAGTATTTCAACCAATTTGTAAGCAGTTTGAGATCCGAAAGTTTTGACAGCAACCGACTTCAAAATGCAAAAGTATATGCATCACAAATGAACCTATCAGCAAACCAGATCAAAGACATCGCTGCTACATTTACTTTCGACAGCAATCGCTTAGACTGGGCAAAGGCAGCATACAACAGCTGTTATGACAAAGGAAACTATTTCTTACTCAGAGAAACCTTCACTTTCTCTTCAAGTTACAGTGACTTACAGGATTATATCAGCGTTCAATAAAGCAAACCCATTTTGGTGATTCACCAAAATTTAAATCCAATACCCAATCCGGAATGCCGAATCTCTTCAGGTTCGGCATTTCTATTTTATGATAATCCGTTAACCTTTTAGTTAACTTGGTTATCAAAGGCTCGCTTTTTAGAATAAATTCAGAAACACCCAGGCATTATATACCGTTAAATTGACCAAAATTCACTATCTTTGGGTCTCATAACTAGCTATATGAAAGAACAAAATTTAGCCGATCTCGAGGCCGCGTTTAATGAGAAACTAAAGCAGGATATTCGCATTGAGCCGAAAGACTGGATGCCTGATGCTTATAGAAAAACATTGATCCGTCAGATCTCACAACATGCACATTCTGAAATTGTGGGAATGCTTCCTGAGGGAAACTGGATCACACGTGCTCCAAATTTAAGACGTAAAGCTGTTTTATTGGCTAAAGTTCAGGATGAAGCTGGTCATGGGCAATACTTATACAGTGCTATGGAAACGTTGGGTGCTTCCCGTGAGGAAAGTATCGACGATATGCACACCGGTAAAGCGAAATACTCCTCCATTTTCAATTACCCCACTTTAACCTGGGCCGATATGGGCGCAGTTGGCTGGTTGGTTGACGGCGCTGCAATTATGAACCAGGTACCATTGTGCAGAACATCTTATGGACCTTATGCGCGTGCAATGGTTCGTATTTGTAAAGAAGAATCATTTCACCAGCGCCAGGGATACGAAATCATGTGTACGTTGATGAAAGGATCCGAAGAGCAAAAAGCAATGGCTCAGGATGCATTGAACCGTTTTTGGTGGCCGGCATTGATGATGTTCGGACCAAGCGATGCAGATTCAACTCATACACAGCAATCCATTGATTGGAAGATCAAAAGACATACAAACGACGAATTGCGTCAGATGTTTGTTGATGCATCAGTACCCCAGGCTGAATTGATCGGATTGACAATTCCTGATAAGGATTTGAAGTGGAATGAAGAACGAGGTCATTACGATTTTGGAGAGATCAATTGGGACGAATTCTGGCAAGTAGTTAGCGGGAACGGACCTTGTAATGCAGAACGTATTGCAACCAGATTAAAAGCAAAAGAAGAAGGTATGTGGGTCAGAGAGGCTGCAATGGCATACGCGGAAAAGAAAAAAGCAAAAAAAGCATCTTAATATAATCAGAAAAACATGGCAGGAAAAGATTGGCCTCTATGGGAAGTTTTCATCCGAAGTAAAGTAGGTTTGAACCACAAACATGTAGGAAGTATTCACGCAGCAGATGCAGAAATGGCTGTTGAGAACGCACGCGATGTGTACACCAGACGCAGTGAAGGAATTTCAATTTGGGTAGTTGAATCTTCCCAGGTATTTGCTTCAGATCCTGCTGATTCTGATGCATTGTTTGAACCGGCTAACAGTAAAATTTACCGTCATCCTACTTTTTATGAAGTTCCGGATGGTGTTGGACACATGTAAGATTGATTTTAAGACAATAAGATTTTAAGACTTCAGGACTTCAATAAATTCCAGTCTTAACATCCTAAGGTCTTAATATCCTAAAATCAAAATATGAACAACTTATTTACATATACATTACGTATCGCTGATGATAGCTTGATCCTGGGGCAACGCCTTTCTGAATGGTGTGGTCACGGACCGATTATCGAGGAAGACATTGCTTTAACCAATATTGCCCTGGATTTAATCGGGCAAGCAACCAGTTTACTGGAATATGCAGCTCAGGTTGAAAACAAAGGAAGAAGTGCTGACGACCTGGCTTTCTTACGGTTTGAAAATCAGTACTTCAATACCCAGTTGGTTGAACAAAAAAACGGAGATTTTGCCGTTACAATTGTTCGTCAATGGATTTTTGACACCTTCAGACTTCCGTTTTATGAAGCTCTGCAACATTCATCCGACAAGCAACTTGCAGCTGTTGCAGAAAAATCGCTGAAAGAAACCAAGTACCATTGGAAACATTCATCAGAATGGATGATTCGTATGGGAGACGGGACTGAGGAATCGAACAAAAGAGTGACTGATGCCCTGAATTTATTGTGGAAATTTTCAGATGAATTATTTTACATGGACGATGTGGATAAAGAACTGATTTCACAAGGAATCGCTATTGACCTGGAAACATTACGTCCGGCATTCAATGAGCGGATTCAATTCGTATTACAACAAGCGACATTACAACTTCCGGATTCCAAATGGAAATTAAGCGGCGGAAGATTGGGACGACATACGGAACATTTTGGTCATTTACTTGCAGAAATGCAATACATGCAACGCGCATATCCAAATATGGAATGGTAAATGAAACTGCCATATGGAATTATTTAGAAGAAGTACCGGATCCAGAAGTTCCGGTACTTTCGGTTATTGACCTGGGGATTGTCCGGGCTGTAAAGGTTATTTCAGAAAAAGAAGTTGAAGTGACGATTACTCCCACCTATTCAGGTTGTCCGGCCATGAATTACATTGAAAAGAATATCAAGGAAGTTCTTATGGAAAAAGGCATTGAAACGGTTCGTTTTCACACAGTCCTTTCACCGGCATGGACTACCGATTGGATGAGTGAAGCAGGTAAAGAAAAGTTATTGGCTTATGGAATTGCTCCTCCGGTAAATGAGGTCGACAAATTAATTTTATTTGGGGATTCTCCGGTTGTTAAATGCCCTCAATGCCATTCTGAAAACACCAAAATGTTAAGCCAATTCGGAAGTACAGCCTGTAAAGCTTTGTACCAATGCAATGATTGTTTGGAGCCTTTTGATTATTTCAAATGCCTGAGATAAAGTTCAAAAATTAAACAGTTTTAACCAATGTGTTATTTGTAAGTTACGCTTCGTAACTTACAATATTCAACTAGTACATTATCAAATATTTATTACCATAAATCCGTATCTTTGGGTCGATTAAAATTAATCGACTGTACATTATGAAGACGACACATACCTATAGGCAAGTTATTGACCTGACGTTCAGTCAATTACCATTGGTGAAAACTTCAATGATCACAGGTCGTCAATCAAACTCAATTACACATTTACATTCCAGACTTAATTTTTTCACTTTATGATCAGATTAAGTCTTCTTCTTTCCGTTTTTTATTTCTTTCTAAGTTGTTCCGGATTCGCCCAGGTTCCAACTACTCCACCTTCGGGAACCAACTTGACACCAAGCTCTGCAACTCCATTTGCCTATGCTTTAAATGGTGGGTTAAGTTATTCTTACACCAATTCTTCCTGGCCGGTATTCAATACTAATTGTTATGCTTTTGCCATAAATGATACCTTATTCAATGCGATAAACGGTTTCAACCCAACCCCTTCCGGCGGGGCATGCAGTGGAATGTCCAACCTGGTTTATAATACCGGATTGTCTAATTTGGCTTCGGGAGTTATTGTTTATACAGGAACAACAAGTTACCGTTATCAGAACCTTTCAAGTACGTATGTTGTCAATAACTCCGTACCGGTTCGTGCTACCATAACATTTTCAGCACCAGTCATTTATTATCCGAATAACACCTTTGTCTTACCGGTAACAGGAAACTTTTCCTATTCGGTTCTTTTGGAGAGTTTATCTCCTATAGATGCTCAGTATACGAGTGGCTCAGGAAATATGTGGACACCTTCAAAAACGCTGTTCAATCAGATGCTGACAGATCCGAATAATTCGATCTGTGTCGATTTTACTCCCGGAAACTTTACACTTAATACCGTTGCAGCAAATACTGCACCGACAGGAGTTATTTGTCAAGGTGGAAATATTCAATTAACAGGTGGAGGAACGGGAAATAATTTGACTTTCAATTGGACCGGACCGAATAGTTTCAATAGTCCAAGTTCAAATGCTACGATTAACAATGCAAGTTCGAGCAATTCGGGAACATACTTCCTGACCGCCACAGATGATATCGGCTGTCCAAATACAGTCCAATCAGTGATTACAGTTCAGCAACCTCCAACTGCAACGGCCGGAGGAACTTCCGTTATTTGCGTAAACAATTCCGTAACGGTGAGTGGTGCAACATCCTCAAACGGAACGATTTCCTGGACACATAACGGCAGCGGATCCCTTTCGAACGGTAATACTTTAACCCCAACTTATACTCCGTCTTTTTCCGATGCCGGGCAAACAGTAGTCCTAACATTGACAACTACAAGTAATAACTCATGTGCGCCAGCTTCTGCGCAAGCTATCTATAATGTGATTGTACAAGGAACTCCAATTGCAACCGATGGTGTGACTAATTCTGTTTGTTCAACAACCAGTTTTACCGTAACAACTGCAAACGCCCAATTCGGGACTATCACCTGGACACATAACGGGAATGGAACACTTACCAATGCCAACACAGCATCACCAACATATAGCCCAAGTCCTTTAGACGATGGGAATACAGTAGTTTTAACACTTACCGTTACAAGTACTAATTCCTGTGCTCCTGCAACCGCACAATCCTTTCATGTGTTAAACATTGTACCTCTTCCGCAAGCCGTTTCAGGTGGAATTGCAACAATTTGTCAAAACAGTTCGGTAACCGTTTCCGGAGCCACGTCAAGTTACGGAACAGTTAACTGGTCACACAACGGGACCGGTTCGTTAACAAATCCGACAACACTCAGTCCTACATATACACCGAGTACAGGAGATGTGGGCAATATTGTAACCCTCACCATGACGGTTTCAAGTAATAATTCTTGTGCTCCTGCAACTGCAACTGCCGATTTCTCAATCACCGTTCAGGGATTGCCAACCGCGTCCGTTTCCAATTCTTCAACGATTTGTTCCAATTCTACAGCAACGGTTTCAGGAGTTAACGCTGCAAACGGGATGATTAACTGGACACATAACGGAAACGGATTCATCAGTAATTCGACGACTTTAACACCAACTTACACACCTTCAATACTGGATGCCGGGACAACGGTCTTACTTACAATTACTGTTTCAAGCAATAACTCCTGTGCTCCTTCTTCTGTTTCAGCAATTTATACTGTGAATGTGAATCGCTTACCTGTAGCAGTAGCAGGAAGCAGCGCTACTATTTGTGAAAGCAATCCTTACACGGTAACAGGTGCGTCATTTAATTACGGTACTGCCAACTGGATACATAATGGGACCGGCTCAATCATCAACGGAACGACGAATTCTCCCACGTATATACCCGGACCAACAGACGCTGGAAATGCAGTCACACTGACCTTGAATGTAACCAGTAACAATGCATGTGCACCTTATGTAAGCAGCAGTCAACTCTTCTTAAACATACAACACGCTCCGATTGCAATCGCAGGTGGAAGCACGACCGTTTGTGTTACTTCAACGGCCCCGGTAACAGGTGCAACGGCAACATACGGAACGATTAACTGGACTCACAATGGTGGTGGTACATTAAGCAATCCTACGACATTAGGCCCTGTTTATAACCCGGTTACATCTGATGCAGGAAATTCTATTACGCTTACTTTAACCGTAACAAGTACAAATGTCTGTGCTCCACTAGCAGCTTCAGCCACTTATACCGTTCACATCGATCCGCTGCCTTTAGCCGTAGCCGGTGGCTCTGCTACCATTTGTGCAACCGGAAGCGGAACCGTTTCAGGTGCGACAGCAGTAGCCGGAACAATCTACTGGACCAGCAATGGCCAGGGGTCCATTTCAAACCCTACAACTACAACACCGACCTACTACCCTGCATCTACGGAAAGTGGAAGTACGGTAACTTTAAACATGGAATTGCTGAGTAACAATAGCTGTTTTCCGGCAAGTAGCTATGCAACTTATACTTTTTTTATAGACGCCCCTCCTTCGATTCAAATAACAGACCCTACAGATACGCTTTGTCCTGGAGCAACCAAACTGATCCAGGGAGTGACCACGGCATACGGAACTTCTTCCTGGACTCATAACGGAACGGGAACACTGATCGATGGCAATACAAATTCACCCACCTATACGGCCGGCCCCGGAGATTTAGGAAATATTGTTACATTGACCCTCACCGTTACAAGTACCAACAGTTGTAACCCCCAAACAGCAGTATCGGCTGTTCAGGTTTATGTAAAAGCAAGTGCCAATATTCCGAACATCAATTTAGTCAATCTGACTCACGTACGTTGTTATGGTGATCTGACGGGAAGTGTTATGTTGAATATTACCGGTGGTGCTCCACCATACACTTACCAATGGAATTCAGGCTCCGCCGGTCAAAATCTGACCAATGCCGGTGCAGGTATTTATTACGTGGATATTACAGATGAACATGGTTGTCTTGCTACAGACACTTTTAAAATTAACCAGCCAACACAATTAATCAGTACCCCGGTCATTGTTCCGGTAGATTGTTCGGGAATAACTGAGTCAAGTATCAGTGTTTCCGCATCCGGAGGTGTTGGCCCTTATTACTATTCCTGGCGTGATCTGGATATTGACGGACAAACCATTTCCGGAATTCCCGCAGGGAATTACAAGGTTACTGTTACAGATGCAAATGGGTGTCGATTAACTGAAATCATTCCTTTAGGTACCAGCGGTTCAATAATAGTAGAAGCAACACCAGACGTAATGTATGTCAATATCGGAACAGAAATTCCGTTTACCGTTACGGGGGCTACAACTTATCAATGGACCCCGGCACAATATTTATCCTGTGATGATTGTGATAATCCGGTCTGTGTTCCAACTTCTTCAAATAACTATCTTGTTATCGGATCGAATCCGAATGGCTGTACCGGAACAGATACTGTGATCGTCAATGTTTATGTAGATTGTCACAACCTGACTTTACCTAACGTATTCTCACCAAATAATAGCGGTCCGGAAGTAAACAATACATTTGGCCTGATTGGAACGTTGCCTTGCCTGGAAACTTATCAATTGTTGATTTTCAATCGTTGGGGAGAGCAGGTTTTTGAAACACAGTCTACCGAATTACTTTGGGATGGTACCTTCAAAGGTACTCCCCAAAATTCAGGAGTTTATTTTTATCGCCTGGACATGAAACTGGTGAATGGCGAAGAAATCAAGAAATCGGGTAATCTTACTTTAATCAGATAGGATGAGAAAGTTGATCGTTTACCTATTCCTTTTAACACAGGTTGTTGCGAAAAGTGTTTTGGCCCAGGATACTCACTTTGCTCAAACCGAATATGCTCCGATGCTTCTAAATCCCGCTTTGACAGGAGCCTTTTCGCATATGCAAATTATCGCGAACTACCGAAATCAATGGAATAGTGTTGCTTCACCTTATCAAACGATTGCTGCATCTTTGGACATGAGATTACAACGCAGAGATGCTGACAATAATAGTTTTGTTGCTTTAGGACTTAACTTCTTCAACGATGTTGCGGGAGATATGAAAGTAACAACCAATCAATTCAACCTGGATTTGGCATATCATATCAAAATGGGCCGCTATAGTTTATTGCGTATTGGTATTTATGGCGGAATGAACCAGCGTGTTCTTGATCCGAACAGGGGAAATTGGGCAAGCCAGTTTGATGGTGACGGGATCAATACCGGTATTAGCAGTGGCGAGAACTTTGGCTCCTATAACCATGTATTTATGGATGCAGGTGCAGGTATTGTGTATACCTTCAGAAAGATGAAGTATTCTGTAAATAATAACATTAATAACAATGTGAATTGCGGTCTTGCAGTTTATCATGCAAATCAACCGGCATCTTCTTTTCTATCCACTGCCCAGGATAAACTGGCAATGCGAATTTCAGGTTTCATAAACAGTTCGTTTAATATAGCAAACACTCAATTGGCTGTGCAACCGGCAGTTTATGCGCAATTTCAGTCCAAGTACTCGGAAATAATGTTCGGAACTTACCTGCGTTACAACATTCGGGAATCCTCCCATTTTACCGGGTCGATCAAACCGGTAGCGGCAGCACTCGGTTTATTCAGCCGTTACAAAGATGCTTTCGTTGCAAAAGGATATTTCCAATATCACCAATTTTCCGTTGGTCTTGCATATGATTTCAATCTTTCCCGTTTAACTCCGGTATCGAAATCCCGTGGAGGTTTTGAGTTGTTCCTGCGCTTTAACCTGGATGACCGATTGAATAATCCTACCCTCTGGTAAACGAATTGTGTTTATTGTCTCCCGCAGATTTCGCAGAGGATCGCAGAACTATAAAATCTTTATTTTATTTAAATAAGGGCCTGTCCGAGAATTTAGGTGATTTTTTAATCGCCCGCTAATTGCGCAGACTCCGACTAGTCGGAGCGCAGATTCAGTTTAATTATCTGCGTTCCTCCGCGGAATCTGCGGGAAAAATAGTTTATCACCTGGAATTTCATACAGAACATTAAATAAAAAAGGACATCTCTCGATGTCCTTTTTTTCATTATTTTTTTATCCTAGGAATGGATATTTGTAATCTGTCGGTGGAACGAATGTTTCTTTGATCGTTCTTGCGGAAACCCAACGCAATAAATTCATTGCGGCTCCGGCTTTATCATTCGTACCTGAACCTCTTGCACCTCCGAATGGTTGCTGACCAACAACTGCACCTGTGGGTTTGTCATTGATATAGAAGTTTCCTGCTGCATTTTCAAGCGCTTTTGTTGCAACCTGGATCGCGTAACGATCGTTCGACATAATTGAACCTGTCAATGCATATTCAGAAGTTTCATCCAATAATTTCAAAGTTTCTTCGAATTGGTTTTCCGGGTAAACGTAAATTGTCAGAACCGGCCCGAAAATCTCTTCACATAATGTTCTGAACTTCGGATTAGAAGTAACTACAACTGTCGGTTCAATAAAATACCCTTTTGATTTATCGTAAGAACCCCCAACGATAATCTCAGCATCCGACTGTGATTTTACGTAATCAATATATCCTGAAATCTTATCAAACGCACGCTCATCGATCACCGCATTGATGAAATTCGATGAATCCTCAGGAGACCCCATTTTGAATGATTTCACCTGGTTTACCAAAATCTCTTTCACATCTGCCCATAAATTGGACGGAATGTACGAACGGGAAGCAGCAGAACATTTCTGTCCCTGGAATTCGAATGCTCCTCTTGATAATGCTGTTGCTACTTCTGCAGCATTTGCACTTTTGTGGACCATTACGAAATCTTTTCCTCCTGTTTCACCAACGATTCGAGGATATGCTTTGTAATTTTCAATATTATTCCCGATTTCCTTCCACAAATGACGGAATACTCCGGTAGAACCGGTAAAATGTAATCCTGCCAAATGTTTGTTTTTGAAGATCACATCTCCTGCCACCGGCCCATCAACTGAGATCATATTGATTACTCCATCCGGAACGCCGGCTGCACGGAATACTTCCATAATCACTTGTGCGGAATACATTTGGGATTCTGCAGGTTTCCAAACAATTACGTTCCCCATCATTGCAGGTGCTGCACATAAGTTAGCTGCGATTGATGTGAAGTTGAACGGAGTAAGAGCAAAAATGAATCCTTCCAACGGACGGTATTCCAATCTGTTCCACATTCCCGGCAAAGATTCCGGTTGATCTTTATAAATCTGAGTCAAATACTGAACGTTGAAACGGAAGAAATCGATCAACTCACAAGCAGCATCAATTTCAGCCTGCATGACATTTTTGGATTGCCCCAACATAGTTGCAGCATTCATTTTATTTCTGAATGGCCCGGCCAATAAATCGGCTGCTTTCAAAAAGATTGCAGCACGTTGCTCCCATGGCAGATTTGCCCACTGCTCACGTGCATTCATCGCCGCATCGATTGCTTTGGACACGTGAGATGCATCACCGTAATTGAAATGCCCCAACACTCTTTTGTGATCATGAGGAGGAGACATCGGTTTTTTATTGTTCGTTCTAACCAATTCCGATCCAATGTACATCGGTACATCGATTGGCTCCTGGTCCAACATCTTTTTATATTCTGAGATCAAAGCTGTATGCTCGGCACTTCCCGGAACATAAGCCTTTACCGGTTCATTGATTGCTTTAGGAACCGTAAATAACGCGTTTGACATAGTATACATTTTTGCAATACAAATGTACACATAATGCTTTGAGTTCCCGCATCAGATTACATGCATATTATTGAACTTCCATGTTAATTTAAAAGATTGTTCTTATGTTTGGTACATTGTAATTTAAACCTGCTTATGAAGATCTCAGCAACCATTGTTCTTTTCGTCCTGTGCTCTTATTTTTCATCATTCGCGCAGTCACTTGATTCCCGAAAACAATGGGAACTCCTCAATAATGGAAATGAAACCGAACGAATTGAAGCAGCAAAAAAGCTAAGTCTTTATTACCAGTCAGAATCCATAGACTCGCTGCGAATTGTTGGTGAAACACTTTTCTTTTATGGGATCGACGAGCATTATCAGCCTGCTATCGAATTCGGGAAAATTACTCTTGCAGAATTCTATGTCATGAATGGCCGTATAAATGACGGGATTGTCATGGCAAAAGCAACACTACCTCCTTTACAGGAACGCGGTGACATGGCTTTATTAAGTAACGTTTGCCGGATCATTGCATCAGGTTATCGAAAACTGGAAGACGGGAATTCTTCCTTGCTTTGGGCTAAAAAAGCAATCGCTTACAATAAAGATAATTCTGAATCATCGGATAAAACGGAAGGAATCATCTCACTGGCAGAAGCTTACCTCCTTCAAAACAAAGAAAAACTGGCTATTGAAACCTACAACGAGTATATTTCCAAAGCCACAAAGGCACATAATTTCCGGGGATTGAGTACAGCATACGCACGTTTGGGAGATATTTACCGAATCTCTGAAAAATTAAACCTTGCGGAAAAGTTCTTCAAGCTGTCTTATCAAATGGCAAAGAAAACCAACCTGACTTCACCGAAAGCACATGCTTTAAATAATCTGGCGATTGTTTATTTTGAAAAAGGAGATACAATTCAGGCACGTTTACATTTCCAGGAAGCATTAAAATTAAGGGAATCAGTAAATGATGTGAAATCGATTTCCGAAAGCTTGTATAATTTGGGTGATTACCATTTCTATATCGAACAGTATGAACAAGCCCTTTATTGGTACCAAAAATCGACTGATCTTGCAAAGAAAAACTCCCTTCTAAAGGAAGAGAAAGACGGTTTACTGGCAATGGCTCAAGTATATAAAGAATTAAAGCAATTCGACGAATCTACCAAGCACCTGGAAAAAGCACTTGCTATCTCCAACGACCTGAAATTGCGGCAGAGTGCTGATGATGAAGATTTGACAAACCTGCAACATGAAATCTGGCGAACAGACTTCGAAGAGTTCAAAACGGCAGAAATTAAGAAGGAATCGGTTTTTTGGATTTACTTTCTTTTAATAACAGTATCAGCGCTGGCCTTAACGGTGATTTTATTGTTCATTAAGTTGAATAAACTGAAGACGAGCAAGGATTGAAACTGTTTAAAAAGGGTTCAAACAATCAGACAATAGCCATAAGTGATTAGGCAATAGTATTTTGAACTTTTTAATAAATTCTAATTCAACTTCCCTGGGAAATTCAATTGAAAAACAGGAATATCCACTTTAAATAGTTGGCCTGTTTCCATATTTTTAAACGTATAGAACCCGTGCATAGAACCCATTTCTGATTTGAGTTCACATCCACTGGTATATTGATACAATTCTCCTGATTCCAAAATAGGCTGTTGGCCCACAACTCCTTCCCCACTCACATGAATGGTAGGATTTAAGGAATCAAAAATAAACCAATCGCGGTGAAGCAATTGAACGGTGAACTGATTTTGATTTTCAATATCAATTCGGTAGCTAAAAAAGTAGCTTGAGTCCGTTGTTTGAGAAACATCTGCCCGAAACTGAGTCGAAACCCGGATCAAAACTCCTTCCGTAAGCGCGGTTATCTGTGTCATATTTTTGGACTTGTGACGAAGAAAGTTAGTAACTTAAATTAAGACCGACAAATTTTTCACATTTTTTCTTGAACTAATTTCACAAATATCTTCCTTTCAGTGGATTCCAAAAATTAACGATTAATGGCTCCAAATGACGAAAGTCACTCGAAATATGTAGTCTTCAAGACGAATTAAATTCTATTTTTGTATTCAAAAAATCAGAAATGACTCCGAAGTTTCACCCTTTAGTTGTTCAAGATGTCAGAAAGGAAACTGATGACACTGTTTCAATTGCTTTTGAAATCCCATCCGAACTTACAAATGACTATCAATTTGTTTCCGGTCAATATATTACCATTCGTAAAACCATTGACGGAGAAGAATTGAGAAGATCTTATTCGATCTGTGCAACACCACAAGACGGTGAATTACGTGTTGCTGTCAAACGAGTGGATGACGGGCGCTTTTCATCCTGGGCAACAGCTGATTTGAAAGTCGGGGAAATTTTGGATGTAATGACTCCAACCGGACATTTCCAATTAATCCCGGAAATTTCAGCTACCCGGAATTATGCCTTATTTGCAGCAGGAAGTGGAATCACTCCTATTATTTCGATTGCAAAAACGATCCTGATGAATGAACCAATGAGTACTGTAATTTTGGTTTATGGTAACAAAGGTTTCGCCAGTATCATTTTCAGAGAGGAATTAGAAGCTTTAAAAAATAAATATATCAACCGTTTTCAATTGGTTCATGTACTGAGTCGTGAAAGTTTAGGAAATCCTTTGCAAAAGGGACGTATTGACAAAGACAAGGTAGAATTAATCGGAAGAACGTTGCTGAGAGGAGAACACATCGATGCGGTTTATAGTTGCGGACCTGAAGAAATGACGCATGCTGTGAAAAATGCCATGATGGAATCCGGTGTTCCGGAAAACAAAATTCATTTTGAGCTATTCGGAACAAAAACCGCAGGATCCCAGGCTAAAATTGTCGTTCCAAAAGACCAGGATGTACTGGCAAAAGTGACCATTATTTTAGATGGAGACCGAATTGAGGTGGATCTGAACACGGCAGGTACATCTATCCTGGAAGCTGGCTATGAAGCTGGTGCTGATTTGCCTTTTGCTTGTAAAGGTGGTGTTTGCTGCACTTGCAAGGCAAAAATATTGGAAGGAAGTGCAGTAATGGATGTAAATTATGCACTGGAAAAAGACGAGGTTGAAGCCGGTTATATCCTAACTTGTCAGGCACACCCAACCTCAGAAAAATTAACAGTATCATTTGACGATTAATTATGGGTTTATTTTCCAAATTCAAGAAAGATTCCGGTTCGAAAAAAATGCGTTCGGGAATTGTTACAGTTGCAAAAAATGAACGAATTACAGCTGTTGGAAGTCGCATTCATTTTGAGATACCTGCTGATTTGAAAGATCAGTTTTCCCACGAACCGGGACAATATATCAATGTTCATGTAACCTTGAATGGAACAAAATACAGTCGCTCCTATTCCATTTGCAGCGGACCAAACGAAGCGAACTTAGCTGTTGCAGTTAAGGCAATTGACAAAGGTCTCGTTTCAAATTATTTGGTAAATGAATTGAAAGCGGGAGATCAGATCGAATTGGATTTTCCTTTAGGGAATTTTAAACTGGATTCCAAAGCTCCGAATATTGTTTGCTTTGCTGCCGGAAGTGGTATTACTCCATTCATGTCCTTTGCAAAATCACTTGGAGCAAACCAAAAAATGCGCTTGATTTACGGTAATTCGAAAATAGAAACTACATTCTTCATGGATGAAATCAAGGCTTTTCCAAATGTGACTTCTACTTTTTTCTTTAGTCAGGAAAAAAATGAGGGACATCAGGAAGGTCGCTTGGACAAACAGCATGTCAGCGAATTAATCAAAGCAGAATTACCGCTTTTACGTGCTGATGCATTTTATATTTGCGGACCGGAAGAAATGATCGTTGGAATCCAGGAAGTACTGAATGTTTTTGGAATTGCAAAAGAGAAAATCCACTTTGAATTATTTACAACTCCTGTTTTAATGAAACAGGAAGAAACAACTGTTGTAGGTACTTTTAAAGGAGTTTCACAAGTTAGTGCTATTCTGGATGGAGAAGTTCAGCGAATCGAATTGGCAACCAATGGAAAAAGCATCCTGGACGCTTTGGATCAATCCGGAATGGATGTTCCTTATTCCTGTAAAGGAGGTGTTTGTTGTACCTGCAAGGCAAAAATCATTGAAGGAAGTGCACAAATGACTATTAATTACGCTTTGACGGATGAAGAAGTGAAAGAAGGGTATATTTTGACTTGTCAGGCACATCCCACAAGTGAAATCTTAAAACTGGATTTCGATGTCTAAGAATGTTTTGGTGATCGGAGCAAGCCGGGGGATCGGTAAAGAATTGGTGCAACAGTTTGCTGCCAAAAACCTGGAAACTTTTGGTTTTGCCAGAAGTTTGAAGGATAGCTCCGAAAACAATGTGCATTACGTTCACTTAGATCTTTTAAGTCCGACAATCAAATCCGATTTTGAAAAGGCCATTATGGGTATTGATCAAATCGATTACTTGATTCACAATGCAGGTTTCATAGCTGTGAAACCATTCTTAGAACTTTCCAGAGAAGATATTCGAAACTGTTACCAGATAAATGTACTTTCCGTAATGGAAATCACACAAGTTTGTATTCCGAAAATGAAACCCGGAGGACATATTGTAATGATTTCATCCATCGGTGGATTCCAGGGCAGTTCCAAGTTTCCAGGCTTAGCAGCATATTCTACTTCCAAGGCAGCACTTGTCTCACTAACTGAATTACTTGCCGAAGAATTCAAAGATTCCGGAATTTCAATCAATTGCTTATGTTTAGGAGCGGTTCAAACAGAGATGATGGAAGAAGCGTTCCCTGGATACAAAGCACCTCACCAACCGCATGAGATTGCTGAATTCATTGTAGATTTCACACTGAATAACGGAAAATATTTCCATGGAAAAATTATTCCTGTAAGCGTTTCGAATCCTTAAAAACAATGCAATTAGCCCTAGCGCCTTTGCAAACATATACCGATTATCATTTTCGAAATGCACATATTGCCGTTTTCAGAGGGGTTGACAAGTTTTATGCCCCTTATCTTAAATTAAACAACGACGGAACAATTAAAAATGCTCCGAAAATTGATATTCTTCCAAAGAATAATCCCCAAATAGACGTTATACCCCAACTCATGGCCTGCAGTGAACAGGAATTTTTCACTATGGCTGATTATATTGAAAATTTAGGCTATTCGGAATTGAATTGGAATATGGGATGCCCCTATCCAATGGTTACAAATAAAAACCTGGGAGCCGGTATTTTAAATAAACCCTCTGAAATTTTCCATTTGTTTGATCGGATCTTTCCGAAACTAAAAATGGGGTTGGGTATTAAGATGCGCATGGGACTTGAGAATACTTCTGAGATCCTGGAGATTTTACCTCGTCTGAATGATTACCCTTTGACGGAAATCATTGTTCACGCACGCTATGCTAAACAACTGTATAATGGGACTTGTGACCATGAGCGTTTTATGGAATGTATTTCCCTGACAAAACATCCATTAACTTATAATGGCGATATTACCACCAAAGAAGAGTTTGATTTATTGAATGAACAATTCTCCTCAATTCATTCCTGGATGATTGGTCGGGGAGCTATGAGCAATCCTGGTTTGTTTGAAGAAATTAAGTTTGGGTTAGTAGATTCCGGCGAAGTATACCGCAACAAACTGAATTTATTTTCAGAACATCTGACAGCCAGTTTATTGGAGTGTAATCCGGATAGAGGTTACGCATTAAGTAAGATGAAGTCCTACTGGGAATACCTCAGTGAAGGACTTTCGGACGGCAATCAACTGTATCGCAAGGTCAAAAAAGCAAAGGACATTCATGAACTGATGGACCATTTGCATTATTTTCTGCTTGATTAAGCGAGTTAATTTCTGTGCTAATATAGCCATCAGTTTAACGAACAGACATAATATCCTGACGATGCCTCGCAATGTCGGACGTAGTTTTCTTCAAACACATCCAAAAGCAAACTATATAAACAAAAAACCCCGACGATGCTATGCATGTCGGGGTTATTAAAAGTGGCATCGACTTACTCTCCCACCCTCAAAAGGGCAGTACCATCAGCGCTAACGGGCTTAACTTCTCTGTTCGGAATGGGAAGAGGTGGACCTCGTTGCTATAGACACCTAAAATCGTAAATATCTTAGTGAATAGGCACTAGTGATTAGTCAATAGTAAAGTTGGCTATTGCCTGTTTACTATTTCACTATTGCCTGATTCGTCTTGACGAATTGGCGATTGAAGTAATAAGAAAGAGGGATATTATAAGTCTACGGGTAATTAGTACTACTCGGCTTTGACATTACTGTCTTTACACCTGTAGCCTATCAACGTGGTCGTCTTCCACGGCCCTTAAAAGTTATCTCATCTTGAGGTGAGTTTCGTGCTTAGATGCTTTCAGCGCTTATCTCATCCGTACATAGCTACCCTGCGATGCAGCTGGCGCCACAACAGGTACACCAGAGGTTCGTCCA
>CAMLLB010000057.1 GCA_946480815.1 uncultured Flavobacteriales bacterium
CTATATTATTGGACTATACCAACAAAAAATACTGAATAATATGAACGTACAAGATACTATTGTTATTGCTAAGGACTTTCACGAAGATCCAGGCGCAAGAGAAGAGGCTGATGGTCTAAACTCCGGAGAAGAATTTTTTAAAATTTTAGAACCTCGTTTTAACAATGCTGTCGAAGGAAATTATAAACTTTTGATTGATTTAGATGGGGTTTTTGGCTATCCATCATCATTTGTTTCTGGTTCTTTTGGGGCTTTATCCATTAAATATGGATCTGAATTGGTATTGAAACATCTTGAATTTAAATCTGAAAGAAGGCCAATAAGAAAAGACAAAATAATTTTAGAAATAAAAGAACCTGAATCTAGACGACAATGCTAATTCCTTGGTTAAAAAGAAATGTTGTTTTAATTATGATTGGCTTAATCATAATTATTGTTATTTCATTTGGAGTAGGTTTATATGTTAGAGATTGGCCTATAATAAAGATGGATTACGAATTCAAAATCACAGATGTAATTAATATCGGTATTTCTATTATTATTGCGATTTTGGTTCCTTTTTTTATTAAATACTTTGTTGAACGTGGAAACAAGGTGAATCAAATAGTAATCGATGAAATTATTCGCTACAGAAATCATCTAGATTTAATCCAAGAGAGGTTTTTGAATTTTTATCAATCCAATTCACTAACATCTCAAAATAAAACTGAAATTTCAATTCTTTATGAAATTTTAGATTCCAAGATTCAAATCCTTGAAGAAGTAATTAACAACACATGTAAGAGCAGAAATTCTTCCGCTTTGATTAATGAACTTAAACAAAAACACATTGAATTATGGAGAACTTTAACCGGGGTTCGAATTAATAATTCATTGATTACGGCCATTAGTCCTTCAACTTTCAGCACTGGTGTAAGACAGCATCAAGAAGTGGTTGATGTTATTGTTAAGATTAACTTGATGCTTTCAGAATTGTAATTCATTTTCGGTTCTTCTATTATAAAAACCAATTTGTCCTATAATTACTATTATGTTAAATAGAATAACGTTCGCCATTCGACATTTATTGTGCAGCACTTCTACTAATCACGATTCCGAATTAGTGATTTCCATACTCCTGTATTCCTTCACTGGAAAAACCATTTCAAATCTTCTCTCTGAGAATCGCGTAGAATTTTTTATTCCGGAATTTGTACAGAATAAACGATTCTGACGCCGCAATTTTTTCTACTATTGCATACACTAGATTCGCATATATGAAAAATTTAATCGGACTTATTACTGCTGTTGTAATCCTGGTGAGTTGTTCCAACGACACCGAGCAACGCAAGCTGAAAATCAATCAGAAGATTGAAAAACTTCGTACGGAGATCAAACACCGGTCCAATCAAAAAAGACAACTCAAAGAACAATTCGAACAAATCGTCCTGAAATACGAATCCACAAATCCCGGGGATCTGTCGGATGCTGAGCAAAGCCTGAGACAAGCGGAATTTGAGGATAAAATCAGGTCTATTGAATTACAGCAACAACAAATTGAAAAGAACAACATAATGGACGAATTGGAAATCAGACACCTGGAAATTGAACATGCTGAATGTTGCATGTAATTTTTAAATACCGACTGATTATGTTAAATAGAGTCATTTTTCCCTCTTTTTAGTTAAAATTCTATGTATTTCACGGATTTTCCTTCCTGACAGCAAACCTTTCCGGTAAAATCCAAGTCTTCTTCAAAACCCAATACTAAATACTATTATATGAAGAAGATTTTACTTGCATTCCTGGCATGTGTGTCGGTTCTTGCGATGCATTCACATGCGCAACACATCGATTCTACGTTCAATTCCAACGGTTACCTCCCCTACCTCGGCCCCAATTCCAATAGTGAAGGAAACCTGGGATCCGGCTATGCTTCTGCTATTCAGCCGGATGGAAAAATTGTAACGGTCCTGGCCCGCGATCCCAACGTGACTTCCGACCTCTGGATGTACATTTATCGTTACTTGCCAAATGGAATGCCGGACCCTACTTTCGGAGTAAACGGTGCCGCCAAAACGTTTTGCGGACAAACAAGTATCGGTTATGACGTTGAGATCCAGTCTGATGGAAAAATTGTCATGGTCGGTGAATCAAAATATTGTACCAATGGTGTGTGCGGAGCAAGCCAATTCGTGATGATGCGTTTCAAAACAAACGGAACCCTGGATTCTACTTTCGGTGTTAACGGACATATCCTCACCAACGACGTATTCGGGACCAGCGGAATGTATTCCATTCCGAAAAGATTGCACATTCTTCCGAGCGGAAAATTCATGGTCGGTGGACGCGGACCAAGCGGCTTACCCGCTATTGTGCGACTGAATTCAAATGGTTTCCCCGATAATACTTATGGAACGAACGGTGTATTTTCATTAACAAATGTACCACGTTCACAATTTATCGATATGGCGATCGGACCGAACGGAGAAGCTTACGGGCTCTTGATCACCGATACCTGGGACCAGCCTACGATGACGTATGATTCGACTAACTTCACAGATAATGCGATCTTCAAATTGACTCCGGGCGGAGCATTGGATCCCGCATTCGGAACAGGCGGAGTATTCAGTTTCGGGACAGATAATACCGACAAACCGTTTTCAATTGCTTTAACAAGTATGAACAAATTAGTGGTTGCAGGCTACAACATGCCGGTAAATTCCTACTATTCACCATTGGATTTTGGCGGATACGGACAGGTAAACAGGGGATTTGTGGCATTTGTAACCAATACCGGAAGTATGGACCCGGGTATTCCGAATGGATTCACCAATTTCGATTTCCCGGAAGACAGCGCAACGTTCTTCAATAAGATCATTGAAAAAAGTCCGAATGAATTCCTGATCTGCGGATATACAACGGATTTCGTTGGCGGGAATTTTCAGAATAAAGGATTGATCGTCAGCATGACCAACCAGGGACAACTCAATACCGCTTTCAACGGAAACGGTTACATGATCTTTGATCACGGAATTGTAGGAACTTCGGGTTGGAACGGGAAACTTGCAAATTTCATGGATGTAGACCTGACCAATGACAATAAGATCTTACTGACCGGATACCGCAATCCGGTTGGAGGTGCAACGAAAGGAAGTATTTACCTCTTACAGATCGCTTTCGGACCGACGAGCAACCTGGCTGTAGAAGCATTTTCGGAAGAACCGGAGTTTACAGCTTATCCGAACCCGGTTTCAAACAATCATTTCCTGGTGAACCTGGAAGAAGCTGCAACTATTCAATTGGTTTCTCTTGACGGAAGAATGCTCCATCAGGGCAAAATTTCAGAGGGAATCTCACAAATAACTCTTGATTGGGATTATAAAGGAGTTGCGATCCTGAAAGTGCACACGAAAACAGGACTTGTGGGAACACGTAAGTTGTTATTTGAATAAAATAATCAATGACTGAAAGATCAATTCTCAAGAAGAAAATTCTAAGAAAATTGATCGAAACTCGTTTATTTGAACCGCAAGGAGAGAAAGCACACAAACATTCCTTTGGTAATTCATCTTTGTCAGATGGGGACTTGGTTTTCGAAAGTTGCGCTTTCTCTTCTTTGTGGTATTTTAATGTTCTGACGTAATATTGCGTTATTACACCAAGCTTTAAATCACTGAAAATCAACTATTTAAAAACACCCCACATTCTGATTGACGTAATATTGCAACATTACGTCAACCTTTTCAATAGTCACATTTTCTAATCCGATTCACCAACTTTTAACCATAAATAACTTCCATCCCCCAAATACAATTCTATCTTTGCTCCAAAGTTTCCGATACATGTATTCCAAAGAAGAACTGAAGCAGCTGAAAATCAATTTCTGGAACCAATTCAAGGCCCACATGCAGAAAATCCGTTCTTCAAACGGTCGCAGAATGAACTGGCTCGCTTATCCTTCCGAAGTAAAAGACATCTATATCCGCGTGGATGCAGATGCAAAAGGTGCTCGTTTGACCTTTGATATCCAGGCAAAAGATGCAGGGGTTCGCCAGATCCTGTGGGAACAATTATACGAACTGAAGATCGTTTTGGAAAGTGAAATGGGAACCGATGGTATTTGGATTGAAAACGCCAGCACACCTGTTGTTCCGGTATTTAACCGCATCATATGGGAACGTTCCGACCTCAATTTTTACAAGCCCGAAGATCACCCGGAAATAATAAACTTTTTAGCTGATCGTTTAATTCATTTCGATGCCTTTTACCAGGAATTTAAGGATATCTTGATAAATCTGGCAATGTAGCCAAAGTCTTTGTATTTTTGTCTTATGTTAAAACAAATTGCTCTTTTTTCAGGCGTTTTAATTTCAGCGCTTTCTGCCCATGCTCAAACCACGCTTTTGGATGAGGATTTCCAACAGGGAATTCCTGCAAGCTGGACAACTGTAAAAGTGGATTCATACTCCGAAATCGAATCACAATTCCAGGTTCCTGAAGCATGGATAGCACTGGCAGACCCGAATAACACTTCGGATACGGTAGCTGCTGCAACTTCTTATTTTACAGTTGCTCAACCGGCAAATCGCTGGTTAATCAGTCCTCCCATTACTATAGGAACTTTTGGAAATTACCTGAAGTGGAATGCCCGTTCTTTCGACCCAAGTTATCCGGATACTTACGAGGTATATCTTTCTACTACAGACGCACAGATCTCCAGCTTCGACAGCCTTCTTTTACGTGTGGAGTTTGAATGGGAAGAATGGACCCAGCATGAGGTAAACCTGAGCGAAATGGGCTTTAATAATGGTGAAACGGTATACATCGCTTTTAATTTGCAAACACAAGGTGGTTTCAATTTGTTTGTTGACAGTGTGAATGTACGCAAAGACGATCCATTGGCATTGGAGGAACAATCCATCCAAACCGATGTAACGGTTTATCCGAACCCGACAAGCGATCAGATTCATTTTTCCTCTAAAAACCTGGAGTCCGTTGCTGTTTACAACATGGCCGGAGCGCTGATCTATTCCCAGGAGAAGGCAAATCCGATTTCCATGGAGCGTTTCGATCAGGGAATCTACCTGGTACGTATGACTACAACTAGCGGACAAACCATTACAAAACGCATCCGGAAGATTTAAAATCCGATTCGCTAACAAACTGGTTACACTTTGAAAAGACTCACTGTTTTTAGCATAAAATCCTTCGCAGGTCCCTTTGTAGTGACCTTCTTCATTTCGATGGTGATGCTGATCATGCAGTTCACCTGGGTGTATATCGATGATTTGATGGGAAAAGGATTAAGCGTGGCTGTGATCATCGAGTTGATGTTTTACGTTTCTGCCAGCCTGATCCCACTCGCGCTTCCGCTGGCCATTCTCTTAAGTTCGATCATGACCTTAGGAAACCTGGCAGAAAACAATGAGTTAACCGCATTGAAATCTTCCGGCTTGTCTCTTTTCAGAATCCTGAGGCCGTTAACACAAACAGTCGTGTTGATCGCCACTGCGACTTTTTTCTTTTCGAATTATGTCATTCCGGTCGCAAATCTGAAATGGCACACCATCATTTTTGATATCCAGGAAACGAAAGTCGGAATGCTGCTTACTCCCGGCTCCTACTCCCATGAAATTGACGGGTATGCAATCAAAGTAAAATCCGGGAAAAACAACACTTTTTACGGCATTACGATTCATGATTATACAAATCCTGAAATCCTGAAAACAGTCAAATCAGATTCAGGAACTGTTTACAAAGGTGATAATGGAAAATACCTCCTGTTCCACCTTTCGAATGGGATCGTGCACGAAGAATTGCAAGCCCAGGCACCGGTTTTTACCAACCAGGGACAACCTTTTCATACCGGCGATTTCAGACCAAGCAGAACAACCCAATTCAAGGCTGCAACCTATAAAATGGAATTGATCGGGTTTGATTTGAACAAATCGGACGAAGAACTCTTTAAGAATGATTATGAAATGCTAAATGTGTTCCAGATCAATGAAGCAAAAGATTCTTTGCAGCGAAAACAGGACAAAATACTATCCGATTTCGGGAAAACGAACCTGAACAGCCGGCCTTTCAATCAATCGCTTAGTTTTGCAAAATTACCGAAAACAGGTCCGGCAAAGAAGCTGAAAGAGACCGAAGAAATCCAGCAATTACAAAGTGTTCCTTCCAAAGTCATCAAACTTTCCTCTTTAAGCAAACAAGAACGCATTGCTGCGGTAAATGCGGCTATCGTGAGTGCACGAAGCATGAAGATCAGTACAGAAGAACAAGCTCAGTTTGTGGATTCTTTCCGATCGAATTACGAACAATACCAGATCGAATTTCATCGTAAATTTGCCCTTTCGGGAGCAATTATCGTCTTGTTTTTCGTTGGAGCACCACTTGGAGCAATTGTCCGTAAAGGTGGTTTCGGAGCACCGGTTGTGATCGCAGCCCTGCTTTTCATGGTTTACTTCGTGCTCTTCAGTATCGGACAAAACCTGGCAATGTCGGCCGTACTATCTCCTTTCTGGGGAATGTGGCTTCCCACCGCGGTTTTAATCCCGATTGCCTGCATTTTAATGATCGCTGCGGCAAATGACCTCGGAGTTTTCGATAAAAAGCTCTGGCGTTACATTCTAACTTTTGGCAGAAGACGATGAGAATTCTATACATCGCACCGAAGTCTCCTGCTCCGATTATTGACGGAGGTTGCTTTGCTATGATGGAATGCCTGAAAGGATTGAGTAAAATTGCGGAAGTTGACGGAATTATCTTCGAAACACACAAACATCCGTATACCAAAGAATCCGAACGGATATTGGGACAATACCTGAAAGATCAAACGGTTGTTCCGATCAGTACGGAAATCAAAGCAGCCGGTGCTTTAGTGAATTTTCTGCGCCGGAGGAACTACAACCTTTCCCGCTTCAGATCGGAGAAGCTGTACCATGAACTGGCAAAGGGACTCAAGAAGAAATACGATTACATTGTGTGTGACAGCTTATTTGCAGCTGCACAATTGAGTCATTTCGATTTCCGGGAACTTGCTCCCGTTATTATTCGTTCTCACAACATTGAATCTGAGATCTGGAAGCTGCATGCAAGCCTTGAAACTTCGGTTTTGAAGCGTTTTTACCTGAGAACACTCGAAAAGACTTTACGCAGAGAAGAAATTGAAATTCTCAATAAGGTAAATACCATTTGGGCAATTTCCAGTGAAGACCAGGAATGGATTACCAAGCACACCCGGCAAAAAAATGTGGTTTTGTTACCCGTTTCGATCACTTCTGACCCTGCTCTTAAACCGGATTATACCAATAAAGGATTTTTTCATCTGGGATCAATGGATTGGAAACCCAACCAGGAAGCAGTTGATCACCTGGTAAAAAAGATCTGGAGCAATCCGAAAGTTTCCGAATTCACCTTAAAGATTGCAGGTTCCAAAAGCGAGCATTTCAGTTTCCTCAATACCAATTCCATTGAAGTTGTTGGTTGGGTAAAGGATAGTAACGTATTCATGGCCAAATCCGGAACGCTCATCACCCCGATCCTGTCCGGAAGCGGAATCCGTATCAAATTACTTGAAGCAATGGCATTGGGAGTTCCGTGTATTACAACAAAATTGGGTGCTTCAGGGATCGATATTCCTCAGTCAGGACTTCAAGTTGCCGAGACAGACGAAGCTTTTGTTGAATTAATCCTGAAATTCCATGAAAATGAAGATTTGAGACAAGAAGTCGGAAGTAAATCGCGTGATTATATCTCAAAAGTTCATAGTTTTGACAATTGTATTGCTTTAATGAAACACACGTTTGGAGTCTAAAGAAAACATCCTTTTTATTGTTTCCCGTTTTCCGTATCCTTTGGAAAAAGGCGATAAACTGAGGGCTTTCTACCAACTCAAGGAACTTTCCAAACAATTCAATGTCACACTGGTCTGTACCACAGATATTCCCGTTTCAACCGAACACGAACAACTGGTGCGTCAGTTTTGTACCGAAATTCACATTTTTCAACTTACCAAACCCGGACTGATTTTCCAGCTTTTAAAAACCATGCTCGGATCCAAACCGTTGCAGGTGCATTATTTCTACCGGGAATCAATTCATCGGAAGATCCGGTCAATTATTGCCCAGACAAAACCAGAACACATTTATTGCCAGCTAATCCGGGTTGCAGAATACGTGAAGAACGAACACCATATTCCCAAAACATTGGATTACATGGATGCGCTTTCCAAAGGAATGGAACGCCGGATCCAAACGGAATCCTGGTATAAAAAATGGTTTTACAGGCTTGAAAGCAGCCGTTTAAAAGAATATGAACGACGGATTTTCGATTATTTCGAACACAAAACGATCATTTCGGAACAAGACCGGAAACTGATCCAACATCCTGATAATAGCCAAATCGTTATTGTTCCCAATGGAATTGATGAATCGTTCTTCGAAACACTACCCATTGAAAAAGATTACGACCTGGTTTTCACCGGGAATTTTTCCTATGCTCCGAATATTGAAGCTGCTGTTTGCCTCGCAGAAGAAATTCTGCCGAGACTTCATAAAAAAGGAATTTCCTGCAAACTGCTGCTTTCGGGAGCAAGTCCTGCAAAACGGGTTTTGGAACTGCAATCCGAGTTCGTAACGGTGACCGGTTGGGTCGATGATATTCGTGTAAGTTATCAGCGTTCCCGCATTTTTGTTGCCCCGCTTTTTATCGGTACAGGACTTCAAAATAAGCTATTGGAAGCTATGGCAAGCGGACTTCCATGCATCACTACTTCCCTGTCTAACAATGCGTTGGGTGGTGTTGACGGAGAAAATATCCTATTGGCAGAAGATATCGATACCTTTGTCGAAAAAATAACCGAAGGTTTAGTTATAGCAGGTAACTTTAGTTCAATTGCTTCACAAGGCAAAAACTACATTGAACTGCTCTATTCATGGAAAAAACAAACACACAAACTGTTACAACTTTTGCAAGCTACCTCCTACTAACACTTTCAATCCTGTATTCCTGCACAAACAGGAATAACTTACCGCAATGGATCCGTGGGAAATGGATCACCTCTCTTGATAATCAAACCATTCATGAAAACTGGAAACTTCGAACCAACTATATTTCAGGAGAAAATTTTATGCGTTACGAAAATAAGTTCCAGAAAGAATTCCTGCGAATATTTGAGAAAAATAACGCCCTGTACTACCAAATTGTCATTGAACAGGACACACTGGTTTTCAAATGTAAAAACTACCTGAATGCAGACACATTAACATTTGTAAACAACCAAAATCCCTTTCCGAAACGGATTAACTATGTCAGGCCGGTAGCCAATAAAATGACCGTTTGGATTGAAAATGTGAAAAACGATCCCAACCGGATCTTCTTTACCTTTAAAAAAGTTAAATAGTAGTTCGCGGTTGCAGAATTCGGAGTAAATTTGCGGTACTTTATAAAACAATATGTCAACTAAGTTAAATACAATCGAAGAAGCGATTGAAGATATAAAAGCCGGAAAAGTAATCATCGTTGTTGATGATGAAGACCGCGAAAATGAAGGGGATTTTATTGCTGCTGCCGAAATGGTTACTCCTGAAATGATCAATTTCATGGCCACTCACGGAAGAGGATTGATCTGTACCCCGCTTACCGAATCCAGATGTAACGAATTGGAATTAAACCTCATGGTTACAAACAACACCGTACTTCACGAAACACAATTCACAGTTTCGGTAGATTTAATTGGTCACGGATGTACAACCGGAATCTCGGTTTTTGACCGTGCAAAGACGATCAAAGCATTGGTTTCGGAAGACACCAAACCGGAAGATTTAGGTCGTCCGGGACACATTTTCCCTTTGCGGGCAAAGAAAGGCGGCGTATTGCAGCGCACAGGCCACACAGAAGCAGCGGTTGATCTGGCTCGTTTAGCCGGGTTTAAACCTGCAGGAATCCTGGTTGAGATCCTGAACGAAGACGGGTCTATGTCGCGCCTGCCTCAATTATTCCAGATCGCTAAAAAATTCGATTTAAAACTGATTTCCATTGCGGACCTGATTGCATACCGCATGAAGAATGAATCATTGATTTCCCGCGAAGTTGAAGTTGAAATGCCAACGGAACACGGTGATTTCAAACTGGTTGCATTCTCAGTGAAATCAAACGGACAAGAGCATTTGGCATTGGTAAAAGGGACTTGGGAACCGAATGAACCGATTTTGGTCCGTATGCATTCTTCCTGTCTTACAGGTGATATTTTTGGTTCTTGCCGTTGCGACTGCGGACCTCAATTACACCATTCCATGAAAATGATCGAAGCCGAAGGTAAAGGTGCGATCGTTTATTTGAACCAGGAAGGACGCGGAATTGGGCTCTTAAACAAATTGAAAGCATACAAACTGCAGGAAGAAGGATACGATACTGTTGAAGCGAACCTGAAATTAGGATTCAAATCCGATGAGCGTGAATACGGGATCGGTGCACAAATCCTGCACGATCTTGGAATTTCCAAGATCCGTTTGATGTCCAATAACCCGAAAAAACGTACCGGTTTGATCGGTTACGGATTGGAAATCGTTGAAAACGTGGCGATTGAAGTCGGACATAATGCTCACAATGAGAGCTACCTCAAGACAAAAGCTACCAAAATGGGACATTCTCTAAAAATGGATAAGTAATGCTTGTTGCAAAGGGAATTCGAAAGAAGTACGGCCAATTAGATGTATTGAAGGGCATCGACCTGGAAATTCAATCCGGGGAAATTGTTTCCATTGTAGGTTCTTCCGGGGCCGGAAAAACAACCCTGCTTCAAATTTTGGGCACCCTCGACAAACCGGATTCCGGGAGCTTAACATTGAATGGAATCAATCCATTTTCATTGAACTCAAAAGGTTTGGCCGAATTCCGGAACCAAAAAATCGGTTTCATTTTCCAGTTTCATCAGTTATTGCCTGAATTCACAGCCTTGGAAAATGTTGTAATGCCCGCTTTGATCGGTGGAAAAGGAATGAACGAGTCCAAAGAACGTGCAAAACACCTGCTGAACAAGCTGGGACTTGGCGACCGTGAAAATCACCAGCCCTCTGCCCTTTCGGGCGGAGAACAACAGCGTGTTGCTGTTGCAAGAGCATTAATGAATGAGCCCGATATCATTTTTGCGGATGAACCTTCCGGAAACCTGGATTCCAAAAACGCAGCAGAATTGCATCAATTATTTTTCGATTTGCGAAAAGAATTCGGTCAGACATTTGTAATCGTTACACACAACAACCTGCTTGCTGAAATGGCCGACAGGTCAATCGTAATGGCCGACGGATCCTTAAAATGAGAACTTCCTTCACTCAAAACGAATTAAAAGCTTTCCTGGATGAAAAAGTGGAGTTGTATAACCGCCCGGATTTCATTCAAAGCGATCCGATCCAGATCCCGAAGCAATTCACGCGGAAAGAAGACATTGAGATCAGTGCTTTTCTCATTTCAACGTTAGCATGGGGAAACCGGACAGCAATCATCAAAAGCGGACAACGCCTGCTTGAGATCATGAATTTCAAGCCCTACGAATATGTATTGAACTACACAGAACAAAAGCACAGCTTTGTTCACAGAACATTCAACAGCGACGATCTGAATGCTTTTTTCGTTTCATTGCAGCGAATCTACCAAAATGGCGGATTGGAACAAGCCTTCCGGCCTCATCCGGAAATTGAAGGAGTTCAGGGCAGAATTGTTTCTTTCCGGAATGCCTTTACACAAGAACCATTTCCTGACAGAACACACAAGCACTTAGCAAATCCATTGAAAGGTTCTTCAGCTAAACGGATCAACATGTTTTTGCGTTGGATGGTACGAAAAGACCAACTTGGTGTCGATTTCGGGATCTGGAACACAATTCCCATGTCGGAATTACATCTCCCGTTGGATGTCCATACCGGGAACGTTGCCCGTAAATTGGGAATCCTTACCCGCACACAAAATGATTGGAAAAGCGTTGCCGAAATCCAGGAACAATTAGTACAACTGGATCCACAGGATCCGTGCAAATACGACTTCGCCCTGTTTGGATTGGGAGTTTTTGAGGGAATAAAATAAATTGTGCCTTCGACTACGCTCAGTCACCCTTCGTTTATTGAAGTAGAAAATAGTAAAAGGTGGCTGAGCGGAGTCGAAGCTACCTTGTAAATTGTTCAAAAATCGGGGAAAACTCTTGGGATTCGCAATTTGCAATTCGCAATTCATAATTATCTTAGCAACATGAAATGGGTCTATCCTGAATTTTTATTTGCCCTACTGGTTTTGGTTATTCCAATACTCATTCATCTGTTCCATTTTCGTAAATACAAAACGATCTATTTCTCCAGTATTGCCTTTGTTAAATCGGTTGAACAGCAGCAGAAAAATCCAAGAAAGATCAAGCATTTATTGATTTTGATCTCCCGTGCCCTGGCTTTTGCCTGTTTGGTGATCGCTTTTGCCCAGCCCTATTTCCCGAAATCGGATACAAACAAAAAAGACATTCAATTAATCGGAGTGTATATCGATAATTCCTTTTCCATGTCACGCATTGGCGGACAGGGTGAATTATTAGCGCAAGCAAAGGAGTTGGCGGGTTCCATTGTAGAAAAAGCTCCAAGAAATACTCAATACGTTTTATTCACCAATGAATTGAGTGGGAACGAAAAGCAAACTTTAACCAAAGTGAAATTTGTAGACCAGGTGGCGAAAGTCAACTACTCTCCTATTTATCGTTCGCAGGAAGAAATCCTTTCCTACTGGAATCAATGGGTGGAAGATGCACAAAAAGAAGGAAATATCAAATCCAAACCATCACTGGTTTATCTATCTGATTTTCAGAAAAATAAATCCAATCAATCAACTAAAAAGTTTAAATCAATTTCAAGTGTATCTCCCCTTGTTCTGGCACCCCAAAACACCGGAAACCTTTACATTGACACCATTTGGTTTGAAACTCCGATCCAGAAATTGGGTTCCGCTCAAACACTTTCGATCCGCGTGGTCAATACCGGGAAAGAAGCTATTGAATCGGCTGTTGTGAGTATTCAGATCGGGAAACTAAAGCGCGACTTGTTTGCAGAATTACCTTCCAACGGATCGGATACCGTACAATTGAATTATTTTAACCAGGTAGCAGGAATTGCCAAAGGGAAAATCTCTATCAACGACAAACAAATGGTCCAGGACGACTCTTTCTTTTTCAATTACGAAGTAAAGAAAAGCAGTTCCGTGCTTATCATTAACGGAGAAGATGCTGTTGAAAATGTGGGGATTGTTTTTGGTTTGGATGATTTCTACAAAATCAAAGAAGTTTCTACCAATCAGGCATCCCAGGAAAACCTGGACGCAATTGACTTAGTTGTATTGAACGGTTTAAACCAAATTCCAAGCAGTCTGAGCACAGAACTCACCGCTTATCATGAAGAACAGGGTGCCCTTTTACTTATTCCTGGAACCAATGTTTCTCCCGGCGGATGGAATTCCCTGCTCGACAAATTGAATTTACCATCCATAAACGGAACACAAAGTGTTGGTTTGGGAATTCAAAAACTGAACATCAAGGATCCGTTCTTCCAGGGAATCTTTGAAGGAAAACCTGAGAATATTTCGTTACCCGCTGTTGCCAAGGCATACCGTCTTTTAAGCAATTCGAAAACACTTTCCAGCAACCTGATCAATTACCAGAATGGGACACCTTTCTTCGTTAAAAGTACCGGAAAGAATAGCGCTTACTTGTTCTCTACTTCTTTGAAACAGGAATTCAGTACGTTTACAAGCAATCAGTTGTTCTCTACTCTTCTATTGCATGTCGGGAACCTGAGCCAGCGCCAAAATCCGTATTACCTGATCATTGGTTCGGATGGAAGTTATCCTGTAAACACAAATAATTCCAGTGAAAATCCAATTCACCTGAAACAAGGACAGGTGGATTACATTCCGGTAATCTTTACCAAAAATAAACGTGCTTATCTTTCCATCCAGGGTCTGGAGGCGATTCGCATCCTGGAAGCGGGAAATTATACCATTTCCCAGGATGGAAAACCGAAAGGAATTCTTTCTACCAATTACAACCGGCTTGAATCACAAACATCAGAGTCCACAACAGAAGAAATCAAGAATGGATTTCAACAGGCTGGAATTCATGTAAATTCAATACAAGATGGCTCCAATTGGAACAGTGCTTCACTATTGGAAATCGGTGAGAGTTATGATAGTTGGCTTTGGTTTGTTTTCTTTGCAGGAATATTCGTCCTGTGCGAAATGGCTTTACTAATTTTCTATAAGAAATAAAGAATATGAAATTACTTATCCGGCAAGTAACGGTTATAGACAAAAGCTCCAAGTGGCATGGAAAAAAGGTAGATATTTACCTGGAAGATGGCAAAATTCATGAGATTTCGACAAAAATCGAACGCTCCTGTGAATTGGAGATCAAGGAAGATAATTTGCACATTTCAAAAGGATGGGTCGATTTGAAAGCCCATTTCGCAGATCCGGGAGAAGAACATAAATCTACCATCCAAAGCGGATTGGATGCCGCAGCATACGGTGGTTTTACACATGTTGCCGTTTTACCGTCCACTCAGCCGGTTTTGGACAACAAGACAAGTGTGGAATATGTGCTTAGAAGAAGCGAAAATGCAGTGACTTCTTTGCACCCGATGGGTTGTATTACCAAGAAAAATCAGGGCGAAGCACTGGCAGAGATGTTCGACATGTTCCAATCCGGAGTGCGCATGTTCTCCGATGACCTGGTGCCGGTTAACGGTGGAATTATGTATCGCGCATTGCTTTACTCCAAGAATTTTGACGGAATTGTAGTTGGTTTCGCTCATGACAAGTCTATTTCCGGAGGCGGATTAGTCAATGAAGGTGAAGCTTCAACTAAAACAGGTTTAAAAGCAGATCCTGCAATCAGCGAAATAATTCAGTTGGAACGCAACCTTCGCCTGTTGGAATACACCGGAGGAAATTTACACGCAACCGGGATTTCCACTGCCGAATCCGTTGATCTGATCCGCAAAGCAAAAGCAAAAGGATTGAGTGTGACGGCCGATGTACATGCACAGCATTTGATCTACAATGAAACTGCCGTTTTGGATTTCGATGTGAATTTCAAATTAATGCCGCCTTTACGCCCTGAATCAGATCGTAAGGCACTTTGGGCAGGTTTGAAAGACGGAACAATTGATTGTATTGTTTCGGACCACCGACCAAATGACACCGAAGAAACAGACCTGGAATTTGACCATGCTAATTTTGGAAACAGTACGATCCAGACATTGTTCGGTGAGCTGGGAGCTTGTCCTGAATTCGACCTGGAATTGGTTGTAAGCAGATTGACTGAAAAATCAAGGGAATTATTATCCCTGGAAACGCTTCCTGTTGAAGACCAGTCCATCGCGGATTTATCCCTGTTTATCCCTGGAAAATTGTGGGTATTCACCAAAGAAGATTTAGTCATCGCATGCAGCAATACACCGGCATTGAATAAACAATTGAATGGATTTGTTTATGGAATTATCAATAATGGTAAATTCGCACTGAAAGAAACAAGAGAAAATGTCTGATAAGCGTTCGTTTATACGTAATTTCTGGAAAGAACGTAAAATGGTTGGAGCAATGGCTCCAAGCTCCAAATTTTTAGCAAAAAAAATGTTGCAGAAAATTGATTTCTCAACAGCTAAAGTCATTGTGGAATTGGGTCCGGGAACCGGCGTTTTCACCCGAAAAATGCTCCAAAAACTGAATCCTGACGGAATTTTATTGGTATTTGAGCTCAATGACAGTTTTATGAATCAATTGAGAAAGGAATTCAAAGACCCACGTGTTATTCTGATCCATGACTCAGCAGAAAAAATTGGCGAATACCTGGAAAAATACGGTTATTCTCAGGCCGACGCTGTTGTTTCATCACTTCCGCTTGCCAATTTCCCAAGTGACCTGAAGAATCGGATCTTAAAAGAAAGCCACCGGGTAATGCATGCGAACTCTATCTATGTTCAATTCCAGTATTCCCTGAATGCTAAGAAGAATATCAAACAATTCTTTAAACACATGGAAATTGCGTTTACGCCGGCCAACTTCCCTCCTGCTTTTATCTATTACTGCAAAAAATAAACTTGGATTCCTATTAAAATCCACTTCTGTTTAAGCATGCTTTTGAAAGCAAGAAAACCCTAATTTTATAATCCTCAAACTAAGAAGAAGCATTGCTTCTGATAAAGTATCCACGGAGTGGATTAAAACATAAATTAAACGATTAAACAAACATGAGCGCTGAAAAAGTAAAATGCCTGATCATCGGTTCTGGTCCTGCCGGATATACTGCTGCAATTTACGCTGCAAGAGCAGAAATGAAACCTGTAATGTACCAGGGAATGCAACCGGGTGGACAGTTAACAACAACAAACGAAGTTGAAAACTTCCCGGGATATCCGGACGGTATTTCAGGTCCTGAAATGATGGTGCAATTAGAAGCTCAGGCAAAACGTTTCGAAACAGATGTGCGTTTTGGTTTTATTACAAAAGTGGACTTTTCAGGCCCGGTTCATAAATGCTGGACAGAAGACGGACATGAAATTCATGCAGAAACGGTGATTATTTCCACCGGAGCAGCTGCAAAATACCTGGGATTGCCTTCAGAGCAACATTACCTTTCAATCGGTGGCGGAGTTTCCGCTTGTGCAGTTTGTGACGGATTCTTTTACCGTGGACAGGAAACAGTAATCGTTGGTGCAGGAGATTCAGCATGTGAAGAAGCGCATTACCTTTCCAAATTATGTAAGAAAGTAACGATGTTGGTTCGCACAGACAAGTTCCGCGCTTCCAAGATCATGGCCGACCGTGTCCGTAACACACCGAATATCGAAATTCTTCACAACACGGAAACTGTTGAAGTCTTAGGTGACGGAAGCGGAGTAAATGCCGTAAAGGTGAAGAACAATATTACAGGAGAAGAGAAAGAAATTCCTGCAACAGGTTTCTTCGTTGCGATCGGTCACAAACCAAATACCGACGTTTTCAAAGATTATATCAACCTGGATGAAACAGGATACATCAAGTACGAAAAACCGGGAACTTCATTGACAAATGTCCCTGGGGTTTTTGTTGCCGGTGATGCTGCCGACAAAACTTACCGTCAGGCTATTACCGCTGCAGGAACAGGTTGTATGGCAGCTTTGGATGCTGAGCGTTATTTGGCAAGTTTAGAGCATTAACGAATCAAGGTAACTTCGGCTCCGCTCAGTTACCTTTTGACTTCATTTATAATAACGGTGACTGAGCGTAGTCGAAGCCACAAAAAAGCCCCCGACTCTCCAAGCGGGGGCTTTTTCGTCAGCCGTTGCTGACTACTTTACTCTACTTAGGTTATAAACTAACTTGCCTTGTTACAGCTTCTTTTGTTCATTTTTATTGGTCCTCGCAGCTTTCGCACTGATCCCGGATATCCGGGATCAGTGCTCGTCTTCGTCTGCCACGGTGGACTCTTATTTTTTCACATCATTGATCACTGCACTTCCAGTTGTATTCACATCCACACGGATCGATTTTGCCCCGGAAGAAACTTTGTAATACGTCGTGCTCGCTCCGGAACCATCCGCTTTTAGCGTTTCGGAGATGGAAAGTTCTGCATGTCCGGCACCACTGTTATCCACTTTTGCATTTTTAACCGACAATTCTGTCAAATTAACCTGAGCCGCTCCAGAGATATCTAACTCTGCATTTTCGCAAGACCCTTCAATTGTCACATTACTTGCTCCTGAAAAATCACCTTTTAGCTTAGTTGCTTTCAGATTCAGGTTCGCATTGCTGGCACCGTCCATTTCCAGAGACAAATTTTCCACTCCAAACTGGTGCATCGTCATCAAAGCAGTAGCTCCGCTCATGGACAATTCATCCAACTCCTTCAAAGTCACTTTAATCACCATTTTTTCACGTCGATCCTTTTGATTCGGTGTGTTTTTGAGGTGAAGTGTTCCGTCATGAACTTCAATGTGAACCAGGTCTTTTGCACTCTCCGGTTCAACCAGGACGTTACATTCCTTTCCCTGGGACAATTGTACCACAAGCGCACCGGAAAGATGGACTTTTGTAAATGATCCGGTTACATCAGGTTTCCTGTAAAGAGGAATTGAGCGATTGTCCGACCTGCGTATTTTCAAAGGAATAAGAGTTCCCAGATCTTCGGGCAAATTGGGGTCTTCGGAATTTGATTCTCTGGCAGGTTCGTCCAATATGGGAGATTCTTGTTCCGTGGGTTCCTCTGTTTTCGTTTCCTTTAATTCCTTTACAGGAACAGAATAGGTTGTCATTTCTTTCTTTACAGGTTCTTTTATTACTTCGGGCTTACTGAAAATCATCACCACTCCCAGAGAAGCTCCACCTGTTACTGTTAATAATGTTGTCCACATAATCAAAGGTTTTTTAATGAGTATTAATTTCAATGTTGCTAAGAGTCCAACCGTTGCAGTAGCAGCCACCGCAGCATCAATCCATTGATCCACCTCAGAAATAGAAGTTTGAGCCGACTCTTTTCGAATCTCATCAAACAAACCGGAAAGTCTATCTTCTGTCATAACCCAAATTATTTAATTCTACTTCTTTCTTTTCAGTCATCAATTCCAGGAGTTTCTTTCTGCTCCGAACCAGGCGTTGTTTCACAGCATCTTCTGAAGACAGTTGCAATTCAGCAATTTCTTTAATCGAAAACCCTGAAATCTCAAAGAGGATAATACTCTCTTTTTGCAAATCAGGTAATTTGGAAATGGCTTCGTACAACAAATTAATCTCCAACATTCTGTCCGTCCGGTCACTTTCTACTGAATAATTGTAGACTTGTGCATGGTCGGACAAACGTTCCGTACTGATCTTCCGGTTCTCATTTGCCAGCAAGCGAATGGCGATTCCGAAGAGAAAATGCAAAAAGGCTTCTTCCTTTTTCAAAGAATCGAAACGTTCGTAAGCGACCACCAACGCATCATGCATCAAATCCTTGAAATTGAAATTTCCGTATGCTCTTGCTTTACAAAACTTCTCGAACCTCACATGTATAGGTCCATAAAGCTCCATAAAACGTTTTTTCTTCGTGGCCGCCATCTCGATAAATTGGTCTCTTGATAAAGTTAGTGTAAGGAGTTCCGGAAAAGTGACACGGGAGTGGAAATTATTTTAAAAAAGGTGTAAAAGAAAGTAAAAGGAGTTTAGTGAAATTGCTGCCAATCGAATGCAACAAATTAAATATCAATAAATTACACTCAACTCTATTTAAACGAGTTAACTAAATGGTTTACAACCTTTAACTGCCTCAAATCAATCGATCAATTCGTTTTCAATCATATCCCTTACACCGCTCTCACTTTTCTTCATCCCTTTCTTAAAACCGATAAAGTATGATACGTAAAATACAGAAATTACAAACAAATAAACCGAACGCGCTATCGGCCCCAAAATAGTCAGCTTGGAAACCAGCATAACTAGTTCCGGGTTATGGGAATAATATTGAGCAATTGTAATAAGTGTTGGACAAAGTACATATGAAAGTTCCAAAACCCACAGCAAAACAATCAACCGATCTGTACTTTTATAAGACATACCGAAATAATTGAACAAACTTTGATTCAACTTTCTCCAAATAATGAAAAGCAGGAAATAGTTTGCAATAGGAAAAAAACCAAGTAATACCAACAGAAAATGGTAAGACTTTCCCAATTCGTTTTTCTTAACAAAGTAATTGCAAAACATCAAAAACAGGATGATTGCAACAGTAGCTACTATATTCAGAATATCATGAATCAGTAACTCAGCCTTCATAAAAAACGATGAGCCGGAAGTGTGTAAGTCAGGACCCCAGGAATAAAGATTACTATTCCAAATGAGCTCAACGAGATTCAAGCAGATAAAAAGTCCGTAAAGAACTAAATTTAGGTAGGTAATCCATTTCAGGTTTTTCATATACTTCTGTCGAACCACAAAAGTAAAATTTCCGCTAGATTTTCATCTTTCAATTAGTTGCCCTATGAATAACATCGAAAACAATTGCAACTCGTTTATGTTTGTGCGCCTGTAAACGTCGGGATAGCTATCGGGACAGTTAAAAGATCAACAATCAGTAAGTGCAGTAACTGGAGAAGATGCAGGCGCAAGCGATTCTTAAACAAGTTAACTAAATGGTTTACAGCGTGCAAATATTGGTAAACCAATTAGCTAAAAGGTTTACAACAATTCATCGCTAATCGATTATTCAATCAATTGATCGGTGTTAACTTGTTAACTAAAAGGTTTACAATCGATCGATAAGTAATCAACAATTTAAAACCGAAATTTGTTACTTTGGAGCTTCCCTGCGTTAATACAATAGAACTGTTCGTTATGAAACTAATGCTTCCACTCTCCTTCGAACCTGTGGCCGATTTACCGGATTGGTTGGTAATTCTGCTATTCGGAATTCCATTTGTTGGCGGAATTACATTATACATTTACAAAACCCGTCATGCGCGCTCCTGGCGCAAAGGAATTTTTCCTCCAAGCCTGAAACCAACCGAAGACAATTACCTCGAAGCATACCTCGCTTTAGGAGCCAAGCTGATGCTCATCAATTACCAGGAATCAAAAGAAAAGATCCAATTCATCAATCAGTATTTCAATCGGTATTTTCCGGCTGCTACTTACAATTTCGGCGACTCACTCCTCTTTTCACTGAAATATCCGATTCGAACGGAAACAATCACGGATTGGATGAAAATGCACCTGAAAGACGAAGGGTCGCGCTCACAGGTCATCTATTTTCTGACAGGTTTGGCCCTGATCAATGGAAAAATGAGTTCTCCTGAATTGAATTTTCTGAAAAAGATCAACGCAGATTTGGGATTGCTCCCCGATAACCTTACCAAGATCATCGCCATTTATGCTGCTTACAATGAGCATCGGAAAGAAACGAAGGAAAAGAAAGCCTCACCTTTGACTAAAAAATATGCGTATGAAATTCTTGGTGTTCCGACAAATGCCAGTCAGGAAGAAATCAAAAAAGCATACCGGAAACTCGTTAAGGTCCATCATCCGGACAAATTTGCTACCGGAACGGAATCACAGCAAAAAATGGCAGCCGAGAAATTTGTGGAAATACAAAATGCGTATGAAAGCCTTTTAACTTGACACTTTGGTTCCGCTCAGTGTCCGAGGCAAGCAGAAACAAAAAAGGTGACTGAGCGTAGTCGAAGGCAACCTTTTTTAATTTTCAATCATTTCACTGTTTTCTCCAGCATCGGCACAAAACTAAAATTCCCGAAGACTTCCTCTTTGTATTCCGTATCCGAAATCTTGGTGATCCGGTGCATTTCCTGTGTATCCAGATCTCCAACCGGAATGACCATCATCCCTCCTATTTTTAATTGCTGAACCAGTTTTTCAGGAACAAACGGAGCTCCGCAAGTCACCAGGATTTTATCAAAAGGTGCAAAAGTTTTTTTCCCTTCATAGCCGTCACCAAAAAACAACTTTGGTGTAAACCCGAAATAATCAATGATCTTCTTCGCTTTGATATGCAGTTCTTTCTGACGTTCAATGGAAAATACTTTCATTCCCATAGCGCACAAAATACAGCTTTGAAATCCGGATCCGGTACCGATTTCCAATACCTTCTCCCCTTTTTTCAATTCTAGGATCGATGTTTGAAAAGCTACAGTATACGGCTGAGAAATCGTTTGACCTGAACCAATTTGAAAAGCAACATCTGAATAAGCTTGTTGTTCAAACGCCAGGTCTAAGAAGAAATGTCGCGGAATAGCATCAAATGCTGTAAGCACACGCTCATCACTTATTCCTTTTTTGCGCAATTGGTCAATCAATTGCTTTCTCATTCCCTTGTGCTTGTAAGTATCTTGCATGTAACAAAAGTAATTTAGAAATCGCTCATTCTTTCAGTTTGTTCGAGAAAGTTTCTACAGTGAATTGTGTATATTTGGGACGCTAATAAACGAAAAAACATGGCAATTGATTCAAAAGAATTGGAATTCAATAAGAACGATGATGAAATGAGGCTGAAGATCTCCCGTATGGAGTCCGAATTGGCCTCTATCATGAAAGGCGGTGGTGAAAAACGGATCGCTGCACTTCATGAAAAAGGAAAAATGACTGCCCGTGAGCGAATTGATATGCTGCTTGATGCGAATACCCCACGCTTTGAAGTAGGTGCTTTTGCCGGAATGGGAATGTACAAAGAGCACGGTGGTTGCCCGTCTGCCGGAGTTGTCATGGTCATCGGGAAAGTTTCCGGAAAACAATGTATTGTTGTTGCAAACGATGCTACTGTAAAAGCCGGTGCATGGTTCCCTATTACCGGAAAGAAAAACTTACGGGCACAGGAAATCGCCATGGAGAATAAACTACCGATCATTTATTTGGTAGATTCTGCAGGGGTATACCTTCCAATGCAAGACGAAATCTTCCCGGATAAAGAACACTTCGGACGTATTTTCAGAAACAACGCCGTGATGAGTTCCATGGGAATTACACAAATTGCTGCTGTTATGGGAAGTTGTGTTGCAGGAGGTGCTTACCTTCCGATTATGTCAGACGAATCGCTGATCGTAGACAAAACAGGAACAATCTTCCTTGCAGGATCTTACCTGGTAAAAGCTGCAATCGGTGAGAACATTGACAACGAGACATTAGGCGGAGCAACAACTCATACGGAAATCTCCGGTGTATGTGATTATAAAGTAGCAAACGACGAAGAGTGTTTGAAAACGATCCGTAAAATGATGAGCCAGATCGGTGCACCGGAATCAGCCGGATTTGACCGTATTGAGTCCATCGCACCAAAAGAAGAAGCAAAGAAAGTATACGGGATCTTGCCTTCCGAACGAGCAAAACCATACAATGTTCACCAAATCCTGGACTGTATTTTCGATGAAGGAAGCATCACCGAATATAAAAGTGATTATGGCAAAACCATCGTTTGTGCCTACGCACGTTTGGATGGCTGGAGCGTTGGAATTGTAGCAAATCAGCGCGAATTATCGAAAAATGCAAAGGGTGAAATGCAATTTGGTGGCGTGATCTACAACGATTCTGCCGACAAAGCTGCTCGTTTCATCATGAATTGCAACCAAAAGAATATTCCATTGATCTTTTTCCAGGATGTTTCCGGATTCATGGTAGGTTCCAAGTCGGAACATGCCGGGATAATTAAAGACGGGGCTAAAATGGTAAATGCCATGGCAAATTCGGTCGTTCCGAAATTCACGGTAGTTATCGGAAACTCATACGGTGCCGGAAACTATGCTATGTGCGGAAAAGCATACGATCCACGTTTGATCGTTGGCTGGCCAACTGCCGAGGTTGCTGTAATGAGCGGAGCTTCTGCTGCGAAAACATTGCTTCAAATCGAAGTTGCTTCTTTGAAAGCCCGTGGAGAGGAAATTACACCGGAAAGAGAAACAGAATTATATAACACGATCAAAGCACGTTACGACGAACAAATTTCTCCGTATTATGCTGCTTCGCGTTTGTGGCTGGATGCGATCATCGATCCTGCAAAAACAAGAGAGTTCTTGTCAGTCGGAATTGAAATGGCAAACCATAAAAAGGCTGAAAAACCGTATAACGTTGGAGTAATCCAAACTTGAATAATTCCGAATTACGAATGCCTAATTACGAATTAATAAACGCTCGTAAACAAATGGCATCCTAAATTCGGAATTCGGAATTAATAATTCGTAATTAATAGAAAGATGCATTTAGATTGGCAATTTAAACCTTACAAAGAACTAACACTGAATGAGTTTCACGACATTATCGCACTGAGACTCAAAGCTTTTGTAGTTGAGCAAAACTGCACTTACCTCGACCTGGACGGAAAAGATAAGAAAGCTTATCACCTGCTTTTGCGTGATGGTAAAGGAGATGTGATTGCCACTGCACGTATTTTACACCCCGGAATTTCATACCCGGAAGTGGCAATTGGTCGGGTTGTACTAACGAATGAATGCCGTGGAAATGGTGTTGGATATGAGATGATGGAAAAATGTATCCAATTTGCCCACGATGAATTTGGCAGGGTACCGATCAGAATTTCAGCGCAGAAACACCTGGAAAAATTCTATAATAAATGTGGATTTGTATCTACTGGTAAAGAATACTTTGAAGATGAAATCCCGCACGTCGAAATGCTTTTAAACCCGGAAAACAATGGTTAATAAAATTCTCCCGCTGGCAGTTGTTGCAACGTCATTAGTTGCCTGTCAACCCAAAACACATACCGAAGCTCCTGAAAAAGTTGTTGCTTCAACTACAGATATTACTTCAAAACCAACCAGTATCGATGTTTCCTATATGGACCTTTCGATAAAGCCACAGGATGACTTTTTCCAATTCTCGAACGGAACATGGTGTAAAAACAATCCGGTTCCAAACACGGAATCACGTTGGGGAAGCTTCAATGAATTGGATAAGCGAAATAAGGCCACTTTGAAGGAAATTCTTCAAACTGCTGCGGGATCCAACATGAAATCTTCCGGAAGCCAGGACCAGTTGTTGGGAGATTATTATACTTCGTATACCGATATGACTGTCCGTAATGCTGCAGGTGCAAAACCTTTAACGGACCGTTTGGCTAAGATCGCAGAGATCAAATCGAAAGACGAATTCGTGAGCTTGATTGCCCAACAACATCAATTGGGAATCGAATCTGTTTTCGGCTTCGGGATCGGACAGGATTTGAAAGATGTAAATAAAAATGTGGCTTACTGGGGACAAGGCGGGATCGGTTTACCGAATCGTGACTATTACTTCCAGGAAAACAAACAGGCAATTCGTGATGCATATATCCTTCACATCCAAAAATCATTTCAATTATTGGGTGATTCGGAAGAAGCTGCAAAAAAGAAAGCCAATGACATTTTCAATTTCGAAAAAGAATTGGCGGGTGCCATGATGACTCCGGCTGAATCGCGCTTACCGGAAAAAACTTACAACAAAATGTCGTTGGACCAGGTTGTAAAAGCGATGCCGAAATTTGATTTCGAAGCTTATTTAGCTAAAATCGGATGCGAACACTTTGATTCACTGATTGTTGGACAACCTGACTTCATGAAACAAATCAACACCATGATGGATGATGTTTCCTTCCAATCGTGGAATAATTACTTGTCCTGGTGCACGATTAACGCCTATGCCGGAAAACTGGATGAAAAATGGGTAAAACACAATTTTGATTTCTACAGCGGTGTTTTGAGCGGAACAAGTACCATGAAACCAATCGACGAACGTTGTATCGAAGAAATTACCGGTTCAACCCTGGCTGAATTGCTTGGAAAAGCATTTGTGGAGAAAAACTTCTCTGTAAATGCAAAAAACCGGGTAAACACCATGGTCGATAATCTGTTGGCAAGTTTCAGAATGCGGATCAATGGGTTGGATTGGATGTCAGACAATACCAAGAAAGAGGCTTTGGCAAAATTGAATGCAATCGGAAGAAAACTTGGCTTCCCGGATGAGTGGAAAAGCTACAAGGGATTGGTTATCAGTCCGGTTGACTATGTTGCGAACATAGACAATTGCCGTAGTTTTGCTTTCAAAGAAAACCTGGAAAAACTGCATAAACCGGTAAACCGTAAAGAATGGGAAATGCCTGCACATTTAGTGAATGCTTATTATCACCCACTTTTAAACGAGATTGCCTTCCCTGCGGGAATCATGCAACCTCCTTTCTTCGATGAGAAAGCAGAAGATGCAGTAAACTACGGAAGAATCGGGATGGTAATCGGGCATGAGTTCACTCACGGGTTCGATGACAACGGTTCCAAATTCGCGGCAGACGGAAGTTACAACGACTGGTGGCAGGATACCGACAAGCAGAAATTCGTTACGAAAACAGAAATCTTAGGTAAAACATTCAGTTCCTTCTGCCCTATTTCTGATAACTGTGTGAATCCGGAGTTGACCATGGGTGAAAACATCGCTGACTTGGGTGGTTTGACTATGGCATACTACGCATACACCATGACAGACGATTTCAAGAAAAACATCGTGATCGACGGATATACTCCGGCACAGCGTTTCTTCATTGCTTATGCGCAATTATGGAAAATCAACTATACAGAAGCAGAATTAAAAAAACGTATCGCGACAGATCCGCATTCTCCGGGAATGTACCGCGTGAACGGACCGTTGATGAACTGTCCGGAATTCTTTGCAGCATTCAATGTAAAACCAGGTGACAGAATGCGCAACCCGGATGAGAAGGTTGCTAAGATCTGGTAATCCGGAATAAAAATAATTGAAGCATCATTCAGAAATGGGTGGTGCTTTTTTATTTACTATATTCTGTCCTGTCGAGTGTTTCGAATGAAGTAAAACGGAATTCGGAATATATCGAGACATGGACTTGAAACCTTGTTCTCGATATGTTTCATTACATTTCACTACTCGAACTGACGGTTTAACTTCAACACAAAAAAAAGACCCGCATCAGCGGGTCAATCTTTTCTAGTTTAAGTTCAAAAGCACTTTTTTGCGCTTCAATTTCTTTACTTCCAATGATTTGCTGTAGTTCAGAATCTGACTGATAACAGCTGCGGATGGATTCGCAATCTCAGTAACTTCCTGTGTTTGCATGTTTGTCAAGTATTTATTTACCATAGGCTTATTAAAGGGCGTTTTTTCTTTTAACGGTTTTCTTTCGAGTTTATTTTATAACAGCGAAAAACTTTTTTCGAAAAATCCTAAACAAGAAGAAACAGGTTCAAAAGTTCATGCTTCGACTACGCTCAGTGTCCTTTTGGTTAAAGATTTAAGGAATCAACTCAGATTAAAATACTTTTCAATTTTCAATTCTACATTTTCAATTATAGTTATGTTTGTTTCAAATCACTTTTTATGGTAGTAGAAATCAAATACATTTTAATCGGAGTTGCTGTGCTCCTGCTAATTTTCAGCTTTGTAACCGTTCAACAGGGAACAATCGCTGTTGTAACCATGTTCGGTAAATACCGCCGGATCATGCATCCGGGATTGAATTTCCGTATTCCTTTCTTTGAGCGCCTGAATAACCGTGTTTCGATTCAGAACCGTGCAATTGAAATGGAATTCCAGGCAATTACGCAAGACCAGGCAAACGTATATTTCAAAGCCATGCTGGTTTATTCGGTTTTGGATAACCAGGAAGAAACCATTAAAAATGTGGCCTTTAAGTTTGTCGATCAAAGAAGCTTTATCCAGGCTTTGATCCGTACCATTGAAGGTTCTGTTCGCGGTTTCGTTGCTACAAAGAAGCAAGCAGAAATTTTGTTGTTGCGTGGTGAAATCGTAGATGATGTAAAGGAAAGTTTGGACCATACCCTGGAAACATGGGGATTCCATTTGATTGACCTGCAATTGAACGACATTACGTTCGATGCGGAAATCACCACTTCCATGGCGAAAGTAGTAGCTTCCAATAACTTGAAAGCTGCAGCTGAAAACGAAGGTCAGGCTTTATTGATCACTAAAACAAAAGCTGCCGAAGCGGAAGGAAATGCGATTAAAATTGCTGCCCAGGCTGAAAAGGAAGCTGCTCAATTGAAAGGACAAGGTATCGCACTATTCCGTGAGGAAGTTGCGCAAGGTATGACCGAAGCTGCTGAAAAAATGAAAGCTGCTGACCTGGACACTTCGCTTATTTTGTTCTCCATGTGGACAGAAGCCGTGAAAGAATTCGCTGAAAAAGGCAAAGGAAATGTGATCTTCCTGGATGGTTCTGTTGATGGAATGGAAAAAACCGTGAAACAGATGATGGCTGCGAATATGACTCCGAAGAAATAAAATAGTAAACAGGCATTAGTAAATAGGCAATAGTTAGAATTTGAGGATTTTTAGCTATTGCCTATTGCCTTTTCAACTAATTACTAATACGATCCCCACCACCTTCTCAAAAACCACTCTGCCGAAAGCAACGCAATAATCAGAACA
>CAMLLB010000058.1 GCA_946480815.1 uncultured Flavobacteriales bacterium
GCAGAGAGGAAGAGATTCGAACTCTCGATACAGTTACCCGTATACTACCTTTCCAGGGTAGCTCCTTCAACCACTCGGACACCTCTCTGTATCTTTTATGGAGCGTAACGTTGGTAGCTCCTCCATCCTCCCGATAGTTATCGGGACGGACACCTCTCTATTTTCTTTTGAAAACCAATTTTGCAATGGATCTTTCAATTGTGGAGTGCAAAAATACACTTTTTCTTCAATTCATCATTACTTAATCAAATGAATATCTTCCGATCTTAAAGAAACTCTCAATTGCCCTATGTTTTTTTATCAATGTACACATGTTATTTAATAACCATCTGCTGCGAAAAATCAAAAGCAGAATAATCAAAGATGTTGCGTACATTCGAATTATTATAACAGAATAGTCCATGTTTATACATCAGGGAAAAAGAAGAACAGCAAAACATAATTTGCAGATTGCTTCTCTGCTTTCTTTTGTGGCCGGAATAGTCAATGTAGCGGGATTCCTTGCCGTTGCAAAATTGACTACCAATGTGACCGGTCATTTTGCCTTTTTTGTAGATGAAATGTTTAAGTTGAATTTTTGGAATGGTTTTATTTATTTCTTTTATATCTTCTTCTTTTTCCTGGGATCGTTTTTTTCCAGCTTCCTGGTAGAAGTAATTTCCAGGAAAAACGAAAACTACGTCTACATTATTCCTACATCCATCGAGTGCCTGATTTTAGGATCCATTGCATTCCTGGGCAATCATTTGATGCATGGAAATCCCGATGTGATTGCTTTCAGTTTACTCTTTGCAATGGGTCTGCAAAACTCTCTGGTTACACGAATTTCCAATGCTACGGTCAGAACCACACACCTAACGGGACTCTTTACCGATCTGGGGATAGAACTTTCTCAATTGTTTTTCTACAAGGAAGCTGAAACAAGAAAAAAACTCCTTGCCTCTATAAAACTGAGACTAACGATCATTAGTTTCTTTTTCATTGGCGGAATAGTTGGTGGAATCTTTTATTTGAAAATTGGACTGTACGTTTTGCTGATTGGTTCTGTTTCGTTGGTTCTTGGTATCATCTACGACAATATCAAACTTAAGATCAAATTACTTCAGAGGAAGTACCGCCATTAAATATGTTTTCCCTTTGGTAAAAGTCCCCGGTTGTAATTGATTTTAAAAATCAAATCAATTATTTAAAAATAGTGTTACTTTTAGTACGCATTAACCGCTATTCTTATGACTGATCAGGAAACTATCGTTTATCCCTACGAATGTAATTTCACATTGGCAGACGACGCTGCTGCTAATTTTCAAGTGGAGATCATTTCTTCTGCCACTACAGCAACAACTATTATTTCCACTCCCACTTCCGATTTTCCTCCATTGATTGACAATGGTTCTCAAGGTTTGGGTAACGGAAGTTCCTTACGTGGAACAACCTATATCGCCTCAACCATAACTTGTCCGGCTGGTGAAGTGGAACAAATAGAAGTCAATTTCAAAGTGAACGGAACGGTGGTTGTAAGCCACAAAAACCCGACTGCTGTTCAAGACCGGCCTCAGGTAACGATCCAAATCAAATTCCTGGCACCATGAGAACGCTCGTCTTTTTACTTATTTCCGGATTTGCAAGCTTCACATTTGCGCAGGATGATTCCCAGGAAAAGCTGCAGCGATTAACGGCTCCCACATCACCCGCATCTGCCATTACCGGGATGCAGCCGACCACTGTTTTGACCCCCAAGACGTTCAATGCGCTGGAAACCGCATTGTACAATAATTTTACGGATGCAGGAAGCATTGTGATCCCAAAAGACCTGGCTATTGAGTTCACTCCGTACTGGTCGAAAAATCCGCACATCAGCCTCAGCGAATACTTGTATCCTACTGCCTGGCAATCCTTTTTGCGAAATGCCTCCTTCTCCGTTTCGTCTTCACAAAGCTTTTTGCTTGGCGACAGTAGCAAATCCAATGCACTTGGTTTCGGGGCCAGGACTTCCATTTACTTCGGAGGTAAAAATGACCGGGATACCATTGAAAATTACCGGAAGCAATTGAGATCTGCCGACGTGCTTGAAGGGAAATTCGCTATTATCCGGATGCGGGCACTCAATGATACGGCTGTCAAATCCATTACTACTTTTATGCAAGCCATCGGGCAACCTTTGAAAAAGGCCATCGAGGATCTCGCATTTTTTGATTCATCTGCGGAAGTGAGCCAATTCATAAAAAACTTTTGCTCGGACACACTGGAACTTCCCAAATTGACAGCAAGCAATCACGACGATTTCAGTAATGCTGTTGCAGGTCTGTTTCGTAAGCACATCCTGGCTGACCAGGTATATGCTCATTTTAAAAAATACCTGCTCAACCGGCAAGGTTTTTCATTGGACTTCGCACTTGCAAGTTTGCTCAACTTCCCAACGAATAATTTCGAATTTTCGTATGCTCCGAAAAATGCACTTTGGATCACCCCTACGTATCGTTTTTTCGCCAATGAGAATCACGTGTTGAAAGCAATGGCTGTTTACCGCTACGAATGGTATAATATTGATTACTATAAACTCTATTTCCCGGGTTCTACTGTTTTCCAAAACAACCACGATTATGGGTTTTCACTGGCTGCAGAGTTCAAAAAATGTTCTGTACAAGCCGAATTGGTGGGACGAAGCAGCAGTACGGAAATTCCATTGGGAACAGACGCAGCAGGAAATAAGATTTATACCAAAAAACGAAGCAACGACTTACAGTACTTACTGGTGGTCAATTACAGACTGACAGACCAGGCAATTTTGACTTTCAATTTCGGGAATCAGTTCAACCCGGTCATGAACCCAACAAGAACCCTGGTTTCAACACTTTCAGTCAATTTTGGTTTCGGTGTCCCGAAGAAATCGTCTCTTGACCTGACAAAGTAAGGAATTGATTTGTGATCCCGGTGGTCTTAAATGGTCACTTCCCCGCAAATGCTTTGCTTCAAAATAGCTTTGGCAGCTTCCGTATCTCCATTGCTTTTGCCCAAGGCGTACATGGTTTTCGTTACTGCAGCTTCAGTTGTAAGATCGAAACCCGAAATCACGCCATTTTTTTCGAAGAAGGAACTGGTCTCGTATTTCCCCTGCTCAACTCTTCCTGTGGAGCATTGTGTGATGTTCAAAACAATTCCGCCTGCCAGAAGATAAGCCAGCAACAGTTCGTGGAATTTGGAATCGGAAGGAGCATTTCCCGAACCGTAGGTTTCCAGGATAATTGCTTTGGTTTTAGTGACATCGAACAACGATTCGTAGATGTTCCAATTGATTCCGGGGAAGAATTTGATCAATGCTACGGAAGGATCAAATGCAGTAAACAATTCCAACTCTTTTGAGGATGAAACGGTTTCTCCCGTATAATCAATATGAACTCCGGCAACAGCCAATGGTCGCAAATTGGGTGAACGAAATGCTTCAAAAGCGGAAGCGGAAATTTTCGACGTGCGATTTCCACGGTATAACGAGTATTCAAAATAGATCGCTACTTCCTGGATGCGTGGAATTCCATTCTTGTTTTTCGCCGCTGCAATTTCAATTGCCGTAATCAGGTTTTCCTTTCCATCTGTACGAATGGTTCCGATAGGCAGTTGCGACCCGGTGAAAATGACGGGTTTTTTCAAGCCCTGAAGCATGAAACTCAAAGCAGAAGCCGAGAATGCCATCGTATCCGAACCATGCAGAATGACAAAACCATCAAATTCATTGTATTTATTGTAGACCAATTCAGCCATTTCCTTCCACCAGGCAGGATTCATTTCGGAAGAATCGATCGGATGTGGAAACGCGTGTGTTGTCAAGTCAACATTCAAACGGGCCAGTTCCGGGATATGCTTGTATACATCACCAAAGTCAAAGGCAGTCAGTGAACCGGTTAATGGATCATTCACCATTCCAATAGTTCCTCCGGTATAAATTACCAATACTTGCGGTGTTGTGCTCATACTTCTCGAATTAGTCCGGACAAAGTTCACTGAAAATACCGAAAAAGCAAGTTCCGGGGAAGAACTTTATTATTCAGGATTACTCTTAGCTGATTCCGGCACTTTCCAAAATGCGTTCGGATTGTTGGTTATATAATTGGTCATCGTGGTATTGTGTTTTTTGTCGGTATGTTCCGACTTCTGTGGAGTTTGATTGATCCCATCCAAAGGCAGTAATTCAACATATACCGTATTTTTTCCCGGAGATTTCGTTTCATAATCATATTCGCTTGAAACAGGACATTCCAAACGATACAGGTTTTTAGCCATATAAAAATGTAAGTACTCTTCCAGCCATACAAACGATTCATTGTTCCAATTCGCATCCGGGTTCAGGATCAGGGTCCGGCCGTCAATCAATCGCTGTCTCACTTCTTCAATGCTCAGCAACGTGCCCTTTTCATCCATGACATAGGCGTTATTGGTCGGATCCATGTACACCCATTTTTTCAGCCATTCCGAATAAACCATATTGATGACATGGCAATCGTCAAATTCCAGTTCTTTGGGCATACAGGTAACATAACGTGATTTGAATCCCAGCGCCAGGTAACATTCGTTCAATGCAATGGCTAACCCACGACAGTTTAATCCACGTGATCCGTCACTGCAGGCCATGATCAGGTCATCTGCATTTTTTTTCTCCGGATTACCATGCTGTCCGTCGTGTGCTACTTTGTTGTGAATCCAATGCATCAGGTTAATGATCTGATTGATCTCACCTGCTTTTCCCGCGATAGAATCCAGGTTATATTTTTTTCGCAATGCCTGCAAATGGGTATTGCCCGAATCCTGGTAAGTGAATTGTGGAAAGGTTCTCATGTCGGAAGGATTGTACTTTGCCGCTTTTTTCAATTTCCCGATATGATCCGGGATCTCCTGGTACCTGACACGAGTCCAGCAGGTATCTTTATGTTGGTAGATTACCAGGAAATCACATACCGGGTGTTTTTTGTCAACCTTGATAAAGATGGAATCGACATCCGTGATAAATTGGATTTTTTCATCCCAAACTACCGTGCTGTCGGGTTTTAATTGCGGTGCAATGCTCCATGTTCGTACAGTAATCGCAGGATCACTCGGGAATTTCATTCGAAAAGATTCCACATTGGTATGAAGTACTTTTAGCTTTTTCTGTCCGAATACGGATGCAGCCAGAAGGAGGATAAAGATCGTTAAAAGGGTGCGCATAGCTATGGAGTTAGGATTCGAAGATAGAATCTTTTTCCATAAAAACAATTGCAGAATTGGGACGCGTTAAGGATGAAACAGGTTCAGCGCATTTTTCGATGTTAGCTCCGCCAAATAATTCAAAGGTAAGTCCAAAATTTCAGCGATCTTTTCAGCGGTGTGAACCACATAGGCACTTTCGTTCCGTTTCCCGCGGAACGGTGTTGGTGCCAGGTATGGTGCATCTGTTTCCAACAAGAGTTTTTCCAGTGGAATCTGTTTCAATGTCTCCGGCAAATCGGATTTTTTGTAGGTCACTACTCCACCGATCCCGAACAGAAACCCTTTGTAATCCAGGATTTTCTTCACGTCTTGTTCATTTCCCGTAAAACAGTGAAAGATCCCTTTTAATCGTTCATCATTTTCCTGGTCCAGGACTTCATAGATCTCCGGAAAAGAATCACGCGCATGGATCACGATCGGGATTTGCAATTCCTTTGCCCAGTTGATCTGTGTTCTGAAAGCTTCTTTTTGCTCTGTCACAAAGGTTTTGTCCCAATACAGATCGATCCCGATCTCACCAATAGCCACATAAGGTCGTTTTTCCAACAGGAGCCTCATCCTTGCCAATACCAATTCCCAATTGGCATCCACAGAGCATGGGTGAAGTCCCATCATGGCGAAGCAATTTTCAGGAAACTGTTTTTCCAGGGCATGCATTCCTTCCACCGAATTCAAATCGATATTGGGCATATACATGCGCTCAACTCCGGCTGCAATAGCACGTTGGACCATCTCTGAACGGTCTTCGTTGAATTGTTCGGAGTAAAGATGTGTGTGAGTGTCTATAAACATAATGAACCGCTTCGCTCTTAGACTAAAGACAAAAGACCAGAGACAAATCTGTCTTTGGTCTTCAGTCTGATGTCTTTAAGTCTTAATTAACAAAATTCCTCGTAGGCTGCTTCTAAGTTCTCAGCGATCATAGCTGCAGTAACTCCTTCGATATTGTGTCTTTCTAAGAAATGAACCAATTTTCCGTCCTTAAACAACGCCACTGACGGAGAAGATGGAGGGAATGGTAAAAAGTACTTACGTGCCTGTTGCGTTGCCTCTGTATCAACACCTGCAAAAACAGTCAATAAATGATCCGGTTTTTTGCTGGTATGTTCCAAAGACATTTTCACACCTGGTCTTAAGTTTCCTGCCGCACATCCGCAAACAGAGTTTACAACTACAAGGGCAACACCTTTGCTGGTTGGAATAGTTGCATCTACTTCTGATGCCGATACGAGTTGTTGAAAGCCCACACGTGTAAGGTCTTCCTTCATTGGTTGTACAAGTTCTGGTGGGTACATAATCTTTAAATTTGTTGTTGCAAAGTTACGGATTCTATTACTTTGTTTCTTCAAATAGGGAAATTCATTTATGAAATATTTAGATTTTGTTGAGCCCCAATAAATCATAAAGCCCTCCCCCTCTGTCCCCCTCCAAAAGGGGGAAGTAACAAAAATTGAATTTTTTTCAGGGAAATCGGAACTTATCAACAAATTATTTATTTACTTTGTCGCAATAAAAACAAGAAAAGATGAATAATTTTTGGTGGACACTCGGAAAAATCCTAAACGGTGCATGGTTCTATGATAACATCGGTGACATTGCAAACTGGACGTTCATCTTCCTTGGAGCTTTTGGTATGCTTTACTGGTTGAACTGGCAGCGTAAGTTCAATGAGCAAGCGGAAAAGGATCCGAATCAGATCAAGTAATTATTTGCTAAATAATAAAAAAGTAGGGGTGCGATTAATCGCACCCCTACTTTTTTATGGCTATTAAGGATCACATCCCTACAAAATTGTTATTACATTTAAATCATGCTGACATTTATTATTACTGCCGGGGGAATTGGAAAAAGAATGGGAGGTTCCATTCCAAAACAATTTTTGTTGCTCAACGACAAACCCATCCTGATGCATACCATCGAACACATCCATGCCTTTGATCCTTCCGCGGAACTGATCGTAACACTTCCTCAGGATTACCTGAAAGATTGGGATGAAATGTGTCAGAAATATGCATTTGATATCCCGCATGAAGTTATCTCAGGCGGTGAAGAACGTTTTGACTCGATCAAAAATGCCCTGGGAAAAGCTACCGGAGATTGGATTGCTGTTCATGATGGTGTTCGCCCCTTTATCCGTAAATCAGTCTTAAATCAACTGCTTCTTGAAGTGAAGAGTCACCGGGCGGTGATCCCGGTCATTCCCGTAAAAGAAACGCTTCGTATTGCAGATGGGGAAAACAATGCAACCGTGCAAAGAGACCATTACCGGATTGTACAGACTCCGCAGGTATTTGAAGCAAAACTGCTCAAGAAAGCATACGAACAAAAATATGTCACCAGCTTTACCGATGATGCAAGCGTGGTTGAATCAATCGGAGCACGCGTTCATTTGATCCCGGGGAATGATGAAAATATTAAGATTACCACTCCGCTGGATTTGAGTCTTGCGGCCCTTATATTAAAAGATTGGAAATAATCCGGAAAACAGTAGGGGCGTAAAATTTTTCATCCCTGCTAAATCGATTATTTTAAGGAATTGTCAACCCGATTTAAAAAAATGGGTTCGAATTTAGAACCTGCATTTATTTTAAATTCACAAACTTCATTTTTCCCCAACGCAATCTTACCAAAAAAGTCATTTTATTCCTTAGTTCTGATTACATGCTGAAGTGAACTTTGCTGAAAGTTTATACAGCAATGAAAAAAATCATATTCTTTATCGGGACCGTTTTGATGAGCATTTCCGGTTTTGCTCAAAATCCGGGACTCGTAATCTCAGAAATTTTACCCAATCCGGCAGGCACGGATTCACCTTTCGAATGGATCGAATTGGTTGCTACAAGTAATATCAATTTCGCAGCAACTCCTTATACTGTTGTATCTAATAACTCTGCCGCAACTATGAACGGTTGGATCGAAGGCGGAGCGATTACGTATGCTTTTCAGATAAATTCCGGAACTGTAAATCGGGGAGATGTGGTTTATGTAGGTGGATCTTCGATGACACCAACCGGAACAAAAGTCCGGGTAATTAATACTGCAACTACAAGCGGTGACGGTTTTGGTGCAGCCGCATCCGGCGGTGTTGTCGGAAACGGTGGGTCAAACGGAGATGGAATTGCGGTTTTTAATTTACCTGTTGCTTCCATTACAAATTCAAGTGTTCCGGTTGATGCATTGTTCTACGGAACGGCTCTTGGAACAGCTGTTTTGAATGGCGGTGCAGACGGATATCAATTACCTGTCAATGACTTATATGCAGGTGGAAAACTTCAGGCTTCTTCCTTCTTTGCAGGTGATCCCGGAGGTGATCAAACCATTCGTGCAGTAGGATCCTACAATACACAAACCGAAGTTTGGACAACTGCGCGTTCCTGGTCAATTGTAACGCCAACTTTAAACAATCAATCTACTGTTAGTTTACTTCCGGCTCCGGGAACTTTTACATTCTCAGCAGTTACTCAGAATTTTGCTGAGAATGCAGGAACCGTGAACGTTGGCATTAATTCGGCTTCTTCCAATATTTATCCTGCAAAAGTGATTTTGAGCTATTCGGTTTATACCGATGCAACGGAAACGACTGACTTTACTTTAGCTGAAGATACCATTGTTATCCCTGCAAGTTTCAACGGTGTTCAAACTGTTGCTTTGACAATTATGGAAGATGCATTGGCTGAAAGAACCGAAAAAGTAATCCTGAAAATGCAATCGTTGGAAAACGCAACGATCGGGACCAACTCATTCCAGGTTATTTATATCAAGGACAACGATTACCAAACACCAACTCCCAATAACGAGTTAAAATTGAACCTGCTTTCAAGCTTTTCAAACGGTACGGAAGGAACAAATTCTTCCGAAATTGTAGCTTTTGACCCCACAACAGATAAATTATACATTGCAAATTCCATTGGTGCAAAAATGGATATCGTAGATCTTTCGAATCCTTCAACTCCTGCTTTACTCAATTCTATTTCAATCACACCTTATGGAAATATCAATTCATTGACTGTTCACAACGGAGTCGTTGCCTGTGCAATGGAAAACACGAACCCTCAATCAAACGGGAACATTGTTTTCTTTGATGAGAATGGTACATTTATCTCACAGGTACCGGTTGGAGCGATGCCGGACATGATCACATTCAACAATGACTATACGAAAATTTTGGTCGCTTGTGAAGGTGAACCGAAATCAGATTATTCTGCGGACCCGGAAGGTTCTGTTGGAATCATTGACGTGACAGGAGGTTATCCTGCATTGACTGCTGCAAATGTTACGATGGTGAATTTCCAATCGTTCAATGGACAGGAAGCTGCTTTGCGTTCACAAGGAATCCGCATCTTCGGACCGGGAAGTTCTGCTGCACAGGATTTCGAACCGGAATACATAACCCTTTCAGAAGATAACTCAACAGCTTATGTTGCTTTACAGGAAAACAATGCAATGGCTGTGATCAATATTGCTACAGGAACTGTAACTGCGGTTCGACCGTTGGGAACAATGAACTATGCGAACGGGAACAGCGGTTTGGATGCTTCTGATCAAACTGCAGGAGTTTTTATCGGATCTGCGCCGATTAAAGGATTGTTCATGCCGGATGCACTGGCTCATGCTTCTATTGCAGGAACAGAGTACATTTTCTCGGCAAATGAGGGAGATGCACGTGAATACACTGCTATTACGGAAGTTGCGCGCTTGTCGGCTACTTCATTGGACGCTTCCATTCCGGACCAAAACATTTTAAAGCACAACCAATTCTTAGGTCGCATTAACGTAACCAATGCAAGCGGAGATACCGATAATGACGGAGATATCGATGATATTCATGTTTTCGGAACACGTTCGTTCTCTATCTGGAATGCACAAACAGGAGCATTGGTTTTTGATTCGAAAGATTTATTGGAGCAAATTACAGCAAATCATCCGACTTTGAGCGGATTATTCAACGCAAGCAACAGTTCAGGAGCTCCGGTTTCTAAAAACCGTTCGGATGATAAAGGTCCGGAGCCGGAAGGTGTAGCTACCGCATTTATCAATGGAAATCATTATTTGTTTGTTTCATTGGAGCGTGTTGGTGGTGTCATGCTGTTTAATGTAGATGTTCCGAGTTCTCCGGTTTACGTTGGTTATTACAATAACCGTTCTGTAGCTTCGAATGGTCCTGACCGTGGTGCCGAAGGAATCATTATCATTAAGAAAGAAGATTCTCCGACAGGAAACGATATCGTAATCCTTGCCAACGAAATCAGTTCTACCCTTTCTATTTTTGATATCAATACCTGTGTGGATCTTGCGGGTGCTACGATTACCGTTCCGACAGATTCTATTTGTGACGAAGACCAGGTTACCTTAACGGTCCCGGGAAACGCTCAAAGTACAGTTCAGTGGTTAAAAGACGACCAGGTAATTTCCGGTGAAACAGGAAATTCACTGGTTGTTACGGAAGCTGGAAATTACCGCGTGTATGTTTCCAATACAACATTGGCTTGTGCCGACACCACACTGGCAGAAACGATTGAGGTATTAACATTGCCGACAATTACTGCAGGTTCGGACCTTGTCATCTGTATCGGTGATACAGTTAATCTAAGTGCTGCAACTTCTCAAACAATTACATGGAATAACGGTGTGCAGGATGGAATTGATTTCTTCCCGACTGCAACGATGGATTACATTGCAACTGCAACAGATGGGTACGGATGTGAAGATTCGGATACACTGACTGTTGTTGTAAATCTCCTTCCAATTGTAAACGCAGGAACGGACCAATCTGTTTGTACGGGAACCTCTGTTACCTTCAATGCAACAGGTGCTCCAACCCTGGTTTGGAACAATGGTGTGACTAACGGAACTGCATTTAATGCCACTGCTGCGGGTTCGTACATTGTCACCGGAACAGATACAAACGGATGTATTGATCGGGATACACTGGTCTTGACGTTGTTCTCAACTCCATCCATCAACTTAGGTGCCGATATGACTATTTGTGCGAATCATTTCCCGGTGAATCTGAACGGTCCGGGTGGATATCCTTTCTATAACTGGAGTAACGGAGCAACCACTCAAAATACGACGGGTGCACAAGCAGGATCTTACGTTCTGACTGTTACAAATAACAACGGCTGTCAGGACAAAGACACCGTTGTGATCGTTTCGGACCTGTGTTTGGGATTGGATGAAAACAACACAATTGAATATTCCATCTATCCGAACCCTGCTTCCACTACCTTGTTTGTGGAAACCAATGTAACGAATTCGGAGGCGGTGATTTTTGGGGCCAGCGGTCAGGTATTGTTCACTCAGCAAAACACTGATTCGGAATTCACTTTGGATGTAAGCACATTTGCTGACGGAATGTATTGGCTGAAGGTTTCTTCTGCTGAAGGAAGCGTAACGAAGCAATTGCTGATAAAGAAATAAATTACCTACATACGCTACGAAACCCTGGCATTCTCTTCGGACGGTGTCAGGGTTTTTTGATTGTTATTTCCCGCGGATTACGCAAATTTCGCAGACTAAATTAACCATTGGAAAAACAGGATGTTGATTTAATATCTGCACCATTCTTATTCACACGATCCATTCCTGCAATCTTCCCGCTCGGTTTCCAGTGTTACGTGATGAATATTTTGATGCTCGAGCAAATGGCGCAATTCGTGTTTTAAATGAGCTTCCTGTTCTCCCTGAACGCTTTCTTCCAGAACCACGTGGACTGTCATGGCATTTTCCGTGGAACTTAAAGGCCAGATATGCACATGATGTACTTCCTTCACTCCTTCTGTCTTTTGAATCAAAGCAACTACTTCTTCCAACTGAATGTTGTTCGGAACTCCGTCCAAAGACAAACGCAGGCTTTCCTTCATCAATTTCCAGGCACCGAACAGGATAATTACGGCAATGATCAGGCTAAACACCGCGTCTAACCAATACAAATGGGTATAATAAATGACGATTCCGCCGATAACCAATCCTGCGGAAACAAGGCCATCTGCCAGCAAATGCAGGTAGGCACTTTTCACATTAATGTCCTTTTCCTTCCCACGAAGGAAGAAGAGCGCGGTGGAGAAATTAACTGCAATTCCAATTCCGGCAATGATTGAAACGTTTAAGCCCGGAACTGCCTGCGGATGAAAAAACCGATGGATTGCACCATAAACGATTGCACCGATTGCAAGTAATAACAACATGGAATTAAACAATGCAACCAAAATAGATGTTTTCCGGTAACCATAGGTATATTGGTTAGTCGACTTGACCTTCATCAGCCTAAAAGCCAGGAGTGAAAGCGCCAGGGTCCCCACATCCGCCAGGTTGTGCCCGGCATCTGATAAGACTGAAAGAGAGTCGATCAGAACACCGACAGTGGCTTCAATCACAACAAACAGCAAATTCAGAATTATCCCAACTACAAAAGCGGTATTGACCTTTGTCAGTGTTACTTCGTGGTGATGCGCATGATCGTGTCCCATACTTAAAGATAAGAAATCCTCGTATAAAAACTACGGACACGATGGTTTAAACACAGTAGGGGCGTAAAATTTTACGCCCCTACTGTTATTTGAATTCGGAAAATTTTAAGCTCTTCCCAATTGTTTCAAGAGTCTTAAATGATTGAAGATCGCCCCCCAGAAAGTTGTGTGGTAATTGTATTGAATACCATATTCCTGAGCCGTTTGTTTCACAATCTTGGAAATCTTCGGGTAATGCACATGCGAAATATCCGGGAACAAATGATGCTCGATCTGGTAATTCAATCCACCAACATACCAGGTTAATAACGGGTTCCAGTTTTCAAAATTGGCAGTAGTCATCATCTGGTGCTTTGCCCATGAAACCTCATCATTCTTAGTGGTATAACAATCTTTCGTCATGAATTCAGTTTCAGGCATCACGTGCGCTACCTGGAAAACAAATGCCAGGATAATTCCACAAATGAAATGCATGATAAAGAATCCAAGCAGAACCTGCCACCAGCTTACATCCATTACCAGTAACGGAACCGCAATCATATAGGTATAGTACAAGACCTTTGAAAAGATCAACTGGATCAATGCTTTTCTAAACGTAATGTTCTGAGCTTGAAGCAATCCTTCTTTGCTGTAACGGCTCAGTTGCATAAAGTCTTTATTTGTCATCCAGGACAAAGTCATAAATCCGTAAAAGAACCAGGCATAATACACCTGGAAACGGTGCACTTTTTTGCGTGGCATATTCGGTGAAAATCGAAGCAATCCGATAGAATCGATATCCTCGTCCATGTCATGCACATTGGTAAAACTGTGATGTAACACATTGTGCTGAATACGCCAGTTCAGATTAAATCCACCAAGGATCTCCATCGAGAAACTCATGATCTTATTCAACCACTTGTATTTGGAAAATGCTCCATGGTTTGCATCATGCATAATGGAAAGTCCGATCCCGGCCATTCCCACACCCATGATCATAGTCATGAAGAACATCAGCCAGTGATTTTCGATCACACCGAAAACCATTAAAAAATAGGGAAGTAAGAACAGAGAAAACATCAACGGAACTTTCAACAGGATCCGCCAATTACCATAACGCTTTAGATTATTTCCTTTTAGGTATTCGTCTACTTGTTTGGAGAGTTTCTTAGTAAAGTCGTCACTTCTCGTGAGTCGTATATATTGCATAGTTTTTTGTGCAAATGGTATTTATTTGCCCTTACAAAGGTATTCATTGTTTCAATTCAAAATTCCCAAAAAAGGCGAATTGGATAGATTTAACAACTTGTCGGAAGTTAATCTATTGATTATCAATGGTTATTTACCATTCCAATTTGTCATGGTCAATTGAATTCCTATGGAAGCAAAACTCTTCAAAAACTCGGTTGCCACTGCAATCCGTTCATTCAGGGTCTCACGTTCTTCTGCGCTCCACTCACCCAACACATAATCAACCTGTTGCCCTTTGTGAAAATCAGCTCCGACACCAAAACGCAAGCGACAATATTCTGTTGTATGGAGCATTGCCTGGATATCTTTTAACCCATTGTGACCACCGTCGGATCCCTTTCCTTTCATTCGTAACTTCCCGAATGGAAGTGCAAGATCATCTGTTACAACAACCAAATTCTCTTTGGAGATCTTTTCTTGCTGCAGGTAATAATTTACCGCTTTTCCGGAAAGGTTCATGTATGTTGTCGGCTTAATCAACACAAGGGTCCTTCCTTTGAATTTTACCTCTGCGACTTCCGCCGTTTTTTGCAGGGAAAATGTTCCTCCAAGCTCTTTAGCCAGTGCTTCCACTACTTTAAAACCAATATTGTGGCGTGTTTCTTCGTATTTCGAACCTGGGTTTCCTAAACCGACAAATAGATACTTCATGACACAAAGATAATTACGAATGTCGAATTCAGATTGCCGAATTTAATGGAAGCTGGAAGCATTAGTCTATGCTGGGAGGAAGAATAAAGACTAATTATAAACGAAGTGCCTATATACGTACAAACTGCTTACTGGTCACTTTCTTCACCTTCTCTTTAGAATCTGAAACAATTGCTGTTTGACTTGTCTCAATGTTTGACATCCAGCCATTCGATAAGTGGATCACTAATTTATCTTTATTTTCAAAGTCAATACTCATTTGATCTACTGGTATCTTCTCTTTACTGTCTGGAAAAAACTGTCCGAAAAAGAATTTCATGTACTTCTTCAATTCCTCTTTATTTGGTTTGGAGATAATAGAAAATGTTGCAATATCCTTGGCTTTGTTAATCGATTGAAGAACTATTTTCCCTGTTCCCGGAACATTGATATTCGCAAAGCAAGGAAATTCCATGTCTACTTCTATGGGTTTATTCGTATTTAACTCAATTCCATAATAGGAGTGCATTCCCAAAATATCTTGCAAGTAAAGCACTTCAATATTCTCCGGTTTAGAGAATTGAACCATTATCCCATCTAACATTGCAGTAAATTCTTTCATCTTTTCCGGGGGAAGTTTGGTTGTCATTTTATTTTTCAACTCGTTGAAAACAAGTTGAAAGTTCTCCTGTAATTCATCAATGTTCAAGATTTTCTCATATGAACCGAATTCATCTGTTTGGTATCGAATAACTGTACTTGTCTGCAAAGTATTCATGATTTCCTGTATTTCCGGATTTCCGCTGGATCCTTTTGAATACTTCATTTCCAAAATATAAGCATGTTCCGTACTATCAACCACCGTTATTTCCAAATCATAAGTCTCCGATGATTGTTTTGTCGGCTGAGTGGAACTTGATTTGGTTGTTGTTTCTGATTTAGTAACATGATAACTTGCTTTATCTCCGATGTTCCAGTAACCGATAGTTGTGATTTTCGTGGAAGAAATCAGGTTTGGCTGTTCCTGGGAAAAAAGATTGAATGCAATGACCAAACAGGTAATTGCAGAAAATAATTGTTTCATAGCGCAAAGATAATTGCAAATGCCGGTTCTAATCCATTTCAACTGAATAACTATCTTTGAAAGAAAAACCATGCGCATTCTCGGCATCATTCCGGCCCGTTACGGCTCTTCCCGCTTTCCGGGCAAACCACTGATTGACCTGAAAGGGAAAACCATGATCCGGCGTGTGGTTGAGGGAGCCGCGAAATCTGCCCTTTTAACCGACCTGATCGTTGCAACCGATGATGAACGTATTGCGCAAGCTGTAAACGATTTTGGTGGAAAAGTAATGCTTACGGATTCCAAACACCCTACCGGGACTGACCGTTGTGCAGAGATCGTGAAAACACTTTCGGAACGATACGATGTGGTAATCAATATCCAGGGAGATGAGCCATTGGTAGATGCCAGGCAATTGGACCAATTGTTACAGGCATTCACCGATCCGAATGTACAGATCGCAACACTTGCTTCCAGGAAGATCGAAATGGCAGATATCCTGAACCCCAACCGAATCAAAGTCGTGGTTGACAAAAATCACAGCGCACTTTATTTTTCACGCAGCCCGATCCCCAATTTCGCAAATGCAAAAGGTGAACCGTTGCAGATTTACCCGTTTTTAAGACACATTGGTCTCTATGCTTATCGTTCGGAAGTTTTGCTTCAATTGAGTGAGCTGGCAGAAACGAAACTGGAGCAAATTGAATCACTGGAACAATTACGCTGGTTATACAACGGGTATTCGATCAAGGTAGTGGAAACAGAGATTGAAACACCGAATATCGATACTCCGGAGGATGTGGAGAAGGTGTTGAGATTGTTATAGTGTGGTTTCGACTACGCTCAACCACCTTAAATGAGTCCGGTGACTGAGCGTAGCCGAAGTTCCGGAACAAAAAAACGGAAGATTACTCCTCCGTTTTAGTGTTATTTTCTTCTGTTGAAGCCGTTTGAACTGCGGCTTTCTTTTTATTTTCTTTCGGAAAGTATTTTCGTTGTCTGAAAATGATCATGATGACCCCGATACTGATCGCAGCATCCGCTACGTTCCAAATCGCCGGAAAGATTTGATTGTCTCCATTCTTATCATACCACGGAACCCACGATGGCCATTCCATATTGAACTGGAACATATCGACCACATTCCCAAGTAAAAACCCGGTGTGGCGTGTTTCGTACTTCCCAACGATCCCGCAATCCGTCCAAATTCCGGATCCGTCCAAATGATTGAACCCAATGCACGGATCATAATCGAAAATGAAATCATAGAACATGGAATCGATCAGGTTCCCGGTTGCCCCGGCAAATACCAACCCGATTGCCAACAGGAATTCCGTTTTCGCGCCTTTGCGCCATTGTTTCACAAAATAATAGGCAATTGCAGCACTTGCGAAAATACGGAAGATGCTCAGGCCTAATTTGGCCCAGATACTTGCTCCGAATGTGGTCCCGAACGCCATTCCCTGGTTCTCGATGTACAATAATCGAAACCAGGAACCGATCGCATTCACCGGTGGATCGTAATAATTAAACGTGGTCTTAACCCAAATTTTGGTTATCTGATCAATAAGCAATATGCAGAATACCGCTATTACAACGATATAGAGTTGTTTCTTCAACTTATTTGTTTTGCATGTTTTTAGCTTCGATGCTCAACGTAGCATGTGGTACCAGTTTCAAACGCTCTTTCTGGATCAGTTTACCTGTTACACGGCAGATTCCATACGTTTTATTCTCAATGCGCATCAAGGCATTTTTCAGGTTTTCAATGAACTTCTCCTGGCGAGCTGCCAACTGAGCCACTTCTTCACGAGATAAGGTCTCCGATCCGTCTTCCATCATATTGAAAGTTCTGCCCGTATCATCTGTTCCATGATTGTCATTTGACAACGATGCTTTCAGCATGTCATAATCGACATTTGCCTCTTTCAACTTCTCGTTGATCAACTGACGGAATTCTTCCAATTCACTATCTGAGTATCTTGTTTTCTCTTGTGACATTGCGACGTAATTTTTGAAATTCGCACAAAAATAATCGAATTTTCAGAGGAGTAAAACGAAAAGGATGAATGGTAACAATTACTTATTCACAGAATTGTCTATTTTAGACACTATTTTGTTAGTAAACCCTTGAAAACACTGGAAAATGGCTACTATCACAGAAAATGTTAAAGTGCTTCAATATTTCCTTGCGTTTGTGCGCAATATCTATTCCTCTTTCGGAGGGGGACCAAAGGGGAGAAGAGAAAATCACAAAATCAAAAAACCTTCTTCCCAAGACTTAACACCATTGAAAAGAAGGTTTCTCTGTTTATTATCAGGGGGTAACTCAAACTTAGTGACCATCTGCTACAACAGCTTTTGCGCCTTTTTTGTAGCGGATCAAAAATACCACCGGTACACAGATCAGGATCAAACAGGCTACCATGAAGAATCCATGATTGTAACTTACGAGCATTTGCTGACGGGTCATTAATCCGTCCATGGTGCGGTTTGCCATGGCTGTTGCTTCAACCGGGTCGAATCCTTTTGACAGGAAATTCTGAGTCAGCAACTGAAGGCGTTCATTCACGGCATCGCTGTACTGGTTGATGTAACCGATCATGTTTCCACGGACCAAAGCATTGGTATTTGTCAGGTACACGTTGATCAAAGCGATACCAACCGAACCACCCAGCTGACGGATCATATTTGCCAAACCGATTGCCTGCGGCATATCCCTCGGACTCAATCCCTGAACTGCCAATGAAAGGATTGGAGACATCATGAACGCCATCCCGAAACCACGCAATACGAATGGAAGATAGAAATTGCGCTCTGAAGAATCCGGTGAAGAAAATGCCAACATCATGACGAAACTAAAGGTCATTGCAATTCCGAAAAGAATCACCGTTTTCGGGTTCATTCCACCTCCGAGCAAGCGTCCAACCAAAGGCATGGCGACGGCTGTACAAAGTGCTCCCGGGATCATAAACATGCCCGTTTGTGTGGCTGTCCATCCGAGGGAGATCTGCACGAATAAAGGGAAGATAAATACCGTTCCAAAGAGCATCAAACCGAGCAGGAAGTTCATAATGGAACCCATGATCATGTTGTAGTTTTTGTACAGGCGAATATTTACCGCCGGATAATCAATCCGCAATTCCCGAATGATAAATGCTGCCAAACTCGCTAAACCGATAATAGTCATTGCAGTAATCTCATGACTTTCAAACCAGTCTTCAGCTGTTCCTTCTTCCAGTACGTATTGGATCGAACCAACGGAAATCACCAGGAATAAAATTCCCCACCAGTCGATCTTTTTGGGCCTGACAGCGCCGGGTCGATCTGTAACGTAGCGATAGCTCAAGATTGTTGCAACAATCCCGATTGGAATGTTCACGAAGAAAATCCAGTGCCAGGAGAAGTTGTCCGTAATGTAACCTCCGAGGGTTGGTCCGAACGTTGGTCCAAGGATCAATCCCATTCCGAAGATTGCATTTGCTGTAGAGATTTTTTCCGGCGGGAAAGCCCCGATGATAATGGATTGTGCTGTTGAAAGCAAACCACCACCACCTAAACCTTGCACAAAACGCCAGAAAACGAGTGTCCAAAGACTGTCCGAAAGACCGCACATCAGGGACGCGACCGTAAACACGATAACAGAACCGGTAAAGTAATTCCGTCGGCCAAAGAGGTCGCTGAGCATACTTGTGAGCGGAATGATAATCACGTTTGAAATAGCATAAGCTGTTACAACCCATGCAATTTCTGTTGTAGTTGCACCTACATTACCACTGATCTCACGTAATGAAACGTTTACAATGGTTGTATCGAGTAACTCGAGAATGGCGCAACTGATCGCCGTGATTACCAGGATCCACTTTTCTGCTCCCGTTGGATATACAATGGGTGTTCTTAAAGCAGTTCCTTCCACGATTATTTCACTTTAACAGATACATATGCGCTTAATCCGGGGAAGAGCATTTTGATTTCTTCCCTGGTCAAATGATCGATGGTAATTTTTACCGGAACGCGCTGTACAATTTTTACGAAGTTCCCTGTTGCATTATCCGGAGGCAATAAGGAGAATTTTGCACCTGTTGCACCTACGAATGAATTCAATTTACCCGATAATTTGATGTGGGGATAAGCATCTACTTTAATTTCAACCGGCTGACCGATCTTCATGTTCTCTAATTGAGTTTCTTTGAAATTTGCGGTCACCCAAAGGCTTGAATTATCGATTGCAGAACAAACCGCCTGACCTGTCGATACGTATTGTCCTACTTCAACACCTCTTTTGGAAACTACACCGTCACACGGAGCTTCGATGGTTGCATAATCCAATTGTGTCAATGCCAGTTTCAATTCAGCTTCACGCTGACGGATCAATGCCTCAGCCAGAGAGATCATGGATACTTGTCCTAAAGCTTGTGATCTGACACCTGCAGATTGGGATTGAGAAACTTTCAATTGTTTCAGTGCTGAATCATAGGTTGCCTGAGCAACTTCCAATTCAGCATTGCTGTTATCCAATTCAGCCTGGGTTGCTGCTTTTGCCGCGAACATGTTTTTTGTACGCTTGTTATCTTCTTTCGCTTTATTCAATCGTGCTTTTGCTGAATTGATGCTTTCCTGTGTTGTTTCCGTTGAGAAAACTGCTGCGCTGGCACTTTGGCTGGAAGCCATTGCGTTGCTTTTTACTGCATTCAGGTTTGCTTTTGCATTTTCCAATGCAGCTTCAGCTTGTGCTACTTTTGCTTTGTATTCCGTATCATCAATAACAACAAGCAATTGTCCTTTTTTTACTTCCTGGTTGTCTTCGAACAATACTTCTTTCACATATCCTGTAATGGAAGAACGGACCGGGATGATATTAGCATCCAATTGAGCGTTGTCTGTTGATTCTGTATTTCCACCCATCATGAAAATAACAACCCCCGCGATTACTGCAACTATGATACCTCCAATGATGAACTTTATTCTGGAGCCTTTTCCTTTTTTCTCTTTTTTGTTTTCCTTTTCCATGTGTGTTTTAATTAAAATTTGATTGAACCTGATGTTGCGTTGATTGTTGAAATGGCATTCATTCGTTTGATTTCGTGAACTTTCTTATTGAGTTTTGCCTGAAGTTCAGCGTTTAATTGTGACAAATAGTTTACAACGGTAATCTTGCCATTTTCCATTTGAGCGGTTGCGGTTGACGTTACGTTGTGTCTTTTTTCAATGATTACATCATCTTTTTCGATCATTTGAGCCAATGCGCTTAATTGAGCTGTTTGGGTATTCAAAGAAGACGCGATGTTGAATAGGAATGCCTCTTTTTGAATATCGATCAGGCTTTTGCTCAATTCCACTTTTGTTTTCTCTCTTTTCAAGCCATACAAGGAACTGATGTTCCAACGTACCGTTAAGCTTGCACTTCCGAAGAAACGCAAATCCTGGTTGATGAAGTTCGGCCCCGGACGACCGTAATTTCCAGCTGCTCCAACCGTCACTCTTGGAATGGCGTTCACGTTAATTTGCTTGAAACGCGCATCCAGTAGTTTTGCCTGAAGGTCGAAGATTTTCATTTCCGGGCGCTGGATTTCAACGCGTGCAGCCTGACCTCCGATCGGAGTTTCTGCAAGGGCCGTATTTTTGTCCACCGGTTTACCAATATAAAGCGTCATCGTTTTGTAAAGTCCCTCCAATTGAAATCCCGACTCGATGATGTTCTGGTCTGTCTTCAGGATTTCAGCTTCCAGCTCATCCAGCGAACTGGATAAGACCAAGCCATTGTCCACACCTGCTTTCATGTTTTTCGCCCGGTTGCTCAGATCTTCTTTGTACAATTCCAGGATGCGCAGGTTTTCCCGACCTAAAAGAATGTTCACGTAAAGCTGATTTACGCGTTCAACCAATTTGTAAAGTTCTACCTCGTTTTGCTGAATAGTCAATTCCGTACTCAGTTTTTCAACATTATGCTGTGTTTTGGTTAATCCGCCATCGATGATTGTCTGTTCCAGGCTCAGGGATGTCAGATAAGCATCGTGGGGGAATTTCAGATCCATTCCCGGGAAATCGAACTGAACAACCTCCGTGTTGTAAGTTGCTTGTCCCATGAATGAAAGTTTCGGCAACCAGTTTTCGCGGATTGCTTTTTCGTTTTGTTCCGTTTGTTGTAGTGTAACTTCGTTTTGTTTGATCAATGGATAATTTTTCTTTGACCAAGCAATGCATGAGTCCAGTGAAACGGAGTTTTGTGAAAACCCGATCCCTGTAGTTGCAATGCTTAGTACTGTCAGTAATTTGCGCATAATTGTTTGTGTTATTTATTGAAATTTGAAGGAAATGAACTCCTTGACGGATTCTTTGATTCTGTCTTTTGCATCACCATTCCAATCGTACCCGTGTTTTTTCAGCATCAGCTTGTAAAGCGGGGAAGCCAAAAAAGGGTAAGCAACCAGGGAATGAAGATTGACCATGAACAAAACCGGATCAAATGGTTTGATCTCGTTGTTGGCAAATGCTTCTTCCAGGGTTGGAATAAGCAGGGCCCGTTGATTTTTCATGTGCTTTACTTTCTCGTGGAACATTTCCGGGTTAATGGAAATCTCCTTGATAATGAACATCGACATTTGAGGGTATTCGGTAAAGAATTCGAACATATTGTCAACATACTGCATCAAACGCTCTTTGATCGGGAGTGATTTATCTCCGATAACAGTCATTTGTGAGAAATACTTTTCCAGTGCTCCGTCAAAAACAGCGTCAAATAATTTCTCTTTACTTCGGAAGTAATAGTGAAGTAATGCTTTGTTTATTCCGGCAGTATCTGCAATATCCTGCATACGTGCGCCGTAAAGACCATACTTCATGAAAACATCTTTAGCAGCCTCTAAGATCTTTTCTTCCGTTGTTGAATCCTTTAATCCCATAGTTTAATTATTTAATTTAACCAAATGGTTAAACTTTTTTGCAAAACTACATGGTTAAATTTAATTCACCACTATTGAAGTGTAAAAAAATGTTATTTATTAAGCGAAAGGGTGGACTTCGACTACGTTCAGTCACCCTCTCGATTAGGACACTGAGCGTAGTCGAAGTGTCATTAATCAAAGGGGCTGTCTCAGGAATTCCTGCGGGTTATCTCTTGTGATCATGTCATGAAATTCCGAAAGTTCTGTTTGGGACAATTTAAACAGTTCACTTTCACGTTTTTCCTGTTCGGTCATAAAGAAATCCGTTCCAAATAAGACGCGTTTTGCCAAAAGTTGTCCCCGGTCGTCTTTTGTATTCATGAATTTGATAATGGCAGCTTTCACATCTTTGTTATCCAGGTCGCTTAAGGTGTACGAGATATCGGTATAGATATTCGGATAACATACCATCATATCGCGGATCCGGTCGCACCATAACTGGTTGTCGAATCGGCGAATTTGTTTCAGGTCCGGATCTTTATCACTGTTATCAATGATCTCATTGGATCCTCCCATATGAGCCAGACAGATCTTCAATTCCGGATATTTTTCCAAAATCGGGACGTAATTCTGCGGATGACTGAACAAATCACAGGCCTTATCGTTATCCCCGATTTTGTTATCAGCAATCCATTTCTGGTCGTAGAAAACCCGGATGCGTTTTCGGATTTCCGCCATTGCAGTTTCGGACTCCTTATTCCCATTTGAAAGTGTGGAAGGATTCAATGGGATCAACTCCGTAATCTTACTCCCGATGTATTGTGATCCTACCCGTGTTACATGTGTAATGATGGGCAGTTGATTCTTTTCAGCATAGGAGTAAAGTTCATCCAAACGTTCGTCGAAAGCAAAGAATCCGAGAGCAGGATACAATTTAATCCCGGAAAAGTAGGGGAAAATGGTCCCGTTTTTCTCCAGTCCCATTTCGAAATAAGCTTTGGACCAATTTACCAGGTCCTTTCCCGATTTATGACGCGGATCAATACCAAGAAACGGGAAAAAGTTCGTCGGGTAATAGCGTTTAATGTCTTTAACGGCTTCTAATTGGGTTTCGAAAGAGATCTGATATTTGGAAGGCCGATTATCCATAAAATCCATATTCATTGTCAGGCCTACAATGCGCACACTTGAATCATATTGTTTGCCGACTTCAAACTCCAGTTCAAACACGTCCAGTTGTTTGCGTTGAGTGGCCACTTCCAGGAAACCGATATACTTATCGAAGGTCTTTCGTTTGTTGTTGTCTTTTTTGGCGCCGAGTTTTGCAAAGAATGAGATTACCTTCCGGACCCATTTGGTATCCAGGATGAATTTAATGATCCGTGGCATACGGCGCACGAATTTGGAAGGAAGGATCCGCAGGAAATTATCAGGAACACATTCGCTGTTAAATACATGTGTATGAATATTTGAGAAAGGGAACTGTTTCATAACGGTTGCTTATTTGGATGATTTATCTCCTTCGGGAATCTTCCCGGATCTTCGGATGTTGACAAATTTCGCCAGTAACTCAAACCAGAATGGAGCTCCGAAACTTAAGGAAACCCCGGAGATAATGATACCGATGAGGTATTTGAAGATATTTTCAAAACTGCAATCGTTATTGCGCATATACAGGTATGAGATCAATCCCGGAGTTTTGGAGGGATGCATAGTTACCGGCTCATTTTCTCTTGCTTGTTTACAGCGGAACCAGGATAAGGGAGCAACTTCTTTCGACCAGCCAATTGGAATATTGAGATCGGAAACGAGACTCATAGCACTATCCAGTTGATGTAATTCTTTCTTCCCTACCGAATCCATTATGCGTGAATTGCTGTCCAATTGGTGAATGATGCTTTGGACTTTTGCAATGGTACTCGAATCGATCTGCGAGTAATCTGTCCCATTAGTTGATTTGGCGACATATGTGGATTTCAACAGGAAACTGATGTTGCTTCTCATTGTCGAATCTTTTTCCAGGTTGTCTGCTGTGCGTTCGGCACTTTCAACCAAGCGGTTTTTCAGGTTATCGTCCAGGCTCAAAACTTTCAATAAATGCAAACTGTCTACATTTAGGAAAATAGCAACCAGGAACCCGACTGCGAGGAATTTCTTGCGCTGTTTGGTCTTATACCACCCGGAAACACGGTCCATGTAATCGTTGAACCACTGTTCGATATGCATTTTTAATTTGTCGTAATTATTATCGGATTTATCCAAGAATGACTGCATCAGATCGGTGAACTGACTCGTGTTCATTTCACTGATCCCTAGTTGAAAACGTTCAATGATGCTTGCCGGAATCTCCGTTCGCTCCAGTTTATATTTTTTAGCACCTTCGGCGCTGGTAGTAACCTGGATCTTCCGGTTATGGACAGCTTGCTGAGCGATAATATCGATCAGAACTTCGGCAAACATGCGGGAGGAGATATACTGCGGCAATTTATCGCGTGCGCTTTTTAACCCCGAAATGGTCACATGGTTGTAAAACAAATACCCATAATCTTTGTTCAGAGGATCCTTTAACAGCTTGTAGATCGAATCCTTCAGGAAGATTCCCCGCTCCTTAAAATAGTAGTTCAGCCATTCGGTAATAATGGATACGAGGATACTTAAGACGGCGTAGATAAATACCAGCGAAATAAGAATGAGCAGGATGTTGTTATCGGCAAAGTTCATAGCAGTGAATAATCAAAGGTCGAAACCTTACTAGTGGGTTTGAAAATGAAAACAGTAAATCGTTGGAATCAAAAATAACAAACAATCGGCAATATGGAGTGAGGAATCCGAATTATTTTTCAAGTAAAACCACCTTCATACTCAATTGATAATCATATGTGTTTGTTCGTTTGAACGATTAGAAACAGCTTACCGGAATCAATTGCAAATACTTCTTAAAAGGTTGAAATGAAAAACTGGTATTGTGATTAAAATTAGGTGTTGTTTTCTTATCTTTACAGTCCTTAAATTTAGAAAGTACGGTTTGTATGAACAACTTTGAAATAACAACTCCAACAACCATTGTTTTCGGTAAGGACCAGTTACCGCGGATTTCTCAGTTGCTGAGATCGCAGGCAATAGACGGAAAGGTAATTGTTTTGTATGGCGGTGGTTCCATTGAGAGATCAGGCTTTTTAGATCAATTGAAAGCGGAATTGAGTGATTTGGAATTACACTTTTTTAAAGGGATTGAGGCAAATCCGGAGTATTCTACGTTAATGAAAGCGGTTGATTATATCCGTGAGCACCGGATCGGATATATGCTGGCAGTTGGAGGAGGTTCCGTAATTGACGGAGCGAAATTTATTTCAGGTGCTGTGAACTATGATGGAGATCCATGGGATGTATTGAACCAGGTTCCAGGAAGTGCATTTACTTCTGCGGTTCCTTTCGGATGTATTTTAACCATTCCTGCAACAGGATCGGAATCCAATTCCGGGGCTGTGATCAGCCGTTCCGAATTGAAAGAAAAAAGAACAATGGGCGGTCCTTTGTTTTTTCCAAAGTTTGCATTACTGGATCCAGGTTTCGTAGCAACATTGCCCAAACGCCAGATCGCGAATGGAGTGATTGATGCGTATACACATACAATGGAACAATACCTGACTTTCAAAGGGGAGAACTTATTACAGGAACGTTATGCAGAAGGGATTCTTTCTACCTTGATTGAAATCGGGGAAAAAGTATTGGAAAATCCCGCAGATTATGATTTGGCTGCTAACCTGATGTGGTGTGCAAATCAAGCTTTGAACGGGGTATTGCGCTGTGGGGTAACTACCGATTGGGCTACCCATATGATTGGTCATGAATTAACTGCTTTGCATGGAATTGATCATGCACAATCTTTGGCAATCATTGCCCCAAGATTATATGAAGTGAAGTTTGAGAGCAAAAAAGCAAAATTGGCCCAATACGGAAAACGCGTTTGGAACCTGGAAGGATCAGATGACCAAATTGCACGAAAAGCAATTACTAAAACGGAAGAATTCTTCCATAAATTGAGTGTGAAAACACGTATTTCAGAATATACATCGGATTACCACGAAACGGCAAAGATCATTCACGATCGTTTTGTACAGCGTGGTTGGCTGGGATTGGGAGAGAATAAAGACCTTACTCCGAAAGAAGCAGAGTATATCGTTAATCAGGCTATTTAATGGGACTTTCAAACAGATATACCATTCGCCGGGAAGCAACACCTGCTTTATTGGATTTGTTGACTCAAACAACGTTGGGTACAAACGGCGCACGTTACAAACATTTGGATACACCAACCCGCATTCTGGAAGCAGACAATCCATTGTTTATTTCATTGGAAAGAGACGGAAAAGTTCAGGGAAACCTAACACTTTGTGATCGGGGAAAGCAATGGTATGTGCGCTATTTTGCGTTCGCAAACCAAAAACAGGCATCCAAAAATGTGAACCGTGTGCCCAAAAGCAATTCGCGATTAAAAATGGAAATGGCCAGTTTTTTCGATGAAATTTTTGACGGGAAACTCGGAGACGCTCCGGATGCGTTTTATGCTTATATCGACCCGGCAAATGACCGGAGCAAGTGGATGTCCGAACAATTCGGGTTCCGCACGGAGGCCCAGCTGATCTCACAGTCTTTCAGCCGTACGAAGCCGCGAGCTGTCGCACATGTGCGCCAAATCGAATCGGAAGAGGACATCAATACCTGCCTGGCAAAAGTTGCAGGTTCACATGCTTATTTTGTGGAGCATCATGCCAAAAAGGGCCCGTTTTACGGTTATTTCAATCAATCGGGAGAGATAACTGGATTTGTTAAAGTAACGAAAGCCAATTGGGTGATTGAGCGCCTTCCCGGAATGCTGGGCGGGATTTTTACTAAGTTGATTGGTATCACCCCGGGAATTCGCCGTATTGTGAAGCCGAAAGCACATAGTTTCCTCGTTCCGGAATCGCTTTGGATCAAGGACAATGATCCGGGAGTTCTGTCTGCATTACTGGAAGGGATCCTGGCGGCCGAGAAGGTTAATATGATGCTTTGGTTCGTAGACAGACGTGAACCGCTTTGGAGAGAAACCCGTCAGTATGTTGACTGGGGCTTATTTCATAAAATGACACCGCAACCGATTGTAGATGTGGTTGTTTTGCGAAAGAATCCGTTGAAAATGGATGAGCTGCGTTCGAAGCCGAT
>CAMLLB010000059.1 GCA_946480815.1 uncultured Flavobacteriales bacterium
CGATTGGTGGAGGCGGTGGTCGGGGTAGAGGCCGATAAAAACAGTAGGGGCGGAAAATTTTCCGCCCCTACTGTTTTAGAATTTTTTATTTTATTCTATTTCTTTCTTCGATTTTTTGCCTGCTCCAGCTGCGCTTTTTGAGCGTCTTCCAAACGTTGCATAAAGCTGGATTTCTTTTTAGGAGCAGCATTCGCTCCTTTTTTAGCTGAATTCACCTGAGCTTCTGCCATTTTCGCTTTCAATTTTTCTTCATCAACGAAGAAACGCTTAATCACAAACATCAGGATGATCGTCATCAATGTAGAGATAAAGTAGTAATAACTCAAACCTGAAGAATAGTTATTGAAGAAGAAGATCATCATGATCGGGAACATGTACATAATAATTTTCATGTTCGGCATTCCAGGCTGTTGCTGTTGTGTCATGTTTGACGAATTCAAATGCGTATAAGCCAGGGTTGTTACCGCCATTAACAAGGTAAACAGGGAAACGTGGTTACCATATAACGGAATGTAGGTCCCGAAATCCCAAATTGAATCGAATGAAGATAAATCGTCTGCCCAAAGGAAACCACGTTGTCTTAAATCGAAAGTTGCAGGGAAGAAGCGGAAAACCGCCAACAAGATCGGCATCTGGAATAACATCGGTACACAACCGGCCAGGGGAGAAGCTCCCGAAGCACGATAAAGCGCCATCATGTCCATTTGCTTTTTCATCGCATCCTCTTTTGTAGGATATTTCGCATTGATCTCATCAATCTGTGGTTTCAGGATCTTCATTTTTGCAGAAGAAACAAACATTTTCCACTGAACCGGCATCAAAACCAATTTCAGGATGATCGTCAACAATAAAATGGCAAGACCTGCATTCACACCTAAATTCAGGAAGAATGTAAATACCGGTTGAACCGCATACAAGTTGATCCAACGGAAAATTCCCCAACCAAGGTTTAAGATATCGTCGTAATCTTTGTCGTAAGCAGCCAGTGTATGGTAATCATTCGGTCCGAAATACCAGGAAAAACTTGCTTTTCCGTCTTTCACGGACTGCATTCCCAAATTCAAACGCGAACGGTACTTACGAATGTGTGTAAAGAATTGATCAGAACCTTCTTTATAGTTGGTTGAAGTGAATTTGGTCCCTTTTACTTTGAACCCATTATCTGCATCCAAAATAGAGGAGAAGTAGCTTTGTTTGTAAGCCACCCATTTCATATCAGTTTCCGCAACTTTATAGCTTTCTGCAACTTCACTGTTCCAGTCTAATTTCCCATCAGCGGATTCATAGCAAATGGTAGACACCTTGCGTTGCTCAGAAAGTAATCTTTCCGAACGCAACATTTCCATCTGCCAGTCAAGCATTACTGAATTTGGCAATACTTTACCATTCAGGTCTTTCATTTCGATAGTATACCCTAAGTCATAGCCACCTTTCAGATTGTACGTGTAAATGATCGAACCGTCTGCCACATCGTGTTTGAATACAACCTTGTGCTTTGATTTTGAAACGATTTCGAATTCTTTGTTCCCCGTTACATATTTGTTTCCTCCGATATTGAAAATCAACTGGTTTTTATGATCCCCGTCTTTAAACAGGTAAAGTGGTGTAATTTTCCCATCCTTTTTTGCAAAGTCCACGTATGATTCGTATTCCTTCAATTGAACAGCAGAAACAACTCCACCTTTTGTAGAAAAATCCACAATTAACTTTTCAGATTCCAAACGAACGATTTCTCCTTTTGCCAAAACATTGGAAGGAACCTTTACTTTAGCAGCAATAATCGTATCTTTCTTTGTCTTTTCATTAACATAAACCAAACCTCCTTTTTCGTCTTTGATCTGGTTTCCGTTTTTGTCTTTTTTAGCTACAAGAACCGGTTTGTTCTTATTTGCTTTGTCTGTTGAATCAGCATCTTTCTTTGCCTGTTCTGCTAATTCTTTTTGCTCTTTCTGCTTGGCTTTTACCTCTTTTTCACTTGGCTGGCTCATGTATGTGAACACTACCAATAAGGCACCGATAAGCGTAAGACCAATAACTGTATTCCTATCCATTCGTGTTTAATTATTCTTGTGATTAATAGCTGCTTTCACGAAAGCAACAAATAAAGGATGTGGATTATCCACTGTACTCTTGTATTCCGGGTGGTATTGTGCACCGACAAACCATGGGTGTTCCGGAATTTCAACCACTTCAACCAATCCGGTCTCCGGATTTTTTCCCGTAGCAATCATTCCTGCTTTTTCAAATGCTTCCAGGTAATCGTTATTGAATTCATAACGGTGACGGTGTCTTTCTTCAATTGACTCGGTATTGTAAGCAGAAGCAACCTTTGTATTTGGTTTTAACTGACATTTGTAAGCTCCCAAACGCATGGTACCTCCCATATTCGAAATACTTTTTTGTTCAGCCATCATAGAAATTACCGGATATTTGGAATCTTCCGCGATTTCTGTTGTATGAGCATCTTCGTAACCCAGGACGTGACGTGCGTATTCAATAACAGCACACTGCATTCCCAAACAAATTCCAAAGAACGGAACTTTGTTTTCACGTGCATAACGCACTGCTTCAATTTTTCCGCTGATTCCTCTGGAACCGAACCCGGGTGCAACCAGAATCCCGTCCAAACCTTCCAATTCGGATTGAATATTTTGTTTTGTCAATGATTCGGAATGGATCCACTTCAAATTCACGCGTGCTTCGTTTGCAACACCTCCGTGGATAAACGCTTCGGAAATGGATTTGTAAGAATCTTTCAATTCCACGTATTTCCCGATCAAACCAATATTTACTTCTTGTTTCGGATTTTTCAAGCGAGTCAGGAATTCTTTCCATTTCGTTAACTCCGGAGAATTCTTGGATGGTAAACCTAATTTTTCAAGGACTACTTTATCCAATTCTTCTGTCTGCATCAATAATGGAACATCGTAGATCGAATCAGCATCACGCGATTCAATTACTGCATTCATGCTTACATTACAGAACTTCGCAATTTTCTTACGGATCGTTAAATCCAATTCATGCTCCGTTCTGCAACACAAGATATCCGGTTGAACACCCAATTCAAGCAATTGCTTTACGGAGTGTTGTGTTGGTTTTGTTTTTAATTCACCTGCAGCTGACAAATAAGGGATCAAGGTCAAATGGACCACCAAACAATCGCTTTCAAACTCCCACATCATCTGACGCACCGCTTCAACAAACGGAAGAGATTCGATATCGCCCACAGTTCCACCAATCTCTGTAATAACGATGTCAAACTTCCCTGTTTTTCCAAGGATCTGAATGCGTTCTTTGATTTCGTCTGTGATGTGCGGAATAATTTGAACGGTTTTACCAAGGTATTCTCCTTTACGCTCTTTTTCGATCACACTTTGGTAAATCCGTCCGGTAGTTACATTATTCGCCTGTGAAGTAGGTACATTCAGGAAGCGCTCGTAATGTCCCAAATCCAAATCCGTTTCGGCACCATCGTCTGTAACGAAACACTCACCGTGTTCATAAGGGTTCAATGTTCCCGGATCGATGTTGATGTATGGATCTAATTTTTGAATTGTCGTAGAGTAACCGCGTGCCTGAAGCAATTTCGCCAAAGAAGCTGAGATAATTCCTTTACCCAAGGATGATGTTACCCCCCCGGTTACAAATACGTATTTTGTTGAATTGGACATATATAAAAATTGTAACTACGGGGCGCAAAATTACATCAAATAAATGAATATACTAGCATGTTTGAGTCGGTTTTTCAGAAATAAAGGCGAATGGTGGAAATATTCATTTTTATCATTCTGAATTATCGGTGAAATGTAACTAATTCGAAATGAAGGTTAACGAGACATAACATATCAACCTTATTCCGGTTGCGAACAGTTCTCCAAACGTTTCAAAACATGATATCATGATATTATGTTATCGTTATTTCACGAATACGCGCAGTGTTTCACGAATTTGAAACCAACTGAAGAAATAAGCATCTGTAATCAGGGATTTGCATTTAATAAGGCAATCCATCATTTAAGGATGTTTGAAAATAAAACCGCGGCTTTCTAGCTTCTTTTCTGGTAAAAACATTATTCCCCAGTTTGTCCAGGCGCGGGTAATGAGGTGTTCTGCGGACCATTTTCTTTGGAAAAAGAACCAGGTCGTGGCTCATCTTATTCTGGAAAATATGCCTGATCTGCTCACTGTCCCAGCCGAGCCGTGCACCGGCAGTTTGAACTCCCACAAAACGATGTTTCATTTCTCCGTAAAGAATTCCGTGATTCAATTTACCAAAAGGCCTGGCGGTCAAATCCCTGAAGCCATTCGGAGCACCGGGAAGTGCCGTTTTATTCCAAATCGTTTCAGCCGTTTCCCCGGTCCAGATTGTCAAACCAACACTTGCTTTATACAAGCTATCGCGGTAGGAAACTACTAAACTTCCCGTACGAAACCGGTCTTTTGCCTGACCACCGAAAACGTCATTTTCCATTAGGATATCCACACGCTGAATCCCAATATTCCAGGCACCGGAACGTTGGGAAGTCCCCAGGCGATCAAGATACCAATAATGAGCATAACCGATGGAATATTCTGATTTTGATTGATGTAAAGAGCCGTCCCAATCCATGTTTACAGGATTTTTTCCTTTTCCCAACATCAGCACTCCTCCGGTGCTGAATCTAAGCTCTCCGAAATTGGAACGATTTCCCAGGTTTGTCAGGAAATAGCGTGCAGTTACTCCTGCATTTAATTGCACGAAGTCATTACCCACATATGAATCCAGCTTCACTCCGAGTGAATTTTGATGTGAACCGAAAGCTACCAGAAGTGTTGCTTTTATTCCCGCATCGGGTTTCCACCGATTTTGGCCTGAAGCCACTACCGAAGACCAAACGAAGAACAGAAACAAGAAGCGATTCATGAGAAACGAATTTACAATTTTCAGACCGAAATCGCTCGTCTTCACGAAATACATCCAATTAACCGTTTAAACTACCGTTTATTCCAAACTCTTGTATTTCGCTTGAGAATTCATTTAACTTTGGTTTATGTTTAAAGCGAGAAGGACTTATTGGATGGCACAAATAGGAGGGTGGGCACTTCTTTCTCTTCTCATTTTTTCGGCTTCTACCTTCTCAAATCAGAGCATCGATCTGAAAACCATCGTTATTTCCACGAGTTGTTTCTTCGTCCTGGGGATTATGCTGACCCATCTCATGCGCTATTTTTTCATTGCGATGGGTTGGTTGAATATGCGTTTATCGAATTTGATCCCACGCGTTTTAATCACTTCGATCGTTGTTGCTGCAATTATGTCGCTTTTAAACATGCTGGTTTCTCACTTTGTATCAAAAGTTCCTTTCAAATTCTCGATTGTGGAGTTCTCATTGGATGTTTCTGCAACCCTGATCTTTTTTGTATTGTGGAACAGTGTTTACTTTACGTTTCACTTTTTTCAGCGATCACGGGAACAGGAAGTCAGCAACCTGCAATTGACTGCCAGCCACAATGAAATCGAATTGAAAAACCTGCGTTCACAGCTCAATCCACACTTTTTGTTTAACTCACTGAATTCCATTCGGGCATTGATCGATATTGAACCTTACCGCGCGCAGGAGAATATTACAAAGCTTTCCAATTTATTGAGAAAGTCATTGATTATCGGAAGTGAACAATTGGTTCCTTTGGAAGAAGAATTGTCGATTGTACAGGATTATTTAGACCTGGAAAAAGTGCGATTCGAGGAACGTTTAGAGATCAGACAAGAGTTAGACCCGAAAGTAATGCACTTCCTGATTCCCCCGTTTATTCTGCAAACCCTGGTAGAAAATTCCCTGAAACACGGAGTCTCACAATTAATCGAAGGCGGAACCGTTTGGATCCGGACAAAAAAACGCGGTGAATCTATTATCCTGGAAGTGGAGAACAACGGAAACCTGCGCTCAACACGCAAGGACTCTACCGGGATCGGGATCGCTAATACACTCCGCAGGCTTGAACTGCAATATAAAGGAAAAGCACATTTTCAATTAAAACAGAACACCCCAAATACCGTTATTGCAATCATAGAAATTAAAGAATCATGAGAACTATTATCATTGATGATGAACGACTTGCACGTGAAGAGTTAAAGAAACTCTTGAAGGATTATCACGAAATTGAGATTATTGACGAGGCAAAAAATCCGGAGGAAGGAATTGAGAAGATCAAATCTTTGAAGCCAGACCTGATTTTCCTGGATATCCAAATGCCCGGAATGACCGGCTTCGACATGTTGAAAAAACTGGACGAAATTCCGCAAGTTGTTTTCGTGACTGCATTTGATGATTTTGCACTCAAAGCGTTTGAGGTCAATGCATTGGATTATGTACTGAAACCGGTAGATCCTGCCCGTTTAGATGAAACTGTAAAGAAATTATTGAACAATTCCGAAGCAGACTTTCAATCGACAGCAAAAGCACCAAAAATTGACCGTTCTTCGCGACCATTAACCATTTCTGATTCGATCTTCATTAAAGACGGAGAGAAATGTTTCTACGTTTCCCTGGAAAAGGTGCGTATGTTCGAAAGTGACGGGAACTACGTCAAAGTATATTTCGAAAAGAGCCGGCCGTTGATCTTAAGATCTCTAAACAGCCTGGAAGAGCGATTGGAGCCACAACACTTTTTCCGTGCGAATCGAAAATACATTATTAACCTGAACTGGATCCAAAAGGTAGAAAACTGGTTTAACGGTGGTTTACAGGTAGAATTGAAGCCTTTGATAATTAAAACCACTACCGGAGAAGAAATCCGTGAAGGAGAGAAGATTGAAATTTCGAGACGCCAGGCAATAAAATTTAAAGAACTGTTTTCGATTTAATCTTGTTGTCACTTCGAGTGTTCTGCTCTTATTCTCGATACTTCCCGATAAAATCGGGAAACTCGAATTGACAGAGCAGAATATATCGAGAAGGACAACTGAACGAGTTCCCATGTCTGTCTCGATAAAATCCTGACGATTCACTTCGTTTCTGTCAGGATTACTCGACATGACATGGAAAGAATCAACTCTCAATTAACGTGATCCCATTTTCGTGAAGGCTTATCAAACGTTGTTTGTAGAGGTTTCCTACAACTTGTTTGAACACTTTTTTCGACCAGCCGGTTCGGTATTGTATTTCTTCCGGGCTTGATTTATCTGTCAAATCCAGGAATCCTTCGTTATCATGAAGCATGGCAAGCAACTTCCTGGAATGCGTATCAATTTTATCATAACCAGGTTTTTCGAGAACAATATCCAATTTACCATCTTCTCTTACTTTCTTCACATATCCCTTCAGGTTTTCACCCATGCGAACCCTGCGATGTAATTCGTTTTTGAAGATCAGTCCCTGGAATTTGTTATTTACCAGGACTTTTAATCCTAGCTCGGTGAATTCCCAAACCATCAGATCTACCATGTCATTTTCCTGGAGCTCATCTTTGACCGGTTCAATATACATTCCAATTCGTGAAGTTCCAACCAAACGCTGAGTCGCTTCATCAATGTACATGTAGATAAAATAATGCTTTCCTTCTTCCAAAGGTTTCGGTTGTTCACGATAGGGAATAAGCAGGTGTTTTTCAACTCCCCATTCAGCAAAAGCACCATACTGGTTCACTTCTGCAATTTTCAGGAAAGCAAATTGGTCCACCAACACTTTCGGAGTCAGTGTAGTTGCTATAATTCTTCCTTCAGAATCCTTATACAAAAACACTTTCACCATATCATCTATCTGAAAAGACGGATCCACATATTTCGTTGGTAACAAAACATCGTTCCCTTCTTCATCTTCCAGATAAGCTCCCGGAGCCGTAAAACGGTCGAGGCGCAATTCGTTATAAACTCCTAATTCCACAACGCAAAGGTAGTTTAAAATTGACAATTGAAAATGTAAAAGAAAGTCAAGCTGGAGATTGGTGAAGGAACATTTTGAAATAGCACAGGTAAAGCAACCCAAATATCAAAACATGATATTATGTATTCGTTATATAACGAATAACATTTTTGATTGCTAAAATCCTAAACCAGTATATCCTTCTTAGAAATATAAATTCCCGGATTGCTTCGCAGCAATGATCATGCAAGGCAATTTCAAATCATTGGTAATTAATGACTGAGCGAAATTATCAAATTGAGGAAGTAAACTTTCCGAGTGATACGCAATTGCGATCAGGTCAATCTTCTTCTCATTCACGTATCCCATGACTTTTTTGGAGTAACCACCACTGGAAGGAAGCAGATTCACCTCACATTTTGCACCTTTTTCGTCGTATTTGTTACGAATAAGCAAAACCCTGTTTTTTGTCTGCTGAGATAATCCTTCATCGGTATGTCTCTCACCGATCACGTGAACAGTTGCATCAAAAATACGCGCTAAATCTCCCGCAGGACTCACGATCTGAAGGCTTTCCTTTGTTAAATCGATCGGAACAACGATGTTTTTGATCTCTACGTGCTTGGTTTCCTTTTGTACTATGATAAACGGCACATCGCAGCTGGTAATCACTTTCATGGCAAAGCTTCCGGTTAATTTCTGGAATCCTTTTGCACCATGTGTTCCCATAAGGATCAATTGGGCATGCTCTCTGTTCGCAATTTTATTTATATCGGTAAAAATATCTCCGACCGTTACCAATACGAACATCTCCACATTTGTCGGAATTGTCTTGGATTTCACGATCTCCCATAATTTTGCTTCTACAGCCGCAATTTTGGATTTATTGTCGACCAAATGCAACAGCATAATATCTGTTCTAACGTGCGTACCAAGGAATAAGGCATAGTCCAAAGCAGTGTTTCCAACCTCAGTTAAATCATGCGGGACGATGTACAAATTTCGACTCATAGCGATTATTTTTCACCAAAATAGCCAAAAAAACGATTCAGTAAGAGTATTAATTTTTAACATTTTAATGTTGATCGAATATTTCACCGATTATTCACCGATTTTAACGAAGATTGGCGGCAGGGTTTCTTAGCACCATCTAATTTTGTTTATGCTTTAAAAAGTTTCACATGTTTGGAATTATTCTTTTACTTATTCTTTTAGCTCAGGCTACGTTTTCCTATTCTCTTTTCGAGCTTCAACACCCGTTCTATCTTGTATTGGGAATTGTACAATTGGTCCTGTTCTTCGGAAGCATGATTTTGATGATGCGTATGTTCCGCCATCGAAAAACAACGGATTACAGAAAAGGGTTCAATGCTTTTGGTGTCATGATCGCAACAGGAGTTCCCGCACTTGGCTTTTTTATTTTCGGAATTATCTACCTGATCACAGGAATCGCTTTTATTGAAGCCATAGGTTTTGGGATTGCCATTGCCTTATTCTTTGCAATTCTTTCAGGAATTATTTGGGGGAGATGGAATTGGAAAACACATACGATTGATCTGCCGTTTGAAAATCTTCCGGAAGATTCCGATGGTTTGAAAATTGTTCAGATCAGTGATATTCACGTGGGAAGTTTCTTTAATAAACACGACAAAGTAGAAAAGGCCATTCAACTGATCAACCAACTGGAAGCTGACTTTGTATTCTTTACCGGTGACCTGGTCAATAATCTTGCAGAAGAAATGCTGGGATGGGAACCGGTTTTCTCCAAAATCCAGGCGAAAAAAGGAAAATACAGTATTCTTGGAAATCATGATTATGGTGATTATGTGCCGTGGGACAAGGAGGAAACCAAAGATGCCAACTTAACAAAGCTGATTGCAATTCATAAAGAAATCGGGTTCACACCTTTATTGAATGAAGCAGTTGAGCTGAAACCCGGATTCTGGCTGCTTGGCGTTGAGAACTGGGGGACCAAACCTTTCAGACAGAGCGGCAAACTGGATGAAACACTGGAAAAAGTTCCTTCGGAAGCATTTAAAATCCTGCTTTCTCATGATCCGAGCCATTTTGATGAGCAAGTAGTACAAAAAACAGATATTGATCTGACACTTTCAGGTCACACACACGGAATGCAATTTGGAATTGAACGTTTCGGGATAAAATGGAGTCCGGTTTCCTTTCGTTATAAAAAATGGGCCGGATTATATCAGGTAGGAAAACAACTGCTTTACGTAAACCGTGGTTTTGGATATCTGGGTTTCCCCGGAAGAGTAGGAATTTACCCGGAAATCACATTGATTAAACTGTACCGGAAAATTTAAGTCCTCGTTTTGGCAAACAAAAAAGCCCCTCCGCCGAAACGAAAGGACTTTCCAGGTAGTAACTAATTTATACTTGTCTATTTTTCCGTCTTAACCACACGTAATGTTTGGTTTTCAGAAGCAGAAGCAATACGAATGATGTATGTTCCTGCAGCCAATTTGGATAGATCAGCTTCCATTCGGTGGGTTCCTTTTGACAAGAATCCGTTTTGAACTGACATTTGCTCTTTTCCGGAAAGGTCTGTCACTGCGATTGAAACTTCTTCATCTGAAGTTGTAGTGAAGGTAATCATTACCGAACCGCTTGTAGGGTTAGGAGCCAATTCAACAGAAGGAGAAGAAGAAGATTGAGTCACTGATTTTGTTTTCATACTGCGAGCCTCGCAATTAATCACGTTTACTTCAACTTGTCCCGGATCTTCATTACAGTTATTGAATGTACAGAATGTTCCCGCAACGTTGATTACAGAATTTACAGATCCAACCTGGATCGTTGCGCAATTTCCGGTAGTTCCAAGGATTGTTGCATTACCTGAAGCCAATGTGAAATTATAAGACGAAGCTCCGTATGTATGCGTTCCCAAACCAGTTACATCATCAGTAGAAAGTGTATCCCATTCTGTGAACAAGGTAGGGAATCCTCCGATACCCGGTAAAGCAGGATTTGTATTAATACCTGCGTAAACACATGCTTTTCTTACCAATGTTTTATTTTCAGTTGACCAGTGGTAAGTAGCACTTGTTGTATCGCTGTCTCTCCAGGAAGATCCCGGATCGTTTCCTACTGAACCGAAGATATCAGCTGCAGTTCCAGATACCAGGTTGTAAAGCACCAATGCATCGTCACCATTAAACTGAAGGTTCGCTGAGAAAATGTTTGGAGTTCCGCCCCATGCTGTTGCAGATGGATGAGCAACTACGATTGTTCCTCCAACAGCGATTGTTCCTGAAAGTGCGATAGTGAATGTAGGAGTTCCTGATAAAGATGCCCCGTTATGGTATGCACGCAATTCGTAATTTGTCAGATCAAGAGAAGTACATGTTCCGTTGAAAATCTCCACATACTTATTGAACCCGCTTCCTTCAACGTATTGAGAGAAAAACAAATCCGGTGCTTTCACATTTACACATGCTGAAACCGTATCCTTGTCGCACCCTTCCAAAACGATCGGGCAGTATTCCACTTGCGGATAAAGCAATACATACACTTTTTCAGAAATAGCCTCACATCCGTTTTCACTGTTTACAACAACATAGTAAGTCCCTGAATTCGAAGGAAAAAACACATCTGATGTAGCCCCAGCAACGATTCCATCCTGGTTATACCATTGAAACAACGGAGATATAATCCCTGTAATTGCTGTTAGTTCCGGCGGTGTTCCTGCAGCACATACTACAGTAGAACCTGTAACATCGATCATTGCAGTCAACTCACCACAAGGTGTTGTTGAACCACAAGAGAATGCGATATCATCGATTCTGAATTGAGGATTGGAAGAAGAAGTTCCAACCAATGTATTTCTGAAACGGATACGCAAGTTTGCTACATGAGCACCTGCAGGCAATGCTGCACCAACTCTGTACCATTTTGCAGTTCCTGTTCCCGTAGGTAATGCAGGGTAGGAGATTGCAGTCCAGGTAATCCCATTGTCACTGCTGTACTCCAATGCCAGGTAGTCGATTCCATTAGAAGCATTGGTGTTTTTGTTGATCCCAAAGTGAATGGAGTCCGTACTTATACATCTTGCCGCATTGATTCCCTGCATTTCAAAATCTTCCTGCGCCTGGATCAAAGTATTGTAACTTCCTGATGCTCCGGTATAACCTGTTGAAGGAGTCGTAATTCTCATATCTGCAGATCCTGCATATGTAAGAACTGTCAAGTCAAAACTACCAGCAGTTTCTCTGGCACTGATTGTTTGCGTACCGCTACCTGCAGTACCCATTGTTTCCAACAATTGTCCGTTTGCGACAAATCCCATCAGTGCAATAGCACCGGTAGCGAATAGTTGTTTTAGTGTGTTGTTGCTTTTCTTCATAACGAATTTTTTAAAGTGAATAAGGGTTTCGAAACCGAAGCTAAGTTACAAGCAACTGATTTTTAAGGCTTAAAGCCAGTGATAACAATGCCTTAAGTTTTTTGGAGGATCTTTTTAAATATTAATTTTTCGTCAATTGACAACGAACCAAAATCGTTTTAGAATTGAGGAAAGGAACTTTCGAATATGTATTTATTTTTAAATCAACTCTTTCAGAAAATTATTGGATCAATTTTTGCAATTATAATAGCGTCAAAATGAAGCCGGACTCCTATTGATTTTCGTGTTGTTTTTTTCGTTAAAAAGCCCTTCAAAGGAACATTTATTAACGCTTTTCAACGATGAAATATTCAGATAATCAATCCTTTATCATTCCTAAATACGGTTAATAGATCCTGTTTAAAAGAGTGCCCGAAATGCTTTCATAAATCGTTCCAGATCAGATTTGGTTTGAGCAGCTATGTGATCTGTTATTTTACCTTTTGCACCCGAAATCAGGAGTGTAGTTTCAGGTGTGAAATTGGCCATCAGGGTCTTCATAATCAATTGCAATTCTTCGTGCGCTTTTTCCCCTTGTGCCGAAGCCGTAATCAATCCTGTTGGTTTTTCTGAAAAAACAGTAGTAGAAACACACCATTCGACAGCATTTTTTAAGCCGGAAGGGATGCTGAACACATATTCGGGCGTACAGATCAGGATTCCGTCTGCTTCTTCGATTTGCTTTCTGAAAGCAATAATCTCTTTTGGCGTATTGTTTACTGATAACTCCGGATCAAAATGCGGAAGGCTTTTCAATTCATTGAAAATGATCCAATTCAATTCGCTCTTCGTGGAATCGGCAAGGAATTCAACCAAACGCTGGTTGGTGGAGTTTTCGCTGGCGCTGCCTATAATTGCGAAGATTGTTTTCATTTCAACGGTAACCAGGTTTCGGGTGTTACTTTCTTACCACTCGCAGCTTCAACAAGTGGTAATAAAAATTCATTCTCACTCTTTCCGCTATCCAGGATAAGTTTATCAAAAATAAGTGTTGTCAAGGGAAATATAGAGGTCAAATCCAGTTTCCAGCTACCATTCTCTTTGTAAAACTCAAAGTGAATTTCAGAAGAAATGCCCTTCGCCATAAGCTGTGCAGATGCAAAATTCCCATCAACTGTAATTTTACCAATATTATTTCTGGAGACACCGCCTTTCCCGACCATTCCATGATTAACAGAATAAATAAAGAGGTCTTCTCCCTTAAAAGACAATATTTCTTCCTTTGGAATTTTAAGACGCATTATTAAAACAGACATTTTATCCATAATGGAAAGTGTTTCAATTTTAGACGAATCAGCTGTTTTAGTTAATTCCAATAGGTCCGAATAATATTGAATAGTTCTGCTGTCAACACTTTTTACTGCTTCAGAGCCCCGGTCATTTAGCAAATCAGAACGGTACTTTTCAAAAACAGCTCTTACCAATGTATCCTCGCCGTTTTGAGCATGGGCTAACATACCGGAGAATAGGAGTAAAATAAAAAAGAGAGATTGTTTCATGATTTTAGATGATTTATGATCAAAGTTAGCAGTTATTTTCTATTCTGTTTCGGTCTCCACCAAACAATCAACATACCAACCAACACTAATCCCATCAAGATCAGGATGAGAAGAGGTACACTTGAAATGAAAGACGGAGTAACATTATATGTTTCCTTTCCTTTTGGCCAGGCAGAAACCGAGTTTAAAAGATTTAACATGATTAATGGATCAAAAGTTATTTAATCCTTATTCTAATCCAAATTGTCTTCTAGAATCCATGAGAAACATATACTGTTCTTCAATTGGAACCTGTTTTTTAGAAGTATGTTCAATGTCCTGTCCTTCTTTTGTCCACAAAAAAGGGAAAAGACTATATATGTTATTTCCATCTAATGTTGAAACATCCGTTTTCCAATTTTCCCAACGAAACCCTTTATAAAACTGGTCCAAGTTTCCATTGAAGCACATGTTCAGGAAATCAGAATATGTTTGATTCAAAGATTCCCATTGCAGGGTTTCTGGTGCAAGATAATAAACTATTCCAAAATTATCTGGTGCAAATTTACCTGCATTAATAGCAAAAAGCCCTCCAATAGCATCGTCAGCAATTAACAAAAAAGACATTCCCTCGCCAAAATCATTAAAAGATTTACCCTTATTCCAATCAGGAAGCGACCTGTTTAATTTGGAATTCCCAGCTCCTAAAATGCGGATCCAACCATTATCAATTAAAACACCTCCCGTCGAATAAATAATTGCTTCCATCGGTGAACGAGTAGTAACTTGCGCATGAAACAATGCTTCTCTTGCTTTGATTGGGTCACAGGAAAGAACTTCTACCTGATTTTTAGCATCCCCAATCCATTTACTGACAAAGTCCCAAGCTGGTTCCTGTAGGTTAATTAATTCTCCAACAGGTTTCATTTCGTTTTGAGCTTCTGATCCAAATACAAAAGAAACAACTAAAAAAACTGTGAAAATATTTTTCATATCGATTAATTCCCACTCTCCAAACGCTTTTGTCGCTGCATCGGGTTCTCGTTGCTTTGCTTTTGCTGGAACAGCTGGAATCGGGTTGGTTTGGAAGCAGGAGGGAAGGAATTGTTATTCACATCACAATCTGCTGTTTCCAGGAACGGATCCAATTGAAAAGACACAGCCGGTTTATCAAAGATCAACACTTTTGTTACTGTCAGATCGTCCATTTTCCAGATTTCTGCCGGAATACGTACTTCCTGTGTCGAACCATCCTCAAATGTTGCCTGGATAATTAACGGAGTCACCAAACCGCCTTTGTTTGTGAAAGACAGTTCGTAAAATTGCTTTTTGGATTCCAATAATTTCTTTTGTTCCGAGGTCAATTTCGACTGGAATTCTTCGTACTCCTTTTTATCCAGACGATCTACTTTGTAAACATCTCTTTTTGCATAGAAATCATCTATTGCCGTATCTCTTTCGTTCACTGTTTGCTTGATCGATTCTTTGTTGCGAATATCCCCGATAAAGGGAGGTTTTGAATCATCCGTTTTTTTCGATTCCGCTTTTTCAACTTCCGGATTATTCGAGTTCAATTCAAACTGCTTCACATAATCCAAAGAAACATCCACGTATTCTGTCGTATAGAACCAGCCTCTCCAGAACCAATCCAGATCCACACCCGATGCATCTTCCATGGTACGGAATAAATCTGCCGGAGTAGGGTGTTTGAATTTCCAGCGTTCACAATAGGTTTTAAACGCAAAATCGAATAGTTCTCTTCCCATCACGGTTTCACGTAAAATATTCAATGCTGTAGCCGGTTTTCCATAAGCGTTATTCCCAAATTGCCAGATCGACTCGGAATTGGTCATGATCGGAGAAATAAATTTCTTGTCGCCGCGCATGTAATCCGTGATCATGGAAGCCGGACCTCTTCTGGAAGGATATCCGCGTTCCCATTCCTGCTCTGTCAGATACTGAACAAAGGTATTCAACCCTTCATCCATCCACGACCACTGACGCTCGTCAGAATTGATGATCATCGGGAAAAAGTTGTGCCCAACTTCGTGGATAATTACTCCCCACATGCCATATTTTGTCTGTTCCGAATACGTTCCATCTTCATTTGGTCTTCCTCCATTGAAGCAAATCATGGGGTATTCCATCCCGATCTGGTTCGAGTGAACAGATATTGCAACCGGGTACGGATAATCGATCGTGTATTTGGAATAAGTTTGGATCGTGTGAGCGACCAATTTAGTGGAATAACGCTCCCAAAGCGGATTTCCTTCTTTCGGATAAAAAGACATACACAGGATGTTCTTTCCTTTTACAACAGTATTTTGTGCATCCCACATGAATTTACGGGAAGTAGCAAAGGCGAAATCACGTACGTTTTTCGCTTTGAAAGTCCAGGTTTTGGTACTTGTTGCTTTATTTTTCTCTGCATTTTCAGCTTCTTGCTGGGTCACGATTAAAACCGGCACATTGGAAGATCTTGCTTTCTCCATGCGTTGCTTTTGCTCAGGCGTCATAACGGAAGCTCCGTTTTGCAATTCTCCTGTGCCTGCTACAATATGATCCGAAGGCACTGTAATGGAAACTTCATAATCTCCGAAAGGAAGCGTAAATTCTCCTTTTCCTAAAAACTGTTTGTTTTGCCAGCCTTCTACATCATTATATACACACATTCTAGGAAAAAACTGTGCAATGGTGTAGAGGTAATTATTGTCTTTTTCGAAGTATTCGTAACCGGATCTTCCTCCGACTTTCATACGGTCATTAATATTGTACCACCACTTGATCCGGAATGAAATGCTTTGTTTCGGTCCCAAAGGTTTTGCCGGATCAATACGCATCATCGTTTTATTGATCGCATAGCGCATTTTTTCTCCGTTTACGGTAGCCACCATTTCGATATTGAAGCCACCTTCAAAGGTCATCAATTTGCGCTCCACGTCTTTAATCGACTGAAAATCTTCCATTTTCTCCACAGCGATTAATTTACTGTCGGAATCAGGCTTGAAGATATTCTGATCCAGTTGCAGCCACAAGTATTCCAATACATCGGGAGAATTATTGGTATAGGTAATGACTTCTTCTCCACGAATAGTTTGTTTGGTATCATCCAAAGTGAGGTTCATTTTATAATCTGCTTTTTGCTGATAATAGCCATGGCCCGGAGCTCCGGCAGCCGTCCGGTATTCATTTGGTGTTGGAAGTTCAATATCCAATTGAGCAAATTTCGTCTGCGCCGAAACATTCAGAGCTAAAAGAACAAGGGAGGAAGAGAGAATTTTTTTCATAGTTACAGGGTTATGACTTCTGTAGGTTTAGTGGGCAAAAATACCGCAGTCTGTTTTTCGTTATTTCGAATAAAAGTGATTTTGTTTTGCTGATTGGGAAAGGATTCCATCAGGAGATCAAATTTAAAGGCAATGGATTTATTCAGATCAACCGGTTCGCTTTCTGCGTATACATACACTAATCCGGTTGCCATTACATCAAAACCAATTACAGTAAGTGGGATAGGAGAATCATCTATAGAGATCACAAAGCCTTTTGCAATATGGGTTTCCAGTTGTTTTTTGAAATCAGCATTCCCGCTTTGATTCTCAATATGTTTATCCAGAATAATCCCGGATTTTTGCATGTCGAATTCTAAGTCATGAGCACTTATTTCCAGGCTGATTTCCAGTTTTTTGGTCGTTGGGTTATATTCCACTTCACCAAAAGCAAAGTAATATTCATGTGCATTTGCCGAAAACAAGACAGAAAAAAATGCAAGGACTGCGATCAGTTTCTTCATAAATAGAATATTATCACAAAAATAACAGAATGGTTAAAGCAGTCAACCGATTTTGGACTAAAGGAAGAATATTCGGGTTAAAGGAGGGGAATAGCTGGATAAATGAGATAATTGCAAGTTAAAAGGTGACTTCGACTCCGCTACGCTTATGCTGAAGCTTTAGCGCAAGTATTCAGCCACCTTTACCTTCTAATATGAAATATTACATATTACTTGTTACCCTTCGCGTGATCTGCCAGGAATTGCGCCAATCCGTTATCCGTTAAGGGATGTTTCGCCAATGCCAAAATTGCACTCAATGGCCCTGTCATGACATCCGAACCAATTTCGGCACATTGAATAATATGCATCGGGTGACGAATGGAAGCTGCAAGGATTTCTGTTTCAAATCCGTAATTATCATAAATGATTCGGATTTGCTGGATCAGGTCCAAACCATTTGTTGAAACGTCATCCAAACGTCCGACAAACGGAGAAACGTAACTTGCACCAGCTTTTGCAGCAAGCAAAGCTTGTCCGGCACTGAATATCAAAGTACAATTCGTTCTGATCCCTTTCGATGCAAAATACTTGATTGCTTTAATTCCTTCCGGGATCATCGGAATTTTCACAACGATGTTTTTGTGCAATTCAGCCAAAGCTTCTCCTTCACGGACCATTCCTTCGAAATCGGTTGCAATCACTTCGGCACTTACCGGACCATCTACAATTTTACAGATATCTACGTAATGCTTTAAAATATTGTTTTGACCTGTGATGCCTTCCTTCGCCATTAAAGACGGATTGGTTGTAACACCATCCAAAATCCCTAAATCGTAGGCTTCACGGATGTCATTCAGGTTTGCTGTATCAATGAAAAATTTCATGTTTATTTTATTTGAATCTCAAAGGTATATGCATTTAGTAAGTAATTGCGCATTCGGAATTGCGAGTTACGAAGTTTTTATCCACAGGTAGAACGCGGAATGAGTCCCGATAGCTATCGGGAGAGAATGAGAACACTACTTCGTTCTCTGAACTTCATAGTGTCAATGAGAAACAAGAAATAGTTTTTTTTATAAAACGCAAAGAAGTTAAGGATGCAAAGTAAAACCCCAGGTTTTGGTCGCACCTTCGAGCGAGAGAAGGAGGGATTTATGTACCAACAAGAATTTTTGACGTAAAAACGCAATATTACGTCAGGAAGTGTGAGGGTGAGCCAGACAGAATGAGAACACTACTTCATTCTCTGAACTTTGTAATGTGAATGAGAAACAGAATGAGGAATAAAAAAAGAGGGGTAAGCTACTCTTATCGCACCGCTACAACCTCTTACCTTTGCTACGTTCCCGTCCTGGAGGAATTAGAGGGAGCTGGTCGTAAAAGACTTACCCCGCCGCAAAATTAGTTATTTATTGGAGAATGGCGTTAGAAAAATTGTTTTTTTGAAATATTAGGTTGAGAAACAGGTGTAATTGATTCTTTTTCAGCAGAGTGTTGGCATGCAATTTAGTGCATTCCAGGAAACCAATTAACTAAAAGGTTTACAAATAGATCAACAGACAAAAAGAAACCTGTTAACTAAATGGTTTACAAACCTCGGGATTTTCAAGGATTTTTTCAGCAGGGTATTCGTATGTAATTTAGCGCGTCTAAGTAAACCAATTAACTAAAAGGTTTACAAATAGATCAACGAGCAAAGAAACCAATTAACTAAATGGTTTACAAACTTCGGGGAGAATAGACTAATTTCAGGTAAGCTCCTTCCATTTCATTTTCCGCTAAAAAGTGATTTCGCTCCAGCACTGCTATTGCTTTTTCATTTTTAGGCTTCGTAAAAGCAGTAACCTGTTTGAGCTGCATTTGGTTCAACCCAAATTCGGCAGCTAGTGCAAGGGCAGGAGACATGAAGCCCTGACCACGAAATGCGGCTTTCAGAATAAATCCTACTTCACCGATTCCATGTTCGAAGCCGCGGTAATATCCTATAAAACCAACCAATTCTCCTGTTTCAAGTTTTTCAATGACCCAATTTACGGAGTCTCCATCCTGGTAATTTTGCCGGTTCTTTTCAATCATTTGAATCCCTTCTTCCAATGTAGCTGCCGCTTTACCATCATAGGTCAGTATTTCCAGCAAAGAGGGAATATCCGCATCAACCACTTCACGCAGAAGTAATCTTTCGGTTCTTAATTCCGGGAAAACAGTGTATGGAGGGAGGTTCATGTTCTAAAAATTAAACATCAAAAAGTTCAAGTGATTCAAATTTCAATAATCCTTTCCTTAATCTACTTTTAAAAGCGTTTCGTCCAGTGCTTCCAACCCATGCTGAGCCACCAGCAATTTTAACTGACCGATATACTGTGCACTTTCATGCAGCGATTTGAACAAAAGGGGAGTCAGCCACTCAACATTATCATTTAGCCCTTGGTTGTATTGCAAAAAAATAGTCATCCATTGCTTGTAATTGTCGCGCTCCAACGATTCCCAATACATTTCGGGCAACACGTCGTTCAGATCCGACTCTTCTTCCAGGTCTAAAATACCCGCAACAGCAATATGCTGTGAATTAATCAATTGGGAAAGAGCTACTTTAATATCCCAGGGAATATCCTGATCGTCTTTCATCAAATGAGCAATCCAGCTCAAATTCAATTGATGGATATAGGAAAATCGCTGCTGAAAAAAATCAAGCATTTAAAGCTTTTTCAAAGAAGAAATTGTTGCTTTCGGATCGGGACTATTGAACACAAAACTACCTGCAACCAACGCCTGAGCACCCGCATCAACCAACAATTTTCCGGTTTCGGTATTTACTCCTCCATCAACCTCAATGATCGCTTTGGAACCGGTTTTTGCAATCAACTCTTTGGTTTGTTTCACTTTTTCAATTGCCTGGTGAATGAACTTCTGTCCGCCAAATCCAGGATTGACCGACATGATCAATACCAGGTCCAAATCTGAAATCACATTTTCCAGGACAGAAACAGGTGTGTGCGGATTCAATGCAACACCGGCTTTCATTCCTGCTTCATGAATTGCAGCAATGGTACGGTGTAAATGTGTACATGCTTCATAATGAACGGTCAGAATATCCACCCCTGCTTTTGCAAAGTCTGTGATATATTGATCCGGATTTACGATCATGATATGGCAATCAATGGTCTTCTTCGCTACTTTTTTCAAAGCCGAAATAATTGGAAAACCAAAGGAAATATTCGGAACAAAAACTCCATCCATCACATCAACGTGGAACCAATCCGCTTCACTTTGATTGATTAATTCAAAATCGCGTTCAAGATTTCCAAAATCGCAGGATAGAATAGAAGGAGCAATGATAATTGACATGTTTTTATTTTTTTTACAAAAGTACTTTTTTAATTATCAATTATCAACGTTGGAATTATCAAGGATAACCAACTTGATAATTAAGTAATTGATAATTTCTAATTCGACTTCGGGTAAATCTTCATCATCTCCAGGTATTTCTCATCCCGGTCATACACGTCGGGAAAGAAGAGTAAATTTCCCTTTTCATTCACAACAACCGTAATATAATCAACCTGCAGGGGAATTGGTTTTCTCAATGGAATGGTGAAGTGTTCTTTACGCGCAATCAAAGTGTCCAATGAATCACGGGTCATTTTTTGTCTCTCGTCCCGTGTAAGAATGAAACGCGCCAGGGAATCCGGCATGTCACAGCGCATGCAACCGTGTGAATACGCACGAATGTCCTTATTAAAGAATCCTTTGGAAGGTGTATCGTGAATGTAGACCCCGTATTTATTATTGAATTCGAATTTCACCAGTCCAAGTGCGTTATCATCACCCGGTTCCTGTCTGACCCTGAACGGAAAATTCTTTTCCTTGTATCGCTTCCAGTTGATGGTTGTCGGATCAACTTCCGTATCGCCGCGGTAAACCTTGTAATGGTTCTTTGCCACATAATTTGAATTGCGTTGAATAGCCGGTAAAAATTCTTTACTGGCAATGGACTGCGGTTGTGTCCAATAAGGCAATGAAACAATTGCGCGAAGCTTTGAGCTTAGCTGTGGTGTTTGATTTTCCGGTTTTCCGACAACCACCCGGTGCTCTGAGAGCAAACTATCGTTGTAGAAGATCCGCAATTTGTATTCAGGAATATTTACCCAAAGGTATCTGTCGAGCGGAAAAGGTTCACGCCATCTCCATCTCTCCATCGACAAAATCGCCCTGTGACATTTGTAACGTTCCGATTCCCCCAATGCTTTCCGGGTATAAACCCCAATGACACCATCTGCTTTCAAGCCATTATCTGCCTGAAAACGGCCCATAGCATCCCAAAAGGATTCAGCATCTGTCTTTTTGGGATCCAAATACCCTTTATCAATCAGCGATTCTTCTGCCAGTTCCAGACAACGGATCGAGTCTTCTACTAAAGCCGGAACTTCGAAATGGATTGCCGATAGTTCTTTTTTGTATGCGTAACGAAATAATTCCCTTGCCAAAGCCTGGTATTCCGGTCTTGAAGAACCCATTTTTGCCAACCAGTTTCCCCAATCTTTTACTGTATCCATTTGTTTTATGGACTTATTCAATGATTGAATATCAACGGAAACTATCGGCCGGTAAGCATTGATTGATGTATCCAGGAAACCTACTTTCAGATCTTGCTGCAATTGTGCCAACCGGGCAGTCAATACAAATTCCTGGATGATCGAAGTAGTTGTCAGTGAATCTTCTTTAAACTTAAAAGGTCTGTTATCGGGTAAACCCAGTGCACAAGGGAAATCCAACAGTTCTTTCCATTTCAGCCCTTTTTTTAGTAACATGGAATCATTTGCCCAAACGGGTCTGAAATCACGCGATTTATAAAAAGCATAAACGGAATCTTTGATACTTTCCGGGAATTTCAATTTTGTTAATAAATCGGATTCAACCGCTAAGGAAATACGCTTTTTCAGGGAGACTTTCTGGTCGAAAATGGGATCTGTTTTATCAATTTCAGAACTGCATCTGATTAAGGTAAGTGTGAGTGTGGTCGTGAGAAATAGTAATAGAACTCTGCTAAATTTCATAAAGGTTCAAAAAATAATGAGCAATTTTACTGCAAGATACTTATTCCTTACAAAATGGAACCTCAAATTTATTCAACATACATTCTCCTGGGCACGATGGCAATCATGTCCTTTATTGGTTTTAACAACCGCGACTTCATGGAAAAATACCTTTTCAGTCCGTACTATGTGAAATATGACAGGGAATACTATCGTTTTATAACACATGCGTTTTTGCATGGAGATTTCGGACATCTTTTTTTCAATGGGATTACGCTTTATTATTTCGGAAGGTATTTTGAATTTTATCTCTACAATTTCTATGGCCCTCTTTTAGGTGAAATTATATTTTGGGCTTTCATAATCGTCTCGATGTTCGCTTCAAGTTCGATTTCTTACATCAGGCATAAAGACAATCCAAACTACAGATCTTTAGGCCTTTCCGGTGTGACATCAGCTATCCTGTTCGCCATGATCATGCTTGATCCGGGAATGAAAATCGGCTTCATGTTCATTCCTGTTCCGATAAGTGCATGGATTTTCGGACTGATCTACCTGGCATTTGAGATTTATTCCGATCGTAACCGAAAAACAAATATTGCACATGATGCGCATATATCCGGTGCCGTTTTCGGGATTGTTTTCATTTTAATTACTAATATTGAACAAGTAAGAATTGCATTTCAAAACCTACTTTAAATGAGCGATCAGGAATTATTCGTAAACAATAACGGTAAAATCATCAGTAACACAGGACATTCCATTACTGCGGGGAACCGGGGTTACACTTATGGAGACGGACTTTTTGAAAGTATTCGTATTATGAACGGAAAAGTTTTGAACCTGTCTCATCATTTTTCAAGGCTGGTAGAAGGAGCAAAGATCTTAAAAATGCGTTTGCCTGCTTTTTACACGACCGAATTCTTTCAGCAGCAAATTGACGAACTGATCCAGTTATGTAAAATCACGGAGGGAGCACGCGTAAGGCTTTCAATTGATCGTTTAGGAGGTGGGACGTATCTTCCTGATACAAATGAAGTTAGTTATTTCATTGAAATCTATCCGATTGAACACAACTTGTTCGGCTTGAATGCAAAAGGACTGGAAGTAGATCTGTACCAGGACATTAAAAAAACGAAGAATATCCTTTCCAATTACAAAACAAAAAACGGAATTCTGTATGTACTTGCTGCTATTTCAGCAAAAGAAAAAGGCCTGGACGATATGTTGATTACCAACGATAACGGCCAGATCCTTGAAAGTTCACACAGCAATATTTTTGTAGTAAGTAACGGGGTTCTTTATACACCAAGTCTTTCTGACGGCTGCCTGGCAGGAACGATGCGGATGCAGGTGATCAACCTGGCGTTAAAAAACGGATTAAAGGTGTATGAATGTCCGATCCTGCCTTCCAATTTATTGGTTGCCGATGAAGTATTCCTAACGAATGCTGTTCGCGGAATTACCTGGGTAGGTGGATACCGTACGAAGCGTTATTTCAATACCACGGCGCGTAAAATTGTTGCGTTCTTAAATGAAGAATGGGACGTTTGATTCCGGCTTATTTCAATTGGAGCGGAGGGAAAGACAGTACCCTTGCGCTTTACAAAATCCTTCAGGACAAACAATTTGAGATTAGATACCTGCTCACAACGTTGAATGAGGAAGCCGATCGTATCTCCATGCACGGAGTTCGCAGTGAATTGCTAATTGCACAAGCTGAAGCTCTTGGAATTCCTGCCAAAAAAGTTCACTTACCGGCCAGCTCGGATATACAAGCTTACGAAGCGGTTATGAATGCAGCCATCAACGAGCTAAAATCAGAAGGAATCCGGGACTGTATTTTTGGGGATATTTTCCTGGAAGACCTGAGAAAGTACCGGGAACAAAAACTACAGGAAGTTTCCATTTCAGCACATTTTCCACTCTGGAAACAAGATACGAATGAATTGGTCCGGGAATTTATCGACCTGGGTTTTAAAACGATTGTCGTTTGTGTAGATGGTTCCAAACTGAGTGAGGAGTTTGTTGGCAGAGTAATCGATCACCAATTTCTCGCCGATTTACCGGAGAATGTAGATCCATGTGGCGAGAACGGGGAATTTCACACCTTTGTTTTTGATGGTCCGATCTTTAAAAAACCGATCAGCTTTGAAACGGGAGAAAAAGTGCTCAAAACGTATACAGCCAAAAACCAGGAAAACGAACCGATCGAATACGGATTCTGGTTCCAGGACCTTATTCCGGTGTAGGTTCTATTCTGTTTTGAGTTCTTAAAATAATCGATGTCCCTGCTTGTCGATGAAAAACCAATTCCCGTTTTTCTTTACCAAAGCTGCTCCGTCACTAAAACCGTATAAATTCTCATACACATCCGGAAACAATGCTTTCCCTTTTAAATCTAAAAATTGCCCTTTTCCGTCAGCAATAACTCCAAGAACTCCTTCACCGACCATTATTTCATCGTAAACCGGTTGAATGATCATTTCACCTTTCGGATTGATACATCCAACTTTTTTCCCGATCCGAACGCGTGCCAAACCATCATAAAAGTCATGGACATCCCTATACTTCGAGGGAATTACCATTTTTCCGTTTTTATCGATAAAACCAAAGTTGTCATTGACCTCTACTGCTGCCATTCCTTCGCGAAACCCCGGAAAACCATCATATATCAACGGAACGACTTCTTGTCCTTTTTTGTTTATAAACCCTCGTTTTTCATTCAAATCAACCAAGGCCAATCCTTCCCGGAAATAAAATACAAGATCGTATTTCGGCTGAATCACAATGTTTCCCTGCTTATCCATACATCCTCTTTTTCCTCCGATCTCAATGGATGCAAGTCCTTCATTAAAGGAGGAAATTCCATTACTTTTATGAGTAACCGGTTTCCTATTATTCATTTTATCGACAATGAACCATTGACCATTTTCGCTCACCGTTGTTAATTCTTCTTCAAATCCGTTGGCATTATCGCATTTTACCGGTATAATTTCTGTTCCTTTTTCATCGACAAAACCCCATTTATCATCCAGTTTCACCATAGCTCTGCCATTCTGAAAATCGGTTGCGAAATCATACTTTAAGGACGTGATTTCTTTTCCTGTGGAATCAATAAAACCATATTTTTTATTCATTACCACAATTGCAAATCCTTCACTAAAGTCATAAGCATAATCGTATTGGCACGGTATACTATTCATTCCTGTTTTGTTGATGAACCCATATTTCTTATTCGTTACCACGATTGCAAATCCCTCTTTAAAAGAATATACATATTGATAAGATGCTAAAGGTCGCAGACTGTCATATTCCTGCTCCGAATCATAAGCAGTTTTCACATTTTCGCGGCCTGGACTGCTATAACCGCAGCTTTGGAATAGTACCAATGACAAGAACAGGATTGCGATTTTATATGTTGGAATACTATACATCGACGCACATAAGATTGGTATATTTGAATTTGAGAATCCACTTTTGGTTCATTCAACATTCAATTCTATACAAAAAAACAAAAAAATAGCGAACCAGAAAGGTTAACACTTCCAGCTTTGATTTCAGGACTTTATTCCTCTTTAGTTCGGGGCTTCGATGCCGATTTCGATTTCGTCACTCCGCCGGATCTTGAATGTGGATTCCTGATTTGTTCTTTTACGATCTGTTTGGTAATTTCTTTCTTTTTCGTCCAGAACAGCGACTTCGGCATTTCATCTCCCAACAAATACCCGTAAGGTTCCAGCGATGGAATCGCATCAAAGACAACTTTCATAATCGCAGTTATCGGAATTGCCAGGAACATTCCCGGAATACCGGCAAGCGAACCTCCCACAATAACACATATGATGGAAGCCAGCGCATTGATCCTTACTTTGGAACCGACAATCCGAGGCAAAAGGATGTTGTTATCAATTAGCTGGACAGTACCAATTACTGCCAAAACTCCCAAAACCGATTGTTCCAGACTTGGATTGTTGGAAAGTGAAATGAGGCAACTTAAAAGGTTTGCAACCAATATTCCAACATAGGGAATGAGGTTTAACAGCGAAACCAAAAGCCCGAGGAAAAGCGCGTATTTCACACCAATAATCCATAATCCCAAAGTCGTTAAACTTGCCACCACCGCAACTTCCAGTAATAAACCCAGAATATACATCCGGATAATCACTTTAATATCATTGACAATAATCTGCATTTTTTCCGTACTTTTTGAAGGAACCAATTTCATTAAGAATTCCAACAGAAGTGAGCGATAAAATAAAAACAGGAACAGGTAAAGCGGGACCAAAATAAAATTCACCATTGCTCCTGTAAAAGACCCGAAACTTTCCATGGAGAAAAAATTTCCTTTCTTCATAAAATTTTCCTTTACGATCTTCTCCTGCTGAAAATTGGTTACTCCGAACGTTTTATTGATCCAATCGGCCAAATCATGGATTACTTTCATCATGTTTTTTTCCAGGGTAGGCAAATCATCAAAGAAATCCCTTAATTGAAGTCCCAGGAGAACGAGAATAGCTGCAAAGAAAACAACTGCTATTGTAACTGTAATGATCACTGACAACAATTTGGGAAAATGCCATTTACGTTGCAGAAAGGAATCAATCGGCCGGATCAAAACACCCAAAATAAAAGCAAGAATAATCGGGAATAAAATGCCATTTGCCAGGTAGATAACTGCAGTTACCACCACTAACAATAGGATAGTAAAGATGCGTCTTTGGTAGTTTACATGCGTATTATCCATAAAATGACCTTTCTTAAATATAAGAAGATTCATCCGGGAAATGAGAAGTGAGAAGCAAAAAGTTCTTAAAACACTTGAAAGTTCAAGAGATTCAAAGGGTTTAAAGGGCTTAAAAGTT
>CAMLLB010000060.1 GCA_946480815.1 uncultured Flavobacteriales bacterium
GAATTAAAAAAGGCTCATTTCAATCAATGAGGTATACCACCAAGTCGATTAATATGAAATAATCGTTAATAAACGATTCCATTTAATCAGTTTATACTAATTTGGCAAAGGAATTGTATAAGGACCAATACGTTGAAAAGACAAAAAAACATGAACAAGTTAAAACTATTCGTTCTTGCATTAAGTTTGGGAACTGCCGCACAGGCGCAAACCTTGCAGGACGCTAACAAGAAAACGGAAAACGAGCGTTATGACCTGGCGCGCAAAGATTATCAAAAGTTGGTACAGGCTGACCCGACAAGTGTAGAGAATGCTTTCTTCTTCGGAAACTTCTATGCCCTGATCGGAGAAAAGGATTCAGCTATCATCATGTGGAGAAAAGCAGGTTCAATCAATTTGGAAGACAAGCTGGGAATGGTTGCTGCAGCAAAAGTATTGTATTTCCAGGGAGATACAACAACAGCAGGTCAGCAATTCTGCGAGATCATAAAGAAAACAAAACGCAAAAATCCTGTTGTACTTCACCGCATTGCTGAAACATACGCTACAGGTCCGGTTAAAAATCTGAAAACGGCAGAATCATATTTACGTGATGTTGTTCGTCTGGACCCTAAAAATGTAGATGCTTACGTTCTTTTGGGGGATGTATTATTGGCTCAAAGCGGGTCTAATGCTACTCAAGCAACAGAGCAATACAACAACGCATTAGCAATCGAGCCAAATTCAGCAAGAGTGATTGTTCGTAAAGCTCAAATTTACCAACGCGTTCAAAACTACAAGTTGGCAAACGAAGAATACAAAAAGGCGCAAGCTGCGGATCCGAACTATGCACCTGCATACAGACAAAATGCCGAATTGAATATTCTTTTCGATCAGTATGCTGCCGCTATCGAATCATGGGAAAAGTATTTAAAACTAAATGATACGGACGAAGCGCGTTACCGTTATGCAAGCTCCCTATTCGGAGCGAAGCAATACTGCAACGCATTAACCCAAATTCAGCAGGTTGAAAAGAACGGTTTTGTGAATTTGTATACGAAACGTATTTTGTACTATTCATTATATGAATGTAACGAAGCAGCAGACAGCTTGCGTTATGCAGAAGCTTTAAAAGAAAGCGACAACTTCCTTAAAATTGTTACTAAAGACAAAATTATTTCTACTGATTATAAATACCGTGGTTTAATCTACGATAAATTGGGGCTGGAAGACAAAACGATCGAACAATATTACCTGGCAGCTTCTATCGATACTGCAAAAGCGGCAGAATATCTTTCGGATATCGCAAAATTGTATGCAGAAAAGAAAAATTATCCGAAATTGATCGAGGTATATACTCAAAAAATGAACCAATATCCTTCCAAAATGCAGGCTATCGAATATTACGATTTCGGTAGAGCTTACTACTTCGGACCGAAGGATTACAAAATGGCAGATTCTATTTTCGGACGTTTGGTAGCGATGAGCCCCACATTCCCAGGCGGACATTTCTGGCAAGCAAGAGCGCGTGTTCAAATGGATGCAAACCCGAAGGCTAAAACGTATCTGGCACAACCGCAATACGAAAGCTTCCTGGCTGCTTTGACTCCGGAAGACATCGCTTCAGGTTCTTACAAAGCGTACATTATTGAAGCTTCCAAATATTTGGGTGATTACTACGTAAACTCTCCGATGAAAGACAAAGCAAAAGCAGATGCAATGTGGAACAAAGTGTTGGAATTAGATCCGAACGATGCACAGGCGAAAGCTTATTTTAAGAAGTAATTTCTGAAAGAATAAATACTGAAATCCTCTCGGTTACACCGGGGGGATTTTTTTGTTTTATGTAATTGAAAAAAGACCGTTCCCAATTGATTTTCATCTTTCCTCCCCCTTCGTCCCCCTCCAAAGGGGGAAACTGAATACGAGCTTCGATAAATGATTTTTTTTCAACTCAAACCATAATTGAAATTATATTCTGAAATTTTTAATAAGAGGAATTTTAAAAATTCCCCCTTTGGAGGGGGACCAAGGGGGAGGACAAATCCGATTAGCTTATTACCAATGTCATAAAAAAAGCCCTGACATTTATCGTCAGGGCTTCAATCTAGTTATTGTCAGCTGTGGCTAACATATCAATCAGCCGCGGCTGATCTCTTATTTCTTTCCAAGCGTCAACACTTCATTCCAGCGCAACGGAATTGTTGTTTTTTCAATTTTGACCTGTGTACTTTCCTGGAATACTCCGTTAAACAGCAACCACATTTCAACCATCTGCATATCATTTTTGGAGCCGCCTTCCATCTTGTTCCAGGAAGCTGTAATTGATTCTGTTTTACCCTTTTCAATTGCTACCACATCTGCTTTTGCCTTTGCAGTTGCGTAAACAGCACCATCCGGCATTCTCATAGACATTTTTGCTGGAGATGCAAAACCAATTCCTTCTCCGTTGTAAGTCACATTAAATTTCACTTCGGTCTTTGCACTTGTCTTGGATGAATTTACCAGTGTCACTGTGAAATTCTCCGCAACAAACTCATTCGATGAGATCGGCAAACGGAACTCAGGAGCTTTTGAAGCATCTTTCAAACGTACTTTATAGAATCCGTCGCATACAAAATTGAAAGAACGCGCGTCATTTAATTTATCACCTGTTGCTTTCAACACTCGTTTTTTATTGTCATAAGGTGCGATCAATAATTTATCTTCTTTAAAACTTAGAGGCTTCCCTCCCATTTCGAATTTTCCTTCTTCGGGGACATACAAAACCCAATCATTCGTCTTGTTGGTGATCGTCATTCTGAATTTCACTTCTTTCGGAAGTGCGACGATATTATCAATTTCTACTTTATAGTTATCTGTTTCAAAGGTTGTGTCGTTGTAGTACACTTTCTCATATTGACCGAAAACAGTTCCCGAAAGAGCCATTGTTCCAATAAAACCGGCCATCATCAATACTTTCATAGGTTTAATTTTTTAATTTCCCCCAAACTTACCAAATTCGTGCCAATCAGTTTTACCAGTGGTCAAATTCCTAATTCCTATCCCGATAGCTATCGGGACCTAATTCCTAATTAAAAAAGTTCAAAGAGTTGACTTCGACTACGCTGCGCCTATGCTGTAGCTCCTGCGTAAGCATTCAGTCACCTTGTTCGGTAAAGTTTCAATATTCGCAATTCGCTCCGTCAGCTGACGGACGCAATTCGCAATTCTTACCAATCTCCTGAGAACTATTTTCTTAAATCCAAAAACACTACCGTTAACTAAGGCATTTCAACAGATAAAATTGTTTCAAAAAAAGGTATGGAATCATTTATTAGATTAGAATAGAGTAAAGCCAAAAAGGCCTATTGGATTTACGTTTAGCTAGATAATAAACTTAAAAAAAACCAAATCATGGTACTTACACTTTCAATCATGGCAATCATAGTAGCGTTCTCGCTTTATGATTACTTCTCTTCCAGGTCATGGCAAATGGTGACTTCGAAAGAGCGCAATGAAACCGTATTCGAAAATCGAAACAAAGAATACGGTGCATATCAAATCCGGAGAGATTATGACAAACGAATCTTACTGGTATTCTTAGGTGTTACCGTCGGGATCGGAGCCTTATGGGGCGCATCCAATTTGTTCAGACCGCTTGAACAGAGAAAAGATCCTAAGCTCGTAACCGAAAACATTGTCGAACTATTCAAAGAGGAGGAAGTTCTTGAAATTCCCGAACCGGAAAAAATCGAACAACCGGCAGTAGAATCAATGGCAGATATTACAGCATTCCGTGTTCCAAGACCTGAAGACGATCCGATTAATGAACCTCAATTAGGACCTATCGATCCTGAAAAAAATATCGGTTTGGAAAATCAAAAAGGTGATGGAAAATCCATTTGGGATGAGCCGGGAATTATACCTCAAGGAACAGGTGGAGGAGGAAAAATCGAAATCAAAGTTCCGGAGAATAAAATTCACGAAACGGTTGATGAAGCCGCTCTATTTCCCGGTGGAATTCCTGCTCTGCGTCAGTTCATCGCAGACAATATTGATCTGAGCATGATCGACGGAAGTTCTAAAATCTCACTGAAGTTCGTAGTTGATACAAATGGAGAAATCTCTTCTGTAATCGTGACCCGGAACACCGGAGATTGCGAGTCATGCGAAAAAGCTGCAATCAAGGTGGTAAAATCCATGCCTAAATGGACACCGGGAAAAGTGAACGGTGAACCCGTAAAAAGTTACTACCGACTTCCGATCAATATTCAATAAAAACAATTTTCTTTTTCATAATCCGGAAAGGTGCCTTTCAGCCGCGGCTGACTCAGGCGCCTTTCTTATTTTACAACAAACGTATTCTGCAATACGGACAAGCTCTGACAATGTTGGAGCAAACCCTCCAATACTCATATTTGTAAAATTGGTAAGATCTGCAAATAAGACCCGAGCTTACAAAGAAACCTTGAACTCGCTTAATTCTAAAATTTTAGGAAGTTTTGTTCAATAAAAATTGGATAAAAAAATAAAAACAGTAACTTTGCGCCCAAATTAAGGAATACACTTAAAAGGCAACAAAATGTCCAAAATTCAAGGAAAAATATCACAGGTTATCGGACCGGTTGTCGATGTAACATTCGACAAAGGCATGTCACTTCCAAATATCTATGACGCATTAGAAGTGTTCAAGGCAGATGGAACAAAGGTAGTACTAGAGGTACAATCACACGTTGGAGAGAATTCAGTGCGTGCAATCTCTATGGACTCCACTGACGGATTCCGTCGTGGAATGGAAGTTGTTTCTACCGGAAGCGCTATTAAAATGCCTACCGGAGATCAAATCAAAGGTCGTTTGTTTAACGTAGTTGGTGAAGCTATTGACGGTATCAACGCTGTTGACAATACAAATGGTTTACCGATCCACCGTGAAGCTCCTAAATTTGAGGACTTATCCACAGCAACAGAAGTGTTGTTTACAGGTATTAAAGTAATCGACTTGATCGAGCCTTACGCAAAAGGAGGTAAAATTGGTCTTTTCGGTGGTGCCGGTGTAGGAAAAACAGTATTGATCCAGGAATTGATCAACAACATCGCTAAAGGACACGGAGGTTTATCCGTATTCGCAGGTGTAGGTGAGCGTACTCGTGAGGGGAACGACTTACTACGTGAGATGTTGGAATCAGGAATTATTAAATACGGAGATGCTTTCCTTCATTCTATGGAAGAAGGAGGATGGGATCTTTCCAAAGTTGATTTGAACGAAATGAAAGAGTCTAAAGCTACTTTCGTATTCGGTCAGATGAATGAGCCTCCGGGAGCTCGTGCTCGTGTTGCACTTTCCGGATTGACAATGGCAGAATATTACCGTGACGGTGATGGAGAAGGTCAAGGAAAAGACATCCTGTTCTTCGTTGATAACATCTTCCGATTCACGCAGGCTGGTTCTGAGGTATCAGCGCTACTTGGACGTATGCCTTCGGCAGTAGGTTACCAACCAACATTGGCAACTGAAATGGGTGCGATGCAAGAGCGTATTACTTCAACAAAAAGAGGATCTATTACATCTGTACAAGCGGTTTACGTACCTGCGGATGACTTAACGGATCCGGCTCCGGCAAATACATTTGCTCACTTGGATGCAACAACGGTATTGTCCCGTAAAATTTCCGAGCTAGGAATCTACCCTGCTGTGGATCCATTGGATTCTACATCCCGTATCCTTACTCCTGCAATTTTGGGTGATGAGCATTACAACTGTGCTTCCCGTGTGAAAATCACATTACAGCGTTACAAAGAATTACAGGATATCATCGCGATCCTTGGTATGGATGAATTGTCTGAAGAAGACAAAATGATCGTTCACCGCGCACGTCGTGTTCAACGTTTCTTATCTCAGCCATTCCACGTTGCGGAGCAATTTACAGGAATCCCTGGAGTATTGGTAGATATCAACGAAACAATCAAAGGATTTAACATGATCCTTGATGGTGAAATGGATAAATATCCTGAAGCAGCATTCAACCTGAAAGGAAGCATCGAAGATGTAAAAGTTGCAGGTGAAAAAATGTTAGCTGAAGCTTAAATAAAGACATTAGACGAAAGACAAGAGACAAAAGACACTTATTCAAGTCTTTTGTCTTCAGTCTTCAGTCTTTAATCTAATAAGTATGCAATTAGAAATTATCACTCCGGAGACATTAATCTACAAAGGTGAAGCAACTGCGGTTCAATTTCCGGGATTAGACGGATCTTTCCAGGTGTTGAATAACCACGCACCGATTATCTCCGGATTAGCAGCCGGAGCAATCAAGGTGGATTTAGTTGAGGCTTTTAAAGTAACAGCTAAAACAAATCCAAGTATCACCGCTGAAAACAATGGTAAAACGATCCATGTTGCGATCAAAGGTGGTGTTGTGGAAATGCAAAACAATAAAATCATCGTGTTAGCTGAATAATACGTAGTAATAAACCGATAAAGAGGGGCTCGCCGAGGCGGGTCCTTTTTTGTTAAGGTCTGTTATAAAAACGTATTTTTGCACTAGTACATAAGATTCTTTAATTATTTTCGTTCTGTAATCATGAATCTACAGGATCAAATAGATTTGACAAACGTGCCAAAGCATATTGCCGTCATTATGGACGGGAATGGACGCTGGGCTAAAAAACAAGGTCAGGAACGCTTATACGGTCACTCTTTTGGAGTTGACTCTGTTCGTGCTACCCTGACAGCATGCAAGAATATCGGGGTAAAATATGCCACAATGTATGCTTTCTCCACAGAGAACTGGAGCAGACCTCATGACGAGGTAGAAGGTTTGATGAGCCTGCTTGTCTTTACTATCGCAAATGAAGTCGAAGAATTAAACGCTCAAAATGTTCGCTTATTGAGCATCGGTGATACTGCCGGCTTACCGGAAGATTGCCAGAATGAACTATACAACGCGATCGAATCAACTAAAAATAACACGGGGGTCAACCTGGTAATCGCTCTGAATTACAGTTCCCGATGGGAAATAGCTGAAGCGGTAAAAGAATTAGCCTTACAAGTGAAGAATGGAAATTTGGAAATTTCATCCATTACACCCGAATTGATTACTGCCACATTATCAACTAAAAATATACCCGACCCTGAATTATTGATCCGCACTAGCGGCGAACATCGTTTAAGCAACTTTCTTCTTTGGCAGGCGGCTTACAGCGAATTTTACTTCACCCCCGTTTTATGGCCTGATTTCCGCGAGGATGATCTGTACAAAGCCGTTCTTGACTATCAATCAAGAGAAAGACGTTTCGGAATGGTATCCGAGCAATTATAAATTATCCTATGAAAAAATTCCTATCAATTTTATTTCTTGCGTGCATTTCTTTGTCCTTTGGGCAAGTAGACGATACATTGAAAGTAAATAACACTACAAATAAAGTTGATTCTACCAAATCATCTGCTACCACAATTGGTGGAATGGATTTCAATTATGGTAAAGCAGAAAAATACATATTAGGGCCGATTCGCATTGAAGGTGCTGACAATTTCGACCCGCAAGCCATTAAATTAATTGCCGGGCTGAAACAAGGGGAAAGTATTACCATTCCTTCAGACAGGATCAGTAACGCAATCAAAAATTTGTGGAACGAAGGTTTGTTTTCCCAGGTTTCCATTGAAGCTGAAAAAGAAGTTGCAGGAGTTATTTATTTAGTTATTAAGCTTACTCCCCGACCAAAACTTTCCCGTTTCCGCTTTACGGGTGTTACAAAAAGAGAAGTGGACAAGATCCGGGAGGAAGTGGATCTGTCATCCGGTCAGACAATTACTGAAAACCTGTTGTTCAAGACCAAGAACAAAATCAGAGGTTACTTCCTTGAAAAAGGGTTTAACAATGTTCAGGTAAACATTACACAAGTACCGGATACCTTAATCAATAATTCCGAAATCTTCTTCATTGATATTGATAAGGGGAAAAAAGTAAAGATCAAACGCATTGAATTTGATGGAAATACAACCATAAAACCCTGGAAATTGCGCAGAGCAATGAAAGACACAAAAAGAAGATCTATTATGCGGGTCTTCAAGCGCTCAAAATTCAATAACACAGCTTATACACGGGATAAAGAAGCCGTTCTGGACAAATTCAGAAGTGTTGGTTTAAGAGACGTTCACTTTACTACGGATTCCGTTTACAAAATAAACAGCCGTAATTTGGGGATCTACCTGAAGGTAGATGAAGGTCAGAAGTATTATTTCGGGAATATCTCCTGGATCGGTAACACAAAGTTCAGTTCAGGTGTTCTGGATACGGTTTTAGGAATCAAATACGGTGATGTTTACGATAAGCCGTTGCTGGATCAGCGTTTGCACCAAAGTCAGGATGGAAGGGATATCACATCACTTTACATGGACAGAGGATACTTATTCTTCCATTTGGAACCGGTAGAAACCGGGGTTAATGACAATCATATCAACTACGAAATGCGTATTGTTGAAGGGAAGGAAGCCCGTGTGAAAAATGTCATTATCAAAGGGAACTATAAAACGAATGAACATGTAATCCGTCGTGAGATCCGTACAAAACCAGGTGATCTGTTCAGTCGTAATGATATTATTCGTACGCAGCGTGAATTAGCTCAATTAGGTTATTTCAACGAGCAAGGATTCCAGGTACTCCCAATTCCAAATCCACAGGATGGAACAGTGGATATCGAATACACGGTAGAAGAAAAATCAGCTGACCAGATTGAGCTTTCAGGAGGGTATGGAGCCGGGCGCATCATCGGGACACTTGGATTGACATTCAGCAATTTCTCCGTTAAAAATATTTTCAAGCCGAATTCATGGAGTCCGCTTCCAACCGGTGACGGACAACGACTTTCTATTCGTGCACAAACGAATGGAAGAATTTACCAGGGATACAACTTCTCTTTCACAGAACCATGGTTAGGAGGAAAAAAACCGAATTCCTTTACATTCTATCTGAACCATACTTCATTCTCTTCCAGTTTGACTTTGAAAAAGCGTGACCCGAATTACTCAGGAGTTGGGATCACAGGAATGGGTGTCGGTTTGGGAAGACGTAAAAAATTCCCGGATGATTATTTCAGCGCATACTATGAATTGGCATACCAATATTACGATGTAAGAAATTATTCGTCTTTGTTCCCGAGCTTCAACGACGGATACGCAAACGACATCAGTTTGAAATATGCTTTGCAGCGTAACTCGATCAATTCGCCGATCTATCCGACGGAAGGGTCCAAGATCTCATTTACTGCAAAAGGAACACTTCCTTACTCATTAATGGGTGGTAAAAAGGATTTCAGTACCATGTCAGCACAGGAAACATTCAAATACCTGGAGTACTATAAATTGAAATTCACCTTTGAATATTATTTACCATTGACACCTGATAAGAAATTGATCCTGATGCCACGAATCGGGTTCGGTTACATGGGCGCATACAACCTTGCGAAAGGATTGACACCGTTTGAGCGTTTCAGCTTGGGAGGTAGTGGTCTTTCCGGGGTAAACCAATTCGGAGGTCGTGAGATCATTGCATTGAGAGGATATGATGACAATGCACTTTCTTCCAGCGGTGGTGATCCGATCGTTGCAAAATATACGATGGAATTACGTTATCCGATCTCATTGAACCCGCAGGCAACTTTCTTTGTTTTGGCATTTGCCGAAGCAGGAAATACTTACACCGGATTCAAAACCTTCAATCCGTTCAACGTAAAACGAAGCGTTGGTGCGGGTGTTCGTATCTTCCTTCCAATGTTCGGTATGCTTGGATTGGATTACGGTTGGGGCTTCGACAAATTGGATAAACACTCTTCCGGATATGGAGGTTCAATTGATCAATCAATTGATTCGAAAGGTTTCTTCCCTAAATTCACATTCACCATCGGTATGAATCTTGGTGAGCTTTAAACAATAAAAATGTTATCTTCGTCGTTCTTTCAAATTTCGCCTATGAAAACTCTTGTTTTATGCTTGTTCATGGTCTTTGGCATGACCTTTGTCAGTTCCGCTCAAAAGTACGGGTACATTGACTCAGAATTCATTTTGGGTAAAATGCCGGAATACAAAGAGGCTAAGGAACGTTTAGACAAATTAGCCGAACGTTGGACGAAAGAAATTGAAGAGCGTTATGAAATGATCAAAAAGAAAAAGGAGAATTTTCTAAGAGAAGAAAGTTTATTGCCCAGCGAAGAAAAAACAAAACGCGAAGAGGAAATTAAAACATTGGAGTCCGAAGCTATGCAAATGCAACAAACACGCTTTGGGGTTTCCGGCGATTACTTCCAGAAACGACAAGAACTGATCAAACCGATTCAGGATCGGGTTTACGAAGCAATGCAAACAGTTGCTTCAAAACGGAATTATAGTTTTATCTTTGACAAATCAAATCAAAGTAACCTCGTTTATGCAGATAGCAAATTTGATATCAGCGACGAGGTACTTAGAGAAATGGGGGTCAGCTCCAAGTAACGATTAGCTGCGGCTGACGACACTACAACGAACGGCAATGCGGTTGTAAAATGCTGCCACAACAAAAACAAACGAAACACAAAAACAAAAATGAAAAAAATCCTATTTGCCCTGGCACTAACTGTATGTGCAATCGCAACTACACAAGCTCAAACGAAAATCGGGCACGTGAAATCACAAGTATTGCTGGATACGATGCCTTCCCGTAAAGCTGCAATTACTGAGATCAAAGATATTGAAGCTGCAGGCTTAAGAGAGTTAAAAGCTGCCGATAGCACTATCCAGGCTGCTTATCTGAAATATCAGGCTGATGTTAACGCCGGTAAATTCACATCTGCTTCTGTAAGAGAATACGAAGAAAACCGTATCCGTCGTATGCAACAAAACCTGGAGGAGCGTCAACAACAAATCGACCAGCAATTACAGATTATGACGCAAGAAATGAACGTGGTTATCCTTGACCGTGTTAAGAAAGCAGTAAACATTGTTGCTACAGCTAAAAAGTTCAACTACATCATTGATGAAAGCACGACACTTTATTCAGCAGGTGGAACAGACGTAACAAATGAAGTAATCGTTGAGTTATTGAAACTGGAAGCAGAAGCTGCTAAGAAACCAGGAAAGTAATTCTCAGATAATAACATTGAAAAGGTGCCTTCGACTTCGCTCAGGCACCTTTTTTATTTAACACACTTTAATTACCCTGGTAATTAATAACATCGTATATTTGTAACATGAAACGCCAATCATTTGTAAAAGGTATGTTAGGATTTGCTGCACTTGGTGGATTGACTTCCGTTCATTCACTTGGGAAATTATTAAACGAAGAAGATTATACGTATCCCGTATTGTTTATCGGTCATGGTTCTCCGATGAACGGAATCGAAGACAACCACTTTTCGAAACAATGGAAAAGTGAAGTAGAACATTTGCCAAATCCGAAAGTAGTTCTTGTTATCTCGGCCCATTGGCTCACAAACGGGACCTATGTTACAGCCATGGAGCATCCGCAAACGATTCATGATTTCGGTGGATTTCCTGACGAATTATTCGCAGTGCAATATCCTGCTCCGGGAAGTCCGGAATGGGCGCAACAAACCAAGGACCTGGTAAAAAGCACCAGCGTTCACCTTGACCATGAATGGGGCTTGGATCACGGTACCTGGACCGTTGTTCGTCATATGTATCCCAACGCAGATATTCCGGTACTTCAGCTTTCTATTGATTACAATAAACCGGCAGCCTATCATTATACGTTGGCACAGGAATTAAAAGAATTGCGCAAGAAAGGAGTATTGATCATCGGAAGTGGAAACATGGTACACAATCTCCGCATGGTTGCCTGGGATAAGTTAAACACCTCGAATTACGGTTACGATTGGGCCATTGAAGCAAACGAAACGTTCAACAGACTGATCACCGACCGAAATCACCAGGCATTGATCGATTATCAAAAACTCGGCGATTTTGCACAATTGGCGATCCCTACTCCGGATCATTATTTCCCACTGATCTACAGTTTAGGCCTATCGGATTCAAAGGATGAGATTACAATATTCAACAATGAATTGGTAGCCGGTTCCCTGAATATGACTTCTGTTCGATTTGGGTAAAACAGAAAGGTTGTGTACTTTTGGACCATGTCAGTGAAAGGTCCAATTGGTGTTTTTGATTCCGGATACGGTGGATTAACCGTCTTGAAAGAAATCAGAGAGAAACTACCTGAATATGATTTTCTCTACCTGGGAGATAATGCAAGAGCTCCGTATGGTTCCAGAAGCTTCGATGTCATTTATGAATATACCTGGCAAGCGGTTCAGGCCTTGTTTGACCGGGATTGTTCCCTGGTGATCCTGGCTTGTAATACTGCGTCAGCAAAAGCATTGCGCAGCATTCAGCAAATCAAACTTCCTGAATTATACCCCGATAGACGCGTATTGGGTGTTATCCGGCCAAGTACGGAGGAACTTGACAAGCACACAAAAACAAAACACGTTGGTGTATTGGGAACTGATGGAACCATCCGTTCGAACAGTTATCAGATCGAATTGGCAAAATTTGCTCCGGACCTGGTTGTCAATCAGCATGCCTGCCCGATGTGGGTGCCTTTGATCGAGAATAATCAATTTGATACTCCCGGAGGCGTTTATTTTATTCAGAGTGATTTGGTATCCATCCTGGAAAAAGATCCCAAAATTGATACGATCCTCTTGGCTTGTACGCACTATCCTATTTTGATGGAACAATTGAAACGTTTGCTCCCGGATCATATCGAAGTTTTGGCCCAGGGAAAAATTGTTGCAGAAAGCCTGGCAGATTACCTGGCCCGTCATCCTGAAATCGATGCGCTATGTTCAAAAGGAAGTTCTGTCAGATACCTTACAACTGAAAGTGCAAAAGATTTCAGTGAAAAAGCTTCGCTTCTGATGAATGATCAGATTGAAGCAGAACATTTAACCTTACATTAAAACGCTGCTCCTTGACCTTAGAAATAATCGGATATTTTTTAGCACTTTTTGTCGGGCTGGTACTCGGAACCCTTGGTGGTGGCGGTTCTATTTTAGCTGTACCTATCCTTGTTGCCTTTTTCCAGCTGGAACCACAAAATGCAACCGTTTATTCCCTGTTCATTGTAGGTGTAACTTCTTTATTCGGGGCAATCCAGCATTTTAAATCAAAATTGATCAATCCGCTGAACACCTTACTATTTGGAATTCCCGCAGTAATCAGTATTTCCCTGACGCGTTTATTTATTGTTTCGGAAATTCCTGATCAGATCCATTTGGGAGAACATATCGTCTTTGGGAAGAACACCTTCATCATGGCTTTGTTCGCAATTCTCATGATCCTTGCTTCTATTCCAATGATCCGGGGACAAAAGGAACATCCCTCAACAAAAAAGAACCGGCCTCTTATCCTGGTGATCTTCGGAGCCATTATAGGACTCATTAGCGGACTGGTCGGAGCAGGTGGAGGCTTTATGATCATTCCTTCCCTTTCCATTTTCATGAAAGTTCCCATCAAGAATGCCATCGCAACTTCTATTGTGATTATTGCAATCAATTCCCTAAGCGGATTCACAGCAGAATTATTTACACCCAATTTAAAATTAAACTGGGTGATCCTTCTTGGTTTTACGTTGATTGCAACAGCAGGGCTCATCATTGGATTGAAACTGAACCATAAGATCCAGTCTGCGAAACTCAAAAAAGGGTTCGGTATCTTTGTACTCCTGATAGGAATTTCTATCCTGGTAACAGAGTTAGTTTCCGGTCGTTAGAACAACTTCAGGCTCACACTGAATTTAGCTGTAATGTTATCTTCAACTTTCGGTGAAATCACACCGCCGGCATAGTGGTAGAAAGCTCCGATACCAAATCCGACTCTGCTAAGAATAAGCAAGTTATTTGCCAGTAACCCAGTTTCTGCATACCCTTTATCCAATGAATTAAATGCAATGGAATGACGGCTCTGATCTTCTTTGCTTCCATACGCTATTGCATGGTGAATGGCAAATTGAGGCGCGGTCCATTTTTTATTCGTCTTAATGGATTTGAAATCAAATCGTGTAAACAAAGCCGACATCCGAGAGGAATAATAAGTAGAGGCCATCATCGTTTCAAAAGTGTTTGCCGCCGACAATTTCCACATTCCGCCTGTACCCTGCCCAACTTGCTGTAACAATAAAGGTGCATCTCCTTCAACCACCGTTCCCATCAACACGTAGGTTAATTTACCTACTGCGCGAACAGGTACAATTTGCTGAATACCTGCCGTTACACGCGTATAATCAATTTTAGCTGCCGTGACTCCCGGAAGGCTTTTCGTAACTTTCATGGTCAGGATCGGCCATTTTGAGCCTAAAGAAACCCGTTTTGTTCCCAGAGACACCACTTTATCACGAATTGCCCAGGTTAATTCCAAAGAGCTTTCGGCAACATCATAATGGTCGATCGATCCCATTTCAGGTTTTGTCCATTGGTATCGGTAACCCTGTGTAAACTCAATGCGTTGATAAGAACCTGAAAGGCGGAACTTCATTCGCGGGAAAACATAACCTGTGAAAGCAATTTCCCCGATTCGCTGTTTATCCATCTGACGGATGTAAATATCGCGGTAAAAAGAATTCAATCGGGTAACAACCGGTTCCGTATTCAAGCCAACTCCACCGCGCTCAACGATATCCTGCTGATACCTTGCTTCAAAATCAAGGAAGTATTTTGGAACAAGTGTTACTTTTCCATAACCTCCGTACTTCCACATTTTATCTTTAAAACCGTAAGCGAAGTAACCTCCAACCCGGAAACGGGTAGACAACTTATCACTTGTTTCCAATCCGATCCCCAGGCGGAAACCTTCATAATCCCGATAGTTTACCAATCTCAAAATATCTGCCTGGAAATAACCCAACGGAATTTTACCCTGCAAAAGTGATTGAAGTGTTTTCAATCTCCCTTCCAGGTTTTCTTTTTCAGAAAGACTGTCAACAAATTGATACGTTCTTAAGTCCTTATTGTCCAGGTCATACTTTCGCTTCTCTTCCCAATGTGTGCTGTCTTTTTTATTTGCATCAATAGCTGTTTCCACAAAGACGGCATTGAATCGTTGATCTTTCAGGTCCGCATCCAAAACCACTTTATCAATATATGTGTTTCCCTTTCCGACCAAATAAGCATCTTTTAACTTCGAACTCATCTTTAAGCCTGGAATTTTCACCTCCGTAGATAATTTATACGGGAACCATTTCTTTCCTTCCAGCAAGGTATACTCCTGGATAATTCGCGGATTAATACCTCCTTTATCCTCTGCAGGTTCGGCATCTACTTTTTCAACGGCATATCCTCTCGTATTAATGTACAGAACTCCTTTCATCCCTTCAAAGTTCTTATCTCTTCTTGGCCGGAAACGGATCGTATACGTAGTATCTCCCGGGGCTGTAATCGTGGTATCTTCCAGGATAAATAAATACCTGCGAATAGATCCCAGAGCCAATGGATTCAAATAAGAACGACCCAGGATATCGAACTGGTTATCGTAAAAATTGAAGGATTGCAATTCATTTGCAAACGTGGAGAACATCGGATCGGAGAAACCGGAAACACGGTACGCGCTAATTACCTCTTTCTCTTTGAACGGTGGTTTAAAATACTTGGTTGAAGTACTTTCCAATAAGAAGATGTGTTGCTGATCGAAGAATTTCCTCAACTCAATCAAATTCGTATCTGCCGTGGTATCCGAAATTTGGGCCAATGCATCCTGGTTGATTGTAAAAATGAATTTGCTGTAACTATCATATTTAAATGCTACGTCTGATTTGGGATGATTCTTCTTCCTGTTCTCAATTGCCAACTCCATGATGCGTTCCGCCGGATTTACTCCTGGTAAAATCGTTACTTCCTCGATTTCACTTGCCTGCTCACGCATGAAAACGATCATATCGCCGGTAATTGTAATCGTAGTATCGCGGAAACTGGTCATTTTCAAAGTGACTTGTGTATTTCCCGGAGGATTGGTAAATCGGCCGTCCAAATCTGCCAAAAAGGGTTTTCCAACTTGCGGATAAACCTTCACAAACGGGATCGGAGCATGAGAAACATCTTCCTGAATTTGAATTTGCTGTGCAAAAAAGTTTTGTGATAAAAGAATAGTAAATAAGCTTAGTAAAATATACTTCATAATAGTCTTTGTCTTATCCGTAAGACAAACTAAGTCAAAAAAAGTTACAGCAAGTCAAAAAAAACGTAAAGTTTCGTTGCAGTTCCGTAAATTCGTAAAGCAGGATGAACACTTTTAAGGATCAGCGAAATATTATCAAACATCTTAACATTCAACGTGTTTGGAATATTGCCGTGCTTCGTTTTTCGTATGGCCTGGCCCGGCTTTTCAAAATCCGGAAAAATTGGGGAAAGCCTTTTGCTTTAAGTATCGAACCTACCACAGCATGCAATTTAGGTTGTCCGGCTTGTCCCAGCGGTTTAAAAGCATTTAGTCGTCCAACAGGAAAAATTGACCTGGATAATCACCGGAACTGGCTTTCACAAGTTGCAAACTCTGTTTTTTACATCAATTATTATTTCCAGGGTGAACCTTTTCTGCATCCACAGTTCCTGGAACTGATCAAAGAAGCCAAACGCAAAAGGATCTATACGGCAACTTCCACCAATGCACACTTTATTGACGAGAAAAAGGCAAGTGAAATTGTAGCATCCGGCCTTGACCGTTTAATTATTTCCATTGACGGACTGACGCAGGAAACCTATGAATCTTACCGTGTTCACGGAAAACTGGATAAGGTAATTGCCGGTTCCAAAGCATTGGTACAAGCAAAAAAAGAAGCACAAAGTACAACACCCCATTTGATCTTTCAGTTTTTGGTCGTAAAGGCAAATGAACACCAGATCATGGAAGTGCAGGAACTTGCAACAGAAATCGGTATTGATGAAGTGCGGTTCAAAACGGCCCAGGTTTACGATTACGAACATGGAAATGAGCTGATCCCGGATAATGAAGCTTATTCCCGATATGTCAAACAAAAAGACGGAACCTATCGCTTCAAATACAAAGGCGGAAACAGTTGCTGGAGAATGTGGTCTTCGAGTGTCCTTACCTGGGACGGACAGGTTGTTCCCTGCTGTTTTGATAAAGATGCACATCATACCTTGGGAAGTTTGCAAGATCAGTCGTTCGAAAGCATTTGGAAAAGTCCGGCATACCGTTCATTCAGAAATACGGTCCTAAGTGATCGCAATTCGATCGAAATCTGCACGAATTGTTCCGAAGGAGCGAAAGTGTGGGTGGATTGACCAATTATGAATTATCAATGGAGTAATTATCAAGAATGAATTCCGCTTTCCTGATAATTGATAATTTAGTCATTGATAATTTCTATCAGATTACCAGAGGTCGTCCAATATGTTAAGCCACTTATTCCCTCCTTGCTGCCGCACTAACGTTTGTAGCAAGTCAGTCTTTCTGCTGCGGCAGACTAACGCTTTTTCTTATATTTGCGAAAACATAAATAAAAGCCATGTACGGAAAAATGAAAGATTACTTATCCAAAGAATTGAATGCAATCAAGGAAGGTGGAATATTTAAGAAAGAACGCATTATTACATCTCCGCAGGGAGCAAAAGTAAACGTCAGCTCGGGTGATGAGGTGGTGATCATGTGTGCGAATAATTATCTTGGACTTTCATCTCACCCTTCCGTAATCCAAGCAGCGAAAGATGCATTGGACACGCATGGATTCGGTATGTCATCTGTTCGTTTTATCTGTGGAACCCAGGATATTCACAAAGAACTGGAAGCAAAAATTGCGAAATTCTATGGTACGGAAGACACCATTTTATATGCTGCTGCTTTTGATGCGAACGGAGGAGTTTTCGAGCCTTTGTTCGGTGAAGAAGATGCCATCATTTCGGATGAATTAAATCACGCTTCCATCATCGACGGGATTCGTTTGTGTAAAGCACAGCGTTACCGTTACAAGCATTCCGACATGGCTGATTTGGAAGAGCAATTGAAAAAAGCACAGGCACAGCGCCACCGCATCATTGTTACGGACGGGGTATTCTCTATGGACGGTGACATTGCGAAAATGAACGAGATTTGCGACTTAGCTGATAAATACGATGCATTGGTGATGACAGACGAATGCCACAGTGCGGGATTCATCGGAAAAACAGGTCGCGGAGTTCCGGAATACCACAATTGCCAGGACCGTGTGGATATCATCACGGGAACTTTAGGTAAAGCTTTAGGTGGTGCAATGGGTGGTTACACAACCGGGAAAAAAGAAATCATTGAAATGCTTCGTCAGCGTTCACGACCATATTTATTCTCCAATTCATTAGCTCCGGCTATCGTTGGTGCTTCCAATAAAGTATTCGACATTCTAAGTTCGACAACAGAATTGCGTGATAAACTGGAATCCAACACCAAATATTTCAAGGAAAAGATCATTGCTGCAGGCTTTGATATTAAGCCGGGAGATTCACCGATCGTTCCGATCATGTTGTATGATGCAGCTTTATCCCAACAATTTGCAGATAAATTATTGGAGGAAGGTGTTTATGCAATCGGATTCTTCTACCCGGTAGTTGCAAAAGGCGCGGCGCGAATCCGTACACAGATCTCGGCAGCTCACAGCATTGCGGATCTGGATAAGGCGATTGCAGCATTTATCAAAGTTGGAAAAGAATTGAAGGTGATTCAATAATATTACCATAAAAACATACAGCAGGGGCGCGATTAATTGCGCCCCTGCGTGTATAAAAAAAAACCATTGGTTCAATGGAATAAAAACTATCTTTGTGCGCTAAAAATCTGGTGCGTTTTGCACTAGTCGTTGAACAATTAACAAAGAAAATCTATGACAAGGTCTTTACTTGTTTTATTTTGCGCGGTATTTACGCTTTCAGCCTTCGGGCAAATCAAACGTGATGTGTCCGGATATTACCAGGATTACAGAACGAAAGGACCTTCTGAAGAAGTTCCGGTTCAATTGGTCAACAAGGAAACAGGCAAGACCTACAGCGCCATTACAGATGAGAACGGTAAATTCCTGTTCAAGGACGTTGCTTTGTTGAAGGATGCAGATACTACTCTTTTTGAATTGTCGGTTTCCAACAAAAAATACAAACAGGAAACATTTATCGTTAAGATCGATTCCGATCATACGGATGAGTATAAAATGAGCCAGAAAAACCCGTTCAAGACTTCCACGAAAGTTACCTGGATGTTTGACTGGGGAACCTGGAACGGAAAAGAGAATTACTGGTCACATTTCACTGCAAAAGCAGTTTTGGTAGTTTATGGTGCTTGTTTGGTATTGGTATTCATCTACTCTTTGTTACAACTTTCCCTATCCATTGCATACGCCAAAAGCAAAAAACGCAAATCACAGGAAGTGAAGCCGGTTTACAATCCGGAAACAGCGCTTACGGTTACAGTTCAGTTACCGATGTACAACGAAATGTATGTTGCAGACAGAATTATCGAAGCGGCAGCGGCATTTGATTATCCGAGAGACAAATTCGATATCCAGGTATTGGATGATTCCACGGATGAAACGAAAGACCTGATCGAGAAAAAAGTGGCTGAAGTGGCTGCACGTGGAATTCGCATCGAGCACATTCACCGTACAGACAGAACAGGATATAAAGCAGGAGCATTGGATTCTGCCATGAACAAAGTACAGGGTGAATTCATCGCGATCTTTGATGCAGATTTCGTTCCTGAAAGCGATTGGTTACAACGCACCATGCCTTATTTCGAAACGGATGACAACATCGGTGTGGTTCAAACGCGCTGGGGACATTTGAATAAAAATTATTCTTTACTAACAGAATTACAGGCATTCGGTTTGAATGGTCACTTTGCAGCAGAGCAAGGAGGCCGTAACGCCGCAGGACATTTCATTAACTTCAACGGTACGGGCGGTATTTGGCGCAAAAAATGTATTGAAAGTGCCGGTGGATGGGAACATGATACCCTGACAGAAGATTTGGATCTAAGCTACCGTGCCCAATTAAGAGGATGGAAATTCAAGTACCTGGAAGATGTGGTTGCCCCGGCTGAATTACCGATTACCATGTCGGCATTGAAAGCCCAACAACACCGCTGGATGAAAGGTGGAGCTGAGTGTTTCGTGAAAATGTGGAAAACGATTCTGACTTTCAAGAATGTAAGACTTTCCAATCGTGTACACGGAATGGCACACTTATTCAACTCATCGGTATTCATGTTCATCCTGATCATGTCATTATTGAGTCTGGTTGTATTACAGATCAAAGACAGTTTCTCCGATTTGAACTTCGTGATCCAATACGGTTCGGTATTTATCTTAAGTACGGTATTCCTGATGTATTATTACTGGCTGGCTTACCGCGACAAAACGGATAACAAGTTTACTTCATTCATTCGTTTCATCGGGCGATTCTTTTTATTCCTGACAGTGTCTCTGGGGCTTTCTTTGGCGAACACCATTGCAGTATTGGAAGGATTTATGGGAATCAAGAGTTCATTCGTAAGAACACCGAAGTTCAACGTAAGTAAGAAAAACGAATTCAAAGGAAACAAATACGACAAGAAAAGCATCTCTTTGATCACGATCGGGGAAGGAATCCTGATGTGTGTATTCGGGTTTACAGTTGTGAATCGCGCAATCTACGGAGACTTAGGAATGGTACCTTTTCACTTGATGCTGACAATCGGATACGGAATTGTGTTCTTCAACTCGCTGAAAGAATTGAGACAAGGGTAATCCTTCGAAAACAATATTATAAACAGTAGGGGCGCGATTAATCGGGCCCCTACTGTTTTATTGAATGGACTTATAGTTCGCGATCCATGTGGAATCAGTTACATCGTACAGCAATTTCCAAAAACAGGTATCTGCGATATAATCGAAATCCAGTTGTTTGATATTGTAGCGTTTTGCGAGGTATTCTTCCTGTTTTAAACTCGGCCTTGTCTTGTTCAAACTCCACCCTGCTTCATTTTTTCCATGATACGGCCAATCGGAGAACCGGATCTTCCACAAGCTGTCCAAGGCAGGGCAATAACCAATTTCCACCCGAAACGTGTCATTCACAAAAACACCACCAATGATCTTGTTTTGTTTGAAATAATCAATTTTACCCGGATTGAACGGGCTGGGCCAGTAACCGGCCAGCACTTTGATGAATTCGTCCTTACTGGTATACACCCTTTTTGCTCTCAGGACCCCATCATCGGAGTATTTCATGGCTACAAAACTCACCACACTCGAATTGGCACCCGTAGAAATCCGTGCACCAAAAACTACCTTATAGGAAGGCGGTTCCACTTTCGAAAATGAAAACGAAAAAAGAAGCAGTAAGATGAGTATACTGTATTTCACATTGGATTAAACGCAAGCCATGGCAAAATTGTTTCCAAAACAAGAAAATAATTTACTCATTCTGAACTAATTAATGGGAACAAAAATTAGTTTAATCAAACCGGATCACCTTCGTTGGTGTTACCAGGGCATTCAAACGAATATCGGATGGCAGCACATCTTCGATTTTTGGTTCGGGGTCAAAATAGTGTAGACCGATAAACACGCAATTGGGTGAGCATTTACGCAGAAAACGATCGTAAAAGCCTTTTCCGTAACCTACCCTGTTTCCTTTTGTATCTGCTGCCAAAAGCGGGACGAAAACGATATCAAAGCGATCCGCTGCGATCACTTTTCCTTTCTTCGGTTCCGGAATTCCTTTTACATTCACTTCCAGTTGATCGGTAGATTCAAACAAATAATGGCGCATTTCCATGTTCTCGAAATTGGACTTCGGAATAGCGACGGAAGCACCGATCCCAATTGCTCTTTCCAAAAGCAGGTACGTATTTACTTCACGCTGTCTTTCAATAGGAAGAAACAAAGAAATCGTTTTTTCAGAAAGTTGAAAATGGGTCAACGTTTGTTCAACAATGGTTTCAGAAAGCCGTTCAATTTCTCCGGGAGAAAGTTGAAGCCTCATTTCCTTATACTTTTGACGCAAATCTGCTTTTGTCATACTTACTCTTTTGGACCGAGTGCCTAACACCCAAAAATCAATTCATTCTTTCGGGAGATTTTTATTTAAATCTGTAAATGCTTATTGTCATTAGTTGAACTAATAAACCCAGGCCCATTCATTCGGCTAAATTAGTTGAAAGACAGTAATTAAACAAAAGTGAGGGAATTTATCTTCATAGTGTTTTTTAACAAAAAAAGCCTGTAAGCCTTGGCAGAACCTTTTTTTAGTAATTATATTTACATCGTGTATAAAAGATTGCGTTTATTTTCCCTCATTTGTTTTTTGTCGCTAAGCAGCAACTTAGTGGGAAATTTCGTTTGGACTTACCTGGAAGATAAGCAATCCATCAGCCTTTCTTCCGAAGAAGATGATAACGAAGAACGCGATTCGGACACAGATGAAAACAACAAAGGAAACAGTAAAAGAGGGATCAATCTCCTGGAAGAAGAACTTCATCTGGCAGAACACACTTCCGTTTTAGGTTTCGACGTGGATTTTAATTTAATGGAAAAGACATCTTTTTCTATTCTTACCGACAAAATCAAGGGCTCTGAGAAGGTCCCTTTAGACAATCCCCCCGAACTTGGAAATGAATTCAGCTAACACATTTTATTAGTTATTTCATTATCCATTTTTTCATGAAAAATTTATTCAAGACCTGGAAGCAGGACCTTCCTGCCGGCCTGGTCGTATTTTTAGTTGCAGTTCCCCTATGTCTTGGAATTGCGTTGGCATCGGGTGCCAATCCTTTTTCCGGATTAATCGCCGGAATTACAGGTGGTTTAGTTGTTGGGGCAATTTCCGGTTCTTCGATCGGGGTTTCCGGTCCCGCTGCCGGTTTGGTAACCATTGTGGCTCCGGCTATCCTGGACCTGGGTTCCTTCGAGATCTTTCTAAGCACTGTAGTCATCGCCGGAATCCTGCAAATTATCTTTGGAATCATTAAAGCAGGTTATTTATCCTACTATTTTCCAAATGTGGTGGTGAAAGGAATGCTTGTAGCTATCGGCTTGCAGATTATTTTTAAGCAATGGCCGCATGCAATCGGTTATGACAAAGATTACGAAGGCGATGAATCATTCCTGCAGGCCGACGGTCAGAACACCTTTTCGGAGTTATATCACAGTTTGGGCTATATTACACCGTCTGCCGTGATTGTTTGTGCGGTCTCTATCCTTTTACTTATTCTTTGGGATAAAAAACTGATCCAACAAACATTTCTGCGGTTTGTTCCGGGGCCATTGGTCGTTGTGCTTATCGGAATCATTGCTACTGCTTCACTAAATGGCAGCAGCTGGGCAATAGAAGCTCAGCACCGGGTAGATCTTGGTATTGCAGGAAAACCGATCCATGAATTTTTTACTTTCCCGGATTTTTCCCATTTAGCTGATACCCGAATTTATGTTATTGCATTCACCATCGCCGTTGTGGCGAGCCTTGAATCATTGCTGAGTGTAGATGCCTCGGATAAACTGGACCCCAAAAAGCGGGTTACGCCGGTAAACCGGGAATTGATTGCTCAAGGAATCGGAAATGTTTTTTCAGGAGCTATAGGTGGACTTCCAGTAACACAGGTAGTGGTCAGAACTTCTGCAAATGTGAATTCAGGTGGTACCAATAAATTGTCAACGATTGCCCACGGGAGCTTTATTGCATTATCTGTCCTGCTAGTACCATTTATTTTCGGGTATATCCCGTATGCATCACTGGCTGCCATACTTATTCAGGTAGGATTCAAGCTGGCGAAGCCATCTATTTTCAAAACGGTTTACAAGCAGGGCTGGTTGCAATTCATCCCTTTTATAGTAACAATCGGCTGCATCATTTTCACCAATTTATTGGTGGGCGTACTATGCGGTTTAATTGTTTCATTCCTTGTAATTTTATATCATAATTTTAAGCTCTCACATTACATAGATGTCGATGGAAAAAATTACGTCATCAAGCTAACAGAGCATATGACCTTTTTGAACAAGGCTTCCTTATTAAAAACATTGACGAACATCCCTGACAATGTGAAGGTCACTATAGATCAAAGGGATGTAAAACACCTTGCCCACGATATCGTAGAATCGATTGACGATTTTAAAGTGCGGGCAAAAGATAAAAACATAACAATTGAAATACTAACTCCAATAGAAACAATATGAACGATATTTTTGAAGGAAATAGAAAATGGGTTGAAGAAACGCTGGCAAAAGATCCAACATTCTTTGACAATTTATCTCAAGGTCAAACACCAGAGTATTTATGGATCGGTTGTTCCGACAGTCGCGTACCTGCAAATGAGATCGTAAACCTGCCTCCGGGAAGTATTTTCGTTCAACGCAACATCGCGAACCAGGTAATCAATTCGGATATGAACTTGCTAAGCGTGGTTTACTACGCGGTGAAGTACCTCAAAGTAAAACACATCCTGATCGTAGGACATTATGGTTGTGGTGGTGTGGCTGCTGCAATGAGTAATAACAGTTACGGATTCCTGGACAACTGGTTGGTGAGTATCAAAAACGTGTATTTAAAAAACCAGGCTGAACTGGAAGCGATTACTGACATGGATCAGAGAACAGACCGTTTGGTGGAGTTAAATGCGATCCAGCAATCCGTAAATATGGCGAAGATCTCTTTCATCCAGGAAGAATGGCAACAAGGAAATCCATTGGAAATCCATGCTTTGGTTTACAGTTTGAAAGACGGTTTACTCAGAGACATGAAAACAACGATCAACAGTGCAACTGATCTGAAACCTGTTTTCCAGTTTTACCAGTTCTAAGGCATGATCGAGGAGACTATCGTCCAATTGGAAGAGCTTTTTGAACCATTTCGAAATGCAAAGCGTGCGCAAACCGCCAGTGCATATATGCGGGATCATTTTCCGTTCATCGGAATGAGAACGGAAATTCGCAGGAATGCTCAGAAAAGTTGGATCGATTCCCTCAAAACGCTGGAAGACAGAAAACTCAGATGGTCTATAATTCGCGCTCTTTGGGAAAAAGAAGAGCGCGATTACCAACATACTGCTATTGATCTATTGAATTCCTGTCCGAAAAAATTCTATTCCGAAGAAGATGCAGTGGAATTGGAATGGATCCTCAATCAAAAATCCTGGTGGGATAGTGTTGACGCAATTGCTTCCAATTATTTGGGAAAATGGGCACTGCTTTTCCCCGAAAAAGCCCGGGAAACATTCGAGCAATGGCGTTACCACAAATCGTTTTGGCTGCAACGTTCCTGCCTGATCTACCAATTGAAGTACAAAGACCAGGTAGACAGTGCTTATTTGGAAGATCTCATTCAGCAAATGAACGGAAACAAGGAATTTTTCATTCAGAAAGCAATTGGCTGGTCACTGAGACAACTGTCCAAATACAACCCGGATGAAGTGGTACGAATCCTTGGTAATAACCCGATTAAAGGATTAGCGTTGCGCGAAGCGAGTAAGTATTTATAATTACAAAAAGGAACTTCGACTACGCTCAGTTACCTTTTTTTTATAAAATGAATAACACCTTAGGTGGCTGAGCGTAGTCGAAGCCACCAATAATTAGGAATTAACTTGTTACTTTTCCAAAACCAAACATTACTACTGAAAACCCACAACTTTGTTTAAGAAGAAAATACATACTGCATTTAACGAAGCACAGCAAATTGAACTGGCCCAAAAAGACCACCGGCACTTTGGTCCCTTGTATGAGCGGTACTTTGAACAGATCTTCCGCTTCATCTTTAAACGACTTGGAGGGAATGAAGAAGTAGCCGGAGACCTGGTACAACAATGCTTCATCAAAGCAATGGCAAATCTTAGGAAATACGAAGACCGTGGACTTCCCTTCAGTGCCTGGCTTTACCGGATTGCTCAAAACGAAGTCAATATGTTCTTCCGGGCGGAAAAAAAGAATTATTCAGTTGAGATCAGTGACCGCCAGCTCTATTCCATTTTGGAAGAAAGCGGTGAAAGCTCGATTCAACAGGCTGATTTGGATCAACTGATCGAAATAATCAATAACTTAGATGAAACTCAGGCAGATTTAATCGAATTACGGTTTTTCCAGGAGCTTAGTTTCAAAGAAATTGCCGATATCTATCAAATTAGCGAAGCAAATGCTAAAATGCGGATTTATCGCTTACTGGAAAAGATCAATACAAATTGGAAACGCGAATCATGAGAAAATTTCAAAGAATATCGAACGACAAATCACAAGAACCTACCAAGGAACAATTGGTGCGTTACAAGGATTTTGCCTCGCTTTCTCATAAATATGAGCGTTTGGCAAAACGTCCGAAGCGTCCTTTATACAAAGATCCGAAGCTGTTTTTACTCCTGCTGATCATCGGCTTGATGTTTTTATTGGTATTCCTGGAATCTTAGAACCCTTCAATATCCAACTCACGCATCGAAACAAAGGATTTCAACACACGCTCTCCTATTCCGGGAACGTCAACATGAATTAAGTACACGCCCGAAGCAACAGGAATTCCTGCTTTGTTTGCCAGGGTCCAATCCATGAATGTCAAGTCATTGTCTTTCTTGAATTGGTTCACCAGTTTGCCCGACATCGTATAAATCGTAATTGTACAGGTTTCCGGTAAATTCACAATCTTGATACGTTTGTCTACCTTATTCCGCTCATACTCCGAGAACGCATAGTATGGGTTTGGTACCACATTGATCAGATCCA
>CAMLLB010000061.1 GCA_946480815.1 uncultured Flavobacteriales bacterium
GAGTAAGCGGATTTACACAAGGTTCAGGATTGACCGGAACAGCATCCGGAACACCTGCATTCAGTGCAAGCTCATTGACACCAAATACATCTTATGATTTTTATGTACAAGCAGATTGTGGCGGAGGAGATGAAAGCTCCTGGACCGGCCCGATAACGATTTATACCGGTTATTGTGAATTTGAAGGATTAGATCCGGATTTTTTCATCAATAATTTCTCCACAACAGGTGGAATTTCCAACATTTCCAATTTAACGTCAGGATATTCAACAAATGGTTATGAGGATGCAACAGCAATGGTTGTTTCCCATTTTGCAGGAGGCCCGGCTATTAACTTCCAGGTAAATTTTGGTATTCAATCATGGTATACTTATGGTTTTGGTATTTGGGTCGATTGGAATAACAACATGGTTTTTGAATCAAGCGAGCAAATGTTCCAGTCTTCCAGCTATGAAGATAACTTCTCAGGATCCTTCGCTGTTCCTCCGGGAACACCTGTCGGAAACTACAGAATGCGTGTTGTGGCAGACTATAACAACTCTGCACCGACAGATGCATGCGTGTTATCGTATGACCAGGGAGAAGCAGAAGATTATACATTTGAAGTTACTCCGTCCCCATCTTGTTTGCCAATCCTGGATTTAACTTTGGATGGAACAACTTCCAATTCAGCAGATATTTCCTGGACGATCGGCGGAACAGAGACTGATTGGAATATTGAATACGGAGTAAGCGGATTTACACAAGGTTCAGGATTGACCGGAACAGCATCCGGAACACCAGCATTTACAGCCGGATCATTAACTCCGGATACGTATTACGATTTCTACGTCCAGGCAGATTGCGGAGGTGGTGATGAAAGTATGTGGATCGGACCAATTACGGCATACACCGGATACTGTGAATTTGTTGGAACAGACCCTGATTACTACATTAATAATTTCTCTACAACCGGAGGTGCAACATCCAATATTTCTAATTTGAACTCCGGAATCTCCGCGGGTGGGTATCAGGATGCTACTGCAATGACCGTTTCTCAATTCGAAGGCGGACCGGACGTGAACTTTACCGTGAATTTCGGACTGGAGAGCTGGTATACCTTTGGTTTTGGTATCTGGGTGGATTGGAATGACAACATGATCTTTGAATCAAGTGAGCAAATGTTCCAGTCTTTCGGATATCAGGATAATTTTACAGGATCATTCGGAGTTCCCGTGGGAGTTGCCGTAGGTAACTACAGAATGCGTATCATGGCAGATTATTACAACAATTCACCGACTGATGCATGTACGTTGAATTCCGGAGAAGGAGAGGCGGAAGACTATACGTTTGTCGTAGTTCCGATTCCGACCTGTTTGCCTGTGTCAGACTTAACAGTTGACTCAGAAACAACCAATACATTGGATATTTCCTGGACTCCAGGAGACAGTGAAACAAACTGGAATATCGAATGGGGTGTTCCTGGATTTGTGCCGGGAACAGGAACAGGTATTGATTCAGCACAACAAGCTTCCTCCGCATCATTTACAGTAACGGGATTGGATCCGGCAACTGATTACGATGTGTATGTTCAGGCAAGCTGCAGCGCAACTGATTCATCATACTGGACATTGGTAAGCGGGACAACACTTTGTGCACCGCTTACTGCACCATGGGCAGAGAATTTTGATGCAATGACTCAAGTTGGAGGTGGAGTTATCCCTTATTGCTGGTTAAACGAAAATGGTCAATGGATGTCTGATGATGGTAATAATACCGGAGCCCTTGCTAATTCAGGTTCGAATTTTGTTGGGATTTATAGTGGTTCAAATGACCATTTATGGACTCCCGAATTCCAATTGATTGCCGGGAAAAATTACGAATTCAGCTTCATGTGGGCTGGAGATGGTGATAGTGGCTGGGCTGGTTCTGTTGTTGTGAATGATTCGCAATCTTCAACAGGAGAAACCATACTTGGAACTCCATTTGTTGCTCCGGTTGATACACCTGATGACACTTATAAAAGAGCATTTTATTGTTTCACTCCAGCAACATCCGGAATTTATTCCTTTGCAGTGAAAGTAAGTGCTTCATTCAATCCGTATGTATTGACATTTGATGATTTCAGGCTGGTTGAGCGTGAAGCTTCTGCCGGAACGGACGGAGCAGTGGATGCATGTCAAATTAACGGATTGGTTGACTTGAATGATGTCATTACAATGAATGATCCGTACGGTGCATGGACTTTTTCTCCAAACCCGACAACAATTGTAAATGATACAATGTTTAACCCTCAGTTTGTACCTGCAGGAACAGTAAATGTAGATTACATTACCAGTGGTTGTTTGGTAGATACTGCTTCGGCAATGGTGACGATTTTCCCTCCTTCAAGTGCAGGTGATGATGGTTCCATTACAGCATGTATGCATGAACCGATTGACTTGTACTCAGGTTTGAACGGTACGGTTGATATGGGTGGTGATTGGTATAATCCGACAAACGGTTTGATGCCAAACTCACAGGTAATTACAGGAACATTCCCGGGAAGCTTCAATTACAAGTATATTGCAGGAAACGGAGTTTGTCCGGATGATACATCCAGCGTCGTGGTTACGGTGGTTGGAACATGCGACTGGTTATCGGTTGATGAAAATGCATTGGAGTCGGTGAATTTGTACCCGAACCCTTCCACAGGATTGGTTTACATTGAATCAACGATGAGTACAGGTTCATTTAACCTGGTCATTACAGATGTTAACGGACGTATCGTTGAAACAGGAAGCAATTCCATTTCAAACGGATTGAATACCGTTAATTTGAGCACAGTGCAAAGAGGAACGTACTTCTTCAAACTTTCAAATGAAAATGCTGAAAAAGTATATCGCGTAGTGATTCAGTAAGAATAAAACTAAGTTGAAATCCCTGGTTCAGTTACTATTGGACCGGGGATTTTTGTTTTTCCCTGTTAGTAATTTTACTAAATTGCTAAAGCCAGATCCGGATAGTTCTATTACCTTTGCAACATGAATTTCGAAAAACAATTGAACGTCAGAAGCGGTGAAGTTTGCGAACTGAGTGGAACCGCTGATAATCTCCAGGTATACCAGGTACAACCGTCAGAAGGAAATTCTGCAGATGATTTTATCCTGATCAATCAGAATCTGAAAGATCAATTGGAAGGCAAAACAGCTTTTGTACCGAATGATTGGAGATGTTTGAATGATTCCATGTGGAGTGAGGTATCTGCTGTAAAAGTCGTTTCCTATCGCGTATTGAATCAATTGAAAGGAGAGGGCTGGCCAAATGATTTGCTTGAAATGATCTATTTGGATGATTCCGAACTTTCCTGGGCCAAATCAGGAATGGAAGACGAGGATGCCGTTAAACATATTGATTCCAACGGAGCGATCCTGAAAGCAGGTGATACGGTTGTTTTGATCAAAGAATTGGATGTGAAAGGTTCTACCATTACAGCAAAACGTGGTACTGCCGTTCGAAATATTCGCCTGGTTCACGATGATCCGACTTTAATCGAAGGAAAGATTGATGGGCAATCCATTTACATCTTGACACAATATGTGAAAAAGTAAACTTCGACTCCGCTCAGTCTACTTTTATTTCTTCCCTTAAGGATACTTAGTGAGTTGAAGTATCAATTATAGTACATCGTGGTACTCCGGTGTTTTGTCAAATACGCTTTTTGCAAACGGGCATAAAGGAACGATCTTAATTCCGGCTTTTCGGGCAAATTCAACAGCTGCCTGTACCATTAAGTTTCCGACACTTCTACCTCTAAATTCAGGATTTACTTCTGTATGGTCAATAATGATCCGGTCATCGTTTACCCATGCATAAGTCATTCTTCCGGCTTCTTTTCCTTCTTCCGTTGCTTTGAAAAACCCTTTGGTTTCTCTGTCAAATTGGTTTACTTCTATCATTTCTTATTAATTACGAATTCCTAATTCCGGGTTCCGAATTGTAATTATCAGGATGGGCTCCTTGATAATTCATAATTACTTCTCACTTTTACCTTAAAATTTGGGTTCCGGCAAAGGAACAAAACCTGTTTCTCCTTCAATTTTAGGAAAAGTTTGCTCAACCCATGCTTTCTTAGCTTCTTCAATACGTTCTTTACGGGATGAAACAAAGTTCCAAAAAATAAAACGTTCTTCCGGGAATGCTTCTCCTCCAAAAATGTAAACAGTGGTGTTTTCTTCCATTTCAAAAGTACAGAGTTCGGCATTCTTTGCGATAAGAATCTGTTTTGGCCCGAATGTTTCTTCACCGTCTTTGACAGCGCCCTCCAAAATATACAAGGCACTTTCTCCGAATAATTGTTCACCGATCGTGATAGTAGCCGCTTCCTGGTTTTTGATCTCCAGGAAATAGAGCGGACTGTAAACCGGGACCGGTGATTTCCTGCCGAAAGCTTCTCCGGCGATTAGTTTGAAATGAACAGTTCCCGCCGTCCATTCGGGAATTTCATGTGCTTCAATATGTGTAAAAGAAGGATCGATTTCCTCCAGTTCTTTCGGAAGAGCAACCCAGATTTGCAATCCATGCAGGCTTTTTTCCGAATGTCGCAAGTATTCCGGAGTTCTTTCAGAATGTACGACTCCTTTTCCGGAAGTCATCCAATTGACTGCTCCCGGCTGAATTTCAACCGCTGATCCAATGCTGTCACGGTGCATAACGGCACCCTCAAACAGGTAAGTGAGTGTCGATAATCCAATATGTGGATGAGGTCCGATATCCAGGTTTTGATGATCACTCAGTTTTGCAGGTCCCATGTGATCAATAAATACAAATGGTCCAACAGCCCGCTTCTGACGAAAAGGAAGTAAACGTCCGACCAGGAAATTGCCGATATCTGCAGCACGTTCTTCTATAATCAATTGAATATTTGACATGAAATTTAGCTTTACCAAAGGAATTTTAAATGTAAGAACTTATCCATTCATTTCCATCAAAAGAAGCGACTTTTCCTCCGATGGCTAACTGTAAGTACGAAATGAATTCAGGAGAATTTGGGATTAATTGGGAATTAAATTTCCAATTCTTAAAATCTAAATCCACTTTCTTTTCGTACCTTGATTAGCATGAGTTTCTGATTTATAACCGGAACACCCAGAAGATTACTAAATACTGAATGATGAAAAGAGCAATTTGGAACAATACAATTATTGCGGAAAGTGAAAAAACCGTAGTTATAGAAGGAAACCACTACTTCCCGGTCGAAACAATCAAAAAAGAATATTTCAAGGATTCAAATACCCACACAACCTGTCCCTGGAAAGGAATTGCATCGTATTATTCCCTGGAAGTGAATGGCCAGACGAACAAAGATGCGGCCTGGTATTATCCGAAAGCTTCTGAATTGGCTAAAAGTATTGAGGGGAAAGTGGCTTTTTGGAAAGGTGTTCGAGTTATTGAAGATTAATTGGATTCTATGTTTTTAAAAGAAAAATACCTGGAAATACGAAGCAGAACAGAAGAACTATGCAAACCGTTGCACGTGGAAGACTATGTTCCGCAACCGGTTCCTTTTGCTAGTCCTCCGAAATGGCATTTAGCGCACACCACCTGGTTTTTTGAGGAAATGATCCTGAAAAAAAATCTCCCTTCCTACAAAGAATTCCATCCCAATTTTGGTTTCTTGTTCAATTCCTATTACAATACAATCGGAGAAAGGACCTTTCGTGCAGATCGTGGAAATATAACAAGACCTGGAGTTTCTGAGGTGTATGCTTACCGGGCATATGTTGATCAGGGAATGATAGAATTATTTACCAGAGAACTTTCGTCCGAATTAAGGGAACTAATCGAATTGGGTTTAAACCACGAGCAGCAGCATCAGGAATTATTGATCACGGATTTGAAGTATACGCTTGGACACAATCCGATCTTTCCGGTATATCATGAAGATTTCAATTTGCTGGGAGATACCAACTCTTCTTATGGGTGGCTTTCAATGGAAGAAGGCGTATACGAAATCGGGCACGATGGCGGAGCTTTTTGTTTCGACAACGAGCTGAATAAACATCGGGTCTATTTACACGCATTTGAACTATCACATGCACTCGTTACAAATAGAGAATACATGGAGTTTATGGAAGCCGGTGGCTATTCCCGGTTTGACTGCTGGTTGGATGAAGGTTGGTCCTGGTTGAACGAAAACAAGATCACTAGTCCGCTTTACTGGCACAAGATCAATGGAAAATGGCATTATTTTACACTTGCCGGGTTAAAAGAAGTGGATCCCGATGCGATTTTGGGCCATGTATCCTATTACGAAGCACAGGCATATGCAAGTTGGAAAGGACTTCGTCTACCTACCGAATTTGAATGGGAAGCAGCCTCCGAACACCTGGATTGGGGAAAACGATGGGAATGGACAAACAGTGCATATTTGCCTTATCCCGGATTTAAAACAGCAGTAGGAGCCGTTGGCGAATACAACGGAAAATTCATGATCAACCAAATGGTATTGCGTGGAGCTTCAGTTGCAACTTCACCGAATCACAGCAGACATACCTACCGAAACTTTTTCCACCCACATTTTCAATGGCAATATTCAGGAATCAGATTAGCAAAGTAAGATGATATTAGAACAATTTAAACAAGACGTAAGGTTTGGACTTTCTCAGACTCCCAAACAAATTCCTTCCAAGTATTTTTATGACAAAAAAGGCGATGAATTATTCGTGAAAATTATGAATATGCCGGAATATTACCTGACCCGTTCGGAAATGGAAATTTTTCAGCAACAATCAAGGGATATTATTTCAAGTTTCGATATCCAAAAAGGAGAAGAAATAGAAGTTGTGGAGCTGGGTGCCGGCGACGGAACAAAAACCATTCACCTTCTTTTCGAATTGATCCGTGCGCGGGTTACTTTTAAATATATCCCGATCGATATTTCTTCCAACGCGTTAATTGGCCTGGAACACCGCATGAAGGAAGAAATCCCGGGATTGTCCATTAACAGTTTGCATGGAGATTATTTTCAAATGCTGAATAATTTGAAGAAATCGCCAAACAGAAAGATCATTTTATTTCTTGGTTCCAATATCGGGAATATGTCGGATGAACAGGCGAAATCGTTTATTGCTTCCTTAAGCAGCAACCTGAATAAAGGGGACAAGATCGTTTTGGGAGTTGACCTGATCAAAGAAAAAGAAGTGGTTCTTCCTGCATACAATGATGCAGCGGGAATTACGCGTGATTTCAATTTGAACTTGTTGGAACGAATGAACCGGGAATTGGAAGCTAATTTTGATCTGAATACGTTTGTACATGATCCGGAATACCATGAATCCGAAGGAATTGCCAAGAGCTTTTTGAAGAGTACGAAAAAACAGGTTGTGGAAGTGAAGGCAATCAATCAATCCTTTTCGTTTGAAGAGAACGAGCGTATTCACACCGAGATCTCCAGGAAATACAACGATACAATCCTGAAAGAGATCATTGATCAATCTCCGCTATTGGTACAGCACCGCTTCACGGACCATAAATCCTGGTTTGGGGATTATATTATTAATAGAGTATAAACACCTTAATCATATAGCCTCAAAAGGTGAATATGTGATTTATAATTTCGTTGCCTGCTAGCAGGCACTTTTTTCTTTTCCCACAAATGCACAAATTGGAGTGAGCATAGACGCACCGGTCTCACTTAGATGGCGAATCCGCCGCGGCGGACGCCATAAAAATCTGCGCATCTGTGGTAAAAAAAAAGATGATCCATATTTTCAGCAGAGTTATTTGTTAAGCTTTTCCTAAAAAGCAAAGCCAGCCAGTATCTTTCTATTATTTTAGAGGCATAAAAATCGCGTTATGACAACTACCGACTTAGAGAAACAGGGATTTGTAAAGAAACAACTCCCGATGATCATCAAAGGATTAATGGCATTTATGTTCCTGCTTTCTGCAGTGGCAAAGTTGTACCCTTCTCCCAATTTGGCATTACCGACATTTGAAGTAAAACAATTGATCCCAATGGGATTCAGTGAAACAAGTGCGGCATATTTCTCCCGCATTCTGATTGGTTGTGAATTGGCCCTGGGAATTCTCTTACTTCAAAAGAACTATTTCAAGAGACTGGTGATCCCGATGTCATTTCTAATGTTGTTGGTTTTCAGTATCCATTTAAGTTATGAAATTGCATCAACCGGGAATAGTGGGAATTGTGGTTGTTTTGGCTCTTTGTTACCGATGACCCCGGCACAAGCCCTGATTAAGAACATTATTGGAATGGGCTTGCTGGTTATTCTTTATCAAAAAACTTCTAAACAAAATGACCGGTTGAATTTTTCGTTTGTTGCAGCGATCACATTTGCTTCTATTCTTGCTGTATTCCTTGTCGGACCAATGCAACGTAAATCCAATGATGAATTGGTGGAAGAAATGATGCAGGAAATGAATATGGACCAGACAGATGAACCGAATACAAAAGTTGAGGATTCCGTTACGGTGAAAGTGGAAAAGTTAGAACCTGCATCTACTTCCAATCCGAAATTGATAAAAGGGGAGAAATCAGAAGTTGTAGAAGAAAAGCCGGTACTGGATGAACCAAAAGCGAAAAAATCCGGATTTGCTTCTCAATACGGAGATATCGATAAAGGAAGGAAGATCCTTTGTTTCTTTGCTCCGGGATGTGATCATTGTAAAGAAACAGCAAAGGCGCTGACAGAAATGGCTTCAAAAGATCCGAATTTCCCTGAAATGAAAATTGTCTTCATGGATGAGGAAGCAGAACTGATTCCTGACTTTTTTGCTTTTGCGGGGAAAAAATATCCGTTTAAAATCCTGGATGTTGCTTCATTCTGGACTGTATTGGGTGGAACAAAGGATACTCCGGGAGTATTTTACCTCTGGAACGGGAATATCCTGAAAGAATATGACGGGATCAATGAACGTGCATTTAAAAAGGACGAATTCAAAAAGATCGTTCAAAAGAAGTGGTCTGAATTAAAGTAGCAATATCTAAATGATTCAAAGCGTATTTGCCGCAGATTCACGGATCAAAGCGAGCCTGCCGGACTCGCCACTAAGTAAACAACTGGGAGAAGAGGCATCCGGTAGGTGCCTCAAAAAATCTGTGCATCTGTGGTAAAAGAAATATGTATCAAGAAATGAGTTTAATGGGGGATGGATGTCTCCTGATTTAACTATCTTCATGATTCATTCGGATATTATGAAAAGCCTGTTCATTATTCTTTTATTTTTCTCGAGCTTCTTTTCCCAGGCTCAGAAAAAACAACACTTTGATGAAGATAAATTCTACCTGGAATTGGGGATTTTAGCTCAGAAAAAAGACTTTTTTGAGGTGAAAAGCCTGCTCATAGCCAATAAATCCCGGATCGATAAAGAGGTTTATTTCTATTATTGGAGTTTGGTCGAAAATGCTTTTTCCCACTTCAGGGAATCGAACGAAGCGATTGAGGATTTTATGGAAGGTGCAGGATCGATGAATAACGATTCTCTTTTCAAAGAGATTTTGATGGTGAAGCAGCTAAACCTGGTGAATCTGTTTGAGTACAAAGAAGCTTATTTTACCAATCAGTATATCCTTGAAAAGTTCAGGTATGTTTGCACGGAAGAAGAGATAGCAGACCTGTCGAATACAAGTGCTATCTGGAAAGGATTGGAAAATTCGGGAAAGCAGGTGATCCATCATCCCGTTGATGTGAAGATCCGGTTGTCGCGTGATAAAGCAAACTTGGCAAATGTACCCGTGACCGTATCAGGTAAAACCAAGGATTTTATATTTGATACAGGAGCGAATTTTTCAGTAATTCAACGTTCTGTCGCTCTTGAAATGGGATGTGAAATAATTCCGGTCCAGTTTGATGTGTCAGCAATAACCGGCGCAAAAGTAAAAAGCGATCTGGCCGTTGTAAAAGAGTTGACAATTGGAGGTCCAGAAGGGTCGGGACAAGTTATCACTTGTGAAAATGTTGTTTTTCTCGTTTTTGATGATAAAGACCTGACTTTCTCAGAAGTGAATTATTCGATCCAGGGAATTATTGGATTTCCGGTCATTCGTAACCTGGAAGAGATTCATATTACAAAGGATGATCAATTAATCGTTCCTGAAACTCCGGAAGTCTATAAGAACAGTAACATGTTTTTGAACGGATTTGTTCCGGTTGTACAGGTTACTCAAGAGTCAGATACACTGCAGTTTTCATTTGACACAGGAGCAGTTGAAACTTCTTTGAATAGCGCCTATTATACAAAGTATAAAAAGAAAATAGAAAAGAAAGGGAAAAAGCAAACCCTAAAATCCGGTGGAGCAGGAGGAATGGTTGAGTTTGAAGGTTATATCTTACCGAAAGTAACCATCGCAGTTGGTACATCGCAGGCAACGCTCCACGATGTTCAGGTTCGAAAAGATCGTGTCGGGGAATCAGACGCTGGCTTTGACGGAAATCTCGGGCAAGATTTTATCAAGCAATTCGATGAAATGATCATCAGTTTCAACTATTCGACGATCCGGTTCAAATAACCAAAAGGTACCTTCGGCTACGCTCAGTTACCTTTTACGTTTTATCATTATTATTTCGGTGACTGAATACTTACGCAGGAGTTACAGCATAGGTGCAGCGCCAGTCGAAATCCAGAAATGACAATAGTTACTTCGCTGTTCCGCTTGTCTTTGTTTCCTGAGTTTTTACCGGTTCGGCAGCTTCTGTCTTTTTTGGTGCTGCAACCATTATCACTTCACCCGCTGCTTCACGTACCTGGGCAAATAACCAATCATACATTTCATCCGTCCGGAAAATTCGTTCCAAAGCTCCATGATTTGCTCCGGCAATTTCTGTATAAATCAGGTTTTTCCCATTGTTACAATTCTTGATTGCAGAAACCATTTCCCTGGAATAGCGCACCGGAACTGCTTCGTCTCTGTTGCCATGCTGAATCCACATGGGAATACTTGCCAGATTACATGCGTCTTTTGGATTTCCACCACCGCAAAGTGCTACTGCTGCGGTAATTTTGTCTGCATGTTTTCCGACAAAATGCATAGTCCCATAACCACCGAGGCTCATGCCGCAAACATATACACGGTTCGTGTCGGTTTTATATAATTTTTGAACGTACTGTAAAACTTCAAGTACTTTATCCGGGTTCCAGGATCCTGAAGCAACTTGCGGTGCAATTACAATCGCCGGAACTTTGCGCCCTTTTTCAATTTCGTGGATCACTCCATATTTTTTTACCCGGTTCAAATCTGTTCCGCTTAAGCTTTTACCGTGAAGGAAGATCAGGATTGGAGGATTGTTATTCAGAGTAGCCGAATCCGGAAGGTTCAACCAAAAATTGTAATATGTTTTTCCTTTTACAGCACTTAATTGTGCAAACGATTGAAGACCGACAACTAGACAAATTACGACAAGAATATACTTCATATATTTTTTATTACATTTTAGTGCAACTGTACTAAGGTTTGTTGCATATCACCGGCCGCGGCTGGTTCTTATTTTTCATTCGGGGTCGCTAAGATAGGGATTTTATAATAAGTGAGTTTTTAAGTTTTGGTTAATTCCTGATCATTTTAGTATATACCAGGGTAGAGGTTCGCTATTTTGCGAATTAGCGAATTGGAGAATTCACGAAACGAAAATTGTGGAATTCGGATTAAAACAAAAAAACCTCGACATTTATTGTCGAGGTTTTCTAAATTCATTGAGCAACCTGCTTATTGCCTTGCTGCATCAAGCATTTGCTTGTATTTTGCTTCTTTTTCTGTGTTTTTAAGTGCTCTGGCAATTTTCACCAAACTGTTCAGAACATCCACATCTTTTGGTGAAATAGTCACATATTTTTCCAATGGCTCCATGGCAAAACCATAGAACTCTAAACTTTTTGCAAGCAATTCATCCGATTCTTTTTTTGCATTAGGAGGAAGATTTCCTGCTTTTTGGCGCAACTCAAAACCTTTACTGGAGAAATAACTTCCTAAGTTATAATAAGCATCCGCATAATTCGGATCGATTTCAACCGCTTTGTTCAGGTTTTCCAAAACTGTCTTGTCGTCATTCATTTCCATGGCGATAGTTCCCAAAGCAAAGTATAAATGCTTATCCTTCGGAGATTTAGCGATAGCTTGCTTCAAAAACTCAACAGCCTTATCATTTTGTCCTGCTTTGATATAAGCCATCGCAGTTGCGCGATAGATCTCGTTCGGCTTGTAATTTACATCTGCAGCTTTCTTGTAGTATTCTGCCGCCTGAACGTAATTGGAATCATTTTCAGCAGCAATACCTGCATAATAAATAGCAGTGGTATCCAATTGGTTCAGAATATTTGTGTAATCATTAACTGTACCGAAAGACATCATTGCTTCTTTGAATTTTTTAGCGTCAAAAGCAGCAGATCCTGTCGTATAAAGCATTTGCTTGATCGTGTTTACACTATTTTCGATATCCGAATCATATTTGTTCGAAAGATCATAAGCATCTTTATATGCTTTGATGGAAGTTTCCTTCGCATTTTCCGGAACATTTTTATTGAATTCTGCATCTCCTAACATTTTTACAAGAAGCATTGAAGTGTAGATTTCCCCTTTAAGGAATAAAGTCTTCGGGCTTTTTTCTGTTTCAGGATTGGCAGCAGCAATATCAATGGATTCTTTTGCCTTCAGGAGTTGTTTTTTCATTTCAACCATGTCTCCGGCCATTTGAGCTTTCTCATAGTTTTGGAATGCCAAAGCAGCATCTGTTTCTACCTTTTTTTGTGCAAATGAAAGCGATGAAATCATCACGATTCCTGCTATCAATGCTCCTTTAGTCATATTCAAATAGTTCATACCTATTAAATTTTTATTTTCTGCGCTACCGCTTGATCTATCAATCAAAAGCTACGCTTTTTTTATTTTGCTGTGATCTTGTTTCCAACTTTTATGCCATTATCGACACTAAAGATGCAAACAAAATGCAATTTCCATATTTATTCTTCAGAATTTTCAGTTGTTTCTTCTGAAGCTCCATCTGTAGGTCCATCAAGGATCGTTCCTTCTTCACCTTCGAATTCTTCTTCTTCATCCGAACGCGGAACTCTGGCTACAGCAGCAATTTCTGCATTTCCTTTTAAGTTGATCAAACGAACACCCTGAGCAGCACGTCCCATGACACGGATCGTATCAATATGCATACGGATCGTAACACCTGCTTTGGTAATGATCATCAAATCGTCTTCATCAGCAACGGTTTTGATTGCCAAAAGCGGTCCGGTTTTATCCGTAATAGAAATGGTTTTCACACCCTTTCCTCCACGGTTGGTAATACGGTAAACCGGCTCACCATCTTCCGGATCGTTCAGGAAGGAACGTTTTCCGTATCCTTTTTCAGAAACAACCATAATCGTTTCGGAGTTATCTTTTACGCAGATCATTCCGACAACTTCATCTTTGTCATTCTGAAGAGTTACGGCACGCACACCGGAAGCATTTCTTCCCATCGGGCGAACTTTCTCTTCGTTGAAACGAATTGCACGCCCGGCTTTTGTAGCCAATACCATTTCATTCGTTCCGTCTGTCAATCTTGCTTCCAGTAATTCATCGTTCTCACGGATTGTGATCGCGTTGATACCGTTTGCTCTTGGACGGGAATATGCTTCCAGGGAAGTTTTCTTGATGATACCTTGCTTCGTACACATCACAATGAAATTGTTCTCAACGTATTCTTTGTCGGTCAAATCCTTAACCTTCACATACGCTTTGATCTTATCATCCTGTTCAATGTTCAACAAGTTTTGGATCGCTCTTCCTTTTGCAGTTTTGTTTCCTTCCGGAACTTCAAATACACGCATCCAGAAACAACGTCCTTTCTCAGTGAAGATCAACAAATAGTTGTGGTTCGTTGCAACGAACAAGTGCTCCAGGAAGTCTTTGTCTCGTGTGGTAGAACCTTTTGATCCCATTCCACCGCGACTTTGAACCTTGAATTCATCCAGGTTTGTACGCTTGATATATCCCGCATGTGAAATGGTAATAACAACCTCTTCATCCGGAATCAAATCTTCAATCTTCATTTCAGAAGCAGAATACTCGATTTGAGAACGACGTGCATCACCGTATTTCGTACGGATTTCAATCAATTCATCCTTGATGATCTGCATTCTGCGCTCTTCACGCTCCAAAATATCTTTCAAATCAGCGATTAAAGCCATCAAATCCGCATATTCAGCACGTAATTTGTCTTGCTCCAGTCCTGTCAATTGGCGTAAACGCATTTCAACAATCGCACGGGACTGAATGTCGGATAATGAAAAACGCTCCATCAAACGTTCGCGTGCTTCTTCCGGGCTTTTTGACGAGCGGATCATTGCGATTACTTCATCGATATTGTCAGAAGCAATGATCAAACCTTCTAAGATGTGTGCGCGCTCTTCAGCTTTACGCAATTCATATTTCGTTCTGCGAACTACTACATCATGTCTGAATTTCACGAATTCGACAATCATTTCCTTTAAGTTCAACAAACGCGGTCTTCCGTCTACCAAACAGATATTGTTGATAGAGAAGGAACTTTGAAGTGCGGTATACTTATATAATTTGTTTAAAACGACATTCGGAATTGCTTCACGTTTTAATTCAAAAACGATACGCATACCATTTCTATCAGATTCGTCACGAATGTCAGAAATTCCTTCAATCTTTTTGTCATTTACCAGTTCAGCAGTTTTTTTGATCATTTCTGCTTTGTTCACCTGGTAAGGAATCTCAGTCACAATGATCTGTTCTCTTCCTCCTGACTCTTCAATTTCCGCTTTTCCACGAATAACAACACGTCCGCGACCTGTCAGTAACGCTTCACGTGCACCGTCAACACCGTAAATAATACCTCCTGTCGGGAAGTCAGGTGCTTTGACATAATGCAATAATTCTTCGTCTTCAATATCCTTATTGTCAACGTAAGCAATAATACTGTCAACGACTTCTCCTAAATTATGAGGGGCCATGTTTGTTGCCATACCTACCGCAATACCACTTGCTCCGTTTACCAACAAGTTAGGAATCTTGGACGGTAAAACAGTTGGTTCTTGCAGGGAGTCGTCAAAGTTTGGTGCGAAGTCAACCGTTTCTTTGTCCAGATCATCCAGCATCTCCTCGGCAATCTTACGTAAACGAGCCTCGGTATAACGCATTGCTGCAGGACTGTCACCATCAACAGATCCGAAGTTTCCTTGTCCGTCAACCAAAGGATAGCGCAAAGACCAATCCTGTGCCATACGAACCATGGTGTCGTATACTGAGCTGTCACCATGCGGGTGATACTTACCCAATACCTCTCCTACAATACGAGCTGACTTTTTGTACGGTCGATTGGAATAAACTCCCAAATCTTGCATACCATATAATACGCGGCGGTGTACCGGTTTAAACCCATCACGTACATCAGGAAGTGCACGGGATACAATTACGGACATCGAATAATCGATGTACGCCGATTTCATTTCATCTTCGATGTTAATCTGGATTATCTTTTCTCCATCTGCCATCTTGTCATAGTTTTAAATTATGCACGAAATTTGCGTGCTAAAAGCAAGTTCCGAAATTAGCTTTTTTATAACTACAAAAAAGGGTGGTAAACGGATTTTTACTAACAAAAAGTGGTGAAAAAATGCTATTTCGATGTACTTATTAACATTTAATGTGTTTGTATATTTGTATGGTGCACTTGTTGTACCTGAATCTTAAATTAAGATAGTTATGGAAGCGAAATTTTCACCCCGTGTAAAAGACGTACTTAGCTTCAGTCGAGAAGAAGCTTTGCGTTTGGGGAATGACTTTATTGGGGTAGAACATTTCTTGCTTGGAATCTTGCGTGAGGGAGAGGGGAATGCCGTGCGGATCCTTACCGGATTCAACCTGGATCTTCAAAAGTTAAAAGCGGAATTAGAAAAACCATTATTGGAGGCATCAAAATCGAATTCGCCGGTCGGGGCGAATATACCTCTGGTAAAACAAGCAGAACGTTTGTTAAAAATTACATATTTGGAAGCTAAATTGTTCAAGAGCCCTATGATTGGAACCGAACATTTGTTACTTTCGATGCTAAAGGATGAAGATTCCGTAGTTTGCAGGGTGCTAAACCGCTACGGAGTAAATTATAATACAGTTCACGAGGAATTAGAAAACATGGTCGACGAAAATAAATTACCAAGAGCAGAAATGTCATCTTCAGAAGATGATGATCAAACATTTGGAGCGAGCCAGAGAAAAGCTACTGACCCTAAATCTAAAACACCGGTTTTGGATAATTTCGGGCGTGACTTAACGAAAATGGCCGAAGCTGGAAAGCTTGATCCGATTGTAGGACGTGAAAAAGAAATTGAGCGCGTGTCTCAGATCTTGTCACGAAGAAAAAAGAATAACCCGATTTTGATCGGTGAACCGGGAGTTGGAAAAAGTGCCATTGCAGAAGGATTGGCATTGAGAATTGTCCAGCGCAAAGTTTCCCGTGTTCTTTTCAATAAACGAATTATTTCCCTGGATTTGGCTTCCATGGTTGCAGGTACAAAGTACCGCGGTCAGTTTGAAGAGCGTATGAAGGCAGTAATGTCTGAAATCGAGAAGAATCCGGATATCATTTTGTTTATCGACGAGATCCATACCATTATCGGTGCGGGCGGAGCAAGTGGTTCACTGGATGCTTCAAACATGTTCAAGCCGGCTTTGGCACGTGGCGAAATGCAGGCAATCGGTGCTACCACGTTGGATGAATACAGACAGTACATTGAAAAGGATGGTGCTTTAGAGCGTCGTTTCCAAAAGGTATTGATCGAACCCACAAGCATTGACGAAACGATCCAGATCCTGAATAATATTAAGGAGCGTTACGAAGATCACCACATGGTTACTTACACCGATGAAGCGCTTGCTGCTTGTGTGAAATTGACTGAGCGTTATATTACGGACCGTCATTTACCGGATAAGGCAATTGATGCGCTGGATGAAGTTGGTTCACGCGTTCACATTACAAACATCAATGTTCCGCAGGATATTATTGATATCGAACAGGAAATTGAAGAGTTGAAGGACCAAAAAAATGAGGTGATCAAGTCTCAGCAATACGAAAAAGCTGCTGAATTACGTGATTCCGAACGCAAACTTCAGGACCGTTTGGAAGAGGCTAAAAAACGTTGGGAAGAGGATTCCAAGGCGAAAAGAGTTGTGGTAACGGAAGAAGATGTTGCGGAAGTTGTTTCCATGATGTGCGGAATTCCTGTGACACGTGTCGCTCAAACCGAGATGGGTAAATTGGCTACAATGGCTGATGAACTTCAGGGGAAAGTGATCGGTCAGGATGAAGCGGTTGAAAAAGTGGTGAAAGCGATTCAACGAAACAGAGCCGGATTGAAGGACCCGAATAAACCGATCGGTTCGTTCTTCTTCTTAGGGCCAACAGGTGTCGGTAAAACTCAACTTGCAAAGGTTTTGGCGAAATACCTTTTTGACACGGAAGATGCATTGATCCGGATTGATATGTCGGAATACATGGAAAAATTCTCGATTTCCCGTTTAGTCGGAGCGCCTCCGGGATACGTTGGATATGAAGAAGGTGGACAGTTGACTGAAAAAGTAAGACGTAAGCCTTATTCCATCATTTTGTTGGATGAGATCGAGAAAGCACACCCGGATGTATTCAATTTATTGCTTCAGGTATTGGATGACGGACACATGACGGATGGTTTGGGTCGTAAGATCGACTTTAAAAATACCATTTTGATTATGACATCAAATATCGGTGCGCGTCAGTTGGCAGATTTTGGAACTGGAGTAGGTTTCGGAACGAAGTCTCAAACAGAACAGCGTGATGACAATGCGAAAATTGTTATCCAGAACGCATTGAGAAAAGCATTTGCTCCGGAATTCCTGAACCGTATTGATGATATGATCATTTTCCATTCATTGACCAGAGAAAGTATCCACAAGATCATTGACCTGGAATTGGTGAAATTATTCGATCGTATTGCTGTATTGGGATACCATGCTTCGATGACGGAAAAAGCGAAGGATTTCATTGTAGACAAAGGATACGATGAGAAATTTGGAGCAAGACCGCTGAAAAGAGCAATCCAAAAATATATTGAAGATCCGTTGGCAGAAGAGATTATCAAAGCAAATCTGCATGAAGGAGATACAATTGTATTGGATATTGATGAAGCAAATACAGGCTTGAAAATTTCCATTGAAAAAGGAAAAACGAAAGCTGCGAAAAAATAGACAGAAATCCTGTTGAACAAAGGAGGGGCGCGATTAATCGCGCCCCTCCTTTGTTATTGATATTACCATTTTTATCTTTGGAATATGAAATTCAGATTAACATTCTTATTGTCTTTTGGTTTTTCTGCCCTGGCATTCAGCTATGTAGAAATGACACGTGTTGATGCGCGTATTTTTATTGCGAATCCCGAAACTGATTTTGCCAAAATTCAAATCCGGAATGAAGCACTCAAGGCCAAAATGGTGGAATTCCTCTTCAATAATGATTTAATCGATCATATAGGAACAAAAGCATATGATACCGAAGCCTTGTTTGTAAATTACTACAAACAATTCGGGCCTTTGTACCAATTGATTGATCTGAATAACGATAAAATTCCGGAATTGATTTTCAATGGCTACAGTACCGAGGAAAGGGAAAAAGAACAACTGCAGATTTTTATGACCGTAAAAGGAGAACCTGTTTCAGTGTATAATGGAATGGGGCACTTACTGGCTTATAAAATTCATCCGAATACAAAGGAAATCTTATTGTATCATCATCAGTATCCTTGTTGTGAAAACGCGTCGCATAATTTGAATCGTTTGCGTTTGGTAGATAATAAAATGGTATTGATTAAACGCTATTTTATCGGTCGTGATACGGGCATGTTGGGGCGTTTCTTTCCGGAGAAATCTGATTTTTCAGGGAAATTCTACTATACAAAATCGAAAACGAGTTTGCATTGGTCTCCGGAAGAAATCAATAAGGGAGCCTGGCCCCGAAGATCTGAAAAAAATATAATTGCCTCTTATCCGGATTCGACCGCTTATTCTGTTTTGGCAGAAAAAGGGAAATGGCGATTTGTGATCATGCATGGAACACCGGTACTGGAAGAGAACCGGGTGATTAATCCTGCCAACTTTTCGAATACCTGGATCTATGGTTGGATTAAAAAAGACTCATGAAAAAACCGAACCATTATCAGAACACTGCATCCTGATAACAATTCGGCTTTCTCTTGAACAAGTAGGGACGTGATCCACTGCGATGGACGTTGCTACTTGTTTTTTATAATAGTGTCCCTACCTGCCTTTAATTTGTATCTGTCAACCTCCAGTTTTGAACAAGTTGATGATGTTTGTTCTGGAAGATGGTCATTAGTTTGTCGGAGTCAGAATCTTTCCCCGGAACTCGTTTCTCAATGGACCTGAACGTTTGTTGAATAATCTCCAAAATGTCCGATTCCATTAATATTTCCGAAGTGCTGGTGTCAAAACCATAACTTCTGTATACCTCAATAATTTTATTGCGGTCACTGAGTTCTTGTGGTAGCAGGATACTCTTTTTAGATAGTTCATTGAAGAAAGGCAGCAACTTTGCACTCAATTCAATAAAATGCCTCAAAACAATGGTAGCTTCATTAATTTGCTGAATTGCAGAGGTCTGAATAAAGCGTTTTTTAGCGAGTTTGTTTTCCATGACATTTTGTTTTGTCGTTTCATAAATAAGACGACAGGCACTATAAATGGTTGGATTTAGAAAATAGTCTTTGATTAAACTCCCAATCTCATTGATTGAAAGGAGTTTTTATGTGATTATTTTATTGCCTGATCAATTATTATTTATAAAATTTCACAAATGATTCCGGTTTGAATTGAAATTATAGTGCAACTAAATCGATGTAAGCTTTATATTTGCAAAAAAATCACAACATGCAGATATTAAGTGGTAAGGACGCTTCCGAGATCATCAAAAAAGAATTGGCCATTCAGGTGGCCGAACGTAAAGCCGCAGGAAAGAAAATTCCTCATTTGGCAGCAATTCTTGTCGGAAAGGACGGTGGTTCAGTTACTTATGTCAATAATAAATTGAAAGCATGTGAAGAAATTGGTTTTGAAAGTACCTTGATCCGTTATGACGATTCGATTACTGAAGAAACACTTTTAAAGAAGATCCAATCCCTGAATGAGGATAAAAGTATTGATGGATATATAGTTCAGCTTCCGCTTCCTCCACATATTGATGAAATGAAAGTAACCTTGTCCATTGATCCGAAAAAAGATGTGGACGGTTTTCATCCGATCAACGTTGGAAATATGATGTTGAATATTCCGGGCTTTGTTCCTGCTACACCGGCTGGAATTGTGGAATTGATGCGTCGTTATAAAATTCAGACTGCCGGAAAAAATTGTGTGGTTGTCGGAAGAAGTAATATCGTAGGAACTCCTTTAAGCCTCTTGCTTGGTAAGAATACAGATCCAGGAAATTGTACGGTAACACTTGTTCATTCCAAATCGGAAAATATCAAGGAAATTTGTTCTCAGGCTGATATTTTGGTTGCAGCAGTTGGAATTCCGGGATTCATAACAGCAGATATGGTGAAAGAAGGAGCTGTTGTTATTGACGTTGGAACAACACGTATTGAAGATGCTACAAGAGAAAGAGGCTGGAGATTGGCAGGTGATGTCGATTTCAAAGAAGTTGCACCAAAAACATCTGCGATAACTCCGGTTCCCGGTGGAGTAGGTCCAATGACCATTGCTTCTTTGATGATCAATACCTTGAAGGCAATGGAATTGAAAGGAAAATGAAAGAAGTAAGCTTTAGATGATAAACAGATAAAAGTAGGGGCGGAAAATTTTTCCGCCCCTACTTTTTATAACCTTCCAAATTATTTGCATGATCAATAATTGATCCTGTAGTTTGGATTTTTTTAACTAACTTTCCGCACTTAAACTAAACTTAATTATGAATTTTAAACTTACCTCGCTAATCTTATTGATTAGCCTATTCACTGTTAGTGCCAAAGCGCAGGCACCGATTCCGGAATTACTTTACTATCGGTTTAATGGAAGTGGAAACATTGTTTTGAATGAAGCGTCTTTAGTTACCAGTGCAACAGATACCGCATACATCATGGGTGGAATGACTCAGGGACCAAGCGGACAATGTGGTAATGCTCTAATCGGAACAGGTGCGAGCAGCACAAACGATTATGTAAATACAGGTTGGGTAACGAATCTCGACGGAACCTCATGGACCATTTCTTTTTGGACAAATAATGTGCCTTCTACCACAACTACCATGTATATATTAGGCGATGTCAATGCCGGAGGACTTCGTGTTTTTACCGGTGGTGTTGCCGGTGCAGGGAATTGGATCCTGAGAGGTGGTTTCACAGATGTATTAGCAAATGGTGGAGCTGCTACCGGGCCAACACTCACCACTTTTGTTTACGATATGCCAAATAATCAGATCAGATCATATGTAAATGGGGTATTGATAAGTACTGTAGCTCAAACAACAGTTAGTATAAATGGTCCGGGACCATTCAAAGTTGGGGGATATTCATCAAGTACGAACCTCCCTTCAGGTTCATTTATGGATGAATTCCGTCTTTATAACCGTGCATTGTCACTGGCAGAAATTCAATCATTGCTGATCAGCGGAACAACAAGTAGTTTCAGTGTTACAGCTTGTGGATCATACACCGTTCCAAGTAATGGTGAGACCTATACTACATCCGGAATCTATATGGATACCATTCCTAATGCAAACGGCTGTGATAGTATTATGACAATTGATCTGACGATTCTTTCCCCAAGTTTCAATACGATTTCGGAGGTTGTTTGTGACAGTTATACCAGTCCGAGTGGAAACTATAACTGGATGGTATCGGGTACTTATACGGATACTTTGACAAATGCAGTTGGTTGTGATAGTATCATTACGGTTAATCTTACGGTAAATCAATCAACTTTTGACAGCATTGTTGAATTTGCATGCGGAAGTTATACGGCACCTGATGGCTCAATCCATACAACAAGTGATACGTTGAATGTGGTTATTCCCAATGCGAGTGGCTGCGATAGTTTGATCCATATTGATCTGACTGTTTCGCAGCCAACGACCGGAAGTATTACTGAAACAGCTTGTAATTCCTATACTGCTCCGGATGGATCGGTTTATACTTCCAATGGGGTGTATACTGCAATTGTAACCAATGCGGCCGGCTGTGATAGTACGATTACCATTAATCTTACCATCGAACAAATCGATACCACCGTTTCCTATGCAAGTGGAATATTGACTGCGAATCAAAGCGGTGTTTCTTATCAATGGATAGATTGTAGTACGATGAATCCAATTGCGGGAGAAACAAGCCAGTCGTTTACTCCTTCAAGTAACGGAAATTATGCTGTTAACCTGAGCGGAACGATTTGCGATCTGAATTCCGACTGCTATGACGTTTCAGACCTGGGATTGGATGAATTCAATCAATTGAATTTGGTTTTATTTCCAAATCCGGTTAGTGATGAATTGAATATTGTAAATAATTCTGGTGAAGAGTTGGTTCTTGAGCTGTATGATAATACAGGTAAATTACTTCAAACGATTGTTAGTTCAGAAACAAATTCAGCAATCGGAATGCGGGATAAGTCAGCGGGTATTTACCAATTAAAAGCAAAAAGCAAGTTTGCCGGACGAACATTTAAGATCATTCGCAACTAGAAAATAAAAACGGTTACAGTTATTTTGAGCCTGTTTAAATTACCTGGTAAAAGGGTAATTTGGACAGGCTCTTATTCGTTTCAGGAATTAATGTTGAGAGACAATTATTTAGATCGGAGTTCCAAATAAAGATGTTGCTTTGTTATAAACGCTCCAAAGGTGTTTTTACCCCATCAACCAGGGAATAACAAGCCAGCTTGTCTTTAAATACGGAAGATTTGAACAGGGATCGGTTCAACAGCATTCTCACACATTCCTGGATACCTTCTGCAATGGAAGGATGTGGATGAACCAATTCTGCAATGACATGAATAGGAAGTCCAAGTTTCATAATCAGACCGATCGTTTGAATGGCAGTGGAAGCATGTTCACCAACAGCACGCATTCCAAGAACTTTCATATCGCTGTCATTTGTGACAATAATTTTGAAAAAACCTTCCGTTTTTCGCATGGCAATTGCCCGTGCAATTACGGAGTAATCAATTTTCACAACTTTTATCGGGATATTCTTTTCAATGCATTGAGCTTCGTTCATTCCTACGGCTGCAACTTCCGGCTGAAGGAACATGATCGTGCATACGTTGTCATAGCTTAAGCGTTCGCGAATAGTTCCAAAAGCTCTTTCAACCGCATGACGGGCTTCAATTTCTCCCATGTTTACCAGTGCAATTCTTCCCGAAACATCTCCGACTGCATAAATATGTGGAACATTGGTCACCGTATCATCGTCACCGATATGTTGTCCGCGCTTAGACATTAAAACACCTGCATTTTCCATTTTCAGGTTCTCAATGTTTGGAACACGGCCAATTGAAAGCAATGCTTTTTCAACCCGGATAACTTCTCGTGATCCATCCGGGTAACTCAGTTCGTATTCTACTTCCGTACCCAGATTTTCCAGTCGTTCCAATTGAGCATTATGGTGAATGGTAACTCCTTTTTCTTCCAGGTTTTCACTTACAATAGTGGAAATATCCGTATCCTCAAAAGGAAGGATCCGATCGGCACGGTCAATCAGGTATACTTTTGTTTTTCCGAAATTGGAAAAGATCGTGGCATATTCACAACCAATAACACCGGCCCCGACAATTACGAGACTTTTAGGATAATCTGTCAGGTTTTCAATCCCGTCGCTGGTTAGGATGGTTTGTTCGTCAACGTTTACGTCCTGCATTTTTCGTGGTCGACTTCCGCTGGCAATAATGATATTTTCTCCATATACGACTGTTCTGTCACCATCATTTTGAACGATTTCCACTTCATTGGGGGAAATAAAGCTTGCATTACCTCTCTGATAAGACAATAACTTATTCATCGTTTCAGTCTGCAAAAGCTTTAAGTGGCAGGAATACTGAAACTTACGTTCAAATACCGCTTCATCAACCGTTGCCATCACATCATCCCATGAAAGGTAGAATTGGTTCCTTCCTTTACTGTTGATCGTATCATTTACTGAAGCAACTTTTTGGGAAATTTCCCACAATGTTTTGGATGATAAAGCGCCATTATAAACTCCGGCACCACCTACACGGTCCTTCTCAATTAAGCATACGCGTTTACCGTAATCGATTCCGCGCATTGCTGCCGCGTAACCTGCAGGTCCACCACCGATGACAACTAAATCAAATTTTTCCATAAGTCTCTTGGACTAAAATTAAACAATACTTTAAAATTCAGCATCTCTTTCTATTAATTTTGTCAGATGAATTTGAAAGAATTGACCGATTACGGGAAAGCAGAGAAGGAATTTTATAACAAGTGGATCAAAAAAGCGAAAAAGGCAAATAACCGGACCCTTGATGAGCAGTTCCATCTCTTACATAACGAGGCATTTCGTAAAATAGATTGTTTGACCTGTGCAAATTGTTGTAAGACTACAAGTCCGATTTTCAGAGATGTGGATATCAAGCGTTTATCAAAACGGTTGCGCATGACGGAAAGTAAATTCATTGATACTTATTTGAAAGTAGACGAGGACCGGGATTATGTTCTTCAAACGGCGCCTTGTCCCTTTTTGGGGACAGATAATTACTGTTCTGTTTATGAAGACAGGCCATTGGCTTGCAGGGAATATCCGCACACCGATAGAAAGAATATGTACCAGATTTTACCGCTGACCAGAAAGAACATGGAAGTATGCCCGGCAGTGAGTTATATTATGAAGGAAATATCTAAAAAAATATAACAAAAATTACAACCTTTTGTATAATTTGGCGTCTCTTTAACGAACTAGTTACGAAAAAATTAACACCATGAGGCCTGTTATACTCTCCATATTACTACTCTTATTAACCACTCCTTTATTCAGTCAGAAAGCCAAGAACGGCGATTATACGGTTACTTCAACAGGAACAGTATTGAATGCATATACAAATGTGACTGCAGATATTTCTGCAGGTGCTACATCTATTTCTGTAGGTTTAAGTACGTTAACAAATTCTATTAATCTCACAACAGCTTTAGCTCCGGGGGATTTAATTTTAATAATCCAAATGCAGGGAGCGACAATGGATATTGTTACTACACCAGCTGTTCCTGCGGCTTCGGGAGGAGGGGGCGGTACTTATACACTTTCTAATTCTGCAATGGGTGATCTGGCGAATATGGGAAACTATCGTCAGGATTGGGGAACCGTTACGAACTATAATAATTCCGGGAAATACGAATATGCAGAAGTATTATCTGTACCTAATGCAACAACAATTATCGTCAGATGCTCTTTAAAGAACTCTTACACAGCAACCGGTCATGTCCAGGTGGTTCGTGTCCCAAGGCTTAATAATTTGATTTTGAATGCGAATACTACAGTTGTTCCGACGGCTTGGAACGGAACAACCGGAGGTATTGTAGCTTTGGAAGTTAATGGTAACATCACTTTCGGAACAAGCTCAAAAATTCTTGCTTCTGGATTTGGTTTCAGGGGAGGTGTAACGCATAATTCTACTGCTGGAAACGGTCCGGCAACGGATATTGGTAAACCCGGATACAGTACAGCTGCTGATGCGGCTGAAAAAGGTGAGGGAATAGGAGGTTCTGCAGCTGCAGAATATACGGCTCTTTATTCAAGGTACGGTTGTGGAGCACCAGCCAATGGCGGTGGCGGTGGAAATACCAAAAATTCCGGTGGTGGAGGCGGTTCCAATGTAGGAACCGGAATGTATAACGGAAAGGGAGTTCCAACTCCAGGTTATGCAGCTTTTTGGAATTTAGAATTGGCAGGGATGGCAACCACTCCCAGTTCAGGAG
>CAMLLB010000062.1 GCA_946480815.1 uncultured Flavobacteriales bacterium
TTCGAAAGAACGATGCTCCTCTCGCTTCGCTCCCGGTTTCTTTTAACCACAAAGGACACAAGGAACACGAAGTTCTTTAAGGACTATGTAAACAATAACTTGTGTGCTTCGTGAGTTTCGTGGTTAACTACTTACGTAGGAATGTCCAGAAGGTCTTTTTATTGATCCCCGTTACTTTGATCTGTGGGTACAATTCATTAAACGAAGCCGGAACTTTGATCTTTTTCGAATCGTCCCAACTCATTTTTGCACCGAAAGCTTCTCCATTGGTAATTTCCAGGTAATCGATCTCCTGTTTGGTGTGTGTGAGCCAAAAATACACTTCGGGCTTTTTTCCTGCATATTCATTGGCTTTAAATCGTTCACTGATGACAAAGTTCTTCCACAGTTCCTCCACATCATTCCGGAATTCCAAAGGTTGAAATGCACGAATCAGTGCATTACGGATTCCATTATCAAGGAAATAAACTACGTGACTTTTCTTCAATTCATAACGGTGTCCGTTGTTGTAAGAGGAAATCAATACCAGCAAGTTTGCTTTTGCGAACAACTTCACATAACGCTCCACTGTTTCATTATCGAGTCCGCATTTTTTACCTAAGTCATTGAAACTGATCACTTTTCCAATATTGAAAGCCAGGTGCCGCAACAATCTGATCAGGTTCTCTTTTTTGTTGATCCGTTCAGAAGCACCCAATTGTGTGAAAATACTCGATTCGATAATTTCGGAAATCAACCTCTCTGCCTGATCTTCAAGCATCACCACTTCAGGGTAATAACCATAAATCAGGCGTTGTTCCAGTGATTTATCCTCCTGGACCAAGCCATAAAACTTAGCACTTTCCGGGTAGGAAAGCGGAAACAGGTTCAATTCCAATCCTTGTTCGCGCAACGCTTCCCACAAATCTTCGTGAAGTTCCGGATCAAAAGAACAGATCAACAACAAGTTTTCAAGGGAATCGGACTCAATTGCGAAATCGATATACTCCTGGAGGTTTTCCAATAATTGTGCGTCGCGAATAATGACCACCTTTTTATCCTGGCTGAAAGCTTTCAATTCTTTCAGGGAATTCATCGCTTTCCGTTCCTTTTTATTCGAACAATCAATAATGCCGATTTGGGGATCTTCCAGGTTGAAGATGCGAGAAACAAGTGTTAATCTCCCGGTTCTTCGTGCTCCTTTCAGAACTACAATTTTACTTTCCTGGCATTTTTGGCGGAGAATCGGTTCAAGTATTCTTTCAATCATGATTCACAATTAATGAATCGAAATTACTTTTATCCGACAAATTCATTTAAAGATTGCGGAAAATGAATAAACAATCACATGTTGGTTACTCCTTTTCTGTCAGGATCTCAAACTTTTGGAAAAATTTTACGGGGCGATCCGAATGCATGAATTTGTTTCCACCGTAGCAAACCAATTCATAACAGACATCACCAAACTGGATGAAGCGTTTCCATTGATACCCCTTAACCGGATCCATTACTAACCCTTCAATTCCGCTTGCTCCATCATCCAATACAAATTCTTTTGTTTGTGAAATGTCGTTCTCCACGAAATTGTAACGGTTTTCATCCAGGTAATCTGCAGAAGCATGAATGAGTAATTCGAAAGTATTTCCCTGACCTAACTCCTGGTATACAAAGTGTTTCACATTGTCATCTTCCAGGATCATCGGTTTTCCGCCAAAAGTCATGCGAAAGGAATTCTCCTCATCCGAAACAGCATAAGTTCTCCACGATTGAACCAATTTTTTGGCTGCTAACGTGGTATTACCATAACTTGCTTTAACGACACGAACCTGGAATCCTTTTTGTTTCAACAATTGTAAAACACCATCTGCTCCATACAAATGGCCCGAACCGATCGCACAGAAAACACTTCGTTTACGCATCAACGTATCCAAGCCTTTCACCATCGTTTGATTGCGTTTGGTAATCAATTCATCGTATGCGTCCGGGGCACTTTTGAATTGCGATTTCAGCATATTCGTCAGTGAAGCAATGTCGCCGTTGATGTAGGTTTGAATGAAGGCTTCTTTGGTAAAGAACAACCCGTTGATTGCTGTCCGGGTATTAAACAACTCCGGATTTTCAGCCAGTTTCAATTGATCCTGGACCGTTTCCAATTGGTAAAATCCTTTTCCTCCGCAATAACCGGTCTGCTGAAACCAGGCATCTAAGAATTGCGGTCTTCCGTCTTCCGAACCATAAACGGTTTGGGTAGCCTTTTTGGAGCTTGCAAAGGAGCGTTTTTTATCAAACAGGTCGAAATTGAACAAGTTCAATCTCACATCATACTGATCGTAGATCTGGGTCACATCCGTTTCCAAAACCACTGCTTCTACACTGGCAAAAGCGGTATACAGGGAATCCGGAAAATTAAATAAGCGCGGATCATTGGAGTGCATACTTCCGAAAATGTAGCTGATCTTTTTGGTTCGTGGTGCCTTGACTTCCCACAATAACTGGTACTCTTTCTCTCCTTCCTGGCCAAAGACCTGAAAGCAATTGATCAGAAAAAGTGTCAACCCCAGTTTATACATAACGCTAAGATGCTAAAAAACGATTAATCGTTTGGTTTCAGTAAGTTAAACAAATCTAAAATTAACTAAAATATCAGTCTGTCTACATGATTTTCTCCAAAAGCATAAGGAATATATGCCAATGAATCAATTGGTTTTGTTAAAATGACCGGTGTGGATTTACCCAGTGAAATGGTTCCGTGTGTTTTCGACAAGCCCATGGCATAAGCGGAGTTAATGGTTAAAGCGTTCAAAGCTTCCTCCGGAGTGAGGCGCATTTTAACACAGGCCAATGAAAAAATCTGCTGCATGTTATCACATGGCGTTGTTCCAGGGTTGTAGTCCGTGGCGAGTGCAACCGGAAGACCTTCCTGGATAAATTTACGTGCATTTCCATAAGGGATACTGATGAAGTGTGAACATCCGGGAAGGAAAGTCGGCATACAGCCACTTCCTTTCAACACCTCAATATCTTCGTCATTTGATTCTTCGAGGTGATCTACGGAAAGTGCTCCCAGTTCAACAGCCGCTTTTACACCACCCATAATAGAAAACTGGTTGACATGCACTTTTGGGATCAAGCCCACTTTTTTCCCTTCCGAAAGAATGTACTTCATTTCTTCCACGGAGAAATAATTTCGCTCGCAAAACACGTCGATGTAATCTGCCAATCCTTCTTTTGCAATCAAAGGAAGCATTTCATTGACAATCATATCGATGTATGCAGAATGGTTTTCTTTGAATTCCTTTGGGAAAGCATGCGCACCTAAAAAAGTTGCTTTGATGGCAATCCCCGATTCTTCTTTCAGACGTTTGATTACGCGTAAAATCTTCAATTCAGCTTCAACGGAAAGTCCGTACCCGGATTTGATCTCTACGGCACCGGTCCCGTTTGCTTTCATCTTAGTGACACGTTTCAATGCTTCCTGGAATAATTCTTCCTCCGAAAGTTCACCCAAGCGCCGGGCCGAATTCAAAATTCCACCACCCTTCAAAGCAATTTCTTCGTATGTCAGTCCATTAATGCGATCCACGAATTCTTCCTCTCGCGTTCGGGCAAAAACCGTGTGTGTATGCGGGTCGCAAAATGCGGGCAATACACTTTGACCTTCGGCGTCAATGACTTCAACACCACGCCAATCCGTAATTCCTTCCCAATCTTCCATGCAACCATAGGCCATAATAACTCCGTCTTCCAATGCCAAAAACGCATTTTTGATACTTGGAACATGCTTCATTGCATCACCACAGATCATTTCCGGAAAATCTTCTCCGGCTTGATACAGGGTATGAATATTTTTAATCAGGATTTTAGACATTGCTCTCGTGTTTCAGACCCCAAAGGTAACATAATGAAAGCGCAAAGAAGCAAAGAACGTTCAGATTTCAGCAATAAGAATGATCCTTAATCTTTGTGTTCCACCTTGTTAAAATTCAATATTAAGAAATCGTTAAGTCAATTTTAATTACATTCGTTGCAGAACTGCAAAAACTATGAAACAAACTCTCCTTTGCTTATTCATAAGCGTTTCCTATTCTGTATTTTGTCAAACATTTACTGGTGGCGGCGGGCCTATCAATGACAATACAACCATTGACATCCCGGTTACTGTCAGCGGACTTCCAACTGCGATCGATACAGCAAATTTTGGTTTGGAAACAGTCTGTATCAATCTTACACATACATATGACGCAGATTTGACCGTTTGGATCGTAGCTCCTGACGGAACAACAGGTTTACTGTTTTCTAATGTTGGTGGCGGAGACGATAACTTTACCAATACCTGTTTAAATGCGGACGCAGCAAACAGTTTGTCTTCCGGAACGGCTCCGTTTACCGGGACCTTTAAACCTTTAGGTCAAATGGGATTGGTCAATAACGGACAAAACCCCAACGGAAGCTGGAAATTGCGCGTAAATGATAATTACGGTGCCGATCAGGGAAATGTAATCTCTTTTTCAATAAGTTTCGGAAACGATCCTGCCGGTTATTTTGCTTTTACCTCATCACTTTTACCGATTGTGGAGATCAATACCAATGGAAATGTGATCCAGGATGATGCGAAAGTGATGGCTGATATGAAAATTCGCTTTAACGGCCAGGGAATTCGAAACTACATGACGGATACACCGGATGCATACAACGGAAAGATCGGGATTGAGTACCGAGGAAATTATTCCTTGTCTCTTCCTCAAAAACCTTATGCATTCGAAACCTGGGATGTGAATGGAAACACGATTGATTCTTCCTTATTGGGAATGCCCGCTGAAAGCGATTGGGTGCTGTTGGCAAACTACAATGACAAGTCCTTTGCACGTAATATCCTTCCGTTTCACCTATTCGATTCGATGGGTAATTATGCTGTACGTACACGTTTGGCAGATGTAGTTTTGAATGGTGAATACCAGGGGATTTACCTCTTGGGTGAAAAAGTCAAACGGAATAATGAGCGCGTGGATGTCAACAAATTGGAACCGATTGAAATTAGCGGCAATGATCTGACAGGTGGTTACATTCTGAAAATCGACTACTGGGACAATAATAACTCCTGGCAATTAAGCCACAGCCCGATTGGTTTTCCCGGCCTGGACATTCATATGGTCTATGTTTATCCGAAACCGGAAGAAATCGTGATCCAGCAACAAACGTACATTCAAAACTTTATTGCAGATTACGAAGATGCCTTGTACGGATCGAACTTTGCACATCCAAGCCTTGGTTACCGTGCATTTATCGACGTTCCTTCATTCATTGATTACTTCATTGTGAACGAGGTTTGCCGGAACGGAGATGGTTTCAAGAAAAGCCGTTTCTTCTCGAAAGACAAAGACAAAGTTGACGGAACGGTAAAAAAACTGAAAGCCGGACCGGTTTGGGATTTCGATTGGGCAGAAAAAGACATGTGGGGCGGTTCGGAAGACGGATCTCAGTTCATGTATGGTGAATGCGACCAGGATGTGAACGCTCCGGGATGGTACATTCGCTTATTGCAGGATACGTTGTTCGCAAATGAATTGCGTTGCCGTTACGACGATTTGCGCAGAAGCATTTTAAAGGAATCTTACATCGATGCGAAAATTGATTCGGTTGCTCTTGCAGTGAATGAAAGTCAGGCGTGGCATTATCAAACCTGGGGGCATTTGGGAAGCGCAACGGGAACACCGGAAGTACAAGCTCCGAGTCAAACCTATGCGGAAGAAGTACAGCGCCTGAAAGATTGGTTCCACAGAAGACTGATCTGGTTAGATGCCAACATGCCGGGAACACTGAACAGTTGCAGTATGATGGGAATCCAGGATCTGGTAAATAGTCATAAAATTATGGCCTATCCAAACCCATTCGCTTCAATTATTACAGTGGAATGGACACAGGGAGATCTGACAGGAGCACAATTAGCGATTCGTGACGGATCAGGAAGAACAATTAAAACTCAGGAGATCACAAACGATTCCGTGTACGATAAATCGCTAACAATAACGGATTTGCACGATTTATCGGGCGGTGTTTATTTTATTGAAATTGTAAAAGGAGAGGAGCGGGCGATGTTGAAGGTTATTAAATAGTGACTTCCAATAATTTAAGTAAAAAAATACTGGAAAGCAAGTCAACTAGTAGTTTTCAAAAAATTAACCGTTAAAAACACTTAGAGCCCCTGTTTATAAGGAATTATCTCTTTTTTTGAGAAAAAATACACCTATTCTGCCAACAGTTGCGTAACGGTTAAAAACCTTTATAATGAACTGATTATTGGATTTTTCTTTAATCGTATTCTGAATCCGACTGAAATAAAAATTGGATTTTTTCAGATCTGCTTGTTGAATTAAAATAATTCCTTATTTTTGCACCCGCTTGCAACGGCAAGTGGGACTGTCAGTCGGACAGCAAATTAAATGCCTCGGTGGCGGAACTGGTAGACGCGCTGGATTCAAAATCCTGTACTTTCGGGTGTGCCGGTTCGATTCCGGCCCGAGGTACCAAAAAATAAAGGCTGAGAAGTTTTCTTCTTGGCCTTTATTTTTTGTCTTCTCCCGATAGCTATCGGGACTCGTTCTCACACTCATTCTTTCTCAGCCTTTATTTTCAGAAAGAGAAACAGAAAGAGAATGATGTTGAATTAAGATCGTGCGCAAGCAAATTTTTCAACTTCTCGTTACCATCTATATGTGCATCCTATATTCAATTGTGGTCGATCAAGTACATAGTAGGCTAATCTGGAAGTAAACCAAAGTTTCCGGTTTACCAGAATAGCGAGGTCTGCGTGAGGTTCAATGGTTATTCCAATTGCCTGTGCCGATTTTCTGTCGAATTCAGAGTATTGAACTTTATAGGTGTTTGACGGCCATGAAGGAACCCACACAGTTCTTCCAACCTGACGTTCACCAAGTTTTAGATTCAGAATGACATTTAGTCCAACCGAAAATGTCAGTTTTTCACGGAGGATAAAATTTCGGTTTAATCCGCTTTGGAGACGAAACATGCACATTCTCGAATAATCGAGGTGCTCTATTTTGCTATAATAGATGTCATTCGGACCGTTGGGATAATAGATCTCTCCATAAGTCAGGTTTACAATCGTAGTATCAAACATGTAAGCCGGATCAGCATTGTATTCTTGAACACTGAAATTCAACCCCCTTTCAAAAGACCATTTTGGATGTTTTGCTAGTGGACTGTTATAGTTGACCTCAATATTCCAGGCATAGGTTCTCTCCTCTTTATATTCAATACCGCCTATTAAGGAGATAATTCTATTTGGGTTTTGCGCAACGGAAAAAAATGGTAAACAGAAAATAGCAAATATGGTTTTCATGTGAATGAGTTTGTTAAATAACGAAGTCAGAGGTTGTTTATTTTTGTCTTCATTTTCGATCTCTTTCCCATTCTTCTGATCTGTGTTAAAAACAGTCATTATTTTTCAGAGCAAGAAACAAAAAGAGAATGAACAGAAGACCTCCCGAAAGATCACAATCTTGTTCCTCGTTTCATATTTCAAAAGATGACATTCAATAAAACAATTTGACCTTCTCAATAATTAGTTTCATCCTCATCCTTCACATAACAAAAACGAGCATGATTACTCACACTCGTTTTCCATTGAATTTATCCAGAGATCCGGATCACTCCGCCTTATATTTAACCAGGAAGATCACATCTTTATATCCATTTTTGCCAAGGGCTTTCGGAATCTTTATTTTCATTTTATTTTCCTTCGCAATTCCCTGGCTATCCGGTTTGGTTTCAAGCTTATCGGCCGAATCAATTATAAAGCTTTTTGAATCGACACCTGTAATTTCGGTCGTATGCGTAAAATAAGGGAAATGCTCTGCTTTCAATTCCAGGATACGATCTGTGTCGTTTGCCGGTAATGTCAGCAGATTCCATTCATTTGGAAAATCATGACGAAGACTAAATACTCTGATTAATCCCTTTCCATTTATCGCATCCAAAGCAGCAGTTAAATTGGCCTCTACATCTTCTTTGAACACACCATCGTACTCCGCGGTATAACTGATATGCATGATCACATCCGAAATGGTTGTGTAATCAAATGCCTTTTTCACCTTTGGTAAGGATAAGGTCCAACTACTAACTGCACCCGCTCCTTCGAACGGTAAATAACGTTCGTCACGGAAATTAAGCTCAAATTGACCACCATCATTCTGGGCATTACTTGTAGCAATCATTTCACAGCCATTAAATGCAAAATCAATCAAGTCACTGTCTTTGTCCTTTCTGATTTTATTGGTTCCCAACGTTAATGTTGCTCCAATATTGGTATATGGTCCGGCAATACACGGAATGGTTATGCGAACGGATTTGATGATCCGTTTGAAATAACCCGGATAACTTAAATCAAAGACTGCTTCCGGAATAGAAAAATCAGTGCATTCGCCGGTTTCTTTTAATTGGTACAATTTATCCGGTGCAATCTGGAGCATACTGAAATGCTGTGTGATTTCCATTTGTCGCTTGTCGGTATCGATAAACTCCTTTTCCAATTGTAACAACTGCAACATCAAGCGCTCTCCTGCCAATAATCCGTTTCTGTCATTTGTCCAATTATCAGATTGAATAAAATTGGAAGTGACTGTTCCAAAACGCTCGAATTCAAAAGCTTTTTGTGCCTGCATGGAAAAATCGTACGCCAGGTTAAATGCCATACGATACAGTTTTTGTAATTGCTGTACCTGGAATGTGTAATGCTTGTAATCTGAGAATTTGGAGGTATAAAACTCGTACAACTCTTTGTACTGTTCGATGTTTGTTTCGTGGATCTCCAGGTCAAATTCACTCATGGCAACTGCAATTTCGGAAGATCGCAGCTGTTCGCCCATAGCCAGCAAATCGTGTTTAGCTGTTTCCAGCTGGAATTTCCAGTCTTCTTCACGCCGTTGATGTGAACCTTCCAAACCGGCAAGGATAGCTACATTATCTGCTATTTTGGCCGTAGCATCTAAAGCTGAAGCAAATCCGGCTGCACTCCCTGTAAGTTCAACACCACCAAATTTCATCGCGAACGGACTCCCGACTTGGGGCACAAGAGCAGTAATTCCACGAATGAGTTGCAACGCTCCTTCTGCAGTTCTGATGGATCCCGAAGTCCATTTTGCAATTTGCTCCACGTTTTCCCATTCAATAAGTCCTTCTTCCAGAAGTGCCTCATAATGTGCTTTCCGGTTCTCGATATTGGCTTTCGTTTCCAATAAATTGGCAAGACCGGACTTTGCCTGGTCAATCTGGCGTTTTTTGTTTTTGGTAGTTAGAGTCAGGATATTCTGTTCGTGTCTTGTTCGAAGCAAGGTCAATTCTTCCACATCTCTTTTTTCGATGGCACTAAACAAGGCCCCTCCGAAATTTTGCACTACGCCACAAAATTGTTTCGCTTTTTCAATTAAATAAACAAAACGATGATTCGGCAGTTGTCCACTGATTGCAGCTACTATCTCGTCGAATGACATTCCTCCTGCCACCATACGCGCCAATAAGGCCGGATCGATTTCCGGTGCATACGCAGGCATTTGTTTTTTCACACCATTCAGATCCATGCAATTGTTCAATTTATAGATCCGGTCATTTACCCGGTCCCAATAAGCAATGAAATCTTTGTTGTAAGGAAAACAGAAAATCAAATCCGAATCGATATCAAAATAATTTTGAGGTTTCGTAGGCCTTCCCTGTTTCTTATCCTGAACATAAGCGTTTTTGACCGGATCTTTTGAACGGGAAACCTTTGCAAACGGTGTAGCAGTGCTGTTTTGAGTTCGTTTTGACGATAGGGTATCCGGTCTGTCCTTTTTAGAAACACCTGGCCGGGCACTGACTTTTCCCTGAGGACCTTTGCTTACTGGTCCAAAAAGATTGTAAATGAACTCCGAATTTTTCGTTATGTCAATGTCTTTATACGCCAAAGCTACCGTTTCCTTGCATTGTCCGGTCTTTTCAGGTTTATCACCTAAAATGGTTTTTACAATATCGTATAAATGCCTTGCTTCACTCGTACTTTCGGGCGTATACTGTTCAAACAGGTAATCTCCCCAATCCATCAGGTTATCGAGGTATTTCATGACCACATTTTTCTGGTACGCCCCGATTCGAAGCCGGGCAATAGCGTGTGGATTCCCCGGATTTCGCTGGTACATCTCAATGGCATTCGGATCACTGTAGATTTCTTTCAGCTTTTTAATTCCGATATTTCTGAAGGCAGCAAAGCGCCAGTTGACATCATTTGGGAAAACCAGTTGTTCGAATTTTTCTTTAATCGCAGTCGGATTATAAATATAACTGTACCATTGATTTGCTTCGCGGTACTTTCCGGAAGCATTTAGATGGTCAGCGATGCGCATCGGGATGTGGAAAAAGAGTTCGAAAAAGTAATTCCCGAAACTTTTACCGTAATCAATTTGCGGTGCAACCTGGCGCTGCGTCTTGTAATCCAACAAATCATCCATACCGATGGATACTTTATCCCACAAAAACTGGATATGCTCCGGATTCAGTTTATGTCCGTTATTTGGATCCGGTAGAGTTGGAGTAGTAAGAATCGCTACCATATCATTTTGCTGAATCACATAGTCATTCACTCCATCCGAAAAGTCTATACTTCCATTGGTAACGGAAAACTTATTAAACGCATCAAAATAGTTGTTGTATTCTCTTCTCAAAGAATATGATTCAAGGCCACCATAAAGCATATAGGAACCTATCTTTTTTTGATCTGCTAACTTGATGACATCACTTCGATACTCCAGTAAGCTTACAGGAACATAATCGATTCGATGAATCAAATCCACACTGCCACTAGCAATTTCCTTGTTCGGTTCCTTAAAGAAAATAAATTTGTTTCCCGGTGAATTACTTCCTGTTTTTAAGGAATAATGAGTCCCCCCTGAATCAAATGAAAAAATAAAATTCAAATGATCACCCTGCAACGAGAATGTAATTGTTTTTGAAGGAATGGTTATAGAATTTGGTGCTTCCGTTTGATTCGAATTACTTGCCACATTTACAACCTGATCAAAACGGTTAAATGAAAAATCCACATCAAAGACCAAGGTACCAATGATCGGCATCTCTACTTTTATCTTCACACTTTTTGTAAATCCATCAAACACAGCACGTGTATTTCTATAAACCGGTTTAAGTGCGTCCTTTTTGTCAGTCCAGATATGATCCAATCTCAATTTATTCCGATCATTCGTTTTTACCGGATACGGTTTACGATAAATCGTCCGTTCGAATTCTTTCAAGGCATTTTCCCGCACATCATAGGCTTCCGCTTTCAGAGACGGATTAGAATTTGGAGAGTTAATCAGGTTTTTGTCCTTGTACTTCTTGATTCTTAAAAAAGGATCAAAAGGACTGCTTGTGCGATAATCCAATTCTATCTTTTGCGGAGCACACCACTTATTATCTACCTGCAAAAATGAATAATTCACATACACGTCATAGGTATGCATTTTGACCTCCTGCGTTCCGTTTTTTACATCTGAGATGTCCTTTCGCTGGAAACTGGTCCAGAATACATACAATTTACCATTGTAGCGAATCGCCGACACATCTTCCGCCGGGATTGCCACATTCATTTTTTCCCAGTTGGACCAGATAGTTCCGCCGGTCTCTAAGAATTCAACATATCGATAATAATATTCAACCGGCTGTTTATTTGTTTTCCCAAAAAGGTAGATGCGGTTATTTTCCGTGTCGTGATAAGCCCCCGCAATCTTTAATTCTGCCAGGATCATGACTTGCTGAATATACTTTTTATAGGCATTTTCAACCACCTCGGAGTTCAACTTTTGCTGAAGTAATTCATCTTCCAGCTCTTTGAATTCAGGGCTTTTGTTGTCCCTGATCTCCGGAGCAATATAATTTTCAGGGAACAGGAATATTTTCCGATTTGCTTCCCAAACGCGGTAGTTCTTGCGCCATTCCCATTCTTGCTTTTCGTCGATATCCAGTGAAACAATTACTTTTTCATCTTTGGATTGCTCAAATCCAAGCAAACATCTGTTGATATAGGTTTGTAAACTGTTGGTCGCGGCTACAATTCGAGGAAGCGTAAAGCAATCTCCCATATCTACATCCAACAGGAAATAACGGTAAAGATCTTCCCTGTCATCAAACCCGAAACCTTTAGCACGGATATCCGCATTGAAAATCACATAATTGCAAAGTGCATCGCGTTTATTGCTGCTCAATTTATTTTTAAAGTCCTGAATTGCAACTTCCCAACTTTCATTGCTTTCAAATTTAGACCGGATTGCGTTTCGAAGCATTTGACTTTGGGAATCAAGCTCAGGCAGGGTATCTGCAGTCTTCAGTTTATCAATCAGATCCGTATTAACGTTTAATTTTTTAGCCCAATCAAACCGGTCCCAAAGATTTTTAATAACTGTAATTGAATTGGTTTGCGCCACGTTATTTGCTACCTGTGCCACATCAATCTGTTTCCATTTGGCAATTGCCTTTTGGGTAGAAACAGGAAGTACATTTTCTTTTTCAATTGTTCGTAATGTGAGCCAGAGATCGAAATTCTTCAGGGTTTTGGTTTCATTAATCCAGGTTCCCAGATAAGCAAACTCTTTCATCCAATCCATATCCTGCCAGGCAGTGAATCCGAGTTGTGGATAAATACTGGTTTGAGCTTCTTCAGCAATTAGTTTCAGATCTTCTATTTTGATCTGGAATTTCCCTGCCAAAAACTCCAATCTTTCAAGGCGTTTTTTAATGTTTGCTAAGGAGATATAGGTAGCATCGCTTGTTACTCCACCCAAATCGATAAACAACGCATCCAAATCAGCATCCGAAACCTCAATAAAGCGCCTGTAATATCCTAAAACAGATGAATCTATTGCCATCCACTTATTAAACAACAGTTGAAATTTATCTCCCGTTGCAAAATCCTCACTTTCAATTAAATCCGTAATCTCTTTACTTGTCAAGGTTGTTTTATCTTCCTCAATAAGCAGGGTCGTTTTTAACTCTTCTCCAAAAAGATAGATCAGGTCATCACTGCTGATTTTATTTTCTTTGAATCCTTTGAGAAAAGCCACAAATGCAGGAATATCCTCATTCATATTCGTGAAGTATTTCACGGAACCCTTCCCCCAAATTTTCAGTAAGTTCTCAAATGTTTCAAACGATCCGAGCCCTGTCCACTTATAAAGTTGGATGTAGCGGTAAATGTGATTGAGTGTACCGATATTAAACACGATATTGATTGGCCCGTTAGGAACAACCGGGGCGCCGATTTTATCTTTCAGTAATACAAGACACGCCAGCATATCTGCAGAATTGACCCCGAAAGCACCTTGTAATCGCATGAGTAAATTGAACGAATCGTCATCTGTGTTTGACTGCAGATCTTCCAGGTGAGCCGATTGATTTACAATCCAATCAGCAGGCAGTATTTTTTCCCAGGTAGTAATTGAATCATCCTCGCTTGTTTCAGCAAATCCTTTCAATATTCCCGTGAGAACCGGAACATCCAATTGTAATAGTTGCTGAATCTTTTTAAATGAAGCCAGATCCAAAATTGCTGTGGAGTTGAGCTTATCGTGTTGAATATTCAGTGCCTGAAAAATCAAATCCAATTCGTTCAATGACCATCCGGATAGCTCCCAAAGCCGGATCAACCGGTGAAGAGTTCCTTGCCATTTAGGAAGTGAGCTGCTGAAATTAATGTGGTATTTCTGAATATCCCCTGCATCTTTCACCTGAACAATGGACAATTTCCCTTCCCAGAATTTCAGACCTACGAGCTGTTCTGTCACTTCTGCACTTAAGCCGCTTTTCCGACGGAAATCCAGCACATTGGTATCCACTTTTCCTGTCAGGTTTTGGTCAATGATCCAATCGTATTGTTCCTTTGAAAGGTTTAGGCTTTCAATGGCCAACAATAGTTTTTCATTTGCATTGGGTGATGGATATAAATACTCTAAAACCTCCAGCCTTGTTAACTTGAAGTAGGAAAGCCAGACACGAACCTCATCTAGGTATTGATTGTAGGGCAGTGAAAATTCCAAAGATGGTTTTTCCTGGTTAAGCCGTTCAACAATAGATTTACTGTTCCCTAATTCTTTGTATATAAATGAAACAAGCACCTGATTAATAATTTCCACATACGGAATTCGCTTGTTTGTATTTTCACAGGTTAATTTCAAATTCCATAAATCGGGTCTTCTGACCTTTAGGTGAATCGGATGGGTATCTTCCAGTATTTTCAAATCCACTCCTCCGGATTGGCGGACCAGGACTCGTTTTTCCGTGAACCTCATCAAATCCACAAAATATGCCGCCGGACTAAGCACTGATTTACAGCTTTCGCATTCACAGTAGTTTTGAGATCCGAATAAATCTTCAATGCTGTCGATGTCTTTTAGTCCGTTCAATTGTTTTACCTGCTCCCAATTACTGACTTTACCTAAACCTTTGAGGATCTCATCCTTAGCCGGGTTTAAATTTGTGAGCGTTTTATTCAGATAGGGATTCGCAATAATGTCGCGATATGCAAAATAGCCGTTCATGGCTGATTCATGGTAGTATTGCGCTTTGTGTTTGATTTCCATTGCATCCGCTTCATCAATATCCAGTTCGCGCATGAGCGACTGCTGCGATGTATTAACTGCCTTTCTTACATTGACTTCCTTTTTGAATAATAAGGCCGCCATATTCGTATCCTTGCTTAATTGCAAGGATTGCTGTGCAAAAGATAATTCCTGAACAAGCTCCGGAGTAGGCCTTGAAACCCCTGCTATCTTTTCATTTAATTGACCTGTTTCCAGTGAAATGATCGGTTCATTTTTCAGATCAAATGTCTTGTTACTGGAATAAAAAGACTGGAATTGCTTACTGGGTGACGGTCTCAATGATGCATCAAGCGCAAGCCACTCCGGTTTTTCCATTATCCGCTGCATAAAGAATGCCGAAGGATTTTCAGCTTCTACACTGGCCAATACATCATCTGCATACGATTCAAGATCCTGATCGGAAAGTGTTACTTTTTCTTTTTGGAGAATCCGCACCAACGAATCGCTGTTATACTGAATGAGATCCGTAGGTGTGTGAATTCCCTGCTTTGAAAAAGCTGTCAGCGCATCGGCATTACTTTGAGTTACCCTTAACAGGTTTATTGTATTATTTAAGGTCAAAGCATCTGATTCGCTTAGCTTTTTCTGGTCCTGCCATTGCGTGATTAACAAGGCTTTTTGATCATTGGATGTGGTGAAAAAATGGTCCAATTCCGGATCCTTAATTCCCTTTTTCAAGTTATCCAAACTGGACAAGGAACGCAGTTTCCGGAGATTTTCCTCACTAATCGGGTCAGGTGAGGTGGTATCCGTGTCATCATCTGTTGAATCCACATCCAGGTCAATCGTAATGATTACCTCCTCATTTGCTTTATCCAAATTCCACAACACGGTATTTTCTGTGCTGTAAACGAGGTCGCCTTCTGCAAAAATCTTAAAATAAAGATCCGGCTTCCGGTCGAAAAACAATTCCGTGAAACGTTTCTTTGTAAAGCTGATTTGAAAGTGGCCGGTTTCATCACTTGTGGCTTCTCCAACAAAATCATCAAAGAATAAATCATTATCCCATGCTTCAATGCGTAAGTTAGGAATTGGTTGTTTGGAAGTGTTTCTGATCGTTCCGGTTATTTTTATGGATTGTGACATAGCGTTTATTTTTTATTTTGGTTAAATATGTTATCTACTAAGACTTCTTCGCAAATCAATTGAGCTTCCGGTACTACCACGTGTAATTCCGGTGGTTGGAGTTGAAGAACCGGGAGCGTATCTTATCGTCCACCATTCTCCGTTTATTCTTCTGCTATTTGCTCCTCGACCTACAAAAGCATCTGACGCAATTCTGATATGCCCGCTGCTACCTCCAGAAGTTCTTGCATTAGCAGCAACAACGTCTATTCCGGGGTATACTCTTGCAAGTCTGTAAGCGAAATTAGTGTCGGGGTCTTCAGGTTCTAATACACCACCAGCGCTTACTCCTCCTCTTGTTCTACATCCGAGTACAGAAATTCTCGCATTTTCAGTATACCTGGAAGCAGGTACGGCACTGGCTAATTGTGCAACCGTCCTCCGCCCGGCCCGTCTTTGAGCTCTTGTCCCTCTTGTAACAGCTAATCCTGTTCCATCTCCTGAGTTATCACCTACGGCACCTGGATTTGCATGCGCAAGTATGACGAGATTTCTGATTCTTTGATTTTCAGGCAATCCACTTAGTGCGTCTATCATATCTTCTCCGGTATGTACGGCAATTATACGAAAGCCCCTACCTCGCAGATATCGTTCTGTATCCCCAAAATCATTTCTATTTGAAGAAGCACCTCCAGCTATATCATCATGATAAAAAATAACGGCAATATCCACAGGTGTTGGAGGTGGGGGCGGAGTTGGGGTTGGGGTTGTTGTGGTTGTTGTCGCCGGTACTTGAGGTCTTGCCTCTCTAACAGGTGCTGTCACTGTTGGTGCCGGGTTATTTTGTGGTTGTGCTGCCGGCAAATTAATTGTTTGGCCTGCCCTGATTGCATCTCCCTCTATACGATTTAATGTTCTTAATTGCTCCACAGTTGTTCCATGTCGACGCGCTATACTGGTAAGTGTATCACCCGCAACTATTCGATACGTATTTGGCGGAGTCTGCTGAGGTGCGGGTTGATGCCCTGAAGTATCAGTTTCCATTACAGGAGATGTAGAGTAAGCGTATAGATTCATCCCTCCCTTTATCCCGATCGGATCACTGCTCAGCCACCTGCCTAGCCACGGCAAATAATAGCGCGCACTGTGGTATTCCAATCCCGTTTCTTCATCACGCTCCATTCCGGTATATCGATAGCGTTTTGCAGCTGACTTAATTGCAGCATTGGTTGCCTGGTAAGCTGTTGTTCCGAAAGGATGATATTCTTCGTATGAAATAAGTTTGGCATTTGGAGATCCATCCAGTTCCAATGACGCAGAACCCAAGTGGTTGTGTAATTGATAACGTACCAGTTGTTTTTCCGTGCCATCGTTAACCCCGTTCCGGGTCTCAATCATCACAAAACGACGCCCTTCGTCTACCAGACTCAGGCTTACTCTTTCCAGTCCTGCATGGGTGCCGGTGTGTTTTTTATACCATTCGTAACCTGCCACATAAATGCGCTCTTCCTTTTTGGTAGGTGCTTGGTTATTTACTGCTTGATTTTCGGTTATTTTTCGAATCCGCTGTCCGCTTCCATCGTATTGATAATATGTAATGACAGGGATGTTGTCTTCAGTGCACTGTTGCCTGGAAGTTAGTACTACTTCTTCCTTGAAATTCCAGCTGATCTGCTCCAAATGTGGGAGTTCTTCCAGGAAACCATGTGTTGCATGATGCTTGTACTTTGTGTAATTGGCAGGATTACCGATATCACCGATTGCTGTACTTTTCAGGCGGTTATTAGTTGCTTCATAGTCATAGCTTCTTGTCCAGTTTCCACCGGTAGCAAGGTGTTTCATCTCCCGGATGTTCCCGACTTCATCATATCGGTAACGCTGGGTGTAATTGCGGACTGACATGGAATCTCCCAGGTTTACAGCATGCATAAAAGGTTTATCGTTCCAATTATCACAGGTGCCAAAATGGAGTGCAGCGCTGTTTTCTCTTCCTGTTGCTTCTACTAAACGATACAAAGCATCATAGGTATATTCACTAACAGGCTCAATGACTGAATTCGCAAAGAAACTAATGGGAATTGCTTTGTCTTCAATAGTAGTAATATTTCCAACAGCATCGAAGGTATAATGCAGGTTTTGAAGCACTTCATTATTCAGGCGTTTGCTTTCCAGTCTATTTAGTCTGAATGTTTCTTTGTCATAGTAAAACCGGGTACTTACATCATTGCCATAAGTGATTTTTTCACGTTGTCCCTTTTCGTTGTAGTCAATGTTTTTGATATAAATGGAAGCAAGGACATCTCCCGGATGCAAAACACTTTCACCGTTCAGCAATCCTCCTTCATTGTAGGAAGGAATTCTGACACTTCCATCCGGTGCGGTTTGACTGGTTATCCTGCCCAAGGCATCTGTCTCAGTTTCAAAAACGAATCCGGCACCGGGTTCCAAGACAAGATTTAGATTCGCCAGGTTGGCATCTGTCCAATTGGTAACCTCTTTGTAGTTACTCGCCAATTTTCGGGTAGTTGAATGTGGCTGACCTTTAAAATCATAATTAGATACATCCATTAATCCCGCTGTGTCGTAATGCTGTATCACCTGTCCCAATATGTTTTTAACCTGCAAAAGCCCTTCATTACTTCTATCCGGTAACAACAGGCTCTCGCCGTAAACTATCCGGTCATAGATATTATTCAACAGGGTATCTCCGGGTTTTCCAACAGTATTGATCACCACACTATAAAGCGGGCGGTGCGCTGCATCATAGAAGTATTGAAACTCATGGTCTCTTTCATCCCAGGTGCGCAGTGGATTGCCTAATATATTGCTTAATAGGCAACGTTTTCCGGCATCCATGCTCTGTTGGTAGGCCAAATTTCCCAGCATGCCATATTTGTAATGCATTACTACATTATTCCTGGCATCTGTTACTATCCTGAGATTTCCCTCAACATCCAGATTTGTGCGTGTAAGCTGAAATTCATCAGTTTCGGTTTGAATGTTTCGGATGTGGTCTACCGATAAAATAGGTCTTCCTAATGTGTCAAAGTGAAGTACATTTGGTGTGTTAGCATGTTTAGCAGCCTTAAGTGCAGCTTTTTTTTCTTTTGCATCGGCTCCTATTGCTGTTCGGTTTGCATACCAGTCACTTTCCAATACCGTATCATTCGCATCGTATATTTCTTGTTTCCACGAATCGAATATTACTTTCGAAAAAGTTCCGTCCGGTAGGTCGGTTTTGATCAAACGACCTGCAGCATCATAATGCAGAATAGGTGTTACTCCCGTTTCAACCAACTCTTTATAATCTTCGTAATGCCAGGTGGCTGAGAAATAAGGCTCATATTGTTTCACCGGATTGCCTTTATTGTTTTTGATCGTTTTTCCATTCCCGATCCAGCGAAGTTGTTTAGGGATGCTTGTGTCTGTATTGATTTCAGTTATGTCTATGGTACTATCCGGATTGACAATTACTTGTTTGGCAATGCCCGGCTCAGTTTGAACTTTTTTCATTACTACTTCCCCAAGGCCACTCGAATATTCAAAAGCTATCTGAACTCTACTTTCCGGATTCAGATCCCCATTTGGTTTCCGGTAATGTGTCTCTCTGCCAATTGCGGCAACCACGACCGGTTTTCCATTTGTCATATAGGCTTCAAAATCATACACAAAACGGGTTGTTGCATGATTCAATAAACTTTTTCCACTATTGGTAAGATCAACAGAGTTCGCTGCCTGAAAAAAACTAAGAACTGCAGAAGATTCTGCTGCATCGGTTATTTCCGAGATTCCGGCCAAATCATCTGCCTGATTGCCTTTACCCATTATGGCACTTGCTTTTATTAAACCCAACTCATCACTAATAACTTCTGAAAAGTTGCCATTCACATCTTTCATTCTTTTGGGAGAAAGTGTGCGGAAATTAAAGCTGTCTACGCCGGATTTATTTCCTAGAGCATCTGTAGTTTCTTTGATGAAAAGACAATCCGGACCATTAAATTTCACCCGGGTTACCGCACCATAAGGATCTGTATATGAAACCGGGGAATAAAACCTGGCTTGTGCTTTGGCAAGAGAATCAGCCCAGGGAATTCCAGGATCGATGAAATTTGTTCTGCCTGATGGAATCCACCAACAGGTATCATTATCAGTTGGAAAGAACTTACCTTCTTTCATTAAATCAACCAATTCACTATCTGATTTTTTTGCGGAATATATATCGTGCAGCAATTCTTTGGTATAGGCCAATTGGTAACTGTCGTAAGGAATCGCCAGTGATTCTAACTGATTGGGAGGTAATCCTGTTTGGAGGTCATTGCTATAATACGTAGAACGAATATGCTCTATCAATCTTTTTTGCGGAGTTGATCCGTTCAGCGGTTTATCCAACTCATGGTAAAGGGCAGTATCTGAATTGGCATCCAAAAGAATATCCGTGAAATCATCCAGAGAATAAAAAGCATTGCTTTTTGAAACACCTTTCAGCTCATATGTTTTTGTTTCGGCAGACAATCTCAGACGGTAAACATCGTTTCCGATTACATCATTTGTATATTGATTTTGGGTATAGGAGATCGTCGTTTTGTTTTGAGCGACTTGTGTTTCCGATGGAAGTGTGACATCGGCTATTAATCTCGGATATACTACCGAAGCTGATTCAAGCACATTGCCATATTCATCCAGTTTAATATTCAAACTGTGGGCAATACGCGGATCAGTTGTATTTCGCTCATAATTATAGGAAATGGCTTCACTTTCTTTTACAATAAAAACCGCATGTTTGTTCTTGCCTCTGGGCTGCAGTAATTCAATCACACAATTATGAGTCGCTACGGAGAAAGGAGTGAGTTCTTTTTTACGCGCAGCAGCAGTGTTTCCGAATTTAATGGCATCCTTTGCAAATATTTCCACACGCAATCCCATTCCTTTACAAGACCGGTAGGCTTCCTCCCATTCCTGCATAGAAAGGTTATCCAGTAGTATTGGGTCAATTCCGGGAGCAGTAATTAGTCTTGCATCCGGTAGTGCAACTTCGTGGTGTGTTACCGGAAATCCCTGCCGTTCGATTTCTTCGTACCAATAATCTTTTGAAAACTGATTCAGGATCGTTCCATTTCTCAAAAAAGCACCGGTATGATTCCAGGTTTTGGTAATTACCGGTTCCTGGTGTAAGGTTTGATCGGTAATATTTGATGCACCGCTTTTTACCCAATGCTCAAATGTTTCAGTATCTGTTTGCTGCACCATTCCAAAACCTCTGAATTCACGTTCCGCATGATCGTAATACCCGTGATGATAACTGTATCCACTGGTGAACTTATGTCCTGAAATTTTATCTTCTGTGATGGTTTTCGAAACACAATGAATGGGAAAGTGCAGTTTTGTTGCCCAAGGTTTTCCTGCCAGTTTATCTTCTATGTAGAATTTAGTAGAAGGCGTATATTCCAGTGAAACTTCTTTGCCCAGATTGTTTTTATAAGAAACCAGGATGTGCGGTTTCTTACTGTTCATCAAATCGATGTATTTAAGCGGAACATCACCGTCTTTTGATAAGGAACTCGACCACACAATACAGGCAACACCATTTCCCAATAAGTCTGTTACCGTTATTTTGGATTGAGAATGGATTTCAGGGAAAGAATCAATTTCAAATGGTGAAGCACCAAAGCGATTTCCACTCAGGTTTTTCCAGCAGGTAAATTTGTTTTTCCCCAGATAAATAATATCTGCTGTACCTGATCCGTCGATATCAGCCAAATGCAAATAGGATGGGTCAAATGCATCGGGATGATCGAAAACGGGAGAATTATCAAATGCCACTTTCGTACCGAATTTTCCATATCCGAGATTGGGCCAGTAGCATACTTCACCATTTCTGATCCGCAGAATATCTGTCATGCCATCACCGGACATGTCTGCCAAAAAGATCGTTTGTTTGGAATCTGCAAAAACGATGTGCGGACCGGTTTCTTCATCGAACGATTTTAGTGTTTGTTTTGCAGGAGAAAATCCATCTCTGCCTTCAGATTCATACCAGGTAAAAACGCAGTCTTCCGAAATGACAAGTTCGGGTTTTCCATCGCCATTCAGGTCTAGCATGCGGGTATTCGGATCACTGAAATTAATAGTGGGCAGCGATTTAAATGACTGCAAGCCCTGCTGATTGTCATCATCCAATTCAAAGAAACCACGTGGTTCAGCTCCGTAACTAACAAGTTGTTTTCCACCATCCCCATCCAGGTCAGCTAGTTGCAGTTGTCTACCTAAGCCCGTAAATGAAGGTTTGGGAGAAACCAATTTTGCCTGTTCAAATTTTCCGTCACCCAGGTTGTGTTTATAATACCAACCGGTTGCCTGCTCTGTCAAAATGCCAGATAAACCTTCATTATATAAATCTGTGAATTGATAGTTCTGTTCGTCTAAACCCACCGGTGCATGAACCAATGCATCAGGAGAAATGGTTTTTACTTCCTTGCTCCACTGATGCTTTTGGTATTCAAACTCCATCGGTGGGGAATGCTTGTACGAATAGCTTCCATCGGGTTTTTTGATATAACCGAAAGAAGTAATTTTAGTCAGAAAAGTAAAGTCCTGTTCGGTGGCTGTATCGTATTCAAAATTTATAGATTTTATAAGTGTTTTTTTATCTGATTTATTGGCTTTTAAAGCCAGTTCCTCAAAAATATGGAAGAGTAGAACCCGCTTGCATAGCCTTGTGGTTCTGATTTCGAAACCTGCTTTATAGTCTGAAAAAGCATCAGTTCTGAAATTCCATGGATTCAGTGTGTCAAATGCTTCGGTATTGGAGTCGGTTGTACCATAATCAAATACGGTTTGAAATAAATAATCTGCTTCAGCAGGAAATGCATCTCCGAATTGTTTGTATGGTGTTTTATTTCCGTATAGTACCTTATCGGGGTAGAGATTGGTGTAGGTAATTGAACCGTTTTTCAGCCGATTTCTGTTATGCAGGGATGACTCGTCAAAACCAGTGGAATCTTCTTTTTTATAAATGGTTTGCGAACAGTTCCCTTTATCATCAAAAACAAATTCCGGAAGCCATTCATAAATCTTAGTTGTGTCTTCGGGATTTGAAATGACCGAATTGGCACTCCACCCAAAAAGTGTGGTGATATTTTCTTTCGTTATTACACGCCACTTAATGATTCCTGTTGCTTTTTCTGTCCATCGTTCGATGCGGGCAAATAATCCTTCGATACGTGGCTTGTAGTTTCTGATGGTAAACAGTGCATCTGCAGAATCCCGCTCATTGATTACATATTCATTATCGGGGCCTAAGAGAAAACTTCCGTCCGGTTTTTTTTTAAACTCCGGGACCAAATCCTCGGCTTCTGAAAACAAAAAGGTATCCGAATCGTTTCCATCCAGGTATTGAGGTAATCCCTGATCTGTTTTACGCTTAATGGAGCTCAGGCTAACATTCCATCCCAGGCCAAAAATTCCATTTCCGGAACCGGAATTATAAGAAAGACTTAGCTCGGGTGAAACTCCCCTTGCAGAAGAAAATGGAAGTGGGATCGAAAAAGAAGAGGTTCCGTTAACCGCGTTCACGGAAAATTTTTCATCTATCGATTTGATTGCCCCCCCACCTTTCGGCAAGGAAATAGAAGGAACTTCAATAGCGTTTGACTTGGTCTTTCCGCCATCAGTTTTTAGGAATGAAGCTTGCGTATCTTTCATTTCAGTGTTCAGTAAATAGCGGAAAAACAGACCGTATCTACTTACTCCGGGAAAGAGTTAACAGATGAACACTTTTATTCAGTGAATAGAAAGCTGCCTTGCAGTTCCGAATGGTTTCGGTTAAAATTATGTGGAATTTTCTATTTCAAGAGGATATTTTTCCACAACCCGTTAAATATTGATCAAATAAACACTTTCAGCGATTATTTGTATCTTTTTAATGTTTGAATGGTAAAGCTAATTCGATAGAACTCTTAAATAAGCTCAAACCGAAAAAGGGCATTCAATTGCGTCATGAACACCCTTTCCGTCTTACGCTATTATTGGTGGAGATTATTACA
>CAMLLB010000063.1 GCA_946480815.1 uncultured Flavobacteriales bacterium
CAAGACTTGTTCTGTCTTCTGTAGTGACTCCGCCACCCCAGCTGAAAGTATAAGGCCCGACACCGCCTGTTGGTGTCAGGTTAATAGCCCCTGTGTTTCCACCGAAACAAGCTACGTTTGTGACAACTGTTGTTCCGCTGACTGCAGTAGCAGGTTGCGTTACTGTTGGACTCACAGTTCCCGTACAACCGTTAGCATCGGTAATAGTTACGGAGTATGTTCCTGCCACAAGGCCGGTTCTGTCTTCTGTGGTTGGTCCACTGACCCAATTGAAAGTATAAGGTCCGACACCGCCTGTTGGCGTCAGGTTAATAGCACCTGTGTTTCCACCGAAACAAGCTACGTTTGTTACTACTGTTGTTCCTGAAACGGAAGCAGCAGGTTGAGTTACAGTTACGTTTACCGTTCCTGTACAAGCATTAGCATCCGTAATTGTTACGGAGTAAGTTCCAGCTACAAGGCTTGTTCTGTCTTCTGTCGTTGGTCCGCTGACCCAGTTGAAGGTATATGGTCCGACACCACCTGTAGGTGTAAGGTTAATTGCACCAGTATTTCCACCGAAGCACGCTACGTTCGTTACAACTGTTGTTCCGCTTACTGTAGCGGCAGGTTGTGTTACAGTAACGTTTACTGTTCCTGTACATGAGTTAGCATCTGTGATTGTTACTGAATATGTTCCTGCCGTAAGTGTTGTTCTGTCTTCAGATGTAACACCGCCGCCCCAATTAAAGGTATAAGGACCTGACCCTCCGGTTGGAGTAAGGTTAATAGCACCTGTGTTTCCGCCGAAACAAGCTACATTCGTTACCACAGTTGTTCCTGATATTGCAGTAGGTTGTGTTACCGTTGCATTTACTGTTCCGGTACATCCGTTTGCATCGGTAATGGTAACGGAGTACGTTCCTGCCGTAAGACTGCTTCTATCCTGAGAGGTAATTCCGCCTCCCCAGTTGTATGTATATCCTGGTGTCCCACCGGCTGGAGTTAAATCGATTGCTCCGGTATTACCACCATTGCATGCAACATTCGTTACAACTGTTGTTCCTGATATTGATGATGCTGGTTGTGTTAGAGTAATTCCCGAAATTGTTTTTGTACAGTTATTCGCATCTGTGATTGTTACGGAATACGTTCCGGCAACAAGACTTGTTCTGTCTTGTGTTGTAACGCCACCACCCCAATTATAGGTGTATCCAGGTGATCCGCCAGAAGGTGTAAGGTCAATAGCACCGTTTGTTGCACCAAAACAAGCAACATTTGTTACTACAGTACTTCCATTCAATGCAGGAGGTTGTGTGATTGTATAGTTTCGTGTTCCCTGGCAACCGATCGCATCGGTTACAGTTACGGTATAACTACCTGCCGAAAGCCCACTAGCTGTTGCCCCCGTACCTCCGGAAGGAGACCACGAATAAGAATATGCTCCGACACCACCGGTAGGAATAACAGTAGCATTCCCGGTCGACCCGCCGTTGCAGGCTACATTTGTTTGTATTGCAGACGACGTGTTGACAGAAGAAACTGTCAGTGTACCGGCGTTAGTATTTGTAAAACAACTTGCAACACCATTGATTGCTACGCAACGATATTGATAACCGCTCATTCCGAACGTTGCTCCTGTAATTGTTAAAGTATTTGTAGTGGCATTGGAATAAACACCGCCGTTTGTGATATCAGCAAATCCGGATCCGGTATTTACTTGCCATTGGTAGGCTGTTGCACCGGTTGCACTACTTGGAAAAGTTGTATTGTTTCCTGCACAGATAGCTCTGTTTGGAGGATTAGCTGTGATCGTTGGTGCAGTACAAGAAGGTGTTTCAAACAAACGGAAGTTGTCTACTGCCAATTCTTCTGTAAGTCCGCCATTTGAGGCACAAAGGAATCTCAAATCCAATTCGTTTCCTGTTCCAGTAATGGTTCCTGTAAGTTCCGTAAATGTCATGTTAGCCAAAACAGCACCCTCAGCCAAAGCCAGGGAATCACCAGTAGTTTCAACAGCCAAAGAACCTACCGGTGAACCATTTGGAAACAACCTTACAAGATCCACCCAGGCACCATTATCAATTCGGTATTGAACCATCATATAATCTGCAGGACTGGCATCCCATACGGATCCTCCCTGGTTGTTACAAGCAAATAATCCTCGGAAAGTCATTCCGGATTTTCCGGCAATGGAAATATTGTCCCAAAACAGGTTTTGACGAGATGATTGTGAGTTCTGTATTCCGGATGCAACTGCAGCATCAATATCTTCTGCCGCAAAGAATTTGGAACCCGAATACCCCGAATATGGAATCCCATTCTGATACCCGGGATCAGTTACCGAACACGTTGTAAAATAACGTGAATACGGTGGTGATGCGGGGAAAAACCCCATCGGTACGGAAGGAGCCCGTGTTCCCGAACTCGGCGAACCGGCGGCTTCAAAGTCGTCCGACCAGAATTGGGTCTGTGCAGTCCCGTAGAAACCTGCAAAGAGCAAAGTGATCAGAGTAAAAAGTTTAATTGTTTTCATTTTTACATTTATTAGTTATTAGTTGTGTAGATATTTGTGAAATTGATTGCTAATTAAAAATGAACCCGGGTACGAATCGGGTTTTGAAAAAATGTTCTGCGGTAATGATTCCAAAATCACCTGCAATAATCTGAACATGAATTACCTCTCCATTCATACAGGATACGGCAAGATTTCCCTGATCTGTTTGATGTAAGATCTTTCCGGTAGGATTCACATGTTTTTCCTGCGATAAGTTTGCAGCAAGTAATTTTACATGCTGACCGGCCAAAATTGCATCTGCTCCCTGGTTCCACGGATTACATGCCTTTATCAGCGCGATGATTTCATCGGCAGACATTCTGTCCCATTGGATGAACGTGTCGGAACTTTCCGGTTTTTCGAAATAACGTGCCTGGCTCTCATTTTGCCCGGTACTTGGAATTGTTGAAGCAAACTGAAGCATGTTTGCCATATTCAATGCAACCATTGCTGTTCGGGCACTTAATTTGAGGGCAAGTTCACCATAAGTTTCATTCGCTTGAATCGGGAGTTTTTCTTTCAAAATAATGGCACCTTCATCAAATTCCTCATTCATAAAATGGACCGTGATTGCCGTTTCCTTTTCCTGGTAACGCAATACTTCAAAAAGTGGCATAGGTCCTCTGTATTCAGGAAGTGGACCCGGATGAAAATTAATGAATCGCTCTTCACCATAGGAAAGTACCTCTTCAGGAATTAAGAACGGAAAAGAAATACTGAAAATATAATCCGGTTGAAGTTCATCAATCCAGTTACGAAGTTCCGATAAGCTGGCTTTATCAGGAAAAGACATAAATTCAAGACCGCTATTGGCTTGTTCTGCTGTGAATATGGCAAGTGTTTCTTTGTCTCCTTTACCAATCCCGACACCACAAAGGAATTTTTCGATTCCAAGGGTTTGAATCGATGGGAAAGCAAATTTTCCGCCACAAAGAACCAATATGCGTTTATTTTCCATCAGATGCACGTATAACTGTTATACCATCCCGAAACACTATTCTCCATCGGGTGATTGATAAATGCCTCGAATTCAGTGGTTGTATCCGAAATAACCTCGCCAAGCTCAATTGCACAATGACCATTGCCGTTGTCAATGAACTCTGCCTCATACATCGGGGCAATCGTATGGTTTGTAGCAGCATGAAAACGGATCGTTCCTCTTGGGCCTTCAAAGGAAAAACTGTTGAGAGCTTCAGTTGTTCGTTGTACATTGAAACTGTTTTCACCCAGCAATTCAAGTGAACGAGCAGCTATAATTGCCGTTTCCCAGGCAAGAAGGGAAAACAGATTGGGTGCTCGGCCAGAGGAAGTTATTGCCTCTAAAAACAGTTCATTCTGTTCATTTTTCAAGTGTTTTGACCACACGGCAACGCCCTTAGCCCTATTGCCCGGATACAGGGCTCCATCCAACATACTTTCTTCGAGTGCGAAGGGCGGTAAATAAATGGGAAGCTGTCGGTCACCGAAAACAGTCTTCAATCCGGCAAAATACCATTGAACATAATCACCGCTGAAAATACTTAGCAATGCACTTTCAGGATACTCCTGCAGGTAATTTTTCAAAGGTTCCATTGAAAAATCTTCCCTGGAATAACCGGTAGCGTGATTGAAAGTAATTTGCCCACCGTTTTGCATAAATCCTTGTGAAATGCCCCAAGTTTGCAAATACCCGCCATCATAATATCCGGTTACCATTCCTGCTTGTGAAAATCCATCGCGGACAGCTCGTTTAGCTGTTAGCCATGAACCGAAAGCATTGTGAAGAGAATGATAGATGATATGTGATGATTCAGGCCATTCCTGGGGAACGTTCGCACCCGCATCCATGACGATCAACAAACGATTAGCGGCAAGGAACAAGGGTCTTAATACTTGTGCCATACGATGTCCGATATAGGCAAGCACGACCTGTGCATTTTCGTGCATAATAAGTTGTTCGGCAGCTTTATAACATTGTTGTTTGTCGGTGCCGAAGCCAATATTTTCAGTAACAATGCGGATATTTTCCTTTTCCAATTGACGTAAAGAAGCTTTGAGACCTTCAAACAAGTCAAAGCTCAAACCAGTATAATAAGTTGACCGCGGAAGAAGAACACCAATAGTCTGCATAGTTATATTTAAAAATGGGGGAAGTGAATGATCACCTCCCCCGGGTAATTAATTAGTTTCTGCTTGGAAAGATTCCTTCAATTGCGATGGAATAATTCATACAGAGATAAGGATTCATAATGCTGAATGGTTGAGACCCTCCTGCAGGATCGAATGATCCTGTAATAGTAGTCCCACCGGTGAAAGTGTTCGCCGTTGCGCTATCAGCATAGTTTGAAGAAGTTGTAACAGCCGGAAATGTTCCTTCAGGAGATTGTTCTCCAGCGTTTGCCGTAGATGCTTTTACCTGAACCTTAAGGCTCGAATTGGCTGAATGTATGTGCATCGGAAGGTTATTGGTAGTCAATGTAACGCTTGGTGTTCCTGCTTCTTCCCCTATATCGTAGGTTGGAAGACCGGGTCCTGTTCCTTGTCCGATGGGTACGCGGCCCTGAAGATCCGGCAATGCAAACGTCGTTTGTCCATCTCCACCATATATTGTTCCCAGTAAAGCGAACAGCGCAGTGTTTTGCGCGATGGATAACAATTGCCCTTGACAGGTCATGTAACCTACCGGTGCGAAGTTGAACCCAAATACTTTGACTTCTCCTACAAATGGTTCTGTAGACATAGTTAGAATGTTTTAGAAGTGAATATTAGTTACGACTCGGAAAGATTCCCTGAAGCGCAATGGAATAGTTCATACACAGGTATGGGTTCATAATGCTGAAAGGTAATCCTGAACCAGTTACATCTGTTGTTCCTGATACGGTTGTCCCACCGGTGAATACATTCGCCGTTGCGCTATCCGCATAGTTTGAAGATGTAGTAACTGCAGGAAATGTTCCTTCAGGGGTTTGTTCACCTGCATTCGCAGTAGATGCTTTCACACTCACACGCAATGAATTTGCCGTATGGACGTGAGCAGGCATGTTCGACGTCAAAAGGGTTGTAGTTGGCGTACCAGAAAGCTCGCCCATACTGTGTGCAGGAAGCCCTGGCCCTTGGCCTTGTCCGATCGCCATACGACCTTGTAAATCCGGTAACGCAAAAGTTGTTTGTCCGTTTCCTCCGTAAGTTGTCCCGAGTAACGAAAAAAGTGCAGTGTTTTGTGCAATTGATAAAATTTGCCCTTGGCAAGTTGCATACCCTTTTGGAGCAAAGTTAAAACCGAAAAGTTTTACTTCTCCGATAAATGGTTCAGTAGACATAGTTATTATTTGTTTTAAAAGTTACAGTAGACAAATGACAACGTATGCGCAAATTTGAACGCCTAAAGGGGGAATTGTTGAAAAGCGGTTTCGTCATCAGTGAAATGTTTAATTAAGGTTTGACAAATATAACGTATAAATAGAAATAAACTAACAATCGTGTTCAAAACTATGAAATGATATTCGTTTAATTGCCAGGTGCTTTGAAGATCAGGGGGAAACCCTGATCCTTTTTGTTTGCGGATAAAGGAGATGTTTCTTGCAATACTTCCTTAATATGGGCGTGGTTTTCGGAAGAAAATGCATGTTAAATAAACAGAATAAAATTTATTCTGCTGAAAAACTGATTTTATACCGTACCTTTGTGTCATATTATTTAAATACAAGTTTAATGAACAAAGGAACAGTAAAGTTCTTCAATGAAACTAAAGGATTTGGTTTTATTAAGGAAGAAGACTCCGCAAAAGACCATTTCGTACACGTTTCAGGATTGGTAGATGAAATTCGTGAAGGGGATTTAGTAGAATTTGAATTAGAAGAAGGTAGAAGAGGAGTGAACGCAGTAAACGTTCGCGTAATCCAATAATTGATTTTAATAAATGAACGAAAGAGTTTGTTTGTCGTTTGACGAATAAACTCTTTTTTATTTCCAGAGTATAAATTTTAAAGAATTAAATGGCAAGATCACAAGAGACTTTTAACAAAAAAGAGATTCAAAACAAGAAGGAAAAAAAGCGCAAGGACAAAGAAAAGAAAATGTTGGAGCGCAAAGAAAACGGAAAAGCCAGTTTTGAGGACATGATCGTCTACATTGATGAGAATGGAAACCAAACGTCAACACCTCCGGACCATACAAAGCGTGTTGAATTCAACGCAGAGGATATCGTAATCGGAGTTCCGAAAAGAGAAGACGTAGAACCGGAGGATAAAGTTCGTAAAGGAGTAGTTACTTTTTACAACGATTCAAAAGGGTACGGCTTCATCAAAGATAGCACTTCCGGGGACAGTGTATTCGTTCACGCAAACCAGTTGACAGAATCCATTACAGAAGGAAACAGAGTGAGTTTCGAAGTCGAAAAAGGTCAACGGGGACCAACAGCGGTAAGGGTTAAGAAGGATTGATTCAAGGTTGAATCGTTTAAAAAGTTAAATTGGAATGATTTAACTTTTGAATTGTTTGAACAAAAAAGACTTCCTTTCGGAAGCCTTTTTTTACTTATCTATCGAACCGGTAACCCGCTTCATGAATTCATTCAGCGCATCTTTCTGAGATTTTCCGGCTTTGATTTCCTTGTGAACCTCAATCGCTCCGGAGAAATTAGAAAGTAACTCTCCGATAACATCCAGTTCTTCATCTTTCAGTCCCGGAGCATCGATTAAATATTCCAGGGTGTCGATGGTTTCGTTTACGTAGTCTTCATCATTTTCTTCAATGAAGGCTACCATGTGTTTAATTACCGGCAACCGCATCTTTGATCTCTTGAATGATTTCTACTTTATTCCCTTGAGCTTGCTTTACCAATTTACCACCTACAAAGCCAGCGAAAGTAGGCAGGTTGGAAACATCCGCAAATTTGCGTGAATTCGGTAATTTCTCTGCATCCACGTAATAGAACTCTATTCCCGGATTTTCCTCTGCCATTCGCTTAAACTTCGGCTTGGTAATTTTACAGTTGCCGCACCAGGATGCTCCGTATTGAACCATCACTTTTTGATTGGTACTCAATAACTGCTCTAAATTGTCTTCCGTTAACTCTGTAAACATGACTTCTTAGTTTCTGCTTAAATATTCTGCTGTACTTGCAAGACTCGCTTTCATTGCATCTTTTCCTTCTTCCCAGTTTGCAGGACATACTTCACCATGTTTTTGCACGTGTGTGTACGCATCAACCAAACGGATGTATTCCTGAACGTTACGTCCTACAGGCATGTGGTTAATTGATTCGTGGAAAACGGTTCCTTCTTCGTCAATTAAATACGTTGCACGGTAAGTAACATTATCACCTGTGGAATCCTCATCATATGCATCGAAATCCAAAATGTCCAGTTCTTCTGCCAAACGACGTGTTGAATCTGCAATCAAAGGGAATTTAACTCCTTCAATACCACCGTTGTCTTTTGGAGTATTCAACCACGCAAAGTGAACTTCCGCAGTATCACAAGAGGCCCCTATTACTAAAGTATTGCGTTTTGCAAACTCAGCGGAAGCTTCCTGAAAAGCGTGAATTTCTGTCGGACAAACGAAGGTGAAATCTTTCGGATACCAGAATAAAAGCACTTTCTTCTTGTTTTCAATTGCATGTTTCAATACATCAATTTGAAAAGTATCTCCCATTTCATCCATCGCATTTACTAATACGGAAGGGAATTTTTTACCTACTACACTCATTTTTTTGTTTTTTATATTTGATTTATTAATTACTTGTTATGGAGTCAAGACGCTGAGAGTCATGAGCCAGGACTTAATTACAATATTCGTGAAGAATAGAAAACATTCCTATGACTTAAATCAACTTCTGTAAGCTGATCAAAACCTTGACTCTTGACTCATTCAATCTACTTTCCCAGCCATGCCGCGAACATCCAATTCGTTTTTTCTTTTTCACGAACCAAATCACTGATCATGGAGTTTGTTCCTTCATCTCCCAAATCAGCCGACTCGGATAAGAGCTCACGCTCCAGTTTCAAGATCGTTTCCTGTGCATTTAAAATATAAGTCATCCCTTCTTTGCCGTCGTGGATTGTTACATTTTCCTTTAAATCACTATTTCTCAGATAGTCTTCAAAACGGTGAAGCGGGGTTATACCCAATGTCAGGATCCGTTCCGCCAGATCATCAATAATTACCTGTGTTCTGGTGTACAATTCTTCGTATTTCAAATGCAATTCAAAGAAGTTGCTTCCTTTTATGTTCCAGTGAATCGCGCGAAGGTTTTGATAATGTACCTGGTACGTTGCCAAAAGCCGATTCATTTTAGTATTTAAATCTTGTTGTGAACTCATAGCTTTTTTTGTTTGGACTAAAAGACTTTGAGAGGCATGAGTCAAGACAGTTTTTTATTTCGTCTTGTCTCTTGACTCATGAAGTCTTGTCTCTTATTTCATAATTCAAAGTTGCTTGTTTTTTAAATATAAATGATATTGATTAACTTTATAATTTCATAGAATTAATTTATAATGATTTCACCACAACAGATTGCGTACATCCTTGCCGTTTATGAAACAGGTTCTATCAGCAGGGCAGCAGAACAGTGTTTCGTTACCCAACCTACACTTTCCATGCAATTAAAGAAAGCAGAAGAGTTGCTGGGGCATGTGATCTTTCACCGGGATACCAATACGATGGAATTAACTGACTTTGGAAAATCGTTGATTCCGCTTTTGCAACAAATTCAGGGAGATTTCGGAGCAATTGACCGGATCAGTCAGATTCATTCCGGAACATACAAGGAGCGTTTACGCATCGGTGTTATTCCGACTGTTGCTGCCTATCTGCTTTTGGATAATTTCCAGGAGTGGCAAACATTACTTCCGAATACACAGGTATTTGTAGAAGAGTTGAAAACGGAAGAACTCATTGAGGCTCTGGATCAACGGAAAGTGGACCTGGCGATCCTGGCCGGTCCGTTAAATCAGAATAATTACCGCATCACACCATTGTTTATGGAGGAAATTTTGGCTTATGCACCCAGTATTTCAGGAGAAATATTGTTGGTAGACCAATTGAAAGACCTGCAACCCTGGCTTTTGAATAAGGGAAATTGCCTGCGAACCCAAATGATGCAGTTTTGTGCTATTGATGACGACTTACCTTCAAGATGGAACTACCAGGGAGGGAACATGGACTTATTAATGCGTATGGTAGATCAACAAGGAGGATATACTTTAATTCCGGAATATTACCACCCTTTTGTTTCGCAAAACACCGAGTTCAAATCGATCCGTGACAATCAAGGGTTCTTTCCGGGAAGATCGATCATCGCAGTGAGTGCTTTTCGTCATGCAAACTGGGATTCAATGGAGAAAATCATTCGCTCCATTCAGCACAAATACGGCAAGCCGGTTTCGAAAGAACTGGAATTGTTGAGTTGGAAATAGTATGAAAATTATCAATTATTAATGAAAAAATTATCAAGATAAATGACCTTGATAATTCTCATGTATCTTTGTGCTTCAATCTAATATCTGAAATGATCCGGAATTTTTACCTTCTTCTGATTTGCTTTATAAGTTTAAACTCATTTTGTCAATTAACTGAGGAGAATAATACCCAGCTCAGGACAGAGTTAGCTCAATTGGTGAATGATCTGAGAAAAGAAAAAGGATTGAAACCACTTGGTTTTGATGAATCACTCAAAAAAGCAGCAGAATTTCATTGTAAGTACATGGTGAAGAATCAGATACTTGATCACACCGAAAAAAAAGATATTAAAAATTCGACTCCTGCAAAAAGAATCGTTAATTCAGGAGGAAAAGATTTTGAATGGACAGGTGAAAATATCCTTTATTCCACTCCTCAAAAGTTTCCTTTGAAGCCAAAAGAGATTACCGTTTTAGCAAAAGAGATGTTTGAGTCCTGGAAGAATTCTCCTAAACATTATGCGAATATGACGCATAAATCCTATGAATTGGGGGATTTTGGCTTTGAAGTTGATCTGAAAAAGAATGTGGTTTATGCTGCACAAGTCTTTGGAAAAAAAGGGTATAAGGTCAAAAATCAGCTCTCATCAAATGCTTTTGGACTTGTTCAGGCCCCGGATAATTGTGCGGATGACATGAAAGGTTTTTTGAATCTGGTTTATCAGTTGGGAAATTCACTTGAAATCAAAGAAAATGAAGTGGTATTCTACTATTCGGATTTTGAGCGCTTCAATCAAATTTTAAAGGGAAATAATGATGGGATTGCAGTTGATCTGATTCAAAGAGATCAGGTAGCCTGCTCTCACCCGAATCAGTTGGATTTTTCTAAATTTTACGATGGAATATTACTGGAACCTGTTTATAAGCAAGAACTTTTAAAACGGAACATAGCGGAAAATGAACATCGAATCATTACGAAATTAGGTGTTGTTCCAGAAAATTTAAGGGGAAAGGAATTAGATATTTCACTGGTACTTATTCGAAATGGAAAGGCTTGTTTGTATTTAGCTCCTGGAGAAATTCCGGATGATCACTATCATTTGATTCCGGTAGAACCTACCTTGATTAATCCCACAGATGCTGTATATAGTTACTCGGGAATTATTGAATCCGAGGAAATAAAATATGATTTCAAACCAAGCGATAGTATTCCGATCAATTATCCGGTTCTAAATGCTAATTCACGGAAAGTGCACTCTGTCTATATCCAGTCGTTTACTTCGGTTGATGGTGATAAAAGGGCAAATGATTACTACCATTACATGCGGGCGAAGACAATTAAGCGTCACGTTCAAAGCAAATTGAGTGTTCCGGAAAAAGCTATAACCATTGAAGCAAAGGAAAACTGGGAATTGATGAATTTTCAAATGCTTTACTATTTTGCAGATAGCCTTGCTGCAATGGAACACGATTCTATCAAAAAGCATTACAAAGATTACCCGGAAATTCCCTGGAGGGAATTATTCCAAAAACAACGCCGCTCTTCTGCAACGATCAATTATTGGGGCAAATTACCAACCAATACTTCTAAAAAGAAATTGGGGGAATTAAATTTAAGGACAGCGTTAATCAATAAGGATTGGAACCTCGCAAATAAATCATTATTTGAACTTTATCAATTGGGAGAATTTCCTGATTTTATTGTCGAACAACCTTTTTTTGAAATCATTAAATCCCAACCTGAGCTTACTCAAAATGTAAGTGCATTATTTGTTAAATCTAACAAGATTGATAAAGATATAGTTACTCAGTTTTTGTATGGAATTATCAATCAACCAAATGGTTTAAGTTTTGGAGCAAAGGAAAATTTAACCTTGCTTTACTCGAAAATAGCATTTGATTTATTGACTATATGGGATTTACCATCTAAACGACTGGCGAATGTCATTCACCCGAAAAGAATTTTGGGAATGGCCCAAGACCAGGTTTTTAGAGATGAGGTCATGTTAAATATGCATCTTACTTTCATTAATTACTTCGGGCAGATTAATGACACAAAGAACATTTCAAAATCATTTGACTTTATCAGTTCTTTTTTTAACAATAAAACGCTACCGCTGAAAGATGAAATAGATCTGGTTTTATTCTTCAATCATTGGAGCAGATACGATCTTACCATAAAACGTTTAACACCTCTTTTTAAAGCCAATAAATTGAATGAAGAAGGAGTTTTTATTTTAGCAAAAACAATAAGTTTCTATCAAAAAAAATCCAATGAATCCTTGTTGAATGAGGTTATGGAAAAAGCATTGTTGCTTAATAAAACTCGTTGGTGTAAATGGATTAACGATGAGTTCCAACATTTGAGAGATGAAAAACTCAAAGAAATGTACTGCAAAACCTGCGGATATTGAGATCTTAGTATCTTTCTAAATCTTTATACTTTTGAATTTTACATTTTGAATTAAAAATATGGCCCTAATAAAATCATGCAGAGGAATCGAACCTCAATTTGGAGAAGATGTGTACTTAGCAGAAAATGCAACAGTTGTCGGTGATGTGGTAATGGGAGATCGCTGCTCCGTATGGTTTAATGCGGTCATTCGCGGAGATGTGAACTCCATTCGTATGGGGAACCAGGTGAATGTGCAGGACGGAGCGGTAATTCATTGTACTTACGAGAAAACCAAAACAACTTTGGGAAATAACGTATCGATCGGGCATAACGCTTTGGTTCACGGTTGTACGGTTGAAGACAATGTTCTGATCGGAATGGGTTCGATTGTAATGGACAATTGTTACATCGAGTCTAATTGCATCATTGCAGCAGGAGCGGTTCTTTTGGAAAATACGCACGTGGAAGCATGGAGCGTTTATGCAGGGATTCCTGCAAAGAAAGTAAAGACCTTATCTCCGGAACTATTCGAAGGGGAAGTGCAGCGGATTGCAAATAATTACGTGATGTATTCCGGTTGGTTTAAGTAAGAAATTCGCGGAAGCGAATTGATTCGTCACAGGCAAGCGTTAGCGCGGCCGTAGATACCAATTCAAAAGGTGGCCACGACTTTGCTCGGCCACCTTTTTTGTATCGGAATTTAATTTTAAGATCGACTACTTTACAGTTCCTTGTCTTTGATAATGCAGCTGATAGTTCCTGCAGTTGAACCGGTTGTAAACTTCCAGTTGTCGTTGTAATTTAAAGGAGTGCCTCCTGTATCATACAGAAAACCGAAGGAATCTTCCATAACGGATGTTGGATGGCTTACGGAAGTCTCGTCCATAAGCAGGTTAAATACAGTACTGTTAGTCAGTATTGTTTTTGCATACCACATCGTTGCATTATTGCAGCTAAAAGTTGCTACTTTGGTATATTGCGGCGGTGTGTTTGATGTCCATTTATATAAGGTATAATAAACGGTTGAGCTATAGCTTTGGTGACAGCCACATTGTGTTCCTACATGCCATCTGATCCGGTTCCTGTTTGTTGTGGGAAACATTGCCAAAGCACAACCGTAACCATCGGTGCATGCAGCATCCACCTGTTTATTGCAAAACACAGGATGTACACAGGTTTTTGTATTGACGTTTGAGGGAGTGTCTTTTCCTTCTTTTTTGGAAGAAATGGTTTCTTTTGTTTCTTTCTGACAGGCGTTAAATCCTAGTACTCCAAGAAACAGGGCTATTGCAGCCACTGATAAATTCAATGATCTTTTCATGAATAATGGTATTAGTGAATAATGGAATGCCCAATTTAGAGAATTCGATGCGCTTTTCCAATAATAAGCATGTTAAAATATTGATTTCCAATGTGAAAGTAAAAAGGGTGTCTTCTGAAAGACACCCTTTTTTGGTTTTGGGTTTTAGATTTGGGCAGGTAGATAATGAACTAAACTAACACTACGAAGTATGGATATATCAGTTAATGTCCGGATTTCAAAAAGGTAAACCCGAAAACTGATTTTTATCAAAAATTAAATCCCCGAAGAGCCGTATTTTTGAATCATGAAAGAAATCGAATCAAAACAGGATGTGGAATTGCTGATAGATACCTTCTATCAAAAACTGGTAAAAGATGATTTAGTGTCACATTTCTTTGCACATCTTGATCTGAAGGAGCATTTACCAAAAGTGGTGCAGTTCTGGAGTTTTATTCTATTGGATGAAGCAGGATACAGCGCCAATATGATGGAAAAACATGCACGATTAAACCTCGACGAAGCATCCTTTGACCGTTGGTTGAAATTATTCCATGAAACGGTCGATCAGTTTTTTACCGGTGAGAAAGCAGAATTGGCCAAACAGCGCTCTGCATTGATCGCCTGGACGATGAAAACGAAATTCCTTAAGTAATTCCGAATTCATGTCATGTCGAGTTTCTGCCTGTATTCTCGATACGCTTCGCACTCGAATTGACACAGGCAGAAGTATCGAGACAGACATGAATTAGCGCAACAGCATAACATGCCCGGTAATCAATTCCGCATTCGCATAAGGAGCGCAGGAAACATAACGGATCACATAACTGTAAGTATCTTCTTTGCACGGAAGCCCGGTAAATGTTCCATCCCAGTGCTCTTCAAAGTTTGTTGAGTGGTAAACTTCTTCTCCCCAGCGATTGAAAATTTTCATATCCCATTCAACCGGTTCCAGTCCCAGTTTCGGGTAGAAATCATTGTTGAATTCATTTCCGTCCGGAGTGAAGGTATTCGGTACGTACACAACGAACGGTTCTATTGCGATACTTTGGAAGGCCGTATCGCTGCACCCGAACTGGTTGAAAACAATTTGTTCGGGATAATGCATTCCGTCAGTGTAATAGGTATGACTTGGATTGGGATCAGTACTTCCGGATCCAAATTCATTGAAGAAATACGAAATGTGTGTTGCTCCCTGCGACAGGTCCGTAAATTGTATTTCCGAATCACAAATGGTCGTTTCCGTTTTATCTACCGAAAAACCTGCAATCGGTTTCGGGTGAACAGTAATGAGGTCTTGCTGCAAGAGTGTAAACGTATCGACGCAACCAATGGTGGAGATCACCGTCAGTTCAACCGAATAGGTTCCCGCCGACTGGTAAATATGCAAGGGGCTCTCTTGCGTACTGCTTCCTCCGTCACCGAAGTCCCAGGTATAAAGTAAGGGAGCTTCATAATGGCTTAAATTGATGAATTGTGCCGGATAAGGTTCACACTTTAGTTCGTCATCAATCGTAAATCCGACCGTTGGAACAGAAAAGATAAAGACACTGGATTGAGCACTTTCCGTGCAATTTAAAAAGCTCGCAGTAAGCGTAACAGGGAATACTCCCGAGTTGTCAAAAACAACGTTGTTTACATTTAAACTGGTCGCATTGGATGGATTGGCATGACTTCCGAAATCCCAGGAATAGGTCGTAATGGATGGTCCGGTAACATTCCCCACAAAATTAAAGCTGTTGTTGGTCACACAAAGCGAGTCATTATGCGTGAAGGCAACATTTAACGGTTCATAGATCGTGATATTTTGCACCATCGTATCCGTGCAATTCGGTCCGCTGCTGGCAATCAGTGTAATCGGATAAGTTCCTTCCGCCGGGAAGGTGTAAGTAGGAGATACCGCCGTACTGACATCCGTTGTAATTCCGGGAACACCGAAATCCCAGGAATAATTGGTGGATCCGGTTGAATTATTGGCAAAAGTCTGCGTATATCCGATACATTCATGGTTTGTCTGAAAACCAACCTGCGGATCCGGTTTGTCGAAGAAGAAAATCGGTTTTGAGATCGTATCCGCACAAACGCTGTAGGTTCCGATAAGTGTTACCACATTTCCGGTGGATGAACTGAAAGCAACGTTGTTTACGTTTGAAGCAGTTGAAGTTCCCGGATTTGCATTCGGGCCGAAATCCCAGTTAAATTGCGTGGTTGGTGGTCCATTGATAATTTGACTGTGGAAATCAAGTGTATTGTCAATGAAACAAGTGGAATCAACAAAGTCGAAATTGACCTGGAACGGATTCTCCAGGATCAGGTCCACATACGTAGTATCGGTACAGGGCCATCCTGGATTTGCAACAAGCATAACGTGATAGGTTCCTGGTTGCGGAAAAACGTAAGTCGGTTCAAAGGCAGTGCTGTTGTCTGTTGTAATGTTTGTTACGCCAAAATCCCAATAATAACTGGAAGCTCCAAAGCTCTGATTGTCAAAAGTAAAGCTAAGTCCCTGGCAGTAAGAAATGAACCCCGGAGTGTTTTCCTGCTCTGTTACCACTGCTGAAAGCTGAACGTTGCAATTGACAACCCGGAAAAGGAAATCCCGTGTGACATAACTGATCAAAACGCCGTTTCTCCATTCATTCACACGAATTCCGACAACGTATAATCCCAGGTTATTTGCATCTACAAATAATTGTCCTGTTGTCGGATTAATGGTTGTTGTAGATCCCGGGCCAAGTGGAATTGCCTGGCTGAACGAGCCTCCCCAAACTACATTGGGATAAGGCGGGTTCGGGATTGGGTTTGGAGCGGGATTCAGTGAATTCGCTCCTGCATGCGGTGTTACTAATTCGTATGACAAGCTGTCTCCGTCCGGATCTGTTGCACTGTGATCAAAATTCAGGTTCTCGTTGTTGCAAATTACCAACGGCGGATAATTTACGAAACGAGCAGAACTGTTAATGTATTGATTTTGTCCACCGGGCGGAATAATTGCTTTGATTGTTAGACCGGTATCATCCGGGTTGACAAGGTTCGTAATGTTTGGTCCGCGACAACAACGCTGATAGGCAACAATGTAACCGCTTACGGAAGGCGGGAGATTCAGAATGACCGTATAAATTGCTCTTTCGGTACAAATCCCGGTCGGAGCAGTAATACAGGGATTGTTGAAGATGATCGGAAGCACGGTACTTCCCGGAAAGGCAACATTCTCATCTGAGATCCGGATTCCTGTACCTGTAAAAACGCTTAAAGGCATTGGGGAGTCGTAAGATGCACCGGTTGAAGCACAATCACGGTAAAGTGCAATATAGAACCTGTAATTGTTTCCTCCAAGGTAGTCGTAATAGATTTCACCTCCCACGATGTGTGATGCCTGGGAAGGAATCGCCCAAACCAACAAGAATAGCATTATGAGGTTTTTACGCATAAACGGAGAAAAGCATTTTAAAATTCAGTATTTTTTTTTTAATCTTTAAAAGTTTGACCTGCTATTGATTAAACGGTTCAATTTGTCATGTTAACGGGGCAAATCTTGTCAAAGTTCATGCCATTCCAAAAGTGATCCGGCAATATTCTTATTCCAAACTCGCGTTATTTGAAATATAGTTTCGAAATTGGTGACATGAAATTTAGACTTTGGTTGCTCTTTTTAGTGTTAAATCTGTCCCTTTTTGCACAAAGAGGCCTGATTCAATACTCCAAAGAAAATGGATTGATATCTAATGAAATTCGCGCTGTTGCTTATGACCAGAAAGGATTTATCTGGTTAGCTACCCCAAAAGGGATTGAACGCTTTGACGGGCAACGCTTTATTCACTTCAAACACGATCCGGTAGATTCCTTATCCATTGCTTCAAATGATATCCAGGGATTGGTTTTTGACGGGAACAAAACGATTTGGGCTTTTACATATAATAAGGGCTTGATTGCAATTGAAACAGAAACCTTCGATATTTCCAATTACAGCAAACGGAATATCGCTTCTTTCGGAAGTAACCGGATCAGTAATTTGGTGATCCTTGACCAGATCATTTGGTATACCTCAGTTGAAGGGAAGTTGTATTCATTTGATCCTGAAAGCAGGAAGACGCAGGTTTTTTCGGTCAATCATCCTGATGCAAAAGTTACCGGTTTGAATGCCATTCTGATAGATCAGCTGGATTCAACCAAATTGTGGATCCAGGCAATGGACGGTTTGTACTCCTTCGGAGTTAAAAATAAAAAATGGAAACAATTCAAATTTAAAAGATCAACGGATATAAATCCGGGTGAGACGATCTATTACAGGAACCAGATGACCTGCGCAGTTCAGGACAGTAAAGGAAACCTGTTTATCGGGTTAAGAAGAGGAGGCTTACTTTATTTTGATCAGTACCAGGGATTATTCAAATCATTCCCGATTTCCATTGAAGATTTGAAATACCAGGAAATTTCTTCGATCCAATGGCGCGATTCAAGATACCTGTATCTCTGTCTTTTGAACAAGGAAATACTGCTTTTTGATACCAGTAAAAAGGAATACGTACGCTATGAGGAGTCGGAAAGAAGTGCGGTTATGCCTTTTCACATCACGAAATTCGGTTCGCAGTTGGCAATTGCCAGTTCCAATGCAGGCCTTTTTGTACATGATGAATCGTTGATCTACGGAACGAAAGTGGGAACGGAAATGCAATTGCATGCAGTGCGTTATTCTCCTGATCAAAGAAATGCCTACCAATTGGTGGGAAATACCTCAACTGTCTTAAAACGAATAGTGGGTAATGGCCCGGAAACAATTCAATTGACCGGACTCATTGATGCGAAGTCCTTTTATTACCTGCAGGACGGAAGTATGCTTGTGGTGGGTGCAAACGGTTTGATTCGGATCGACAGGAATTACAAAACGGTGAAAAAAATGCTGCATTCCAATCACCAATCCATAGATAAACGTTTTCAGAATTCCTTGCTGGTCGGGGATTCCTTGTTATTTATCGGTACACTGGACGCAAGTTTGCTCCGTTATAGACTGTCCGATTTTAGCTGCAAACGGATTTATTCGATTTCGAAAGAAACAAAATTGGATGAAACACGAGAATATTTTCCCCTGGCGATGGTTTACTTCGATCAAGCTGTTTACTTCTCTGAAAATGAACAGTTATACCGTTACAGGATCGATTCAAAACAAGTGGAAAAGATAAAACTCTTCAATCATGAGAATACGGACCAGATAACCTGTTTGGCTATGGGTCGGAAGGGAAAATTGTGGATCGGGACCAGGGCAAGCGGGGTTTGGAGTTATGAATTGAAGACAAAGAAACTGCAGAATGAGTTTACTTCATTCAACGGCCTGCAAAATGACGAGGTGAATCAGCTGACACTGGATTCCAAAGGAAGACTGTGGATCCTGAATCCTTCCTGTATTGCGATTGTGAATACCTTTTCAGGAAAAGTTCAAAGCCTGGAAAAACGAAATGGGATAAGCGATGTGTTCGGAATAAATATAACTCCTGATTCCATTTATTTTCTCCAGAGAAATTCATACGTGGTCGGTGATATTGCAAAGAATTTACCATTGAGAAAAAAAGCCATTCCTTATGTTATCCAGGTGAGGGATATGAATGGATTGAGCCGGTTTTCTACTCAGAAAATCAAATACTCCTATGATCAAAATAACCTGGTTTTTGAATTCGGTGTTCATGATTTTTCAAACTCAGAAAATAATTTGGTGAGTTACCGTTTGCTTGGATTGGATAACAAATGGACGAACGGAAATCAGAAAAATGAAGCATTTTATCACAATTTACCAAGCGGAAAATATATTTTTCAGGTACAGGTGGTGGAGGGAGATGAATCTACGATCAGTTCGTATTCATTCAAAATTACACGGCCGTTTTGGCGACGTTGGTGGTTCATAGCACTGGCATCCCTGGTCATTGCTTTCAGTATTTGGTATTTTATGCGTTCGCGCATCAGGCGCATTCAAAGTACGGAGCAAATGAAGTCTGAATTCAGTTTGCAGATCAATGAATTGGAGTCCAGGGCCTTGCGTGCTCAAATGAACCCTCATTTTTTATTCAATAGTTTGAATTCAATTCGCCTCTTTATTCTGAAAGATGAGGTTGACAACGCTGCGGATTACATTGCAAAGTTCTCCAAACTCCTGCGCATGATCCTGAATTATTCCCGCCAGGATATGATTACGGTTTACGACGAAATCCAGTCATTGAAATTGTACCTGGAGTTTGAACGCCTGCGTTTTGACCAGGATTTTGATTTCGACTTACAGATTGACGGACAGGAAGTATTGGATTGTCAGATTCCACCGATGATTATCCAGCCATTTATTGAAAATGCCATTTGGCACGGTTTGATGCCCCGAACGGAAGAAGGAGGAAAAATCCGTGTTTCATTTCAAAAACAGCTTAGCGGACTTTACGTGATGGTACAGGATAACGGCATCGGAAGAGAGAAGGCAAAAGAGAATAACCGGAAACGGTCTTTGAAGGAGGGAAGTGTCGGGCTTCAAATTACGAAGGATCGATTGCGCTCATTGACTTTGCGGACGAAAAGACAGAATGAATTTGAAATTGAAGATTTAATTGACGAAAATGGTCAGGCAATCGGAACTTTAGTTACCTTGTACTTTGAAACACCAAACTAGATATGAAATTACGTGCAATTATTGTTGATGATGAAAGGCACAGTTTAGAAACTACTGCTATATTAATTCGAAAGTTTTGTCCTGATGTAGAGGTGATTGCAGAATTACAAAGCCCGATTGACGCTGTCGAAATAATTAATACCGAAGAGCCGGACCTGCTCTTTCTTGATATATCAATGCCAAAGATGAATGGCTTTGAATTGTTGAATGTGTTGACCTATAAAGAGGCCGATGTGATTTTCACTACGGCTTACGATGAATATGCCCTGGAAGGCTTCAAACAGGGTGCCGTTCACTACCTGGTAAAACCAATTGATGCGGAAGACCTGGTAGAAAGTGTTCAGCGCGTTAAAAAGAAACGGACGGAAGGGAAATCTTCCGGGCTCAATGGAATGGGCTTAAAGCCGAAAATTCCGATTTCCTCCCTGAATGGAGTGGAGCTGATTGAAGTAGACCAGATCATTCGCTGTGAATCAGACGGGAATTATACAACTATCGTGCTGCATCAGCGCAAGATCACTGTTTCGAAAACATTGAAAGAAATTGAAAAACAGTTGGTGGATTTTCCGTTCTTTTTCCGTCTGCACAATTCCCATTTGGTAAACCTGAACCAGGTTGTAAAATACATTCGAGGGGAAGGCGGTTCTGTAATCTTATCCAACCAGGAAGAGATCGGTGTTTCCAGGAGTAAGAAAATGGAACTCCTTGACGTTTTAGGAATCAATTAAGTAAGGAAACCACACACTGAAATGGAAGATCCACACTTTTTGGATAATCAGTTCTGTGCCTTTAATTACATTTGACTGGTAAATACTACGTTATGAAAGCACTTTTACTTGCATTGATTGTATCGTTCTTATCTTCAGTGACTTTTGGTCAGGAGGGTTTGATTAAGTCGATTGGGAACACTGCCAAAGAAAAGGCCAATGCCCAGGATTTTAATACGACACGAAATAATAAGGAACGGGGTAATTTAAGAGAGGAAAAGAAATCAAAACAAGCTGAGCCTGCACCGGCTTCAGCACCTGCGCCTGAATCTTCTGAACCGGCTGCACCGGTTGAACCCGAAGCATCCGGAGAGTACCAGGCTTCCTATACGTTTACAAGCAGTGTTACCTATTCAATGGAGAATTCCAAAAAACCGGGTGAATCTCAAACCATCAATTACAATTTCGGGGATCAGGTGATCAAAATGGAAGCCGTGGGTCAGTTCATGTCATCCATTATCGATTCAAAAAATGGAGTAATGATCATGCTGAATGAAAAAGAGAAAACAGCCATGGTGATGTCTACCAAAGCAATGGAGGCTGCAATGAAACAGCAGCAGATGAACCAGGGAGAGAAACCGGAGGCGAAAGTCACCAAAACCGGAAGAACGAAAACCATTTTAGGATATAAATGTGAAGAAGTACTGATCGAATCAGATAAGAAAACAGAGGTGTGGATTACGAAAGATGCAGGCATTGATGTAAGTAATACCTTCGCAAACATGAATAAAACTTCCCAGTCTCAAATTCCCAATGAAGCTTTCACGGAAGGTGG
>CAMLLB010000064.1 GCA_946480815.1 uncultured Flavobacteriales bacterium
CGAAATAGTGCAAAAACTGCATCCACCAAAACAACCCCGGTGCATATTGATCGAGAATTTGATCATTTCATACGCAGGAATTGCCCCCCGTTTCTTGTATTTCGGATGTGGTAAACGCGTATAAGGCATATCAAATGACTGATCCATTTCCTTTTCAGTCATGGTACGATAAGGAGGATTAATGATCAGCGTTTTGGAACCAACTTGCTGAATAATCCGGTTCGCTTTTAACTTATTTGATTCTACCTCTACAATTTTGAAGTTTGCAGCGTAAGCCAATTTATCTTTTTTACACACTTCATGACTTGCCAATTCAACGGTTTCCCATTGTTTATTCTTGGGAAGTTCTTTTGAAGCATCCTGCAGGAAAGCTACCTGGTTAACGGTCGTCAGTGAAGAAAAAGGAACTCCTTTTTTCAGCAGGCGAAGTACATCCCTCAAAGGCTGCTCACCCATTCCATAAACCAATAAATCTGCTTGTGAGTCCACCAAAATAGAGGGCAGCAATTCGTCCTTCCAATAATCATAATGGGTTACCCTTCTGAGTGAAGCTTCAATTCCTCCGATCAAGACAGGTACATCGGGATACAATTCCTTCAGGATTCGGGTGTAAACGGTGGTCGCATAATCCGGTCTGAAACCTGAAACTCCTCCGGGAGTATAGGCATCCGTAGAACGCAAACGCTTTCCTGCGGTATAATGGTTTACCATGGAATCCATGCATCCGGCTGTAACTCCGAAAAAATATTTGGGTTTCCCCAGCTTTTTGAAATCGCGTAAATCATCACGCCAGTTTGGCTGTGCGATCACCCCAATTTTAAAGCCTTCACTTTCAATGATCCTTCCAATAACCGCTGTACCAAAAGCAGGGTGATCAACATACGCGTCACCTGAAATCAGGACAACATCCAGTTCGTCCCAACCTCTTTTCTCAACCTCCTTTTTTGTCAGTGGCAACCAGTCTGTTATTGGTCTTTCGATCTCCATGCCGCAAAGTTACCAAAAAAGAGTCGTTTAAGCCTTATAAATGAAGGTTTTGTATTACATTAACAGGACGGAAGAAGGTCAAAATGTCAAAGATGAATTATACTATTGGCTAATTACTAATGGCTATTATCTTGTTTTGGACATTTGAACATTTCATAACTAACAACTTCAAACCGGCCAGGTTTTAAGACAAAACAAAAATATATTACTTTTAATTGGATGAAACGAACCCTTGTTTACCTGTTGATTTTATGCGGATTTCTGCTTTCTGATTGTACACATAAAAAGAAAGTTCAGGTCCGGGAGACCGAAATTGTTGCCGATTTAATTCACCCCCTTTATTTTCAGGAGGAAATTTCATCTTTGATCAATTTTCCATTTTGGTTTAATGACAGCATTATCGCAAAGCAAAAAATTCAACAATTGACCATTACTTCATTTAAAGGCGTTATTTCAGACACAAGTGCTTATAATCCGGAATCGGAAGATGAAACGTTTCCAAAAAGAACACTCATTTATACCTTTAATCAGTCGGGCAGATTGGTCCAACTGCAAATAACGGATTTTTCAGAGGGTATTGTGATCTCCAATCAATCCTTTCGCATCAGTCCATCGGGTCAGCTGAATTACTGTGAGGCCATTCAAAAAGACAACCTCTATGGCGTTGAGAATAACACCTTCACGTATGATCCGAATAAATTGACACCCAACTATGCTTCTTTTGTGGCTTCAAACGACCTGGACCTGATCCATTTTGTCCTCAACAAAAAATTCTTCGGGCCACTTTCCGTTGATTCACTCGCAAGTCCTTTGCCAAATGACTGGATCATTTTGGGATCTCCGGACAGACCTGTGAAACGTTATAAAGTAAGAAATAAAGTAAAGGAAGCATCTATTTCAAATTATGAATATTACAGTAAAAACTTCCCGAAAATGATCACTAATGAAGACTACCCGTTCTTCAAAAAACGCTATTTCAATTACAATCGGGGACACTTCAACGGCTACATCGATTCTACTTTTATTGACGAAACATTTGTAACTTCTGTTAAATCGCTTATTTATTATGACAGTAAGCGTTTGCCAACGAAGATTATTCATAAAAAAGAACATGCGGAAGGAGTAAATAATTACCAGACACACGAATTATTTACCTATACCTATTATCCATAATCATTCAAAAAATCACTTTCACACTAACGTTTGTTGTGATTTACGCTTCAAAAGCTAGTGCTTTTTCTTATTTTCACCTCATATTAAATTCGACAATTCCATGATCAACAATACCTTAGAAAGAAAAATCATCCTTTTGATCATTCTTTCTCTTTCTTCGTTTTTGGGACATACTCAAACAGACCGGGTTACCATTGAAGGTAAAAGCTACTATGTTTATCCTCACCAACAGGCTGTAATGGGAATGCAGGAATATTACCTGAATTTTGCCGATCAGAAGGAGGTCATAAAAAGAGATGACCGGAACGAAAAAATTGTTTCTGTCAGTGAAGAACCCATTACCGAACTGGAAAAAAAGGCAGCTATTAAATTCCCGAAATCCTATAAAAAGTACCTGAAGGATTTTGAACAAATCCTGGAAAATTACCCGTACTTCATGGTCACAACCGACCATGACATCACAACGGACCCTACTCCCGCATTAGTAAACCTTCCGGATGGGGAATATGTGATGTTTTACAGAGACATTCCGTACATTTCAAAACGCGTATTGCGGTATAAAAATGACGTTGTTGCGGCTTTTTTTTCAATCAAAAACAACCTGGTAGACGGAAAAAGCACCTGGTTTACCCCGGAAGGGAAAATTGTAAAAACAGGAGACTACCTGAACAGTGAAAAAACAGGTGCCTGGCGTTTGTTTGAATATATTCAAAAAATCGACGAGTCTTATACTTATAATCCAAAAGAATCGATCGAAAGCCGCTTGGAAAAAGTGGTCTACGACACGGTAAAAACCACGTTTACTTTCCTGGACGGACTGAAAAACGGACCGTTCAGCATTTATCAAAACCAGGAACTGCTTACTTCCGGAAACTTTCTTGCAGATCAAAATTCCGGGACCTGGGAAATTTATAAGTACAAAACTATTGTTACCGTCGACAAAAAAGGAAAACTGGTCGTAACAAAAGGAAAAGAAAAAATACTCACAGACCGCTACACCATCAGAAGTGATGAAAAAAGAGGAAAGTCCCCTATTATCCGGCATGGCATCATTCCTTACGAATTTATGGGTTATGACCGATCTGATTCACTGGTCCTGACCAACAATTCTACTCCAAATGCAAGTGAATACGATTTGGGATATTCCATGGATTTCCCCGATTTCAGCACCTTTTATAGCATACAGAAAAGAGAGTCCGACAATATCGAATTACCGGAAGAAGAGCTGACGAGTTACGAAGGAGAAGAGGGAATGTATGAGGGTGGTGAATACTACGATTATGAACCTGAACTGGAATTTCCCTCAGGGGCAGATTACAATCCGAACGAATTCTATGAATTTGTAAATAAAAAACGATACAAACTCAATGATCTGATTGATTCTATGGGTTACCTGTATGCATATGAAGGAATTGTAGAGCATTACTATGAAAACGGGCAATTACAGTACCGCTTCGAAGTAAAAGACGGAAAATTAGTGAAAGAAGAACCGGTCTATTGGGACAACGGTACAATTGCAAACGAAGTGATCTTCATCCCGGATTCGAATCAATATGTGCAACGGTTCTACGATTACAACGGCGTGAAGTATTATGAAACATGGCATGATTCAAAAGGGAATGTCCTGAGCACTTCCTATAAAAGAACTCCCGACTTTTTAACGATCAATGGAAAGGAATACGATCGAAACTACGGCAATCCGACATGGATCTATTCAGAAGACAAGGAAATCAAATTGGGAACAATGCCGGAAAAAATCCTGTTGGTTGAAGAGCTGTTTAAACTGGACTCTTCCGTTGCCAAAGTGATTTATTTCTATCCGAAGAACAGGACCCTGAATGTGTTTCAAATGAACTTAATGGGTGATACCGTTTCCACGCAGGAAGTCGTTTTTTCTGAAGATTACCTGAACGTAAATGCTGTTAAAACCTGGCGTTTCAAAAACCTGACATTAAAAACCATTCAAAACGGAACTTTGGACGAATATTGGAAATCCAGCTTGTCCGACACGATTCCCCTTGAAAAACTTGCGTTCTACTGGGAATACAAATATACCGTAGAGAAAGACGACGAATTATCGGTAAACGGCAAACCATTTACCGGTTCATTTAAATTGGCCGATAAAAAAGGAAGCTTTAGTGTAAAAGCAAGCGACCAATTGATCCAGGTATCACTTCCCGACAGCAAAACAGACCTGAAATTGTATAAAGCTGCTGTCAAGTCTTACCTGAAATCTAAAAAGAGAAATGACCTTCTTTTGGCATACATCCCTGAATTTGGAGGTTCGGGCCAACTTTCCCATGCTGCAACCGCCTTGTTTACCAACCTGTATGGCGTGTTTTCAGCACTTTATGAGCGTCCGGTTTATAACTTTGACGGAAACCCTGTTAGTGCTTCCGGTGAAGAAGCAATGTATAGCAGAAGTATCCAAACAAACGGACAATCTGTATTTACATTTGCCGAAGGAAAATACCTGAACGGAAAACCGGAAGGCCTTTGGACATACAAAGATCAATTCGGGAAAGTCCGGTCAACGATCGGTTATAAAAATGGTGAGGCCCATGGCGATAATTTGGATTACGGAGTAGCTTTTCCGAAACCAAAACCTAAAAACGACTCAGAATACGGCTACGAAGACCCTATTTCCAGGTACGAAGAATACCCGTTAAAAAAGACCTATTACCTGGAATCAAAATGCACCTATAAAAACGGAGCTTTAAACGGTCCATATACAACCATGGGCTGGAAAGGCGACACACTGACTTATGCCAATTTTGTTGACGGAGCCAAAGAAGGTGTTGAGTTCAAAAGAAACAAATTGTTCTTCAGTCACTCCTATTACAGAAACGGGTATATTGACGGAAACGTAAAAACGTATTTTACAGCTCCGGAAAAGGATTCCGTGTTAATCTTTGATTTGAGCTTTAAAAATGGGGCTTTACAGGGAGAATCCGTTGCGTATCATTCAAACGGGAAACTTGCTAAAAAAGGATTTTTCTTAAGTGGCCAACCGATTGATGACTACGAAGCATACGATACCCTCGGTTTCAAATACCAATATGTGAAATTCCAATACAATCAGCCCATTGAAGAAAAGATCTGGGAAGAGAACCAACTGAGTGTCCGTTATGAATTTGACTGGAGAGACTCGATTGCTTTCAATTTTGCAGATATCACAAACAGTACCAGTATTGATCAATTGATCTACCAGGTCGGGTACTCCGATTACGGTCTTTACGAACCCTACTATGGCAGACCGAGTCTGGTAAACAAAACCGGCATCGATTACAACATTACCAAATACTATCCAAATGACACCATTGCCCGGACCGGGACTATTTCCAAAGGAATCAAAACAGGATGCTGGAAATACTTCAATTACTTCGGGAAGAAATTAATGGAAGTAGAATATTTCGACAGCATTATTTCGGTAAATGACAGCATCAAATTCAAATCAAAAGGAATCCTTTACTACCTCGACGGGCAGGACAATCCGTTAAGCAAAAGCTGGATCATTGAGAAATTTGAAAAATATGACTGTGCCCATACAGATCATAATGAAGAACGCATGCTTTACTGCTTCTGGGAAAAAGACAGCACACAACACCGTAAAAACGGGTATGTCAAAAATTATTACGACAACGGCTCCATTCAAAATGAGGGTTGGGTAAAAGACGGTTTGCCTACCGGGATCTGGAAATTATACGATGTCAACGGTAACCTGAACCAGGTCGGTGAATACGTAATGGGTAAACGCAACGGACGTTGGCTCAAAGGAGATTTGGGAAGCGTCAAGAACATGAGTGAGATCTGTTTGAACCCGAACCTGGAAAACCTGGATGCAATTCTGAGTTACCAGGAAAAACTATTGGATGTGAGTGTCATTACCTACCAGACCGGTAAGGAGCTGAAACGAAAATATTACGGAATCAACATGAACAACGAAGATGCTCCGGAAGGATATTACGGTGAAGAAGAAATGTACATGAATTACGGAGGAGAATAAGCATTTCCAAAATCAATCAAGTATCAAAGGGTGAATTATTTACCCTTTGATAACCGCACAATAAATAAGTTATACACTTTACTACTTCCCAGGGTATTAGTTACTTTGAATAACTGTATTTGTTCGTAACTTCAATTCTACCTTAAATCACAATATGATTGAAATAGAAAATACCAATATGGCGAAATTGATAGAATTAATTGATTCTATTAAAGACATGCGTTTTGTCATTCAAACCTATTTTAAAAAGCAACTGAAAAACAACGATTTGGGAATCACGGTTGAAATGCTGGAGGTTTTGATGGTATTATCCAGAAGCAATCAAATCAACCAAAAAGAAATTGCGGATCGCGTTCGTAAAAACAAGGCCAATTTAACACCGATCATTCACAAGCTTTCCTTAAAAGGCCTGTTACTTCGTCAGGAAGATCCAGGTGACCGGAGAAATAACATCATTTCCTTAACCGATAAAGGAAAGAAGTTATGCAGGGTTTACAACAAAATGTTTGAAGAATTCTATTCCAGCTTTTTGAAAGACGTAGATATCCAAAACCTGAACAAAACAATCACGATGCTTAGAAGTATCGGCCAACAGGTTGCGAAAACGAACTGATCTTGAACGTTTAAACAAACTACCTGTATCACCTAATCAAAAGAACTTTATGAAAACAAAAAATCACCTAAGAATTCTCTTCTTTTTATCCTTCATCCTTTTTTTGCAAAGTTGCGGAGAAGCTCCCGCTTCAAAGGATAAACCAATAAATATAACTTCATCTGACGTAATGGTTATGGATGTCGCGGAACCGGAAGAAGTTGGTGATAATTACACATACGAAGGAAGTTTTGAAGATGAAACGCGCAGTCAAAGCAATTACAATAATTATGACGTTGCTTATAGTACTTCCGGAAGCGCATCTTCCACTTATATGATGACCAGTTCCAATGTTTCTTCCAAACCTGAAAAAACAATCAAAAAAGGCAAGAAAATTATTAAAAACGGCACAATGCGAATTAAGTCCGAAACCTTTGGAGAAAGTAAAAAACGCATTGACAAGGTTGTGAAAAGTCTGAATGGGTACTATGAGAATGAAGAGCTGGATAAAAACGACTACCGGATCCAATATCATTTGATTATACGTTTGCCGTCAAAGAATTTTGAGCAACTGGTTCATGGGGTTGAGACCGGAAAAGATGAGATTGTTTTTAAGAAAATCAATACAAACGATGTTACTGAAGAATTCCTTGACATTGAGACAAGACTTGAAAACAAGCGCAAATACCTCAAACGATACAAAGAACTCTTAGAAAAGGCCAAAAACGTAAACGAAATCTTATCCATCGAAGAGAACATCCGTCAATTGATGGAAGAAATAGAAAGCAAAGAAGGGCGATTGAAATACTTAAATGACCAGGTGGATCTGAGTACGCTTCGCATCAATCTTTTCAAGGAATATCCGGTTAAAATTGAAAAGAAGCCAGAAAACCCATTTTCCACCAGAGCCGGTGATTCCGTAAGTAAAGGTTGGAATTCCATTATTAATTTTTTGTTGTGGACTGTCTCAAAATGGCCGCTTATTTTGATTATTGGCATTTTAGTATGGATTGTTAGAAGAAAGTGGAAGAAACGAAAGGCCGTAAAAAATTCAAATTAATTCGCAATTCAACATTCGTAATTCGTAATTCGAATGCTATCTTTACGATTCACGCAATTCGATTAATATGAATTTGAATACATCCGCTGCGTTCGACCAGCAAGAAGGCCTCGTTGTCCTTGTTGGGAAGAAAATTGAAACGCAAATCAAGCTTCCGAAAGTGGTGGCAGAAGAACTGGAAATCTTTCACAAAAATGCAGATCTCCAATTTTTACACTTACCGTTAAAAGGAAAACACTTCGTCTTTATTAAGGAGCAGGCAACCGATGAGAAACTACGCATCATGGGACATAAACTCCGCGGAGCTTTACCCAAAGAAGTCACAAGTGTTCTCATCGACGGAGGAAAGTCGAACAGTTTGCTGCTTGCTGAAGGATTTGCACTTTCCTGTTATCAATACCTGAGATACCGGAAAGAGGCGAAAAAAGAAAAATACGCATTGGAAACAATCGATTTTTCTGCAAAAATCTCTCCTTCCGTAATTGAAGAACTTTCTGCTACGATAAAAGCTGTTTTCTGGGCCCGAGACCTGGTAAACGAACCGGTTTCTGGTTTAAATGCAACGCAGCTTGCAGAAGCTATCGAAGAAAAAGGAAAAGAAGAAAAGTTCTCCGTAACGATCCTGGAAAAGTCAAAGATCGAAGCACTGAAAATGGGTGGATTGCTTGCCGTAAATAAAGGTTCCGTCGATCCCCCGACATTTACCATTATTGAATACAAACCTAAAAAAGCAAGCAACAAGAAGCCAATCGTGCTGGTTGGTAAAGGCGTGGTTTACGATACCGGAGGTTTGAGTTTAAAACCAACAGCCGGTTCCATGGACGCAATGAAATCCGATATGGCGGGCGCTGCTATGATGGCCGGAACAATTTACGCTGCAGCAATGATGCAACTTCCGATCCACCTGATCGGGTTAATCCCGGCAACAGACAACCGTCCCGGATTGAATGCCTATACTCCGGGTGATATCATCACGATGTATGACGGAACGACAGTTGAAGTACTGAATACCGATGCAGAAGGCCGGATGATCCTTGCAGACGCTTTGTCGTATTCTGACAAATACAAACCGGAACTGGTTATCGATGCTGCAACACTGACGGGTGCTGCTGCCCGTGCAATTGGGACACGCGCTTCCATCATCATGGGAAATGCGGATAAAAAATACTTCAACATGTTGAATGAAGCGGGAATGGAAACATACGAACGTGTCGTTGAATTCCCGTTTTGGGATGATTATTACGACGATATGAAATCCAAAATTGCCGATTTGAATAACATCGGGAACGGATATGCCGGGATGATCACGGCAGGAAAATTCCTCGAACATTTTGTAAAAGCACCTTATATACACATGGATATTGCCGGACCCGCTTTTCTTGACAGACCTCAGGATTACAGAGGTTTTGGCGGAACCGGAACAGGAATCAGGCTCATGATCAACTTCTTAAAACGACTTGCATAAGATGGAAAAAGAGAAAGAAAAAATCAAAGAAGAAGGCCGTGCAGTTCCTATTCGCGTAGGAATTTCAATCGGTGATATCAACGGGATCGGTCCGGAAGTGGTCATTAAATCATTAGCAGACAATCGCCTGTTACTGGATTGTACGCCTATTATTTACGCTTCATCCAAAACCATTTCTTTCCACAAGAAAGCGATGAATGAGCCGGAATTCAATTATCAGACCTGCAAAACAGCCAACGAGGCCGTTAACCGCAAGATCAATATTATCAACGTCTGGAACGAAGAAGTTCAGTTCGAATTAGGAAAAGGAACAGAAGCAAGTGGAAAATATGCTTTCCTTTCACTGGAAAAAGCTACGGAAGATCTGGCTTCAGGTAAAATTGATGTATTGGTGACTGCTCCGATCTCCAAAGAAGCAATCGGGAAAGCAGGATTCCAATTCCCGGGCCATACGGAATACCTGGCCCACCTGGCAGGAATGGATGAAGCTTTGATGATGATGGTCAGCGGCTCGCTTCGTGTAGCTTTGGTTACGACACATGTACCACTGAAAGATGTTTCAGGTACATTGACACGGGAAAAGATCGTGGCAAAGATCAAAGCATTAGACAATAGTTTGAAAAAAGATTTCGGAATTCAACGTCCGAAAATTGCCGTTTTTGGTTTAAACCCACACGCAAGTGAAAACGGGAAAATGGGAACAGAAGAAGCAGAAATCATTACTCCGGCAATCAATATGGCACGAAGTGAAGATATTTTTGCGTTAGGGCCCTTCCCTGCAGACGGGTTTTTCGGAAGTCCGAACAGGGGCCAATACGATGCGGTTTTAGCGATGTACCACGATCAGGGATTAGCGGCATTTAAAGCCCTGGCTTTTGAAGATGGTGTCAATTATACAGCCGGTCTTCCAATAGTCAGAACTTCACCGGATCACGGGACTGCTTTTGACATTGCAGGGAAAAACGAAGCGAACGCACAATCGATGCGAAGCGCAATTTACCTGGCAATTGATATTTTCAATACCCGCAAGTTCCTGAAAGAAATCGCAGCGAATCCACTTCAGGTCCAGGAGTCGGCACATCATCGAAAAAGAGGCGACCGTCAACACGAAATTGAGTAGCGGAGGAAGCAAACCCGGACAGGAAAAATAAAATTTTAGATGAATTTAAATCGATAATAACATCTATTCGTTTATTTTTTCTACCTTTGCCCTCCAATTTTTGTGTAGTGAAGAAATCTACGAATGAGTTCATAATCCAATTTGTCGGATTAAAAACAGGGACGCATCGCTATGAGTTCAACATAGACAAATCGTTCTTTGAAGGTGTTGAAAACACCCTGATTGATGATGCAAATGTTCTGGTAGAACTTGCATTTGAAAAGAAGGAAACAATGATGATCGCGGAATTTTCGCTTTCAGGAACTGTTACCACTCCATGTGATCGCTGCAATGATCCGATGGAAGTTCAGATCCACGGTGATTACCGCATTGTGTACAAATTTGGAACAGAAGTTTCCGAAGACGAGAATTTAATTATTCTTCACCCGGAATCTTATGAACTGAATGTTTCGGCACCGATCTATGAGTTGTTGGTTATCTCATTACCCGCACGAAGAATTCATCCGGAAGGGGAATGCAACGAAGAAGTAATGGATTTGTATAACAAATATATTGTGAATGCAAATCAACCGGATGAAGACGACGAATGGGACGAAGACGATGATCCCGATAGCTATCGGGATTGGGACGATGATGAGGACAGCGGGGACTGGGATGATGAAGGAGACGACGATGATTCGGACGATCCGGACGACGACAAACCGATAGACCCACGATGGTCCGCATTAAAAAATTTGAATTAACGATTGAAATAAATAAGTAAAATGGCACATCCAAAGAGAAGAACCTCGACAACACGCCGTGACAAAAGAAGAACTCACGACAAAGCAATCGCGAAGAACATTGCAACTTGTCCTACAACAGGTCAACCGCATTTGTTCCACCATGCTCACTGGCATGAAGGCAAATTGTACTACAAAGGAAGAGTAGTAGCTGAGAAAGAAGTAGCGATTTAATTCGCGCTGTTTAGTAGTAAACATTCCTCCTGATGAAGATAGGAATAGATATTTTGGGCGGTGATTTCGCACCAGAGGCCAATATAGCCGGTGCTGTACTTGCTAGAAAAGAACTTCCTCAGGACGTGCGTCTCGTGTTGATTGGCGACCAAGAACAAATCTTGAGTGGCCTAAACGCGTTGAATGAAGATTCGACGGGATATGATATTGTTCATGCCCCCGATGTGATCACGATGCACGACCACCCCACCCGGGCAATTCCAACCAAACCCAATAGCAGTATTGCGGTTGGTTTCGATTTGCTCGCAAAGAAGGAGATCGACATTTTTGCCAGTACAGGAAATACAGGCGCAATGCTTGTTGGTGCAATCTATAAGATCAATACCATTGCAGGTATTATCCGTCCGTGTATTACGTCAGTTTTACCGACAGTTGATGGTAAAAACTCCATTTTGCTGGATGTTGGTGCCAATGCTGATTGCAAACCCGATGTACTTTACCAATTCGCAATCCTCGGAAGTCTTTATGCCAAATGTGTTTATGGTGTAGAAAATCCGCGGATCGGTTTATTGAATATTGGTGAAGAAGAAACCAAAGGAAATTTAATGACGATCGCAGCACATAAACTGATGGCTGAATCGGATGAGATCAATTTCATTGGGAACATTGAGGGCCGTGATCTGTTCACGGGTATGGCAGACGTTGTTGTTTGTGATGGATTCACCGGAAACATTGCTTTAAAGCAAGCCGAAGGAATCTACACACTCATGCGTAAACGAGGTATCCGTGATGAATATTTCGATCGTTTCAATTATGAAAATTACGGCGGAACTCCAATTCTTGGTGTGAAGGGTAACGTCATAATCGGTCATGGTATCTCCAACGACAAAGCAGTGAGAAGTATGCTACTGCACTCCTACGAAGTAGCAAAATCAGATCTTACAAAAAACATTAACGAAGCTTTTAATCAATAAAATGAGTAAAATCACCGCAGCAATAACAGGCATTTGTGGTTATCTTCCTGAGGAAGTGGTAACAAATGAGGACTTAGCTAAAATTGTTGATACTTCTGATGAATGGATTACAACAAGGACCGGGATTAAAGAGCGTCGCATTCTTCGTGAAGGCGCTTGTTCGGACATTGCCGCAGCAGCTGTAAAAGGATTGTTGGAAAAGACAAATACCGATCCAATGGATATTGAATTGGTCATTTTGGCAACTGTTACTCCCGATTATCCTTTCCCTTCAACTGCTAACGTGGTTTGTGATAAAATCGGAATGAAAAATGCATGGGGTTACGATTTGATCGCAGCCTGTTCAGGATTCATTTACGGTTTACAAACAGGTGCAAGTTTCATCGAATCCGGAAAACATAAAAAAGTAATCGTAATTGGTGTAGACAAAATGAGCGCCATTTTAGATTATGAAGACCGAACAACCTGTGTCATCTTTGGTGACGGTGGCGGTGCTGTTTTACTGGAACCAAACACAGAAGGACTGGGAATCCAGGATTCAGTGCTGAAATCAGATGGAGCAGGAAGACAATACCTGTATCAGCCAGCAGGCGGATCGGCAAACCCTCCTACTCACGAAACAGTTGAGCAGCGTTTGCACTTTGTAAAGCAGGAAGGAAAACAAGTTTTCAAATTTGCAGTAACAAACATGGCAGAAGTTTCCGCTGAAATTATGCAGCGCAATAACCTCACTGCAGAAGATGTAGATTGGCTGGTGCCACACCAGGCAAACTTGCGTATCATTGATGCAACTGCTGAAAGAATGGGAGTTCCGAGAGAAAAAGTAATGATCAACATTCAACGTTACGGAAATACAACCGCAGGTACTTTACCGCTTTGCTTGTGGGACTGGGAAAAACAGCTGAAAAAAGGAGACAACTTAATCCTATCTGCTTTTGGTGGCGGATTTACATGGGGAGCCGTGTATTTAAAATGGGCTTATAATTCTTAATATAATCGAAAAAACAACTATTAAATTATACTGATATGAATCTGAACGAAATCCAAGACTTAATTAAGTTTGTAGCAAAATCAGGTGTTACGGAAGTAGAAATTGAGCAAAAAGACTTTAAAATCACGATCAAATCAGAGACTAAAAAAGCGGAGTCTCAAATTATCGTGCAAGCAGCAGCTCCGGTTGTTCCTCAAATTGCAGCAGCTCCGGCAGTTGCAGCTCCGGTTGCCGCGCCAACAGCAGCGCCTGCACCAGCAGCTCCGGCAGCATCAGATGATTCAAAATACGTTACTTTCAAATCTCCAATGATCGGTACATTCTACCGTTCTTCAGGTCCGGATAAAGAGCCTTTCGTTAGCGTTGGGCAAACTGTGAACAAAGGAGATACTGTTTGTATCATCGAAGCGATGAAATTATTCAATGAAATCGAAGCAGAATTTACAGGTAAAATCGTGAAAGTATTAGTTGACGATGCAACACCTGTGGAATACGATCAACCATTATTTTTGATCGATCCTGCTTAATAGCAAGTTGTTTTGCAACGAGCACAGCTAGTTATTCATTAAACACGATTTTATGTTTAAAAAAATATTAATTGCCAACCGCGGTGAGATTGCTTTGCGTATCATTCGTACGTGTAAAGAAATGGGCATCAAAACGGTTGCGGTATATTCTACTGCTGATAAAGAAAGCTTACCTGTACGTTTTGCAGATGAAGCAGTTTGTATCGGACCGGCTCCAAGTAACAAATCTTACTTATCGATAGCAAACATTATTGCTGCTGCAGAAATTACAAATGCAGATGCCATTCACCCGGGATACGGATTCCTTTCTGAAAATGAGAAATTCTCGCGCGTTTGTCAGGAACACGGAATCAAATTCATCGGTGCATTGCCTGAGCAAATTGCCGGAATGGGTGATAAAGCGACAGCAAAAGCGACGATGATCGCTGCTGGAGTACCATGTATTCCCGGATCAGATGGATTATTAAAAGATTTGGACGACGCACGTGAAACTGCCAAAAAAGTAGTTTACCCGATCATCCTGAAAGCTACTGCCGGAGGTGGTGGAAAAGGAATGCGTATCGTTTGGAAAGAAGAAGATTTGGAAGCTGCATGGGATTCAGCTCGCCAGGAAGCAGGTGCTGCTTTCGGGAACGACGGGATCTACATGGAGAAATACATTGAAGAACCACGCCACATTGAGATCCAGATTGCCGGTGACCAATACGGAAATGCATGTCATTTATCAGAGCGTGATTGTTCCATTCAACGTCGTCACCAGAAATTAGTAGAAGAAACTCCTTCTCCGTTCATGACTGACGAACTGCGTGAACGAATGGGCCAGGCAGCAATTAAAGCTGCGAAGGCTGTAAATTACGAAGGTGTTGGAACGGTAGAATTCCTGGTTGACAAAAACCGCGATTTCTACTTCATGGAAATGAACACGCGTATCCAGGTAGAGCACACGATTACGGAAGAAGTAATCAACTACGACCTGATCAAGGAGCAAATTAAAATTGCCGCAGGAGATAAAATCTCCGGAAAGAACTACTATCCGCAAATGCACGCGATCCAGTGTCGTATCAATGCAGAGGATCCGTATGCTGATTTCCGTCCGTCTCCGGGCAAAATTACAAGCTACCATTCTCCGGGAGGACACGGTGTACGTATCGATACCCATGCTTATGCAGGTTACACGATCCCGCCGAACTATGACTCCATGATCGGAAAATTGATCGTAGTTGCTCAAACACGCGAAGAAGCAATCCTTAAAATGAAACGTGCTTTGGATGAATACATCATCGAAGGAATCAAAACTACAATTCCATTCCACCAAAAACTGATGGAAGATGAGCAATTCAACGAAGGGAACTTCACTACGAAGTTCATGGAAACGTTTGAGTTTTAGGAATTAGAAAATAAAAAGTAAAAGCCTCAACAGAAATGTTGGGGCTTTTTTAGTTCATTCACATGCGCTTTTCAAAATTATACGTATGTTTGACTGTTAACTAACTATTATTCAGCGTAAAAATGAAACCTATCTTCTATTCACGTGGTTCCCAAGGTGGAATTGGAAAAATCTTGTTATTTTCTTTTTTTGTTACACTTTTTGGAGTTGGACATGCACAAAAGAAAGACTCCATCCCTATGAATGCTTATTATCTTTCAAAGGATCTCTATACTGCATCAAAAAACATCAAGCAAAATCACGCTAAAAAAGATTCGATTGCAAAAAATACTTTAGCAAAGCTTTACTACTATGCAGGAACAGATGAACCCAGTGAATTGCAAAAAATGGTAGAGGGTTCACCCGTTTTAGACTCGCTGTTAAACCTGTTACAGAAAACGGCTCTGTTCTGTACGAATTTAGATAAGGTTGAAGTGATTCTTTCCGCGTCCGGAAAAAGTCTAGGTACTGTGGAAATATTGGATCTATTAAAGAAAGACACCATAAATAAACACAATCTGGATACAATTAAAAGAATAGAGGAAAACATCAATCGCATCTATCCTGGAGAAAAAACAGGGGTGTTCAAGCTAAAAAAAGCAGATTATCCCGGAATAACATTAATTAAATGGGAGAATGTAAGCTACCTCAAAAAATTGAAATCCGAAAATGATACTATGTTTCAATTCAATTACAGCTTACTGCTTTCTATGAAAGATTCGTTTCTAGCAGAAAAAAAACAAATCCATGCGGAGGCCGTTCATGTGTTTGACGACTTAAGTATCCAGGACAAGTATAGCCTAAAAGTCAAGGGTGGATTGATCCTGATTGAACCATTTGCCCCTGAGTTCAGAAGACAATTTGATCAAATTCAACAACAAGACGCCCTGATTACCGTATCAATCATTGAATCTTCTTCAGGTTCCATATCCGGATGGAAAATGCCGTCAGAAGCGGAAATGATCGATGCTGTAGCGACATACATAGCTTCAAGAGTAAAACAAGAAACCGTGTTATGGTTTTTTGACCAAATGCGCAATAATACGGAACGTTATGAATTGATCATGACGGCTTTTCCGGAAACCATGAACTTAATCCAGTCATCTGAAGTTTTTGATGCACCAAACATGGGGGCTGCCTGGAAGTATGCCCTATCAAAAGATTTTATTCATTTACTCAAAAATGTACTAAGCAGTGAGTGGATCAAGGAGCGCATTCCCAAAGAGCAACAAAAATACCTGGATTTAACCTGCATTTCCTGGGAAATAGCTGAATTGGTAAGTAACCGGCTTTCCTACCGGGATATGATCAAACAACTATACCTTAAACGGAATCTGGATGATCCGAAACAAATAGACAATTTCCCGGATAGCATTATCACTTTCCTGTATGCCGTATCTAATGAGCTTTATATTGTCAATAAAGGTTCGGTTAGAAATCTGACGTACGAAGAGCTCAGTTCTATGCCTTTTGGACAGATGGAAATCATGTTGGAGTTGCTAAATATGAAATACTCAAAAAGTATTGATAATCTTTTCCTGGATAAACTTCATATCAACATTACAAAAGACGATAAACGGGAAATAGCCAAATGGATCGGCAACACGATGTTGGCTCTAAGTCAATTTGACAAGATCATGCAGCAGGTTGAGGAATCCAAGAAAGGGAATAACGGAGAGACCGCATTGTTTGATGGCTATAATACCTGGAAACTGATCAGCCAGGTTGTCAGATCATCCCTGCCAACAAGAAAAGAATCCATTTACAAAAAGTACCTGGACAGAGCTGATGATGCTTTTGAGATTTACCATTTACTGTCGGAAAAAAATTATGCCGGTGCTGTTTCCAAGACATTGGAATTGGTGGATAGTTTGATCTATAATGAATACCTGGAGATTAATCCACACCTGGTTAAGAAAGATGCTCCATTCTTACTGTCTGTTTCACAAGTAAAAGAAACCAAAGTGCGGTATTATGCAATTTCGACGAAGCAGTTAACAGGTTCCCTGAGCGGGCCACAAAAAGAACGTTTAGATTCTATTCTTAACAATCAGGGTTCTTTCGTTTATATCCCCTATTTCATCAAAACAAAAACTGATAAAGAAAAAAGTTTAATCTTATCCTATAAAGGATTAAAAAAATCTCTGAAATCTAAGCTGAATACTTCGATAAATAATGAAACGAGAAAAAGAGTACTGTCGTTATTTAAAAAATACAAGGTACGAGAGAAGATAGAACACCCAAGAATCAAAAAGAAGGCCGTAAAGATTAAAAGTGAAGACTGGGAACCAAGGGACAGCACACGTTACCGAATAACTATTTCGGATTTAGACGATGAATTTGTAAAAAGGCATGTCAAGCCTAAAAAATTCCCACGAATAGCACGTGATCTGAAAAAGAGTGCCATCTATGTTTATACAGATGACGCAATTCCTTTTGACAACAAAACAACGAAACAACAATTAATTACCATAGAATCCCATAAGATAAAATCTGCACTGACAATAAATGAGTGTCCCATAAGACAACACCGATTAGAGCATCTGTTTAAGAAATTCAACAGGACCGAAATCGACCAAATCATAGAGAACCTGCACGATTGGGGAGGAGAAAAAATCCGGGATTCATTGATCCGTTTCCCTATAAACAGCATAGCAGTTCAGGCATTGATATCCTCTGATAAAAAAGCCATGCAAATGATCATGAAACTGGCTTCCTTCTTAAACGATGTGGCCAAATCCGATAACGAAAAAGAACTGAAGAAGGTAATTGAATCGTATGCACTGCCTCCGGGATCTTATAAACAAAAACGCAATTCCTGGCACTCTTTAACTCTTAATGCCTTTGCGGGCCCTTATTGTGGATTTGAGACTGCAGGTTTTTTGAGTGCAAAGCGGAGAAATGACACGTTATCAAGCTGCGCCTGGAACTATGGAATCTCTGCACCTATTGGGATCACGTATACTAAAACATTCGGAAAGCGTATCTATAATACTTCACGGCTTCCGGACCTGGCACGGGAAAATCCGGATTTCATAAAAATAAAGCGAAAAAATCTTTATAAACGCACAAATGCGAGCTTAAGCATTTCTCTTACCTTCATCGATATTGGAGCCGTTGTAAGTTACCGCATGAGCCATACAGAAAACGTATTGGATCAGTCCTTTAAATGGGAACAATTCATTAGTCCCGGATTCAATATTGGTATGGCGATCCCAAAAACACCATTAACTGTTCAGCTTGGGTATCAATATACACCTAAGGTCAGACGCATTATAACGGAACAAATTGATACCGGAGAAGAAGTTCTTCGAAAAGATGAACATTTTGGAATGTGGCGTGCTTATCTTGGGGTTTATTTCGACATCCCGTTGGTGAATCTTTGGATGAAAACACGTAGTGTGAAATACGAATAAAATAAAGCAGTAACTCTGTGAAGGGGCAATTAATCTCGCCCCTACTGTTTTATAATTAATCTCTCTTCCCAACAAAGGTTAATCCCAACGCAAGCATGCTAGCTCCTCCAAGAATTCCGAATGTGAGCAAAGAAGCATCCGGATTATTGTTGGTGGTATCAATCGTTTGATAAAACCCTCCTCCATCACTGTCCTTAGTATTTTGAATGGTTTGAGAGGAAGTCGATGCACTACTCGATTGTTCTTTAAAGCACACACCAATTGCAATAATTGCGATTACGGCAAAAAAGCTACGCGCCAGGGATAAAATCAGTTTAGATTCCATTAGAATAATTTAAGGGTGTTATAAATCAAAGATAGCATTTTATCGACCACATTATTCAACCTTCCAAATACCGCATTTGCCCTATTTCTCCCAATCAATTCCATTTGAATGATTTCACCTGAATGAATTTCAATACCTTCGCTTTGTGAAAACGAAACGAAGTATCCTACGACAGCTGCTAGTGAACATTTTGGTTCCTGTACTGCTTATTTTTTCAATTGTTTTCTACCTCACCTATCAATACAATCTCGACAAAGTTGAAAGCGATATTCAGCAGCAAAAGAAGAATATTGTAGAAGAAACGCGGAATCTGATCGAATACTACGATTTTTCCATGCGTACACACGAGCAATCACTCATTCAACGCATGCACGATGTTTCCAGGGAGATCCAATTCGTCCTGGCTAAACAAGATGCAAAATCAGTTGATCTGAACACTTTGCGAACTTCACTCGAAATGGATCCCAAGCGGGAAGACATTTACCTCATCGACCGGAACCTGAAAATTATTAATACAACCTTTCAACCGGATTTAGGATTGGATTTCAAAAAACTCAACAAGACCTTCATTCCGTTCTTCAACCAGATCTTCCGATCCCAAAAATTCAAGGAAGACCGTTTCGGACTGGAAATCAAAACCGGGAAGATCAAGAAATACAGTTATCAAACGTCCTTCGATGGCAAATACATCATTGAACTGGGGTTTTACTCGAAATCAGCCGATGAGTTCAAACAACTGTTACTTTCCAAGATTCGCAGCCTGGACAAACGTTTCGAAGCAATTGACCGGGTTGAATTGTATTTAGGGGTAAAGAAGATCCCGGATGTCTCCATCAAAGATCTCACGCTTCAGAAAGCCTATCTTCAGTGCCTAGATGAAGAGAAAAATGTAACCATTGAGAACGATAACCCGGATTCAAAAGGAAAAGAGTTCACGGAATACGTTTTCCTGCCCGTTTTGGAGTCGAAATTGTATTCGGGTTATGTATTGGAATTGGGAACAAACGACCTGCCCTATCAAAACCTGATCAACGACCTGTTGCTTCGCTTTGGAGTTATTTTCATACTCACATTAGTAATCCTGACAGTAATCGTTTATTTCCGCTCGCGCAAACTCACCAAACCGATCCAGGAACTGGCATTGAAAACCGAAACGATCTCAACCGACAACCTCGACCAAACCATTGAGATTACCGGAAGCCTCGAACTGGACCTGCTCTCGAAGAATTTCAATTCGATGATGCAGAAATTGCGGCATTCTTATGAGAATCTGGAAGAAAAAGTGGTCGAGCGAACGCAGGAACTAAATGAACAGAAACAAATTGTAGAGCATAAAAACCACGAGATCGTAGAAAGTATTCAGTATGCCCGCTTCATTCAACAGGCACTTTTACCTTTGGAATCGGAGATCCAGGCCAGTTTTGACGAGAATGCTTTTGTGTATTATGCTCCCAAAGACATTATTGCCGGCGATTTCTTCTGGTTCGAAAAACGGGACAACATCAGTTGGTTCGCAGTGGCCGACTGCACGGGACATGGAGTTCCGGGAGCGATGGTCAGCGTTTTGTGTATCAATGCACTGGCCCAATCCTTAGCTGAAAATGCACAGCAAAGTACCGGGGAATTGTTGGACAAAGTACGCGAATTGGTTGTCCAGACACTCACAAAGGAAGCCCGTTCGGTGAAAGATGGAATGGATATCTCACTGGCCCGTTTTGATCATGAAACAAACATCCTGCAATGGACGGGCGCGAATAATCCGTTGTGGATCTTCCGCGGAGACGAAATCCGGATCACCAACCCGGACAAACAGCCGGTCGGTCAATTTGATGGTGCAGCACCTTTCACAACAAATACCATTCAATTGGAGGCAAACGATTGGATCATTCTTTTCTCGGACGGTTATGCAGATCAGTTCGGCGGACCGAAAAACAAGAAATACAAATACGCCACTTTCCGGGATTTCATCCAGGCACACAAAAACAAAAGCGGTTCAGAA
>CAMLLB010000065.1 GCA_946480815.1 uncultured Flavobacteriales bacterium
TAGAGCAATACACTTTTAATGTATGGGTCCTGGGTTCGAATCCCAGCGGGATCACCAAGTGGGAGAATTGATCAGAACTGATCGGTTCTCCCATTTTTGTTTTTGCTAAAACCTTTGCCAGTTCTGGGATTACGACGATTCCTGCATTAATTCTTTTGGTTCGAACTTCCCTTTTTTGACTGTCTACTGTGATTCCATCGGGGAAGAACTGGTTTTGTATTCTCATCTTGCCGTCAATCGTGCTGTTTTCCCACGCTAGTAAGGGATTGTCACACATTTCAATTAGCTTTCCGATGCTTTTATCCAGGTTCGAACTCCCCATTGCAGTTTTGGCGAGTTCTTTCTGAATGCTTTCTCTTTCCTCGGAGTATTTGCCTATAAATTTGTTGTACAGATCAGAATTAATTACCCCTATAGCAAAGCGTTCATCTAGCGCATCGATTCGTTCCTGAACCTCGGTTAACTTATCCTTAACCAATTTTCGGGTTTCGAGGGTGTCGGATAAAACGATTGTGAAAAGTTCCTTCAAATACATTTTTAATAACTCTTTATAATCCGGTTCAATCTCAAAGGCTGAAAGAAGTGCTTTAAACTGCTCATGTGCATCTTTTGCGCTTTTATTGTTGCAACACCCCTTCACACGACATTTGTAGTAATACAAGCCTTTTTTCGGAACTAAATACCCGGTCATAGGTGTATCACAATTCGCACAGCGCATAAACCGTTTTAACGGCAGGTTCTCGTCTTCTTCTTTGTGCGATACCGGATGACTTCGAGTTTCCTCAACAATGTTATTGACTTTTAGAAACAACTGACGGGAAATCATCGCCTCGTGTTTCCCCTCAATGATCTCACCCGGAACCAGGGAACTGACAATGATCCCGCAATAGAACGGATTCGAAAGTACGTGACCCAATGTTTTTTCATTGGTCTTCAATCCCAATTCGGCAAGCTTTCGGACAATCGTTGCGTTCTCCATTCCCAAATTGGCTTTCCATTCGAATGCTTTTCGCAGTATTTTGCCTTGTTCATTGACAACAAGCTTGTGATCTACTGCTTTTCCTTTCGAAAGATTGGTGTAACCGATTGGGGGATTCCATGGGAAATATCCTTTCCTGACCAGTTCGCGCATTCCGGTGGTGGTTTTATCCCTTCTCATATCGTTATCCATCTTACCGAAGATGAATAACATGTTTTGTTGGAGTTGTCCGGCTGCTGTGGTCGGATCCAAATCTTGTGATGCAGCAAGTGTCATAATGCCGTGTTCCATCATTAAATCCTGAACGATCTTAGCTCCGCTGATTCCCGAACGCGAAAAACGCTCGTAAGAATAAACGATGATGTAGGCAACATTTTTGGATCGCTTAACGAACTGAATCATTTTGTTGAACTCTTTACGGTCGTCCGTCTTCGCAGATTCATAAGTTCCTCCGAAGTACTGCACTACATTATACCCTTTTCTCAGGGCGTAACGCTCGCATTCCGCTTTTTGGGATTCCAGTGAAGTGTTGTCTTCCTGGGAAGCGCTCGACACTCTTGTATAGATTACTGCGTTCTGTCCTTTTGCTTTATTTTCATTTCCTTTAGGTGAAAAGGATGTAAATAGGTTTAAACTGTTCATTGTCTGTTGTTTACTTGTTAATTCTAAGATAGGAATCCAATAGTGATAAAGCGAGGGTTTCAGCAAAAATTAACATTTGAGCATGCTTTTCAGGTGATAAATGTGAAAATCTAGACATTTTAGTTAGGTTTTCATGCGAAAATTTGGTTCTTAGACGTTTAACAGCCTTGTCAATCGTCTCTTTGTCAATACGTTTCATCTTTGTTGATTTAGGGATTAATGAATCAATTTTCGGGTTGTAAAGCCTCGATTAGTTCATGCTCTTTGTAATAAACCCGACCTCCGAGGGTATAGGATTTAAGTAACCCTTCGACGGTTAGTTTGCGCAGTGTCGGAAAAGATATTTTCAAAAAATCCTTTGCTTCTTCCCTAGTTAGGAGAACTGTTTTTGTTTTTTTAGATGATTTCATAATGGTTTTATTTTGGTGGTGATAAATTCACGAACTAGCGGAATGAGTTCAGGTGTTTGTGCCATCTTTAAAATGGTTCCCAAGAGTGCTTGAAATTGATCTTCCCCCAGTTCGGTTCGATAATGTTTTAATAAACTGATAATCTCTTCGTCCGGCAATGAACTCAAACCATTCAGCTGATCCGTTTGAATATTCGAAGCTGATCCGTTTGGAGAAAACAGATTTTTCAGAGCCGGATTACTCCCTAAAGAGCTAATGATCTTTGATAGATTTTCACTTCCTGTATCTGCATTTTGAAGGGATTTCCGTAAATCTTTAATCGTTTGTTTCTGGTCTTTGATTTTCTTTCTGAGATATTCCATTTCGAACCGGATTAGCATCGCTTCCTTCTCCCGTTTCAAAGCTTCTTGTATTTGCTGTTCCACGGACGGTAAAGAAGGAATCTCTTTCAAAACAAAACAATACTTATCCGAAACACGCGAAGTACCTTTGAAAATGAGGACTGTTAGCTCCATTGTGTTTTCTTTAAGCTGCTCTTCAAAAAGAAAGAAACGATCCGTATCGTTTGTCCTACTGACCGCTATCAGGTGGTCGATTCGGATTTCATAATCCAATGTGTTATTCGAATTTCCCTGGACAACCAGGTATTCATAAATCTCTGTCATTCTGCTGACAGAATAGGATTCTCGGCTATTCATAACACAACATTAAAAATCGGTGAAATCAATTTGGTCTTCCAATGCGTCCGAATCATCATCGAGTGGGTGATCATTCAATGTTTGAGATTCCAAATCAAATTCTGACTGCCCAAGCAAATCCGTTTCAGAATTCCGGATCTGTTCGTATTGATCCGCAGAATCGATATTGAACCGTTCGAATTGGTCCAATCCTGAAATGTCTAATTCTGTTTCCTCTTCCGGTTCTTCGGATGTTTTGTCGGCTGTACTTTCCGTTGCTTTAGCTTGAGATTCTTTCGGGAACTCCCGTTGCGTTACTTTAATTGGTTCTGAACTTGGAATGACTGTTGTTTTTTGGTTTAGTTCATGATGCTTTAGGAGTGTTGCGATCAACCATTCGTCTTTCAATTCTCCGAACCTTTCTGCGAGTGTCTGATTTAGATTCTCTCGATATGATTTGGCCTTTGACACGCTATGGGCAAAGGTTGAAGCTCCGACTACCCGAAGTAATCCTGACTGATCCCCGATGTAATGTCCGGTTCCAATCAAAACAGCTCCAACCGCAGGAGCGAATGTTCCGGTAGCTGCACTCAATACTGTTCCGATCCCAACTCCCGCAATGTCTGCAAGCGTTTTCAGTAAGGTGTTCTGCACACTTCCTTTTGCATTTTGTTCGTTGAATCGTTGAAGCATATTTTTCTTTTTTTCGGGAACTACACCCAAGTCTTTTTTCTCCTTTTTGCGTTTTTTCTTTTTACCCGATTCGAGTTCGTCCTGGATGCCGTGCATTTCATCCAATTCTTTTTGATAAATGCTCTTTTTCATTTTTACTGATTTTGGTGGTTCTTACTTTTCAATATTATTGCAATTGTCAACTAAAGATTTGTAAAACGATGCGTTTCGGTTCACTTTGGTGAGTTTTGGTGAGTTTTTGTCGCGCTGTTCGTCTCTCCTCCTATTTGTTTTATTCATTAGTTAACAGAAGTAAGTTCTGAAAATGAAATCAATCTCGTTGCGCAATTGTTCGCATCAGTACGCAATTGTTCGTGTTTGTTCACATTTGTTCGCGTTTTATTATTAATCCGGATGAGTAAATTTTTTCAGTACAGGACACCTTTCCTTTATTTTCTCGGATTTAATTGTTTTTATCTGTTCTTAATTGGAATAAATTGTATTTAACTATTGCGACAGAGGCAAAAAAAACGACATCGTGATTCAATGTCGTTTTTAGTTCTTCTTTTTTAGTCAATTACGCTTGTTCGCACGATAAGCTTTCTCTTCCTCTTTGCGAAGTTTGAGAAAGTCATAGATTTCCTCTGCCAACGCGGTCAACATGCGTGGTGATTCCTGAATGTCGATTTTCAGAACCCGACTAGTCATTTTGAGGTATTCATCGTGTATATTCTCCCAACGAAGCGAGGTTGTTTTAATTCGCATGAGGTTCATGATCGTTGTACTGAGATGGAGCGTATAATCATTTGCTTGTAAGCCGAGGTTATTAAGTGAGTAGACGAGCTTAGTATTAATCAGATCATCGGTAATGAGATCTAAAACAAGTGCTTTTCTAGTGCAAGGTAATTTCATAAGTAGATTTTTTTGAACAACTAAAATGTAATTAAAAATTATACGAATATAAGTTTTAATTACATATATGCAATTAAAACATGTTGATTGAAACTTAAATTTATATAAGTACTGCATACATAAATCTAAATGATACAGGCATTTTCTATACTTTGGACGTATGGAACGTATCAATCGTATCAAAGAAGTATTAGTAATTCAGGGTAAATCACAAGTTTGGCTGGCTGAAAAGTTGGGAAAAAGCACAACTGCTGTTGCTGCAATGTGCAATAACAAAACGCAACCACACTTGAAGGATTTGAAAAAGATTGCTTTTGTTCTGGATATTGATATTCGCGAGTTGTTAGTTCCGACAAAATAGTTAACAGAGTAATACCCTTTGTTAACGAACAGATATGCCATGGATATGGAGGAAAGAATTTGTTTACAGCTACCACAATTCAAAAACGACGAGTACGCCGATTTCATCGGTAGATATTATCATTTTTCTGAAGATCAATTAGAATTCTTTAATGCTCGTCCAATCGAATTTGTTTATTTCGAACTGTTAGAAGATGGAACTTTAAGTTACTATGGTTATGGTAAATTAGAAAAGCTTCCATTTGAAGATAAAAGATCACCAGGAAACTTTTTTATAGAAATAATAGATTACAAATCATTTTCAATTCCTGTATCCATAAATAAGGATTCGCAGCTCCATATGGGGATTTCAAAAATAGAAGTTAAACTATTGGATGAAATTTGTCTTGATGGAGGGATTCAATTAAATTTTAAAGCTGATGCACATCTAGTTCAAGTTTTAGGAGAACAATTAATTGCATCTGAACGTGTAGGGATTTTAGAGCTTGTAAAAAATGCTTTCGATGCTGGTGCGTCATTCTGCAATGTGAAAATTGAAAACATTCCTAATTTGCCAAAGATTCCAGAGACCTTGTATGAATATAATGAATTTGAAGGGCCTGTTATAGTTATTGAAGATAACGGATCTGGAATGACTAAAGAGCAGATTGAGTTAGGATGGCTTCGTCCGGCTTCAACAATTAAAACAAATGTAAAAGAACGTCTCAAGAATGAACGAGCAAGAGCAGCTAGAGAAGGACAGTTAGATGTATACGAAAATTTTATTGATGCTATAAAATCTCAAAATAAAGGTAGGGTTCCATTGGGGGAAAAGGGAGTAGGAAGATTTGCTTGTCATCGATTAGGTAAACATTTAACTATAAAAACTAAAGTTGAAGAGAATGACTATGAGTATTTACTTCAAATAAATTGGGACGATTTTAATACCGATAGTAATGGTGTTTTCAAAAATTTAGATGATATTAAAGTAAGCTTGAAAAGGCAACCACCGTCAAGAGATTATGGGCACTCCCAAAGTGGAACTCAATTAATTATTTATGGTGGGCGTGAAGGATTTGAATTAACTGAAGATGAGATAAAAGAAATTAATAGAACAATTCTTAAACTCAACTCGCCGAATCCAAACCCAAGTTCTCAGACTCAAAAATTTGAAGTTTCATTTTTTTGTCCTCAAGTTAAGGAGTTAGATGAAGAAATTTCATATCTAAAATTCGATCCTGTGTTTCGAATTTACGGAATAGTAGATGAGTGGGGGATATTTGATTATGAGTATTCCTTTGAACCTCCTTATAATGTGCCTTTGGCGCCTTTTAAGCATGATAATCTTAAAATGGATTTAAGAACCCTAGGCAAGGATGAATATGATTGGCTTTTAATTGAAAATGGAAAAAGGCTATGGCGAAAACCTGCATGTGGATCTTTTTATTTTCATATGGATGTTTGGCTAAGAGATACTCCTTGGATAGGAAGTTCTCATGATGAAAGAGAGTTTAAAAGATATTTGGAGAAATATGGGGGTGTCTCAATATATCGAGATGGAATTAATGTTTTTCCTGCCGAATGGGGAGCTGAGACGGATTGGCTAGGATTACGACAGAGACAAATTAAACAATCATATCGAATGTCTTATTACCACATGATGGGTAATATTGAAATTGATCAATCAACAAATATTAATTTGATTGATAAAACCAATCGCGAAGGAATGATTAAAAATAAGGCCTTTAGCGATCTTACAGAGCTTACTAAAATGATCGTGTATTTAGTAGAAAACGACTATCGTGGTAAGAGGAATGAATTTAATGCTTTAAGTGGAGAGAAAAATGCTAGAAAACTTTCGAAGTTTTCAAAACAATCTGCTCAGATAATATCAAATATCAATAGTAATTATGATGTCTCTGTAGACCAATATGGATTATTTGAAAACATTTCTGAACTAGGTAATATTAGTGCAAGGAAAGAGAAATTGGTTGAATTATCTAAGTCACTTAATAATTTAGATAAAAATCTGAAACAAATTCAAGAAGTACAAGATATGTTGGCTGAACAAGCTGGATTTGGATTAGGAATAGCTGTTGCTTTACATGAAATTACAAAAACAACCAATAATTTTTATTATGGTATTCTTGATGTAATTGAAAGTGGGCAGTTTGATAAGGTAAAACTTGAAGAACTTACAGACACTTCCAAAGCTTTAGAATCTGAATTATTGCGTTTAAGCCCGCTAAGAGCATTACGCAATGAAGAACCAATGGAGTTTAATGTTTCGAAATCAATTGAATATGTTGCTTCTGTTTTTAAACGAAAATTTGAGACTTTGGGTATAAACCTCTCATATAATTCCAATGAAGATTTTACCATTGTTGCTAGATACGGCGCATTAAATCAAATCTTAACAAACTTATTTGATAATGCTTGTTATTGGATGGATAAACCAGAAATAACCGACAGGAGAATTCAATTATCTATTGATCCGGAGGATAGAACAATAATTGTTGCTGATAATGGTCCAGGAATACATGATAGCATTTTGCCCTATTTATTTCAACCTGGAATAAGTTTGAAATGGCCTCCAAGTGGCTTAGGATTATATATTTGCAAACATTATCTCAATCTAATGAAGAAGAGAGGAGATATTTATTTAGTAAGAGAAAGAGACCGAATATCTGATTTGTCGGGAGCACAATTCCTATTGGATTTCTCTAAAGTAATTTTTAAAGAAGATGAAAACTAACCAATTGACACTATTCATTATTGATGATGAGATTCCAAAAGTTCCAAAATATGTTTCAAAGTCAGTATACCAACAAGCGTTGAATACTGAGATCTTATTTGATTTATCGACTAACTTTAGAAGTAAATGGATAGGAACACAACCTCTAAGAGAATTAATAATTGATCTATTAGAAAGCAGCGTATTTAAACAAGATAAAATCTCCATATTTGGGTATGCTGAACCAGCTTTAGCACTTAATGATATTGATAATGGGATTAAGCCTGATATCATAGTTTATGATTGGGAATATAATAGCCATGCACATTTGCAATCTCAAAATTGGCTCATTGAAATTTTTAAAAAATGTGATGCTACTGCGTTCGTTTACTCAAATGTTAGAGACAGTATTCCACCATATCTTAACAAAAAATTATTTGATGAATTCGCTCCCCGATTTCAACTCTTTTCAAAGGTTAGTTCAAAAAATCAATTCTTCTCTTCAGAAGAATTTATTCTGCAATATATACTGTCTCGGGTAAGTGAAAATAATGAAATAAAAATTCAAGGACGAAGTGTAACGTTTCAAAAAAATGGCTACTTAAATGCACCCAAAGACATTCAATTTCTGGAAAAAATCCTTGGAAGAGCTTCCTTGTTAGAAAAACTAAATGATTTGGGAAATCTGATTAATGATAATACGATTGAAAATTTACTTTCAAACATTAATGGTAAAATCCTTTTGGATGAAATTAATAACGTTCTCATTACTGAGGATTCTCCCATTTTAATAAAAAAGTACAATCCGGGTAGATCCCTTACTTATTTTGAAGTTGCAAAGAAACACGGGGTGAATAAGTTGATGAATGTACTCGAACTCGGAATAACAAAAATCTAATCATTATGTGTATAATATCTGATAATCTAGGTGTTAATTGGACTCCAATCCCTCCTTTTTCAAGATCAAATACAAAAACAATAGAAATTGATTTAAAGGACGGAGAAAGTGAATATGATATATGCGAAGAACATGTACATATTGTTAGTTGGGATGGTAATCCTCCGTTATTTGTTCAATTAGACCATGATGAAATTGCAGCTCTTAGAAGTGACTTCAATGAATTTAGAACAAATAAAAGAGAATTGTATCGCTCTAAATGTTTTTTATGGGTAATTGACTCAGGATCATTAAAAATTGCTCGTGAGCAGATTCGGAATTCAAAAAGATCGGATGATCCTAATTATATTTGCCATACTAATCTAACAGCCGCTGGGGAAGCATTTATCGGTGGGGAAATATTATTTGGAGTTGATGGAAATGCTTATATAAATTATTTCTCCGACAGATATGGTGGTAGAGGTACCCCTGTTGACCTCTGGGAAGCTGCAAAAAATGTATTTAGGGGTTTAGGTTATACAGAAATAATTGATTTTTTAGAATTATGAATTTACTTTCAATTGATCTTTTTAGTGGTTGTGGTGGTTTGACAGAAGGAATGCACCAAGCCAAATTCAAAACGAAATTTGCTTTTGAAATAAATGAAATTGCTTCTCAAACATTCAAATTAAATCACAAACAAACAAAGGTTATCACTAAGGATATTCGTACAGTTTCATTAGATGAGATCAAATCAGAACTTAAAGGAGAAACCATTCATTTGCTGGCAGGATGTCCGCCATGCCAGGGATTTTCATCTATTCGCAGATTAAATAGAGTTGAGCCGGTTGAAGATGACCGGAACAATTTAATTAACGAGTATGTTCGGTTCATCGAAGAACTTCAACCGTATACATTTATGATGGAAAATGTTCCCGCATTGATTCATTATGATCTTTTCCTAAAGGCTGTTAATCATTTAAGAGAAATAGGTTATCACTGGATAGATTACAAAGTAGTGAATGTTAAAGATTATGGTGTTCCACAAAGTAGAAAACGTTTGGTAATGGTGGGTTCCAGATTAGGAGAAATTCATGTTGCTCCGCCAGTCAATGAAAAAAAGACGGTTCGTGAAATGATCGGCAATTTGCCTTTACCTTCAGAATCCGATGATCCAATACATAAAATGTTCCCTACGCATACACCGGAAGTACAAAAACGTATTGAATTAACCCCTTCAAACGGAGGGAGTAGAAAAGATTTACCTGCACAATACAAATTGAAATGTCACGATAAAGAGAATGTAGGTTTCAATGATGTATATGGCCGTTTACGTTGGGATGATTATTCCACTACTATGACTGGTGGATGTTTAAATCCATCGAAAGGGCGTTTCTTACATCCGGAACAGCATCGAAATATTTCTGCCCGCGAAGCTGCTTTACTTCAATCGTTCCCGATTGATTACAAGTTTCCTATCGATGCTCCAAGAACGAATATTGCTTTAATGATCGGTAACGCTCTCCCTCCGAAGTTTAGTTATCATCAATCAATAAATTTGAAAAACCACATTTTACAACATATTGGCTGATCAATTTTCAAAGGAGAAGCGTTCCGAAATTATGGCCAAAATTTCCGGTAAAGAAACCAAGCCAGAAATTTTGGTTCGGAAGTTTCTTTTTGCGAATGGTCTGCGATATCGAAAGAATGTAAAATCGTTACCTGGTTCTCCGGATATTGTTCTGCCGAAATACAAAACCGTCGTATTCGTGCATGGTTGCTTTTGGCATGGTCATGACTGTAAAGCTGCGAAGTTGCCTGAAACAAGAAAAGAGTTTTGGATGGATAAAATCGGCAAGAACAAACTTCGTGATCAAAATAACTACGATTTTTTGACAGAAAGCGGATGGAAAGTAATAACCGTTTGGCAATGTGAATTGAAAAATAAGACTCAACAAGCTGAAAGATTGGAAAGGTTGATTTTGGAGATTAGATGATTTTAATTTACTTTCAAATTGTTTTATCACTATTCTTTACTTATGATTGGAGTCAAACTATTCGCTGGTTCGGGTGATATCTATGAAATCACAACAGCAATTACACCTGAAGACCGCCCTAACGCAAATGTATATTTATGTACCGATGATGATGGAAAGCAATTTATTGCCAAACATTTCTATAATGGTAGAGTGAGTCCAGTAGTCGGCTACTCGGTTTACAATCATTATGGACGAAGACGGGACGGAAGTGAAACAGTATTTAATGAAATTCAGGAAAAAACACAGAATCACGATTTTCTTGTAAAGCATCATCACAGGATATGGCATAACGGACATTGGGTGATAATTCTGGATTACCTGAGGGGTGAATTATTATCCGATTTCATTATAAAAAATCATGAGATTGATCCTCAAAATACAGAAAGAGTCGTTTTGTCATTTGCCGAAACTGTGAAAACATGGCATTCCAATGGGTTCGCCCATGGTGATCCACATTTGGATAATGCAATAGTGAATCCAGATAATCTAAAAGTTATGTTAATTGATTATAGCATTATTCACCATCGGGATTTTCATTATTGTAAGCAATTCGAATGTTTTACATCCTATGATAGGGTCGGAGAAGATCTCCGAAATACATCTAGAATGGGCAAAGGTTTTTTAAATGAACTCGAAAATTTAGAAAACACATTAAGGATAGAAAATGTCCTGTCAAAAAAGTTCAAAGATCATTACGAGAAGTATTTTCCTAATGTCAAAAATTAATTATTTGAATATATGATAAAAGAAATACTGGATGGTCTTTCAAAATTATTGGGACCGATTGCCACGATGTCCAAAGATAGACGAGAATTAAAAGACAGTGCTTTACGAGCAATTTCTATTGCGTTGGACGAAACATACCTTTATTATCGAGATTTAGGGAAAGGCTTACTCCGCAATCCTGATCGGGAAGCTCAATTGGTAAAATATTGGTCCGCGGCGGCAATTCCGCTTCGTCATTTTGATGAGAACTTATCCAATATTTGTGATTATAAATCCGAATATTGGATTAATCCTGATGGTTATAATGATGATGAAATAGTCAATATGGGAATCGAACTAAACGATGTTCGTCAGGCGTATCGGAAGTTTCGTGGTTCAGGTTTTTCTATTGCGGGAAAAAGACAGTAGTATGGGGCGAAGTTTTGGTATTGTTGAGCAGAAAGTAGAAGAGTCCGCATACTTTCTTGAGCAATTAGAAGACTCACTTAACAGGGGAATGGCAATTGACTCGGAATTTCTGCTAAGTGCATTTGTCTCATCGACACGAAGTATTACGTTTACAATTCAGGCTTCAATTTCTGACATCGAAGGATTTGATGCCTGGTATAGTGGCCATCAAAATAGGTTAAAAAAAAATAAGCTTGCAAAATACTTTTTAGAGGCAAGAAATTTATCTCAAAAAGTAGGTTACTATTTAATCGCGGGTGGACAATCCTATACCGATGAAAACGGTAACAGTAAGATGCATTACTACTTTCAAAAATTGAATGGCGCAAAAAAAATGGAATACGTTCCTGAGGAAGATATAATTATCGGTTGTATTAGCTACTTTAAATTGCTACTAGAAGTTGTATTGGATTGTTATAAGGTATTCGGTAGACAGATTGATCCGGAACAAATGTTTACTATTGAAAATCTTCTGGAATCTAAATTACCAATGGAGTATTTCGAAGAAAAAGCAGGTTATCCGATAGGCTATACCAACGTTCCCGGGTTAACACTTCAAGATAGAATAGACCTTATTAGACGTTATCATCCTAAGCCCTCCTCAACTTTTGATCGGATATTAGCTGACTACTTGAATCGAGATCGATTTGGAGAATCAGTGTATGATGAATAGAAAAAATTCAACCAAACTTCAATTAATAGCTAATTGAACACAAAGTAAAGTACTTAATTGAAACGACCGTAAATAGTTTACGATCTAAACCTCTATTTTTGCAATTGTAATTTTGATATAACATTAAGTGTAACAAATTAACAAAATTGAATTTTATAATAAAAACACTAATTTTAATGCCTAATTGTTTTACTACCATTGAACTGAAATTATTATGCCACTAAATTCTCTTAAAATGCCTAAATCAATCATCACACTCTTCTGTGTGTTAAGCTTTCACTCCTTTTCCCAGGTAATCGGAGGAAGGAACAACTCTGAAATGACTCCAACAGTTTCGAAACCATCGGAATTGAGTTCGGGTGTTTATTCCGGAGATGTCAATTTGTTTTCAGGAGATTATAATTCAACAATCCAATTGGGTTCTGTTGCAACTCCAAGTGGATTGAGTTATGAACTGAGTCTAAACTACAGCAGCTCATTTTCTATTGGAAACACGATGCCGATTTCAACTGGAATTCCTTACGGGGAAGGTTGGAACCTGAATATTCCTACAATCTCCATCGAAACGGAAGTATTTAATAATTTCAATTTGAGCCAGTATTGTACGGAATCAGGGACAAGTTCTACACTTTTGAATTTTAATTCCCTGGGAAACAGTGCTTTTAAAGAAGGAGATTTGTATTGGTTTTCACCTTACATCAATGTTCCGGGGGTTGCAAGCGGTAGAGCGATCTTCAAGTACATTGACGTGAATGATGATAAGACGGCTGTTTTTGAGTTGAATGCTTTTGAAAACCATGTGGAAGTAAGATACAATGGTGATACCTGGGTGGTTATAGCATCTGATGGAACGCGTTATACTTTCCGCACAGCAGTACAATCGTATAATGCACCGGCAAACAAACGTGTATTGTATTATGATCAAGCCCATACAAATACCGGGGTAAATGATGCCGAGGATGTTCAGGTATTGGGTGATTACGAAAATGCTGGGCAAGCAGCTTCAGTAGAGAATTCCATTCTTCCGAAACAGAAATACAATTTATGGTACTGCGATGCGATCACCCATCGTAACCAACCGTTTCAGGGAATTAATTTTACATACAAGGGCTTTGGAAAGTTTAACTACTTCAAGGAATTTGATCAGGAGGCGTATAAATATGCAGCAGCTGAACATTTCACGTCATCAACCTTTGCTAAAGAACATGATTTTTCGTGCTACGCAGATTTACTTTTGTTAAAAGTAGAAGCGATTTCTATTGATGGGTTGGTAGACCGTTTGGAATTGAAGTATGCAACAGATAAACAGTTGATCCAAACTAATTATAATGAATTGATTGATTACAATGCCTCTGGAAATGGTCGATTAGATAGTTTGTATAGTTACCAAAGCATTTATAGTGATGGGAAAACAAATGATGTTTTTGACAATGGTTGGAAACGGTATGAACATACGAAAGCGAATTCGACAACTAACCCTGATGCGGTTTCTGCCGTCGATCCTTATGTTGCTGCAAATGGTTATGTAAGAAGTGATGCTAACGGTGCGGTAGAAATTCCGTTTTCGCATAGCTTTATTGAAAGTCCGAGATTGATGGGAAGCAAACTCTACCCAGGCGATATTTACGAGGTGAAATCCCGGATCAAGCGATCGAATTCGACAAATTCAACCTCTTTTTATAAGAACGCCGGAACATTTGATTTGCGTATTGTAACAGGGGATCTGGAAAATCCACTAGGATCGAATAGCAATGCGTACAGTACCTATAATTTAAATAATAGTGGTGGTAACGGTATTTACTTTTCTACGGATAATTACAATTCGTCCAGATCTAAAGTATTGTATTCAACATTTAATATGGCTTTGAAATGGTCGTTGAACTACGCAGAAGGAGACAAAGAGATTTCGAATTTGTTTGTAATGCCGAACATTCCTACAAAATACCAGGGATTCAATTTCCAGATCGGTCCGGGAAATTCAGATATAAATTATGCCGTTGAACCGACTGGTGTATATGATTTCAATGTGGTTGATTCAATCTACGAATTAATGACCGAAAATGCTTACATCTGCAGATACGGAAATCCAGGATCGTTTGCGTTGAAATCCGCCGCAGATATTCCTGGGAATTTTGGAATCGGTTTGCCTTGGAACATGGTTTCACCTATTTACGAGTATATGATTACTCACCAGAATGCGTTGAGTTATGCAAGTGCTACCGGAAAAGAAGCCTATCATTTTTGGTGGAACGACAACACGGACTATGTTCCCTCACAACCACAAACATATAATATTCCAACGAAACTTGATAATACAGTCAAATTAGATGAGTTTGAGTTGATTCGTTATTCAAAAAACCCATACATGTTGGTTGGGGTAAATTATTACAAAGTAAATGGAGATGTTGGCGGACCTATTGAAACAGGATTGAAGTTGATAGCTCAAAAGAAATTGGAATATACTTCTGCTAAATGCGACATGCTCCAAAATTACGCCTATACAAATGGGAATACCTTGCAATATCGTAATGACGTTCAACAAGTTTTCATTTTATTAAAGGCGGTACGTGAAGTTCCAATCGGTTGGACAACGGATACCACCAAATTATTGACCACCTTTTTATCCTATACGAAATTCAATAATGCCAATACAACTTATCAGGTAAATCAACCGATGAATGGTCATTTTGGAATGGTCTTGACACAAATTGTAGACAATTTAGGCGGAATTACCAAAATAGAATATTATCCTGCAAGTGATGTAAGAACGAGATTCACAGGATCTTTCTTGAGACAACGTTCTGCTTTTTGTGGAGTGGTTTCCAATACGGGTTATGGTTTATCACAATCCGATGTGGTGCATCCGATTGTCAAGTATATACTGAAGAATGACGAAGATGACCTGGTAAAGAACGGTACAGTATCTTCTAACAATGCACATAAACGTTGGTTCTACGATTTCAATCCGGATTCGATGGTGATGAAATCAACTGTTATCCAAATCACGGATCCACGTTTTTACAATGGAAGACGTGGCAATTTCGATGTTGGATTTAAAAACGTATCCGTTTATGGACCATCTTTAACTGAGGGTGGTAATACATTTGTGAATCGAACAGATTATGTGCACTATGGTGGCAATTTTGACTACCTGATCACCTTTCCATCCATTGAGGATTATTTGTACCACGGTAAACTAAAATCGGTGAAGGAATATGATGTAAATAATAAGCTCTTCACAGAAAAACTGATTAACTACGAGCATACTTTAGCATACAAAAACGGGTACACCAGACCGAATCCATACAGGGAAAATTTGGTTTGGGAACAGGAATACGATAATCCGGGAGGACAATATGAATACCGTGATTATTATTTGAATCAACCCGTAACCGTTACGGTTGGCTCCAGTCCCGGAACAACTTACACCGGAACTGCTGCTTATGGTTTGTTGGACATTCCGGTATTCAATGGAAGTGGACAGGATTTTGAATTGCCGAAATACCTGGAGTTTGAATTCTATCCTATTTTGGATACTGCGAATCCTTCATACATGTTCAATTCGTATTTCATCAAGAAAAAAGAAGAGATCAACCGTAAATATGATGATTACTTGTATAAACAAGCAGTTATTTCAACAGGGACATTACCTGCTCCATTTGTAAATACCGGGAATAATCCATTTGGATCAGGATACACCAATCCTGTTTCTTTCAATGATGCACTTGCAACTAGTCAGATCAATATCATCAATAACAAGACGGAAGCTGTTATTATGGATAGCTTACTTTCCAAGTCTCCTTTGATGGATTCTGTCTTGTATCATGTCATCAATACTACCCGAATTACTGATCCTAAAAAGATAACGCTTTTGTTGGCGCAAGGAAATTTGAGTAACCTGACCTTAAATCGATTTGTTATCAAATTCGGTTCGAGTTTCACGTCCACTTCTACTTCACCAATTTCTGTAATCAACCAGCAAGATTATATATCAGATAACGTTCTAATGACTGCTGCACAATATACTTCATTGAGATGGAGTACGGATTTTATTGAAGCGTTGTATTTAAAAAACGAATACCTGTCAGACCAGGTGGTTAAAGCCCTCGCGGATGGAACTTCGCGCTATTTTAATACGAACTCTTTTGTGAAGATATTGGCTGTTCAACCACAATTCAGCGAAACTGCGATCAATAAAATTGTCAACTCCGTTTATTTGACACCTGCAACATTGCGAACTATTTTAAAGGATCAGGTGATAAGTGATGCCAATTTTTCTACCATTATCGGGAAATCTGCCATTTTGAATAATACGATCGTAGAGATCATCGAAACAGGAAATAAATACCCTTCTCAAAACACATTCGATAAATTGATGGCTCGAAGCCCTGCTTTCAGCGAAAGTGAAATGGAGCGAATTGTTGCAGTTGCAGACCGGGAGCTTGAACCTGCTGTTTTGAGTGCACTTATGATAATATATGGACATAAGCCGTTCCTGACAAATTTTAGGTTTACCGGAAATCCGCTGGATGCTTACTGCAACAATGCGGTTTTAAGCAATTGGAATTACATCGAAACGAAAACGACCTACGAATATTACGAAGCAGACTATTTGGGAACTTCCAACGGCAGAGCATACAAAGTATTGATGGGACTGGAAGACATCCCGGGGAGAACAGTTTCCTCAACGGATATTTTCGGGACCGGCGGAACGAAAACGATCAATTCCCTGCGCCTGAAACACGAACCTTCCTGGCAAGTGTTCAGTGTTACGAACACATCTACCCATTTACCGACAGCAAAAGACGAAAAACAGTATTTCTATCTGTACGACCTGAAGAACCGCTACGACCGTTATTGGTATAATTACGATATTAAAACAGTGGGTGGGGTCGGACCCCAGTTTGATCATCTGTTAATGAATGATGACCTGGATACGGTGATGTATTCTTTCCGTTGGGATGAAGATTATAAAGACACATACACAACGGGAATTGCGCCCGAATTACCAAAATACGATGGAATGACCAGAAGTCGTCAGTATGCGATGCGTTCTACTCCGTTCCAGCAAACCCATGTCACCAAAAATCAACGGGATGCCAATGAATTGCGTAAAAGTGAGTATTATCTTTACGACGCGAGGTGGCCTGTAGATGCGTTTTCAACGAATCAGACAGTAGAATATGACGGACCTTCCTGTCCGGAAACAGGAACACCTCCGGTTAATCCGGTAAGTTGCGAATCCTGCATCCGCTGGAAATACGGTACGGAACAGGAATTCCTGGCCCAATTACCGTTTAATTACTGTTTGTGGAAAGATCCGGTGATCGGTTATTACGCATGTCCATCATCTATTGACTATGCTGCCTGTTATCCGGGCGTGGAATTGATCGATTGTAACCCTTCTATTCCAATTGGCGGAGAAGAAGGAGGACCGGCACAGCTTCCGATCTTAACGGATGTATTGAAGAAAACCTTGCAACTACGTTCCACCATTATTCAGCTGGATACCATTATGGATGTTGTTTCAACAGATTTCTCCACTAAGCGCTTCGACCGAAGTAACACCCAGGTTGCCGATTTCTATGTGGATTATGCAGGAGTGGATGCACAAGGCTTCATTCATCCGTATAAAATGCTGTTCCCTTACGATACATTGACAACTTCCAGGGTACACAAACGGAATCAGCACATGCAGCCTTCACTGATCTCTAACCAGGTCGGATTATTGACGAAGTTCTATTACCATACCACTAAGATCAACTGGAATGTGGATACGAATTGCACCAACCCCCATTACAGCTTTTTGTATAATTACTCTTCCGTTGACACCAAAAATATTGGTTTACCGATCCGCGTGACAGTTGGTTATGGACGCACGGATTCGTTGGGAACGAATTTCCAGTATACCGATGACGGGCAAGTGAGCAAAATGACTTCTCCTTCCGGGCATTACATCGATTACGGTTTTGATGGATTTAACCGCTTGACTCGGGTAATGGAAAATGGAACACGTTTGCTTTCGCGGAATGAATACCAACTTTGGAAACACAATGCTGCACTTACCTTTAAACAGCGAACAGCGGAAAATTACGTGTATTCGGTACTTTTCCAAAATAATACCGATACAACCACTGTACGTGAGTTCCAAAAAGCATTTATTGACCCGCTTGGAAGAACTGCCGGAGTTGTGAAAGCCTATCGCAATGAAGGGGACATACAAACGTCAAGTGGTTCGGTTATTTATGATAATTGGGGAAGGCCACAAATCCAATTCAAACCACTGTATTCGATTGTTGCCGTGAATGATTCTACCCCACTTAAACACATGGAGAATCTAAATTCGCCCTTATTTAATGAAATTAAATACGAAAATGATCCTGCATCTCTGGATCTCAAACATGCAGATCCAGGAGAAAGTATTTCTGGTTGGCATACAGTGAATAAACAAACGTGGATTACGAATGCGATCTATATGTCTTGCGAGTTGAGACTGAATCGCACCGAACTGGAGTTGATCATGAATGCTTCTACTGGAAGTTTTCGCTTCCTCCGTACTTCTATAATAGACCAGGATGGAAAAGAAAGTATTACCTATACCAATGCAATGGGGCAAAAAGTGGCAACGTTCACATCTGCCAACATGGCTGATAAAGTAGTCACACTTTTTGTGTACGATTCCTATGGGAATTTGATGAAAACGATCAACGCATTGCGTCAACATACCAATTACCAGTATAACATAATTGGTCAATTGATTCGCGAAACGAATGTGGATGGTGGCGAAAAACGCTACATCTATAACAAACATGGAAAGATCAGTGGTGTTCAGGATCAACTGGATCGCAACCACGTGAATGGTTCCAATGTGTTTGAACCACGCTTCCGTAAATTTGAATATGACATCTATGGAAACCTGATTATGCAGTCCTTAGTGACTAATCCATATCATTTGGACCCATTCTGTTTCCAAAACAAGACATTAGGAACTTCCTCTTCATATTATTATGATGGAGCAGGAAATCCGCATTATTTTGTATACGTTTTCTCTAATCGCATGACTCTGGATTGGTTGAATGAATATCAAACATTGCATCCGACGAATTTGCTGCCAATAGAAAGCGTTGGACTTCCTGATAATGCGCCGGTCGCGACCAAAATTTTGGAAAAAACGATGGTTTATGGTGTTTCACAAAGTTCTCCAAGCAAATTGGGTAAACTAATCGAATCATATTCCTATAACCCTTCAGGAGTGGCTATTCAAAAAATTACCTATACTTATAACACAGAAGATTTACTGGCTTCTCAAGTGATTATCCAACACCCTTCAAATATTGCCACAAATGACCAATTTTTGGTAAAAGCGACGATTAACTATCCGCTTTACAATTTCAGAGGGTCCTTATTGGAGCAAAAACTGGATATGGGAAGTGATGGTTCGGTAGAAATGAAGTATTTCTATGACTACGATCAATTGAACCGCTTACAAAAAGTCTTTGCTGCTCAAAACGATGTATCCCTGAGTACGAATGCTACCTTGATCTGTTCGTATGTATATGACGATGCACGTGGCACAATTGCTACCAAACGTTTTAATGGGGAAACGACAACCCCTGCCCAAATGATTTCCTATACCTATGATGATCGGGATCGTTTGACCCAAATAGGAAGTACTTTGTTCAATGAACAGTTGTATTACGATGACGCGATTATCCCTACTTACAACAGTATGGCTGTAGCTCAATCAAATGCCTATAATGGAAACGTAAAAGGAACGAAAATGAAGTATGACTTCGCAACTGTAAACAATTCTTCCATTCCCTTGTTCTCAAACGAACCAGTTAACGGGTAC
>CAMLLB010000066.1 GCA_946480815.1 uncultured Flavobacteriales bacterium
CAAAACAATTTCCATCATTTATTTCCTGTCTCTGGCTATGCTTAAAGTTCAACACCTGTCCGCTTTCCCGGATTTCCTGGTTCTTAGAAAGATCCAGTGTTCGAATGAGCCAACCGGAAGTTTGGGCTTGTTCTTTTGCAAGGATTCCTTCGTCATCGAAATCACCGTCCGGAGAAGAATAGAAAGCTGTGTAACCGTAATTGAGGTCCACTGCCGGCGACCACCACGCTTCATCGATCGTTTGTGCAACTCCTGTGTAGATCTGTTGTTCCATAGCACGTGCCCGCGCACCGATATGTACACGTGTTGCACCTTTCAGTGTTTCCGTACAGGAAGGAACGAGAATAAATGCTGCACCGGCTTCTGCCAGTAAATGCCCACCGATCGGGAACTCAATATCAAAACAGATCTGGATCCCGAATTTTCCGAATCGGGTATCAAATACGCGTAATGCGCCATTGGAACTGGAAATTCCCCACGATTCATCTTCGAAACGGGTCATGAAATGTTTGTCCTGGAAGGAGTAAGTGTTTTCGGAAAATACAAAACAGCGGTTCACAGTTTTATCTGCTAGAATCACAGGGAAACTTGGTGCTGCAATAATACATTCATATTTCTGAGCAAAACTTCGAAACGTTTCAATGAAAAAGGGCAGAAACTTCTGTAATTGATCGATTTGTAATTTCAGGTCGTTCCGAACTTCTTCCGGTAATAAAGAAGTCAATTCCATGCTTCCGTATTCCGGGAATGTCAGGATTTGTGCGCCCTGAGAACGAGCCTCTGCGATCCATTTTTCCGTATGAGCTTTCCAATCCTCGAGTGAATGATGAAAGGTGATCGGGTATTGTGCTAAAGCAATTGTTACTTCCATTCTTTGGTCCAAAAAATCAGTTCTTTTTCAGTTTCTTTCGTTTGGTTCCTGTCTAACCAGGACATTCGACAACAATAGTTTTGTTCAATATAACCGCGTTTGGTCCAAAAATGGTTGTTCGGACGGTAATTTGCGGGTCTTAGCGGATGATCTTCCGGTCGGATAACAGCGCAAAAAGCAGTTACTTTGAAGCCATTTTCCAATGCGTGTTTTTCGCGTACATCAAAGAAGAGATGCCCGATTCCATGGCCTCTGTATGGCGCTAAAAGGATACTTTCTCCGAAATAAAAAATTTCATTGATGTTCAATCCGCGCTCAAGAAAGGGTTCCTGGATTTCTTTTGATTCTGCGCTCAGAGGCATTCCGGTGCAGGCACCAACCAGTTTTTCCCCGTCGAAGACACCATAGACAATGCTCAAGGGATTTTGGGTGTAAACCTGCAGGTAATTTTCCTCGTATTCCTGTGAACCTTCGTAGAGATAAGGGAAATCATGAAAAACACGGATGCGCAATTGACCCAATTGAGGGATCAATTCTGCGATATCAAATCCAAGTAACAGTTCGTGTTGTAATTGATTCACTTTTAATTAGAAACGAGTTCGATCCATAATTCCAGGTTGTAATAAGTTGTAACCCGGCTAATTTTCCCGTCTTGTACTTCCAGGAATGCTGCCGCGGGAAGTACATACGATTGTCCATGAGCTGCTGGAAGACCTTCTTCTGCTTTTTTGTAAGTTCCATGAACCACAAATTCTGCTGCGATCCGTCCTGTTTTGTCAGAAGAAAAAAGCACGATGTCTTTTAATGTCTCCGAATAACTGGTGTCCATGTGCTGCATAAATTCTCTAAACAAGGCTTTTCCAATGCGTGGTTTTCCCTGGTTCGGTTCATGCCTGATATTTTCGTCTGCCAATAACAACATTTCGTCCCAATTCCGGGCATTGAACGCATCATAGTATGCTTTTACTGTTTGTAAATCAGTCATTTGTTTTTGAAAGTTGCCTTCGACTACGCTCAGTCACCTTTGGATGATTGTCTGCGGACACTGAGCGTAGTCGAAGTGTCAATTAATTAGAGCATTCCCCCTTCACATATTTTGTAATTCCATGGCATTCAGCGGTGCAGGCATTGGAATACGTTTTGTCGTTACACCCGCAAACCGGATCGTATTGCATGGTACAAACGCAATCTTCTTTGATTTTTTCTTTGCAATCTTCTTTATTGCAACTTTTAGCAGAAGCACCTACTGCTAAGATCGAAGCGAACATCAATACTTTCATAATCCGTGAATTTTAGCTTAAGCTAAGATACTGAAAAATATGCCGTCAATGACTTGCGCCATCCTGGAAATATTGAGTGTTCCCATTTCGTCTGTTTTCTGATGGTAATTTTTGTTTCTGTAGAATGCTGTATCCGTTACCATGCAGGCGCTGAAACCCATTTTCCAGTAGTTTAAATGGTCGGAAAAATCGATACCGGTAAGTGATTTTGGTCCATTGAATTTCTTGACAGGTAATTTTGCAAAACGGTCCATTCGTTTGGTGAATTTTCGTGCTGCCTTTCCTTTGCTGAATTTGTTTACAACGGTAATGTAATTTCCTCTTGAACCATAAAATAGTTTGAGAAAGCCGATGGGATAGTCCTGCGTGTGTTTCGCTTCATTGAAATACCCGATCATTTCCAGGCAAATCATCCCGGAAATCTTAGCATTGGATTGTTTAAGCAATTGCGCATGAATGAAACTTCCCATGTATTCCGTTCTGAAATAGGGTGGTTCTTCCAGAGTAAAAGCAACCAGCTCAATGTTTTTTTGTTGTTTCTGCTCCCTGAGCATGCGCGCAAGTTCCAGTAAGCCGATGATTCCGGAAGCGTTGTCATCTGCTCCTTCCTGGTTTCCGCATACATCGTAATGTGCTCCGATGATCAAGCGCTCATTGATGGTATCTCCGAAACGTGCAACGACATTCCCATAAGTTACTCCATTCACTAGGTACGTTTGGTAAAACACGGTATCCGCATATTGCCTGAAGTAAGAGTAGATGAATTGAGCAGTTTCATTCAGCTGATCGATATTTTGATAATTGCGTGGTTTCGCTGTTTTGGTGAGTTCGGTCAGAAGCTCTTTGATGCGGACGGTGTCCGACTGAGAGTAAGCAGAGGTGCTGAAAAGAAAAATGACAAGGAAAGAAATCGTCTTCATGTTTCGGATTGGGATAAGTTGTACAATCGGAAAGATAAAAGGTTTAATGAGGTTGAAAATGAAAATAACCTGAAGGTGGAGTTTTAATGAGTGATTGGTTTAAAAGTGGTGCGTAATATTGCAATATTACAACATTTAACGTATTGATAATAAGAGTGTTGAGTGTTTGTTTTTATGTGGTTGACGTAATATTGCGTTATTACGTCAACTTGACCCTACTGATTGGTTTCCTTAAAATCCACATGGTAATGATCATCATGCAAAGTATCAATCAAATCATTGAGATTGGTGGCGAAATAAATACCGCTTGCTTTCAGTTTTTTTCCATATTCCGTTGCAAACAGATTGTCTTTTAATGCGATCTTTAGAATCACTTTTTCAATTTTCAATCCGTTTTTCTTAGCTTGTTTATCCAATTCCAGAATGTGTTGTGCAATCAAATTGAAATGGATAGAATAATCCGGATTTTCTGTATAAATACCGTTCTCATCGAAGTCCATGAGATAATGTGGGAGCCCGATTGTATTGAAATCTGTCGTCGAAATACCGTTTTTTAAGAGTGGTGACATGAAATCTACGCTCAATCCGTTTTGATGGGTTCTATGAGGCCAGATCTTTCCGCCATGCTCATTGGAACACTCCATCAGGCCAAATTCAAAGTGAGGAAGGATTGTTTCAAACTCCTGGTAGGTTGCTAATACGGTATGATACACTTTTTCATGTGTAAAAGCATGTTTATTCAAGTAGCTTGTGGAATCGAAGTAAATGAAGTTGGGGCCTTTGAAGGGAAAGATTTTGCCGTTCTTCAGAGTTCCGTTACTTACAGTTCCTAATGAAATACTGGAAGAAGTATTGGATTGACAGCGATTGTAAAACTCCTGGATCGGATCGGTTTTTTCTTGTTTTGAAATGCCTTCTGTTTGTTTGATTTTATCAGACTGTTCGATTTGTCCGTTGCATGATTGAATAATCAGAGGCAAAAAAAGAATGGGTATAAATTTCATAATAGCGTATAACCAAAATTGGTGCCGTAATTCTGTAGGGACGCGATGCCACAATGCGCACCCAGACTTAATGTTTACCACAAATGCACAAATTTTTAGCTAGCTGCTTACGCTGAAGCTTTAGCATAGGCGAACCGCACTCGCTTTTGAATAGTGTAAAAACAGATTTTTCTGGTTTTACTGAGTAAAGAGGCGACTGGTAAGCGCCTCCAACATTTGCGCATTTGTGGGAAAATATCATACGATTCGATTGTAAAATGATTTGGGTGCGAATAATACATATATCCCGATGCATCGTGTCCTTACTATAATGTGTATGATCATAAAAATCGGGCACAAAAAAATCCCGGCGTTCGCAAAGCGAAGCCGGGATCGTATATTGAGAATAATCTTCGACTTAGTGAGAGAAGCTTCTTTTTTCTTTGATACGTGCTGCTTTACCAGTAAGACCACGGAAGTAGAAGATACGTGCACGACGTACAGCTCCACGTTTGTTTACTGTAATGGTATCAATAAAAGGAGATGAAATAGGGAAGATACGTTCTACACCTACGTTTCCTGACATTTTGCGAACTGTAAACGTTTCAGTTGTACCTTGTCCGCGACGTTGCAAAACAACACCCTGGAATTGCTGAATACGCTCTTTGTTTCCTTCTTTAATTTTGTAAGATACAGTAACTGTATCTCCAGCTCCGAATGCTGGGAATTCTTTCAATTCTACTAGTTCTTTTTGAAGCTCTCTGATAAAATCCATGACTCTAATTTTCTTTCACTATCCCGTAATTGGGGGTGCAATATTAGGAATAATTTTTCAATTTATGATGTAATCCCGTAACTTTTTTTTATTTGAAGTCATTTTTCTCTTCTCAATTGCTTTTTTCCTAATTTCGATTACCGAATAACGAACTTCTTTACAAAGATAACGAGAAATATGGAGGTAGTGGTTAAGAAAATAATCGGACGTAAGGATTTGGTTTCCTTTCCGGGATTTGAATTGGAAAATGTGCCTGTGAAAATTGATTCCGGGGCTTACTCCAGTTCCATGCATTGTCAGTCGATCGAAGTAATTGAGTTTGGTGAAAAAGAACAGCTTCGGGTGGTTTTCCTGGATTCAGGAATTTCCGGATATACCGGGAAAGAAGTGATTTTTGATGACTTTAAAACAAAGATCGTGAAAAGCTCCAATGGAATTGCCCAGGAACGATTTTTTGTAAAAGGAACGGTTCGCTTGTTCGGAGAAACGTATGAAACCGTATTTTCACTGACTGAAAGAACCGGTTTAAGAAACCCCATATTGCTAGGTCGCAGGTTGTTGAATAAACGTTTCCTGATAGATACGGCCAAAACAAACTGTTCTTATAAATACGAGAATAAGTAACTGATTATATTATCGAAGGAAAGGGATGAGCCTTTCAAGGAAAAGAATGAAAATTGCCATTTTATCACGCAATCCACAATTGTATTCTACAAGACGTTTGGTTGAAGCGGCAGAAAAGCACGGACACGAAGCGCATGTAGTAGATCATTTGCGCTGCAATATCGAAATTGAACAAAAAGGACCGTCCCTGTTTTACGGATCGGAATATCTGGAGGGCTTTGATGCGGTAATCCCACGGGTTGGGGCATCGGTTACTTTTTATGGTACAGCTGTAGTTCGTCAGTTTGAAATGATGAATGTCTTTTCGGTAAACAGCTCACGTGGTATTGTGCATTCACGGGATAAACTACGTTGTTTGCAGGTCTTGTCAAAAGAAGGGATCGGACTTCCGAAAACAGTATTCACGAATTATTCGCGCAACGTTGAACACGTAGTTGAATCTGCCGGTGGTGCACCTGTCGTACTGAAATTATTGGAAGGAACGCAAGGTTTGGGAGTAGTTTTGGCTGAGAACCAAAATGCAGCTCAATCGGTTTTGGAAGCGTTCAATGGTTTGAAAGCACGTGTAATTGTCCAGGAATTTATCAGGGAAGCGGGAGGAGCAGATATTCGTGCATTTGTTGTTGATGGAGAAGTTGTTGGAGCTATGAAACGTCAGGGAAAAGAAGGTGAGTTCCGTTCAAACCTGCATCGGGGCGGAACGGCAACGATCCTGGAATTAACCGATGAGGAAAAAATGACCGCAATTAAAGCCGCAGATGCGGTTGGTTTGGGTGTTGCAGGAGTTGATTTGCTTCAATCTTCCCGCGGTCCATTGGTTTTGGAAGTAAATTCGTCTCCCGGACTGGAAGGTATCGAACGCGCTACCGGAGTAGACATTGCAGGAAAGATCATTGCCTTTATTGAGAAGAATGTAAAAAAATAGAAATGGCTCGAAAGTTCTACATACTTGGAAAAGAGATCCAGCCCGGTCAAAGTGTTGAACTAAGCATGGATGTTGCGAAGTTGCATACACATACACCTGTTCAGGTGCCGGTTTTCGTTGAAAGATCGTTGAAAGACGGACCGATCGTCCTGTTGATGGCAGGGATGCACGGAGATGAGATCAATGGAATGGAAATTATCCGGAGAGTGATTCGTAAGAAGTGGAACAAGCCTATTTCGGGAACGATCATTTGTCTGCCGGTTTTCAATATATTCGGGTATTTGAACCTGAAACGCGAGTTACCTGACGGACGGGATCTCAATCGCAGTTTCCCAGGATCTAAGAATGGTTCCCTGGCAAGTCAGTTTGCATATCAGTTTATGAACCAGATTGCTCCGAATGTGGATATTGTGATCGATTTTCATACAGGATCGGCCCAACGTTCCAATATCGCGCAGATCCGCTGCCTTCTTTCTGATCCGATCAGTATGGAACTGGCTCAGGTCTTCAATCCGCCATTTATTGTTCACTCCGGTTATATCTCGAAATCAGTGCGTGAAGCCTTAAATAAAATGGGGAAGAAGATCCTTTTGTTTGAAGGAGGAAAGACGAATTCCATTGATGAAACGATTGTGGAAGAAGGATTGTTGGGAATTCAGCGCATTTTGAATCATTTCCACATGAAAAGTTTCAAGCTGGACCAGCCGGAGAACGATCCGATCATTATCAAATCTTCCAGGTGGCTGAGAGCTCCGCAGTCAGGGGTTTTTCATTCGGAAGTAAAGAACGGACAGTATGTGGAGAAAGGTGATTTATTAGGCTTTGTGAGCGATCCGTACGGTTCCTCGGAGCGCAAGATCAAATCCAATTCAAAAGGATATATTATTTGTACCAATGAAGCGCCTTTGGTGAATAAAGGGGATGCGATCTTTCACATAGGAAGCGCAATTAGTCCTGAAAAAATCAAGTCGACAGAAGAATGAAAACTTCCAATATTCAAGGCTATTGCGCAATCGGTGTTTTCAATGCGAAAACGGACCACAATATCGGAACTCTGTGGCGATCGGCTTATATTTTAGGAGCTTCCTACATTTTTACAGTTGGAAAACGCTACAAAAAGCAAACTTCGGATGTGACTCGTACCTGGGCCCGGATTCCTTATTTTCATTACGATACGTTGGAAGATTTGTGCGAGAATATTCCATATGATTGTCATTTAATTGCAGTTGAATTAACGGATGATGCCGAATTCCTGCATGATTTTGAGCATCCGAAACGCGCTATTTACCTCTTGGGATCAGAAGATCAGGGACTTCCTGAGTCTGTTTTGGCCAAATGCCGGAAAGTGATCAAGCTTCCCGGGAACTCCTCGTTAAATGTAGCCGTAACCGGGAGTATTGTACTGCATGATCGTGCTGCAAAACTCAAACCGGAGCTTCCTCCGAATCATCGATAAAGGTTTAGTTTTAACTAGTTAAATAGTTGTTTTATTTCGACGATTTTAAAAAGCTGTTAAATTCGTAACTAACTGATTTTTATTTTTAAAGTCCGGTTTTGGCTGTGTAAATAGCCTGTTTGACTTTTTTAATTTTAGTTAAAATTCATAGGGTATCAACTATCTTTGCGAGCTCAAAAACTGAGATAGCTCTACTATGTTTAGATTTATACAACTTTTCCTATTCGCGGTTTTTCTAACTACTGCTATAAGTTCTCACGCACAGAGAGATACCGTTTTCTGGTTTGCAGCTCCGGATGTTTCTTCAGGAGTTGGACAGGTTCCTGTTAAATTGCGTTTTCAATCGTATGATCAGGCGGCAACAATTACCGTCACACAGCCTGCAAATGGGGCTTTTGTTCCCATGACCTTAACGATGCCTGCATTTTCAAGTGATAGTATGGATTTGAGTTCAGTCATTGCTCAAATTGAAAGCCCGGTCGCAAATGCAGCCTCGAATAATGGGCTCAAAATCAGTTCTACAGGATTGATCAACGCGGCTTACGAAGTGATTGCTCCAAACAACAAAGAAAGTTTCAGTTTGAAAGGTGGAAAAGCTCTCGGGACGAATTTCTATACACCCTTTCAGAAGTTTTGGGCCAATGCAGTAACAACTCCGGCAACTTATTCGGGAATTGAGATTGTAGCTACAATGAACAATACTACCGTGTTAATTACTCCGAGAACAGATATTACGGGACATTTGGCAAACGCAACTTTTTCAGTTGTTCTGAACGCGGGACAAACTTACAGTGCGCGGGATGTCAACGTATCAGCGGCTACAAGCCTTGCAGGATCAATCGTTTCCTCAGATAAACCCATTGCCCTTACGTTGTTTGACGGTCAGCTTGTCCAATCGGCTTGCTCGGATATGATTGGTGATCAGTTAATCCCGACTCCGTCTATCGGAACGGATTATTCGATTTATAAAGGAACTTCAACGAATGACCGCATTTACGTATTGGCAACTCAGAACGCTTCTACCATTGAAGTAACCGGTGCAAGTACGACTACAACGTTGATCAATTCTTCTGAAACACTGGAAATTCCAATGGCGGATGAGATTTTATATATCAAAGCAAGTAAACCTGTTTATGTTTACCACGTTTCAGGGTTTGGATGTGAATTGAGTGCGGCTGTTGTTCCAAGCTTGAATTGTAAAGGGAATAACACGACCGCATTTTCCCGTTCTGGTTCAGATTCTTTAGGAGTTGTTTTGGTAACCAGAACCGGATTTGAAGGGAGCTTTTTATTGAATGGAAGCTCCAGCCTGATTACGGCAGGAATGTTCCAGACAGTTCCCGGGACAAGCGGACAATATAAAACAGCACGAATTTTCTTCAGCACGACAGATGTTCCGTCAAACAGCCATAATATGATTGTGAATTCGGCTGATATTTTCACCATGGCGACAATCACAGGTGGTGGTGTGAATTCAGGTGCTTCATATGCTTATAACACGGATTTTTATGCAACGGCATTTTCCCAGGCAGGACCAAATGATACGGTTTGTGCGAACGTAAGTTATACTTTGAACGGAAACGTGGGAGGTGGTGCTGTAACTGGTTCCTGGTCGAGTAATGGATACGGTTCCTTCCAGAATGGCTTGAATTCTGTCCCGAATACCTATATTCCAAGCCCTTTGGATACTTTGATCAGCCCGATCCGGATTATCCTGTCTACTACCGGATTTTGTCCGACTGCAAGAGACACCATGTTTTTGGAGATCACACCGGCACCGCTGGTAAATGCAAATACCGATCAGTCCATTTGTGAGAACAACGCATTGATCCAATTGGATGGAATTATTAGTGGTGGAGCTGCTACAGGAATCTGGACATCGAACGGTTCGGGAACTTTTTTGCCGAATGCAAGTACTTTAAATGCCGAATATGTTCCGTCCGCAGCTGATTTGAGTGCCGGAGCTGTTCAATTTATATTGACATCCACGAATGCAGTTTCCTGTGCAATGGTTTCGGATACGATGGATGTGAACTTTACAAATGCTGCAACTGTTGAGGCCGGGCCTGATAGTTTGGTCGTTTGTGCGAATAATGCGAATGTGGTCTTATCCGGTACGGTTAGCGGACCAACAACTACCGGGAAATGGCTTACAAGCGGAACAGGGATCTTTTCACCGAACAACAGTTCCTTGAATTGTACATATGTACCGAGTGTTGCGGATACAACAGCAGGTTTTGTTTGGTTATATCTGGAATCGACTTCAAACGGTAACTGCAACCCGGTTCAGGATAGTATTTATGTATCGATCAGCAATGCGCCGAAAGTGGATGCAGGCTCGAATCAATTAAAATGTTCCAATGCGACCCAGGTCCAGTTGAACGCAAGTGTTACCGGCGGACCTTTCGGTGGTGTATGGAGTGGTGGAGCAGGGACTTTCAGTCCGAATGCAAGCACTTTAAATGCAAGCTATACACCAACAGCTTCGGAAATAGCTAACGGAAGTGTTGTTTTAACCTTAACTTCTACTAATAACGGGACTTGTACCGTAGTTTCCGATGGAATTCAGGTTAATTTCGTCGCTCCGCCATTTGCAAACTTCAGTGGAACAAATGTGTGCGAGGGACTTGCAAATGTATTTACCGATTTCTCACTTCCGGGCTCGGGAACCTTGACGAATTGGGCATGGAAATTCCAGACAGGTCAAACATCAGCTACTCAAAACCCGACATATAATTTCGGTGCTTCCGGGTCTTATCCGGTTGAATTGATCGTAACAAACTCCAATGGGTGTAACGACACGGTTTCAATTTCTGTTTCCGTTTTTGATAAACCGCTTGCAGATTTCAACTCAGCTAATTCCTGTCCGAATAACCAGGTAACGGTTGCATTTACAGATGCTTCAACAAGTTCGGAGGCTATTAATTACTGGTTCTATGATTTCGGTGGACAAGGATCTGCGGCAATGGCAGATGTGAGTCAACAATTTGCAAGTGGAGGAACTTATACTATTACACACATTGTTTCTACCGTGAACGGATGTTCGGATACCATAGTTCAACCGATTACAATTGATCCTTTACCGGATGCCGGTTTCTACTACAATTCAAACGGAGGAATGAATATCGGCGCAGTGTTCAATTTCATTGACACATCCGACTATGCGGTAAGTTATTCCTGGAACTTTGGAGATGGTTCCACTTCAACGCAAATGGATCCGAGTCATACGTATTACGGAAACGGGAATTATTATATCATTTTGGAAGTGACCAATGCGTTGGGTTGTATTGACAGTGCGATCCGCTTTGTAGCAATCAATACAGTTACTACTGAGATCAACACTCTGATCCCAACAATCATTTCACCGAATGGTGACAGTTCGAATGATGTATGGAAGCTTGAGTTCCTGGAACTGGCTTATCCGAATGCACATGTTGAGATTTACAACGAGTGGGGCCAAACAGTCTTTACATCCGACGGTTATCAAACTCCGTGGGATGGTACTTATAAAGGTGAACCGGTTCCGGATGGAAATTACCTGTTTGTGATTCAGCTGAATGCAAATGCTGATCCGGATATATACAAAGGAGTGCTAATGGTGTTAAGAAAACGAGATTAAGATGAAGAATTTAATTACAAGTTTATTTGTTACGCTGTTCTTTGTTTCATTCGGACAGCAACAAAGCCTATTTACAAATGTGCTCGCAAACCCTTTGCATTACTCTCCTGCATATGTAGGGAGCACGAATTACCATGAAGTCAGTTTTTACAATAGAAATCAATGGGTCGGATTTAAAGATGCTCCCCGGAACTTCTATTTAAACTTTCATGGATCATTCAAGAACAAAGCAAAGCATGGTTACGGAGTGCAATTGCTGACTGAACAAACTGGTTTAGTTGGAAAAACAGGGATTTACCTGAATTATGGGTATCAGATTAAGATGAGCAAGATGTGGAAAATCGGATTGGGACTTCGTCCTGGGTTTGTTCAATACCGCGTTCGTTTGTATGATGCTGTAATTGCTGACGAAGGAGATCCGATCTTCATCGGAAACAGCTACTCCGGGAACGCATTTGATATCAATACCGGATTCAGATTATACAGCGACAAATTTGAGTTTAGCGGAACAATCGATCACCTGATCGGGAAAAAACTGAATCTGAATTCATACAATCAGAATTTACAGTTCCACTATACCTTAATGACTTCGTATAAATTCCTGTTTAAAAAGAACTGGGAATTAAGACCTGCAATTTTGTTCAGATATACCAAACCGGTCCCTGCACAATTGTCTGTTTTGGCTCAATTATCCTATAAGGATAAATTCTTTGGCGGATTGAACTTCAGAACGAATGATGCACTGGGAATTTTCCTGGGTGTCAGGTTAAAAAATCGCTTGGCGATTACCTACGGATACGATTACAGTTATACCAAATTGAGAAAATACAGTGCCGGTTCGCATGAAATCGGGATCTCATTTATAATTACGAAAAACAGGCCTTCGCTAGAGGAGGAAGATGATAAATTGAATAATAGTATTCTGGAAGATATCCAAAAGGAAATCGATAAGAATAAACAGTAGGATGAATTTAGAGCTTATGAAATTACGTCGGATAATACTGCTACTCGCTTTGATTTTTACAGTCGGATCGTTCGAAAGTAAAGGTCAGATTGACTCAATATTTTGGTTTGCTGCACCATGGGTAACACCCAGCCACGCCGGAAATACACCATTGGTACTGCGCATTTCTACTTTCAATGCACCCACAACTGTGCGTGTTTATCAGCCTGCCGGAACCTATGATTCTACTTTTGTAGTTCCTGCAAATTCACTGAATTCCCATTTCCTGACTTCCATTGTAAACACCCTGGAATCAAAACCTGCTGATAACATATTGAATTACGGGATCAAGATCGAAGCAGATACGCTCGTAACTGTTGTTTACGAAGTAGTAACAGGCGGAAATAACCCGGAAACGTATTCCCTTAAAGGTCAGAATGCGGTGGGAACCGAGTTTGTCTGTCCGTTTCAGAATACCTGGATAAACGGTAATTATGCACCGATCCAGCCGAAATCCATGATCTGCATCGTGGCAACAGAAGATAACACCACTGTTTGGATTACACCAAAAGCAACTGTGGTAGGTCACCCGGCGGGAATTACCTATTCGGTGATGTTGAACAGAGGACAAACCTATACAGTGGAGAATACTTCACAGGTAACCAATACTGCCGGAAACAACCTGGGTGGAACAATTGTTGTTTCGGACAAGCCGATTGCTGTTACGGTTTCGGATGATTCCGTGACCAATTCCGGAGGAGGATGCCGTGACCTGATGGGAGACCAGATCGTTCCTGTTGATGTGGTTGGGACCAATTACATCGTTAACAGAGGAAATATGTTTGCAAACTCGCAGGAAGGAGTTTTCATCGTGGCGACACAAAACTTCACTTCGGTAACAGTTACGACATCACTTGGAACATTTTCACAACTGCTGAACCAGGGAGATACCTGGAAATACGTGCTTACGGCTACGGAAACCCTGGCTTATGTGGATGCGGATAAAAACGTGTATGTACTTCAGGCATCCGGATTCGGGTGTGAAGTTGGAGAAGCGCTATTGCCGCCAATCAACTGTGCAGGTTCGAACCAGGTGAGTTTTACCCGGACAAATGCGCAAACGTTTATTCTGAATATACTATGTCCGACTTCTGCGATCAATAATTTCCTGTTAAACGGAAGTGCTACACTTGTTCCCGGATCAGTTTTTAATCCGGTTCCCGGAACAGGAGGTTTTTGGAGCGGTGCACAGATCACATTCAATACAACAGACATTCCGGCGGGTTCGTCCAATTTGCTTACCAACTCTTCGGACTATTTCGGAATGGGAGTAATCAACGGGGGATCAAGTACCGGATGCTATTATCACTACATGTCTGCATTTAATAGAAAAGTATATGTGAAAGCCGGAAACGATACCACACTGTGTAATGGAGATCCATCTGTCCTGCTAAACGGTTCTGTTGAAGGTGGAGCAACTACAGGACAATGGTCTGTGATTAATGGGGCAGGCTCCTTTGTGAATGACGTCGATTTGTCTACTTCGTATGTTCCATCGGCGTCCGATTATACGCAAGGGACTTTGACTTTTGTGCTTTCTTCCACCGGAAACTGTGATCCCGTGAGAGATACAATGGTCGTAAACTTTATTCAATCGCCTGAGGCAAATGCCGGGACCGATGATTCATATTGTAAGAATAATGTAGGTGCCGTGCCGATTACCGGAACGTTTGCTTATTCGGCTGCTGCTACATGGAGCGGGGGAAATGGAGGGGCTTTTGGAAATGTAGGTTCTCCGTCAACAACGTATACACCTTCTCCGGCAGATTTAGCTGCAGATAGTGTAGTCCTTTTGTATACTACGGCGGGAAGTTTCTTCTCCTGTCCGAATAAGCAGGATACGGTCGTTATTTACTTTACGGAAGCACCGTTTATTGATGCAGGTGCAGATCAGCTGGTGTGCTCCAACACGACAGATGTAGCTTTGAACGGAATTATAAGCGGAATCACAACAACCGGTACCTGGTCTGCTGACGGAACGGGTGGATTTTCGCCATCTCAAACAAACCTGAATGCAAATTATGTATTGTCATCTGCTGATATTTCAGATGGATTGGTGATGTTGTACCTGGAATCTACGAATAATGGAAACTGTCTGGCAGTGATGGACAGCCTTGAAATCCAGATCATCGATTTCCCGGTTGTAACAATCACTTCAATGGATTCCCTATGTTCCAATAATCCGACATTGAATTTGACCGGAACAGTTACCTCCGGATTTGCAACCCAATGGACTACTTCCGGCTTCGGAACCATTTCAAATCCGGCGAACTTAAATACATTCTATACCATTTCTCCGGTTGATATTACCAATGGTTTCATTGATGTCATTTTATCGACAACAGGTATTTGTCCGATTGCACAGGATTCCATGAGAGTAACTTTTGTTACTCCACCACAGGTAAATGCTGGTACGGACCAAACATATTGTCAGAACCAGTTGGTACAATTGAACGGAAACATCGTTGGAGCAGATACAAGCGGCACCTGGTCGACTTTAGGTACAGGAACTTTTATTCCGGGACCTGCATATATGGATGGATTGTATGATCCGTCTGTGAGTGATGTCTCGGGAGGACCGATCAGTTTGATCCTGACTTCGACTTCCAATTTCGGTTGTCCACCGGATAGAGACACCATCCAGATTACATTCAACAAGATTCCAACTGCTGATTTTACATTCACGAATGTGTGTCAGGCAAGTAATATGAATTTTACAGATGCATCGGTTGCAAATACAGGAACACTCGCTTCCTGGTCCTGGTCATTCGGAGACAATACGAATTCCATTGCACAGAATCCGCAGCATGCGTATACAAGCCCGGGGAACTTCAATGTACAAATGATCGTTACTTCCAGTAACGGTTGCACGGATACAGTGATGAAGCCTGTTACAGTTTATCCGTTACCGATTCCGTCATTCAATGCTTCGATTGCATGCGAGTCGTATCCGACCAATTTCACGAATACCTCATTTATTCCTTCGGGAACGATCACCGGTTATACATATGATTTCAACGGAATCGGTTCAAGTACACAAGCGAATCCATCTTTTGTATTCCCTGCAAGTGGAATCTACAATGTAAGTTTAACGGCAGTCTCCAATTTCGGATGTACCAACACCATTATTCAGCAGATTGATGTGCATGCGATTCCTACAGCTTCATTCACCGCATCTCCGAATCCGGCTTTGGTGGAGCAGGATATCACTTTTACGGATGTGACGCCGGGAAATATTGTTTCATGGCAATGGGATTTCGGTGATGGTGAAGGAGACAACACTCAGATAACGCATCACAGTTATGATGGAGGAGGAGTCTACGTTGTTACGTTGACAATTGTAGATAACATCGGTTGTACCGATACCGTTTCAAAGGACATTTCAATTGCTCTGTTACCTGTACTTCCAAGTGGATTCACTCCGAATGGGGATGGTGAGAACGATGTGTTCATTATTCGTGGCGGACCATTCAGAAATGTAGACTTTAAAGTATATAATAACTGGGGACAAGTGATTTTCGAATCCAATGACTCCAATATAGGATGGGATGGAACATACAAAGGAGAACCTGTTCCTTTGGGTGTCTATACCTGGACTTTTGTGGTTGATATGGGAAGTAATTTTGTTGTTCGGGAATCCGGCGATGTAACTTTAATTCGATAAGTCATGAAATTTAGAATTTGTTTTTTAGCAATCTTCCTGAATGGATTGGCTTATGGACAGGATGCGCATTTGTCGATGTATGATGCAGCACCTTTATTTTTGAATCCTGCCCTGACAGGAGTTGTAGAGGGAGATTTCAGAGTGCATGGTCAGTACCGCACCCAATGGAAATCGGTGAACTATAAACCTTATACCTCTGCTTTGATCAGTTTCGATATGCCGATCAAAAAATGGGGTTTTGGAATTCAGATCAATAACTTCAGAGCAGGAGCGGGGAACTTCAATGTATTACAGGGCTTGCTTTCTGCAGCGTACTATGTTCCCCTGAATAAGAATAAAACGCATGTTTTGAACTTTGGACTTCAGGGAGGAGTGACCCAAAAATCAGTGGAGTACCAGTTATTGTCGTTTAATAATCAGTACACGTTGAATAATGGTGGAGAGTTCGACCAAACCCTGGTAACAGGTGAAGACTTCGGTGCACAATCCAAATTTATTCCCATGCTGAATGCGAGTGCTTTGTATTACTATTCCAAGTCGCAGGCACGTTTGAACCCTTTTATTGGTGTTTCCGTGTTTAATCTGACACAACCGAATGAATCTTTCTTCGGCAGAGAAAGCAAGCTGCCATTGCGCATGTACACGCATTTGGGAACACGAGTAAATATCACAGAACTGTTCTACATTATCCCGAAAGTGTTGATCATGCAACAAAAGAAATTCCATGAACAGACTTATGCAGTAGAAGCAGGATACTTTCTGAAAGGTAGTGGGGCTTATGTACTTGGAGGAGTTATTCTCAGAGCAAAAGATGCTATGATCGCAACGTTGGGTGTCAAGAAGGATGCATATACTCTTAAACTGGCCTATGATTTCAATGTATCCTCATTGACATCGACGTCCAAAAGCAGGGGAGGATTTGAAATATCCTTTACCTATGTGCATAAGAAGAAAAAACCAACCGATTACAAAATCTGTCCACGACTCTAATACGCATTCTCAATATGAAATCTAAAATCGTATGCTTGTTGTTTTTAGTGATATCCGGTATGTCACTGGCACAATCAAAAAAAATGTATATCTATTTGGGTAATGAGTATTTCAAAAAACTGGATTACGCAAATGCCGTTGAACAATACAAACTGGCTCTTTCCGATTCTGTTGCACGCTCGACAATGACCTATCCGTATGAGATCCAGGTTACAAACCAAAAACTTTCCAAATCGAAAGTAGTAGTTGATACCAGTCTGAGAGTAACGATGGAAGAATACCTGCATCACCACATTGCCTGGTGTTATTTCCGGTTACATGACTATCCGAATGCAGAAAAGCATCTGAAAAATACCGCAGAGGAAAAAGCCTATCCGCATGATGGCTATTATTTGGCCCAAAGTTATATGAATAACAGCAAGTATGACGAAGCGATTTCCCAGTTTGAGGACTACATCCGTTCTCCGCAAGCCGATGATGAGTTATTACACGCTGCGCAGGTTGCTATGACAGGTTGTTACCTGGCGAAGGAAGAAATTGAAAAAACAAGGGAAATCAGTGTGAAAATGGCTGATACATCGCTCTTTAACCGGGGAACAGCAAACTTTGCGACGATGTATTTCGATAAGGACCAGAAACTTATGTTTACTTCTGCAAGGACCGGTGGGGTTATTCTGAATGAAAAACAACAGTCGGAATATTTGTGTGACTTATACTGGGTTTCTTTGAATGCGGACAGTACCTGGTCTGCACCAATTAATTTTGGGCGACCGTTAAACAGTGCTCAAAACGATGGAGCAGGTTCTTTCAATAATAACAACGTTATTTTCTATACCCGTTGGAGCGAAGAAAAGAAAACGGAGCAAAATATTTACCTGGCACGGATGATGAACATGAAGTTCTTCGAAGCATACAAACTGGATTCATCAGTTAACTATCCGGGATATCGAAGCATTCAGCCTTATGTTTCCATGGATGGCAAGACCTTGTATTTTTCATCGAATCGCCCAGGTGGATTGGGAGGAATGGATATTTGGAAAATTGCAATCGATTCGGCAGGAAACACACACGGCCAACCTGAAAACCTGGGATCATTGATCAATTCAGACCAGGATGAGGTCACACCGTTTTTCCACGAAGTTTCGTCCACCTTGTTCTTTTCATCAAACGGACATGGAAGCATTGGTGGTTTGGACATCTTCAAATCGCATTACGACCGGGAAACAGAAGCTTTCAGCGTTCCATTAAATTTGGGAATGCCGATCAATTCCAGCAGGGATGATGCATACATGATGTGGGATTCACGTCTGTCGAAAGGATTTTTCTCCAGTGACCGGGAACCTTGTAATGGGGGAAGTTGTTACGATATCTACGAGGTTGTGAACGAACCGATCCATATCTATTTGAGCGGTTATTCTTACAATAAAGACACGGAAGAGATCTTGCCGAACGTGAAATTGACTTTCAAGGATGTTCGTGGAGTATTTCCGTCTTATAATATTGTAACGGATTCAAACGGGTATTACGAAAAAGAATTGACCTACGGAATAGAGTTGTTTATCAAAGGGCAGAAAATCAATTACTTTGCAGATGCAACCAGTGTGAATACCAATTCCATTACACAAACAACCAGTATTACACGTGATTTCTATTTGAAACCGATCCCGCAGGAAGAAATTGAGATCGATGGGATCGAATACGATTTTAATTCCGATAAATTGAGACCAGCTTCCCAGGCTGTTTTGGATAAATTGTTTGATTTCCTTGAGTTGAACAACAACATCATCGTAGAGATCAATTCACATACGGATGCGCGCGGAAAAGATGCTTACAACCTGGATTTATCTCAGCGTAGAGCAAAATCCTGTGTGGATTACCTGGTTTCCAAAGGAATCGACCCGTCTCGCTTAATTCCGAAAGGGTATGGAGAAACCCAGCCGAACCAGTTGTATGGACCTGATAAGAAACCTGTTTTGGATGCAGAAGGAAAACCGGTGATGCTGGTTGAAGCATATATCAATACTTTCAAGGTGAAAGCAGAGCGTGAAGTGTTGCACCAAAAGAACAGAAGAACGTCGTTTAAGGTAATTAACCAGTAACTTCGACTACGCTCAGTCACCGGTTGATTCCTCCATCATTGAGAAATTCTAAGAGTATTAAAAAGGTCACTGAGTCCCGAAGTTTCGGGAAAGTGCCTTTTTCATTTATTGATACTTGGTCCACGAAACGCCGTTCTTAAAAACGGTTTCATGCTCCTTTTGCGCATTCATGTACGATGTTGCCTGCTGTGCACTTGCTCCGGTTTCACAAACAAAGATCACGGTATCGTATTTCAATAACTCAGCTTTGTGTTTTTCCAATTCAGGCAGGGGAATATTGATTCCTTGTCCGTATCCCTGTTTCCAAATACCTTC
>CAMLLB010000067.1 GCA_946480815.1 uncultured Flavobacteriales bacterium
AGATAACAGAATATTCAGCCGGCTTATTTATTGGGATACAACACCGAGTTGTTTCATCATATCAAGTTGATCAAATAACGGAAAGTGCCTGATTACTTTTCCATCTTTGTAATAGTCAATTGCAAATCCTCTTACTTTAAAAGGTTTATGGGTTGCGGGCACGCCTGGCAAGTCCGCAATCTGAACCGCTTCCCACGTCATTATAGAAACAACCTTATCATTCTCGGCTACTTGTTCAGTAACGGTTATTTTATTGGGTTTGAATGCCAGTCCGAACTGCTGGTCTTGCTTTATATATTCTTGTTTATCTACTCGTTTTCCTCCAAAAAAATCGGCAGTGAAGTCGTCATGCAGATACTTATCATAGTTATTTTTCAGTTCTTCCGTTCCAAAAGCCTCATGCCATTCTTTTGAAATCTGTTTTTGCTCTTCTGTAGTCATAATATATAAGTTTTGTAATTCTTTTTAGTCTCAAAATTTAATAGAGGGGGCTGAATAAAATTACCGCTAACTTATTTATCTCTCACTAAACCTAAATTAGCACACAACATGTTGTTATACAATAGGTGTTAGGGTTTCTGAACCATAAGTTAAGCATTTTTCATAAATCGTCAAAAATGGAATTCTGATCTGTTGTGGACTATTGTTACTCACATGCGTGTATCTCCGTGGTTCTGCTACTGTGTCCCAATAATTCTTGAATAAATTATAAATCCGTTCCTCCTTCTGGCAGATGCGTTGATAGCTGTGCCTTAGCCAATGTGCCGTACAGGTTTCTGTATGTTTGCCTTTCTTTTCGTGAAGTCATTCGCAAAATTTCAAACTTTTCGATGGAGGATTTGGAGAAATGAATCAACTCTTCAATACTTGCTGTTTCAAGTGGTTGTTCAAAGTCTTTCGGTAATGTTTTCTTTTCTTTGCCATAGCGTTTTTAAATAACAGCTAACTTGTTTATTGACGAATATGGTTGATTTACTCCCTATGATTTGTAAAGCTTCATAAACTCCTCTTTATGTGTACGAGATAGTTCGATTTCAGATTTATCTACCATGGTTATTGTCCCCCCATCCTTTTGAGAAACATATTTGACAACGAACTGAATGTTGATGAGATGAGATTTGTGAGTTCTAAAAAATGTATCATTCAGCAGCAATTCTTCAATTGCCTTTAAATTTTTTGCAAATACCAGTGGTGGTTTGTTTACCAAATGAATGTTTACATAACTGCCATCCGCCTCTATGCGAATAATATCAGAAATTGTAATAAACTCAATACCTGTTGAAGATGGAATACTGATTTTGTTTCTAAATGCCTCTTTTAATTTATTGTGGTGAAATTCCCGATTTGAGGCTTTTAATTTTTCTTTTAATTTTTTAATTAATGACACAAAATCAGAGACATTGATCGGTTTTAGCAGGTAGTAAAACGCATTCAACTTAAAGGCTTCGTGAGCATAGTTGTTAAACGCCGTTAAGAAAACAACTTCAAATTTTCTGTCCTCACCAACGGTTTCAATCAACTGGATTCCGGACATGTGCGGCATTTGTATATCAATAAATACGACATCTATTTCATCCAATTCCCTCATTAATCGCAAACCATCCTTGGCCGATAAAGCGGTTCCTATAATTTCTACATCTGATGCATACTCTTCAATTGTAACACTTAAGGCACTGATAGCATTTTTTTCATCATCAATGATTAAAACTCTAAGATTGTTGTTGTTCATGCAGCATTTTTATTGATGGTTATTACTACTTCTGTTCCATTGGATTTCTTACTGATTTCATCTTTTAAATCATGAATTACCAAACTAATACGATCATCAATCAAAAAATTATTAATCGCAATTCTTTTCATGGTGAGATTTATACCGAGTGACTCTTGCTTAACCGATGACTGATTTTTAGCCTCCTTACTTACTCTACCAACACCATTATCGCGGATGCTTATAACTGCTTTAGTATTGTTTTCACGCAAAACATTAATACTAAGCAATCCTCCGCTTTCTTTATGTAATAGTCCGTGCCATATTGCATTTTCAATAAAGGGTTGAAGCAAAAGAGGAGGAATCATAATGTCATCTGTCGACTCATCAAGTTCAATAATGTATTCGAATTTATTTTCAAATCGTTTTTGCTCCAGTTTGATGTATGTTTCACAGACAAATAATTCTTCAGTTAAGGCAATTAAATCTTTCTCAGAGTTTTCCAAAATCCGTCTTATGAGTGTAGATAATTCTCCAAGGTAAAAATTTGCTGATAGCTTATCATTAGTAAGCACATAGTTTTGAATGGCGTTCAGAGAATTAAAAATGAAATGAGGATTCATCTGCTTTCGATAAGCAAGTTGTTTGTAATTTTCCAAATCTTGTTTCAGTGCACTTTGGAGCTCTTTATTTAAAAGCAGCGATGTGTTGAGTTCATTATTTTTCAGCTCTAACTCATTTTTGCTTTGTGTTAAACGAATCGATAAAGACAGTTTGTTTTTATATTGTTTAAAGCTCAAATAAGCAATACAGATCATTAGCAATGCAATCGCTATAATAAAACCTAAACCATATTTTAACCGGACGATTTTATTATTCGACTCTAACGTTGAAATCTTATTTTTTTGTTTCTCAGCTTTTAAATTTATTATTTCAAGTTCCTTTTTCTGGGATTGAAATTTTGCTTCTTGTGCGGCTATTTGTTTATAAATTTCAACAGAGCTGATGGAATCCTTTAATTCCATAAAGAGATTCAAATAGTTGTATCCTTCCTTGTAATTGTGTGTTTTAACATAACTTTTTGACAGTTGTTCATACCCAATTTGTAATTGATATAAATCATCTATATCCTTGGCCCTTTCAATTCCCGCTATTATGTATGATCTGGCTTTAGTTGAATTCCCTAAATCGTTGTAACACTTACCTATATTGATGAGTGATACACTCATGCCATATTTACTTTTCATTTGTACAGCAATTTGTAATGATTTCTCATAATAATTAATTGCCTTATCGTATTTTTTCTGGTTGTAATAGAGAACACCAATATTGTTTAAAATTGAACCTTGTCGATCTATTAAATTTTCTGCAACTGCTAACTTTAGACTATTGGAATAGGTCTTTAATGCTTCTTTATATTGGTGATTCACTGCGTAAAGGTTCCCCAGTATATTGTAAGCGATGATCAACATAGAATCATTTTTTAAATCCTGAAAGATCATTTTTGCCTGTGTCACATATTCCAGTGATGAAGGATAGTTTTTGAGTTTCCCGTAAATCATTCCGACCCGGAGATAACTTTCTCCTAATTGAATGCTGTCATCGCTTTCGTTAAAAGCTTCTATTGCGTTTTGATAATACAGTGTTGCATTTTCAAAATCGGAACGATGAAAAGCTTTTTTAGCTTTAAAAAATTGTTCGGAAAACGTTTGTTGTCCAAAACAAAAAACGCTCTTCGCAAAACAAACGAAGAGTAAAAGAATCAAATTGAAGATTGACTTTTTCATTATCCGGTCCTTCTCGTTACAATAATTGTAAAGTTATGCTATTAAACAATGAAAAATTCTTTTCATTAATTGCAATAATGGTGACATGAGTTGTCTTTACTCAAATGCCACCATCATTACAAGCCTTCCAAAGGAATGTTATTTCATTATAGTAAATTTTTCTCTTACTGATTGGTTTGAATTGGATTGTATAAAATAGAGACCATTACTGTAATTGGTCAAATCAATTATTTCCATCTGATTGGCGTAAAGTTGAATGGTTGCAATCGTCTGACCAAGAGAATTACAGATGTTAAAATTGTCCGTCAAAATAGAAGAAATTTTTACATTATCTATTGATGGGTTTGGAAAGATGGAAAGAGCATTAGAAATTAATACTATTTCTGAAGTACCGGCAGTAGAGATCGTGCTATCTCCATACTCCCATAAATCATTAAAATAATTTTGAACCTGCTCACCTGAACCGGCATACCCTTTATTGCCAATAGCAAACCCAAAAGTAAATTGACGATTTCCCCCGGGAAAGCTTTGTCTTTGTGTCCATGTGTTTGAAATTTGGTCATACTCCCAAAAGTCATGGCAGTAAAGTGGTAAACTTGAATTAATATAAACTCCTGTACCAATGAAACCTTTGTTTCCAAGCGAAAATGCAAATGCGTAATTTCTCCCTGCTCCTATAACACCGTCAGTTGAAGGCAAACTTGCTTTCGGAGTCCAGGTATTCAGTGTAGGATCATATTCCAAAAGATCGTTCGGGTAATAATTATTCGCTCCTTCGTCTCCTCCTGAACAGATGTATCCTTTATTTCCGATAGCGAATCCAGCTGCACCATATCTGTTGGCTGGAAGGTCTGCTTTTGCTGTCCATACATTGGTTACGGGGTTGTATTCGTAAAAATCCTTTTTCAAAGACATTGTGTTATCCCAGCCGGAACCTATGTACCCCTTACCATTCAATGCAAATGCAGCACAAGATTTTCTTGGTGTCCCTGCAAAATTTTGTTTTTGTGTCCATGTATCAGTGGCTTGATTCCATTCCCAAAAGTCTTTGGATTCAGCACCGGTTGAAACCATAGTTCCAGTACCAACATATCCTTTATTACCAATGGCAAATGCAACAGCATTATATCTGGTACCACCCGGGAAATCTGCTTTTGAAGTCCAGGTATTGGTAGCCTGATCATACTCCCATAATTTGACAGAGCCACTTCCACTTCCATCAGTTCCTGTTACGACATACCCTTTTGCTCCAATTGAAAAAGCTGCCGCGCCTTGTAATTCAGCAACGGGAAGTGGCGCTTTTCCGGTCCACGTATTTTGCGCAAACAGCAAACTCACCTGAAATGCGAAAAGCATTAGACTCAAAGTAAAATATTTTTTCATTTTAAATAGTTTTTTGATTTAATGTTGTGAATGTATATCTTAAATTAACATCAAAATCTTCCACTTTTTGATTAACGCCCATGACTTTGTAAAGTGCGAAAATCCAGTCAATTAAGTTAAAACTGCCAAGTTTTTCCTTTTGACCAAACAAATGATGCTCTGGCTTATGTGGAAAGCGGTCGCTCCAAAGGAAAAGTGTGGTGAAAATGAAATAGTTGATTTAGTGCAATTTTCTCCTTCTTTTTCACTCTCCGTTCTCGTTCTGAAAAGAAAAAGCTCTGAAGAACAGAGTATCCCGATAGCTATCGGGAGTGAGAGTGAGTATTGAGGGCAAAAAGAAAAAGCGAACTACTTTCGTAACTTCTACTCATTCTCACTCTCCGCTCTCGCTCTGAAAGAAAAAAGCATTTGGGAAAAATCGGGCAGAATGAGAAACAGAACGAGGATGATGTAAAAGAAAAAGCATCACTTTCGCGATGCTTTTTCTTTTTGTGACCCCGGAGGGATTCTAACCCCCAACCCTCAGAGCCGAAATCTGATGCGCTATACAGTTGCGCCACGGAGCCAGGTTGGCCTTTCTGAAATCTGATGTGCGATATCAGCCGCGGCTGACGCCACGGAGCCTTTTAACATCCGAAGTGTTAACAAGGATGTTTTTCAATTGAGTAAATCAATCTAGCCCCAAAATTAGTTCCTTTTTTTAGTTCTCTTGCGATATTTTCCAATAATTTTGAAGAGTATGCGTTTAAACATCAAAACAAATTTCATGCGAAGTCTTCTTTTACTGGTTTTAATGGGCTTATCTTCTGCTGTATCTGCACAGCTTGGAATGGGGCAATGGCGCATGCATGTGGCTGCTTCACAGGCAATTGATGTAGCATATGGAGACGGACTTGCAATGGCAGCTTTGAAAACCGGTGTGATCGAATTTGATGAAGCAGCAGGTGAAACAAAAATTTACAATGACCAGAACGGGCTTTCAGATATCATCGTGTCGTGTATAATTTATGATTCGGGAACAAAGTCTTTTTTTATCGGGTATGATAACGGAAACATTGATCAGCTTTATTCGGATGGAAGCATCGTAAATATTCCGGCCGTAAAGCTGGCTTCAATCCCGGGAAACAAACGGATCAATAGTTTTACATCCAAAAACGGAAGGGTATATGCCGCAACAGGGTTTGCGATTATCGTACTGGACCCTGTCAAGCATGAAGTAAAGGACACCTACAATCCGTTCAGTGTTCCAAAGAATTACCAGTCTGTTTTGTTTGTGAACGACTCTATTTATGCATTGCACAACGATGGAATGGTAAAAGCTTTTGCAAATAATCCGCTTTTAGGAAACCCGAACAACTGGAGTGTGGATACCCGTGTGGACGTACCAGCTTTGGATATTTTTTATCAGAAGGCCGGGGTTTACAATAATGAATTGTATGTTTTGGCAAAAAAGGAAGCCTACGGAGGCGATTCGATTATGAAAGTGACTTCGGGTGGATTGCAGGAGTTTATCGGTCACCAGTTTAGCATGGAGATTGTAAATTTCCAGATTATCAACAATAAGTTCGGGGTGAGTTTTTCGGATTCCTACTTGCTTTTTAATGAAGATAATTCCGTTTATTTTAATATTGCCAACTATTCGAATCCGGCGCCTCAGATACGTGCCGCTGTATATGACGGGAGTAGTTATTGGGTTGCAGATTACAAGAACGGACTAGTTAAGTACGATGCTTTCGGAACAGCCAGGATTATTTCAACGGAAGGTCCTCCGAAGAATGATTTTTTCAGTATCAATGGAAACGAAGGAAAGATTGTGGTAACAGCCGGAACAATTGATCGTGTATCCTTGAGTTTCAATCTGCCGGGAGCATACGCGATGAAAGAAGAAGATTGGACCTTGTTCGACAAGTCCACTCAGTCAAGCTTATGGTCAAGCGGAGTCTGGGATATTGGTGCTGCTGCAATTAATCCGAAGAACCTGGATGAAATAGCTTTGGGAGGTTATTGTGAAAATGGGGTAAGCATTGTGAACGGTTCACAAATCACCAATGTTTATGGAGCTTCCAATTCCATTTTGGAAAATACTGCTTTGGGAAATAATATGACGTGCATTACCGGTCTGGAGTATGATGAAGACGGAAACTTATGGATTGTCAATGCTTATTCTCCCAAGTTATTGAAAGTCCGCGCTGCAGACGGAAGCTGGTACGCGATGTCTACGAATTCGTTGGTTTCAAATGCTTTTGCATCTGAATTGGCGATCGATTACAACGGCAATAAATGGGTTGGTGTATACGGAAAAGGATTGATGGGATACAAGGATAACGGAACTATTTCGAATACTTCGGATGATATTATCCGGGTAATGCAAACGGGTTCCGGTTCCGGAAATATGCCTTCTGATAATGTAACTGCCTTGGCCGTGGATTTCGATAATGAGATCTGGATCGGAACGGACAACGGATTAGCGGTTTTATACAATAGTGACGGAATTTTCGCTACTGCAGGAACAACGGATGTTTCGCGTATTTTGGTGACTTATGACGGAAACGTCGAGATGTTGCTTGGAAACTCGTATATCTCGGATATTGAAATCGATGGAGGTAACAGAAAATGGATCGGGACCGCCGAGTCGGGAGTGTTCCTGGTTTCAGCAGACGGACAGGAGGTTATTTCAAACTTCAATAAGGATAATTCCCCGATGATCTCCAATACGGTTTTGGATATGGAATTCAATCAACTGACCGGAGAATTGTTTATCATTACGGACAACGGCATGGTATCTTATCGTGCAGATGCAACTTACGAAGATCCGGATTATGCTTCAACAACCGTTTTCCCGAATCCGGTAAAACCTGATTTCTCGGGTCCGATTACCATCCAGGGAATCAAATACGGAAGTGACGTGAAAATCACAGATGCAGCCGGGAATTTAGTGTATAAAACCACTTCGAACGGCGGAACCGCAACCTGGAACGGTAAAAGACTGACCGGTGAAGAAGTAAGCTCGGGAGTTTATTTTATCTGGACTGCTCCAACCGAAGGAAAAGGGAAGAAGGTAGGTAAAGTGGTGGTCATCCGATGAAAATTACCGATAAAGCAATTGTTTTATCCCGCTTACCTTATTCCGAAAGCAGTTTAATCGTCAATCTGTTCACGCTCGAATCAGGGCTTCAGACATTTTTATTTCAGGGGGCCAAAAAGAAAAAGGGACTGATCCTATTTCCCCTGGAATTGGTAGAAATTACTTATTACAAGCGAAACGACAGCAGTTTGTTGAAACTGACGGAAATGCAAAGTTTAGAACCTTTGCATCAATTGCTGGAGAATCCTTTGAAATCAAGCATTGCTTTTTTTATTTCGGAGTTGATGGTAATCTGTTTAAGAGATAATCACCAGGATAAAAAATTATTCGGGTTTTTAAGTGATGAGGTCCATTGGCTGAATGCAAGTGAAGAACTGAGTAATTACCTGGTTTGGTTATTGGCACAGGTCTCGAAATTGGAGGGTTTTCAGCCGGAAATTAAAAGCAGCAATCCGAAATATTTTGAACTGCAGGAAGGAAAATTCACCAACGAATTGCCTTTTTTGCCATCATACCTGGAAGAACCCTGGCTGCATTGGCTTGTGGACAGTTTACAATACGACAAATTGGAATTCCTGGCACTTTCCATTCCGAAAGAAGAACGTGTAAAGTTGATAGATGCCTGGCTGGAATATTACCAATTCCATGTAAGCGGTATGCGTAAAATGAAATCCCTGGAAGTAATACGGACAGTTTTTAACTAGTAGGGGTGCGATTAATCGCACCCCTACTAGTTATTATGATTTTCGTTCAATCTCCTTCAAATTCTCCATTTTCTTTGTTGCAAGGAAACCATTGATGTCATCAAAATGTGTTTTCACCTGTTTGTTTCCAAACTCATAAACCTTGGTTACCAAACCATCCAGGAAATCCCGGTCGTGGGAAACCAAAACAAGTGTTCCGTCAAAAGCGTTCAACGCATCTTTGATGATATCCTTCGTTTTCATGTCCAAATGGTTCGTCGGCTCATCCAGGATTAATAAGTTGACAGGTTCAAGTAACAATTTGATTAAGGCCAAACGCGTTTTTTCTCCTCCTGAAAGCACTTTAACCTTTTTTGTTGATGAATCCCCGCCAAACATGAAAGCACCCAGGAGATCTTTTATTTTGGTCCGAATATCGCCTTCAGCGATGCGGTCAATGGTTTCGAAAATGGTCAATTCTTCATCCAGCAAAGAAGCCTGGTTCTGTGCAAAGTACCCGATTTGAACGTTGTGGCCCAATTCCAGGTTTCCGTCAAAACCGATTTCTTTCATGATCGCTTTCACTAATGTCGATTTTCCTTCTCCGTTTCTTCCCACGAAAGCAACTTTTTCACCTCGTTCAATGGTCACATTCACATCGTTGAAAACGGTATGATTGTCATACTTTTTACTCAAATCGGTAATCACAACCGGGTAGGAACCCGACCGGGGAGCGGGAGGGAATTTCAAACGCAAGGCAGAGTTATCTACTTCATCCACTTCTATGATGTCCAGTTTCTCAAGCATTTTCACACGCGACTGCACCTGAAGGGTTTTCGAGTACGTTCCTTTAAAACGCTCAATAAATTCAGTCGTTTCCGCAATGAACTTTTGTTGTTCTTCGTATTGTTTTTGCTGTTGGGCCCTTCTTTCCTTGCGTAATTCCAGGTAGTGGGAATATTTTGCTTTGTAATCGTAAATGCGACCCATCGTTACTTCAATTGTACGATTGGTAATTGCATCTACAAATGCGCGGTCGTGGGAGATTACCACAACTGCTTTTGCACTGTTCACCAGGAAATCTTCCAGCCACTGGATAGATTCGATATCCATATGGTTCGTAGGCTCATCGAGCAGGATCAGATCCGGTTTTTGAAGCAGGATTTTCGCCAGTTCAATGCGCATTCTCCAGCCACCGCTGAATTCAGAAGTTGATCGTGAAAAATCTTCCCGCTCAAAGCCCATTCCTTTCAATACTTTTTCAACTTCGCCGTCGTAATTGATCTCTTCGATGGAATAAAACTTTTCGCTGAGTTCGGAAACCCGTTCGATCAGTTTCATGTAATCGTCCGAGTCGTAATCCGTTCGAACCGTCAATTCCTGGTTCAATGCTTCGATCTCATCGCGCATAGCAAAAATACCGGCAAAAGCTTTGCTGGTTTCTTCAAAGACAGTGCAATTATCTTCTGTCAATAAATGCTGGGGCAAATAAGCAATCACTGCATCTTTGGGAGCAGAGACACCTCCTTTGGTTGCTTTGTTTACTCCGGCAAGAATTTTTAGAAGGGTGGATTTACCTGCTCCGTTTTTACCCATCAATGCAATCTTGTCCGTGTCATTAATAACAAACGAAACATCACTGAACAAAACCTTTCCGCTGAATTCTACCGTTACACTATCTACTGAAATCATAATTTTCCGATTTGGGAGGTGCAAAGGTACGGACAACTTTGGAATTCGTAGAATTGGACAGGTAAAAAGTAGGGATGTTCCCGTAGGTCCGGGATTCCATCCCCACTTTCATTTTTAGGCAGTAGGTCGTTATACGATGAGAATAACAGTAGTATCAACTAATACAGTGACAATGAATGAATTCATGATCCATCTCATTGGAGCTACTGCTAAAAGTAAACTAAGGGTTGTCATTGTCGGAATTACAACTGCGATTAAAGACCACATATGGAGTGCGGCACCATAATTCATAGTGGCACCACCTAAACATCCTATAATTAGTAAGGTAATCGCAATAACTCCGAATCGATATTGGGTTGCCAGATTTTCGAGTTTCGTCCAGGTACTTTGTTTTATTTCCTGTGTTTTCATAATATCCTGATTTTGATATACCAAAGGTCCGTATGAATACAAGGAATTAAAATGAGCGAAATCACAAAAAAACTTGATTTATCTCATCTTTTCGTTGACTTCCTTATATTTGATTTAACAAATAAGAGTAAAACGTTGGTTATGAAGAAGGTAAAATTTATGTTGCTGTTGGCAACCATCGGGTTGTTTGCAGGAAATTCACAAGCCCAGGGGTTTGGTGGAAGCGGAAGTAAATACTTGCAGTTAGGTTTAGGTTTAAACCAGCATTATTCGTTGTATTCCGATTATAACAGAGCGTACAATACCAATTATGGGGCATTTAATCTCCAAATGGAATTCGGTGTTCACAAGTACGTTGGTTTAGGATTTATTGTAGGAGCTGAAGTTGCTGTCAGAGGTGCAGGTTACTATTATGGTGGTGTTTACGCTCCGGGATATTATGCTCCGGTCACTTCTCCCTATTGGAGTGTAGGGGTTCCAATCGGATTTATTGCAAATTTCCACTTTTTGCAGTTGATTGCAGATAAAGCAGGAAAAGACTTTGCTAATAAAATAGATGTATACGGAGGTCTGAACATTGGTAGCGGACCTGTTTTCAGAAATGTACGTAAAGCATATGATGACGATCCATATTATGATTCCCATGTAGGTGCCCTTTTCTTTTTTGGGCCACATGTTGGATTCCGTTACTTTCCAAGTGAGAAGGTTGGAGTTTATGCGGAAGCAGGTTATGGAAAATCATTGATTACAGGAGGTGTAATTTTCAAATTGTAATTTGTTTGAATCAGGATAAAAAGAAAGGGGGCGATTAATCGCCCCCTTTCTTTTTTATATTCTTACATTTTAATAAACGATTCGGAATATTTCTCTCCGTTCTTTGTTTGGATAACCAGGAAGTAACGTCCGCTTGTCAATCCTGCCAGTGAAAGTTTCGAATCTTTTTTATCCGTATTGATTACGCGTTCTCCTAATTGAGAGTAAACCTGGATATTGGAAGCATCCAACAGATCAAAGTTTTCAATGGTCAAATAATCCGTTGTTGGATTTGGAGACAATATGATTTTCTTTCCATCAATTTCTAGTAAGCTTAAAGGATGTGAACCTTCTACAATTGTAATCGGTTCATTGATCGTTGGGTTGTTCACCTGATCAATATGTCCCGATGGCCATTTGATCATAATCGAGTCAATCACTGTTGCCGTTCCGATCCCGAAATGTGCATTTAAGGTATTCATGTATCTGAAACCATCTCCGCTTCGGATGTCACGGATCTGTTTTCCCCAGGAACCGTAGATCTCTACACGTGCACCGATTGCATTGTAATTACTTTGAATTCCCTGAAGATTGATCGTGATCCAGTTGTTACTGTTTTTGTCACTCATGTAAATCGTGTTCCCGTTTCTGATATCCAGGAATCCATCATTATTCATATCACCGACAGAACCGCTTGTAAATGCATAAGTGATCGGGTAGAAGGTCATATCTCCGTTTCCGAACATGATCTTATTTCCGCCACCCATTACGTCAGTGAAACCGTCATTGTCAAAGTCAAAGGAAACGTGTTCGATACTTAAACTTGGATTAAGGTCCCATCCGGAACCTGCCGTAACATCCGTAAATGTTCCATCTCCGTTGTTTTTCATTACGAAATGTCCGCCATCATCGGTAGAACTTGCTCCGACCACAGCATCCATCCATCCGTCGTTGTTGTAATCATTCCATGCAGAAGACCAGGATTGACTTGGATTTGCCATTCCGGCAGCTACAGAAACATCTGTAAAAACTCCGGCACCATCATTTCGGTGTAATTCGTCAATTTTGGCTGTAGAAGCACCACCACGACATTTTGCAATATATAAATCCTGATCTCCGTCATTATCATAATCCATCCAGATCGAACCGTAATTTCCTCCTTCCGGATGATCTCCTAATCCCCCTGCCTGAAAAGTTAAGTTTCCACTTCCGTCGTTGATGTAATAAACGTTCGGATCAATATCATGACACGAAAAGGCATCGAGGTTACCATCGTTGTTAATATCCACAAAGTTCGTTCGCTGGCAGAATACGTATTCTGTACCTGAAATTTCTGTATAAGCTGTTCCGGTTGCATTTGCTTTCATAAATGTGACACCTGACCCGCTTCCGTAAAGCATGTCGTTAAATCCATTCTTATCGATATCCCCGATCGCCATACTCCAGGATGGCTGGAACATCGTTGTGGAAGTCGGGATATTGCTTGTAATGTAAGCCCCGCTGATTTGCTGATACAGAATTTGTACGCTGGAAGAGGATACCGTAACAATGTCGTCCAAAAAGTCACCGTTCATATCGGTACTAGCCAATCCATAAGTTCCGCTAACTGTCGGGAAAGTATTTGCAGTAAAAGTAATTGGCGGAGTAGGAGGAACAACGATCGGGCTTTCAGTTAATTCAAAACTAAAGCCACTGGATGTCCAGCGATTGTCAAACGCGATGGTATAAGTTGTGCCGTTTGTCACATTGAAAGTAGCGGTAGAAGTTAATCCGCTTCCGCCATCGTCGTCACCGGAAACACACACAAATGCGCCACAAGTACCGGAATAAACGTGAAAACGCGTATCCGCTCCCGCGGATGCAGCCAGGTCTGTCGTCACTGTTACCGTGTAATCGTCGGTTGGTGTATAGGTATACCATTCTGCCGCGGTTTGTCCCGAACCATTTGTTGCACAAACTAAAGTCGGAACGTCTGTTCCGTCAACAGCAGAAACGGCGTACGTTATTGCAGGCATAATAGATAAAGCGGTAGCACAGGTGTTTTGTGCCTGGGAAAGTACAGGTATTCCCAGTAAAAGGAAAAAGGTAAAATTAATTTTCATAATTCTCGGTTTTTAGTTCATAATAGTGCATCAGTTGCAGGTTTGTTTCCAGGTAATCCATTCTTCAAGCAATTGCAGACCTTCATCATGGACCACTGTTCTGCCCAGTAAGGGCATGCGTTCGCTTGGCAGAGTAGAACCTAATCTATAATACATCATCGAACGGTTCTTGTCATTTGGTTTAATGATGTATGCTAAATTGGAATTAATAAATTCTTCGGGTTCCACGCATAAGCCCAGGTTAATTACATCAGAAGTTTCTGAAAATGCCAATCGCATAGGGCGGTAAGAACAATGTTTCCCTTCACTGTGGCAATGCGCACAATTGATATCTACATAAGACCGGAAACGCTGATCAACCGTTTTTGTTTGGTCCATGTAATTTACGGTGGAAACAATATTCCCCGGAAGTGTATTTGGTAAATATCCGACAGCGATCAATTTTTGCAGCTGATTTTGGGTGCCATCGGGATAAGCATAATCGATATTTAAGTTTTGTGGTTTGATCCCGATCGGGATAGGTTGGTCATTTAGTTTATGACAGGTGTGACATTCCGTTTGGTTCGGGATCCGGTATGCAGTGCTTTTCGGAGAACCGTTCTGAAGCCAGCTGATATTGGTATAACTTCCGTTCATATCCAGGTAAGCCTCGGTTTGTTCGGTATTCCATACATAGTTGGCAAAGATCCAACCGGAAGATTTGCGGATCATGATCCGGGTTTCAATAATCCGGGTATTTCCTGCTGGCTGAACATCATCGTAATAGAATGTTTTGATCAGTGCAGCCCCAACAGGGAGTTCCATCACGTTGTGATCTCCGTTGTAAGTTGCCTGCGTTCCGTTCGGCATCCAGATGAAGCGTTTTTTATGCGCATAATCGGTAAAAAGTCCTGAAGCAGGTTCGTAAGGAATTACTTTGTCGGCCGGAATTTGGTTCTTCATTTCTCCCTGGAAAAACCGATAATCGGACAATTTCGTATAGGGAACTGCGGTCAAATCCACAGAAACACCCGTTTCTTCCACCGGCGGGTCAATGGGCTCTGGTTTCGGTTTCTTTTTACAGGAGGGAACAATAGCAAGCATCAATGCGCATGCAACAAGTGCACAGGCAGAGATAATCAGTCGGTTCGAATCAGTTCTTTTTCGGTTCATAAATAGTGTCTTGTAGCTTTACAAGTTGGCAAACTCGGAATAAGGTAGTATTTATTTTGAATAAACCTGTATTTCCCGTAACAATTGTTTCACAAGACTATAGATTGAACTTTGATAAAAATAGTTGCTTGCTCAGATGAGTTTGTGAGAATTTTGTTGATTTATCAATTTTGATATAAATTCTTAACAAAAAATGATCTTTCAAAATGAGAATGATTTAGAAACTATGTGAGCTAAGTGTACTATTGTGATTAATGAAACCACATAGAAACGTAAGATACATAATTTACCACGAAGACAAGAAGGACACGAGGTTTTATCTTCCATAGAGGGTTAATTGATCGCGGACTTCGCTAGCTCAGTCAGGAGAATTAAACCACATAGGAGCATAGACGCATAGAAATGTTTATCAAATTGGAGTGAAATGAAAAATCCCTGATCTGCCGAAGCAAGCCAGGGATTTCAATCTATATGGTAATGGATTATCCTACCAGGTCAACATTCAGAATGTCATCTGTTTTGGTCACTTTCAGTAATCCATGTTTCGTTAAGCCTTTGATGCTGGTATCCCAGGCTTTGTTGCTGAGATTCACAGACTCTTTCAAAGTCAATAAATTCATGCTTTTCTCGCGTTGCATGATATCGAAGATCAGTTGTTCGTTTTCATTTAAAACAACTTTGATCACTTTTTCAGGACGCATTTGAGGGAAGAACAATACTTCCTGGATTGAAGGATTATTCGTCAGGTACATGATCAAACGGTCCATTCCGATTCCTAATCCGGAAGTCGGTGGCATTCCATATTCCAATGCACGTAAGAAATCCTGGTCGATTAATCCGTTTGCCTCGTCATCTCCTTTTTCTGAAAGACGTACCTGGTCTTCGAAACGCTCACGCTGGTCAATCGGGTCATTCAATTCCGAATAAGCGTTTGCAATTTCTTTTCCGCAAACCATCAATTCAAAGCGCTCGGTCAATTCCGGATTATCGCGGTGTGTTTTACACAATGGCGACATTTCTTTCGGGTAATCCGTGATGAATGTCGGTTGAATGTAATTTCCTTCACATTTTTCACCGAAAATCTCATCGATCAACTTTCCTTTCCCCATGGTATCGTCTACCGGAATGCCCATTCCTTTAGCAGCCGCTCTCAATTCATCTTCAGACTTTCCTGCAATATCAAAACCGGTAAAATCAATAATTGATTGACGCATCGTAACACGTTTGTATGGTGCTTTGAAGCTGATTTTATGTTCGCCGAAAGTACATTCTGTGGTTCCGTTTACTGCTATGGCACAATGTTCCAGCAAACGCTCCGTGAAATCCATCATCCAGTTGTAATCTTTGTAAGAAACATAGATTTCCATTGCTGTAAACTCCGGATTGTGAGTTCTGTCCATTCCTTCATTGCGGAAATTCTTGGAGAATTCATACACACCATCAAATCCACCAACGATTAATCTTTTCAGGTAAAGTTCGTTTGCAATTCGCATGTACAACGGAATATCCAGGGCATTGTGATGCGTAACGAACGGTCTTGCAGAAGCTCCTCCCGGAATTGCCTGTAAAACCGGTGTTTCTACCTCCATATAACCGGCATCATTGAAGAAATTACGCATAGCTGAAAACAGCTTGGTGCGTTTTACAAATACTTCTTTCACTTGCGGATTTACCACTAAGTCCACATAACGCTGGCGGTAACGCATCTCCGGATCTGTAAACGCATCGTGTACATTTCCTTCAGCATCTGTTTTCGGAAGTGGAAGCGGTTTTAAAGATTTGCTCAACAACTGGAATTCTTTCACGTTTACGGAAACTTCTCCTACCTGTGTTTTGAACACTTCACCTTTGATCCCGATGAAATCACCCAGATCCAGCCATTTTTTGAACAGGTCGTTGTAAAGCATTTTATCTTCTCCCGGACAAATTTCATCGCGGTTAAAGTAAACCTGGATTCTTCCTTCGGAATCTTGTAATTCAGCAAAAGAAGCCTTTCCCATTACACGCTGACTCATCATTCTACCTGCCAGGCAAACTGTTTTTCCTTCTTCAAAGTTGTTCTTGATCGAAGTGGAATAATCTGTTACCGGGTAAAGTGCTGCAGGATATGGATCAATTCCCGCATCGCGTAAGTGTTGCAACGTTTGTCGTCGCTGGATTTCTTGTTCTGATAATTCTTGTGACATTTCTATGATTTTAAGACTTCAGGATTTTAAGATATTAGGACTTATAATCTCGCGTCTGTTTTATTAATTAGTATTTATTTTGTTTGTTCAAAAGCTGCCTTCGACTCCGCTATAGCTCCTGCGTAAGCATTCAGTCACCTTTTACTGGAATTTTGTACTAGAAAACTCCGGTAGTAGAGCGTAGCCGAAACTACCAGTGCGGGCAGCTATCACAGCCGTTCTTGGTTTTGATGTAAAACAACAGGCCCAAAGATACATTTCCGGAAGCTAAACCGAAAGCTTGTTTTGCACGTTGGTTCCGGTCGTTCGGCCGGGTTTTTACTCCCGGAAGATGTGCGAAAGCCAATCCGCCTTCCGCCTGGATGAATACATGTTTGAAAAATTCCAAACGTGCACTGGCATTTGCCCCGATTCCATAACCTGAAAGTGCTGTTGAACGATTTGTTTGTTCGTTTGAAAACAAAAAGTTCGTAGTCGTCAGCATCGGACCTAAGTTCAAGCCTACATTTCCTGTAATTGCAAATTGTCTTCGATCTCCCAATTCCAATAAGTCAAATGAGCGCATTAATTCAATTCTCAAATAGTTCAATGCTCCCGAATGCTCATAATGGAAATGGTTCGGATCAACCAAAACCGATTCCTGGTTATAATTTCCATCCCAAATAGAATCCGCTGTCATATCGAAATGACCGTCCAAAGTAACTTCTTTGTCGTGACGCATCACGTAATTGAAATGGTCCACCCCAACAGACAATGCCCACTTTTCGGTAAAGTAATAACCAACCCGAAAGTTGTACTGAGGAATCGTAATGTTCACCGGATTCAGGTACAAATTCGCTCCGAATTTCGGTTGTCTGTCTGTTGCACTCACACCTTTCAATGTGAAGTCGTAATCCGATCCGATAAAATGGATCGTTGACGGAGTATATGCTGTCCGGTTGTAGCCCCAATAGAAGAAAAGTGTACCGGCATTGGTACTTCTCTTCCGTTGATGCTTCCGGATTTGGGCATCAGCCGGGTTTGCAATAACTGCTAAAAGAAATAGGAATAACAGCTTTCTGTGCATGTTGATTTATTTAGTCATTTTAAGGAAGCTAACTTCTTTCTCGGTTAAATGGCGGTAATAACCTCTTGGTAAATCTTTCTTTGTCAGGCTTGCAAATTGAACGCGGTCCAGTTTCACCACTTCATACCCCAGTTTTTCGAACATACGACGTACGATGCGGTTTTTACCCGAGTGAATTTCGATTCCTACTTCACGTGCTGATTTTCCGTCTGTCACGTATTCTGCTTTATCAGCCTGAATGCGTCCGTCTTCCAATTCAATTCCACGCATCAACAATTCCAGATGTTCTTTTTGAACCGGTTTATCCGTTTCCACATGGTAAATCTTGGTTGCTTCATAACGCGGATGAGTCAGCTTTTTAGCCATGTCCCCGTCATTGGTAAACAGCAATAATCCGGTTGTATCACGGTCCAATCTTCCCACCGGGTAAATTCGTTCCTTACAAGCATTGATAACCAATCCCATTACGGTTTTTCTTCCAAGCGGATCATCCATGGTAGTAATGAATCCTTTTGGTTTGTTCAATAGCACATAACGTTTCGTTTCAGCGTTAATTGTTTCACCGTCGTATTGTACTTTGTCTCCCTTTTTGATCTTGTATCCCAATTCGGTAATGATCTCCCCATTCACGGAAACAACACCTGTCTGGATCAACACATCTGCTTCCCTGCGGGAACAAACTCCGGCATTCGACAAATATTTGTTCAAACGAACGTCGTCTTCATTGAAAGTAGGCAAGGGGTCACCTTTACGAACTTTCGGTTTGAAATGAGGTTTTGAAGATCCTTCAGCCGCAGATGCGGGCTTGGAAGTACTTTTAGGCTTTCCGCCTTTTAATGCCGGTTTCCCGGTTCTTGAAGTAGGTTTTGAACCTCTTCCTGTGGTGGTACGGCCTTTCCCTGTACCTGTTTTTCTTGTGTTCATCACGAGCAGAATTTAATGTTTACTATCGCAGTAGACGGTGCAAAGATAAGACGTTT
>CAMLLB010000068.1 GCA_946480815.1 uncultured Flavobacteriales bacterium
AAGTTCCATCATCGTATTGAAGGAAAACAGAAACAACAGATCCATTTTCGACACGAGCTTTACCTGTCAGGCATTCAACACCTTCAGGAGTAAAAAAACTAACAATAACATTTCTGTGCATATCATCAGCAACCGTGTAAGAACCTCTTTTCGCGAAGGCGTCTTCCAGTTTCTTAAAACAGTCATCTTGAGCTGATGCGCTATATCCTAAAGTTAAGGTTAGAATGGCAAGTAGAATATTTTTCATAGTTGTTTTTGTGTTAAGGAGCTAACTCCGATTTCCAAATATAACAAGTTTATCCAAAATGGTAACTGCACTCAATAATTATTTATTTTTGACAAACAATCCCATTTGTAGAGGCATGAAACAAATAGCAGACCATTTTAACGAAGCGCTGGAAATTTTGCAAAAATTTAACAACGCAACGAATCATCAGTTGATTCAGGACGCTGGAAATTTAATGGTTTCGGCAATAAATTCGGGCGGTAAGATCATTTCATGCGGAAATGGCGGATCTATGTGTGATGCAATGCATTTTGCAGAAGAATTAACAGGAAGATACCGTGATGACCGGAGAGCAATTCCGGCCTTAAGTATCTCGGACCCGTCTCACATCAGTTGCGTTGGAAATGATTACGGTTACGAATTCATTTTTTCGCGTTACCTGGAAGCTTTGGGCCAGAATGGTGATGTACTGTTAGCCATTTCGACATCCGGGAATTCAAAAAATGTACTTCGGGCTATTGAGGTTGCCAAAGCAAAAGGGATGAAAATCGTTGGGCTTACCGGAAAAGACGGTGGTAAAATGGCTGAACTTTGTGATGTGGAAATCCGGGCACCCCATTCAAATTATGCTGATCGCGCTCAGGAAATCCACATCAAAGTAATTCATACATTGATCGACTTTATTGAACACCAATTGAATGTTTAATTTCCTGAAGAAGAATATCCGTAAAATAACCATTCTGTTGATCGTTAGTGTTTTTACACTGTTTTTTTCAGGAAAGATCAATAAAGTAGTTACAGGAGAATCAACCTGTGTATGTGCGTATGACGGATACGGGTATTATATGTACCTGACCCAATTGTTCCAATATCGGAATTTAAACCTTAAGCAAGCCGAAATTCAAGCTGTTCAGGACAAGTATTGTGACGGAACTTACGCTTATCAGTTAAAAGAAATGGATAACGGCCAATCGCTGAATATCTACCATATGGGACAAGCGTATCTGGAACTTCCGGCTTATGCGGTAGGGCATGCATTTGCAAAGTTTTTGGGGTATTCGAAAGATGGTTTCAGTAAACCTTATCATATTGCTTATTTGCTCAACGCACTGTTTTTCATCTTATTGGGAATCTATTTCCTGAATAAGATCCTTCAACTGTTTTTCTCGGATCAGATTAGCTCTTTATTGCTCCTGATGATTTATTTCGGGACGAATTTTGCGGCTACGGCAATTTATGAGTACCAGTTACAACATATTTACCTCTTTGCATTGGTTGCTTTGCTATTCTATTCTTTGCTGAAATTCAAAGAACTGAAAAAGAAAAAGCATCTCCTGATTGCTGCATTGGCTCTGGGCCTGATTTCTTCCATCAGGCCTACCCATGTGTTATTGGGTCTTTTACCCCTCATCATGCTGAGAAAGGTTTATGCCACTAAACTTGCCTATTGGAAATCCATTCTATTGTTTCCCCTGTCGGGTTTGTTATTCAATTTACCGCAAGTGATCTATTGGAAAATCATGGGAGGAAGCTGGTTTATCCTGAATATGCATGTGGAAGAAGTGGTAATGATAGATCCGCATGTGTTTGATTTTCTCTTTAGCTACAAAAAAGGTTGGTTGTTGTATAGCCCGGTATTTTTATTGTTAATTCCCGGTTTTGTTCAGCTTTACAGGCAGCGAAAAGACTTGTTTTGGGCAATTCTTGGATCGACTCTTCTGGCAATTTGGATCTTTGCTTCCTGGGAATGCTGGTGGTATGCAGCGTCATTCGGATCAAGGGCAATGGTTGACTTATATCCATTGTTGATTTTACCTTTGGGTTTTGCCCTTGTTTACCTGGGAAAGACCAAAATCAGGTCGTATATATTGATGATTTTCGTTTTTTTTACGCTTGGCTTATCCGTTTTGCAATCAGGACAATTTTCAATAGGTTACCTGCATCCCGATAGAATGTCAAAAGCACATTACTGGTATATTTTCGGGAAACTTTCGATCCCCGATTATCAAACCAATCGATTGGAAATAGATCGTTTAAACTTAAACTGGCCGGAAAACATCCAGGCTGAAAAATTGCAATTCGGAAAGATAGAACAGCTTCTTTTTTGCAATATAAAGAACCTCAAAGCTCTGCCGGAAACGAGCACTTTATTGTATAAAGAACCTTATTTTCCAACGCTGAAAACCGATGAAACCTTGTTTGAGGCACAAATCATTTATCAAAATAAGGATAGTCTGCTTCCTGCAGCAATCAAGTTTGAGGCGTTTAGTAAGTACAATACCTATGATTGGAAAGTTTATTCTCTGATCACGCAGAAAAGAACAGGATTGGTTGATACTTTGAATGTCCGGTTTAATCTGCCCATTATAAATCATACCGATGATCGGATCCAGATTTATGTAGAAAACCCTGCTAAAAAAGAAGTGATTATTCATTCATTAAAAATAAAGGCATTAAGTTTGATTAGAAATTGATACTTCGACCACGCTCAGTATCCTTTGAATTGAGGGAGGAGCGGAATTGAAGCCTGAACATTTGAAACCAAAAAACACTATCAACATGAGTTCATTTTCACATTTTTTCGATTCCGGGGAGCGGGCGCGTCAAAAGGGACATTTCAGAAACCTGGTCATGCTGGCCCGAATTGATGGGAACATCAGTTTTGCAGAAAACCAGCTACTGAAAAAAATTGCTACCAAGCTTTCCTTAACGGAAGAGCAAGTGACTGAAATTTGCGAGAATCCGGATGATTATCCATTCATTCCGCCAGTCACGAGAGAAGAGCGTTACGAACGATTCATCCAGCTGATCCAGCTTTTGGCAATTGATGGGAATATGGATGCGAATGAAACAAAACTCGTGAGAAGGCTTGGGGTTGAACTAGGCTTTACTCCGGAACGGATCGATGAAAAATTCCCCATTATTTTAGAGCATTTAAGAAAAGGAATGAATCGGGAAGAAGTACTGCGAATAGTAATTTAATTCAATTAATTCTTCTTTTTTAACTGGTCTTCAATGCGTTTTGTCAGGACCTGGAAAAGCAATTTTGAATCATGCTGATTTAATTTTCGGCCCAAACGGATTGTTTTTCCCAGGTATTCAAATTCAATACGTTCACCTCCGCGAATCCACGGAGAATTTTCCCATGCAGCCTGGAAGGAGTTTTCTTTCGGAACAGAAACGCGTACTTTTTTGATGTTTTCCAGGTAATATTCTTTGGCCTTTCCATAAGTTCCGATACTTGTTTTGATCGTCAGGGATATTTTGTCAACCTTAATGTATTCGCGACCATACATAATCCATAGGAAGGTCCTCCCGACACGTACGAAATAATAGAGCCAAAAGACCATGAAAACTCCAAGGATCAGTTTTTCCTGTTGTGAGAAATTGAGAGCAAAGTAGGACCAGATAATTGTTGCCCCGATTGCAAACCACATAAAACACCATGCGCCCATCAGGGCTTTTACAACCCCGATTTGTTCCGGTGTTATAATGAAAGTTGTTTTATTTTGATCGTCTAAATAACTAATTCGGTTTCCAATCCATTTCATATGACAAAAGTATCGAAAAAAGTAGGGGCGCGATTAATCGCACCCCTACTTTTTTATTCAATCGAATTATTGAATAATTACTTTTTTCTGAGTAATTGCATTGTTCATTTTTACGTTTACAAAGTAAACTCCCGCAGGTGTGTTGCTTGTATTGATTGTGATCATTGAAGCACCGTTCATTTGACCGTAATTTTTACTTGAGATTTCTTTACCCGCAATATCCGTTACAGAAATAGTTACGTCGCTCTGTTCCTTTATTTGCAAGCTCACAGAAACAGCTGTTGTAGCAGGGTTCGGATAAACTTGTACCAAATCATCAATTTGACTTAAATCGTTCAAACCAGCGGTTACATCCGTTCCGTTTACGAATCCATTTGCTACAGCTTCAGTGATTGTTGCTTTTCCTGCATTGTCAATTTTTCCAGTCGGATTGAATAACAATCCAACAATGTGGATCTTCGTTTCATCCCATGTAGCAGGCAAAATAAATGTTGCAGTAATGGTATGTGTTTCACCTGCGTTTACTGTAGCCGGGAAGCTGTTTGCATAACCGGTAAAGCTAGGCTCGATAGCTCTTGCCACATGGTCATAAACCATTTGCGCCGCAGGAACCGGATTTGGTAATGATTCAAATCCACCCATTACTCCGTTACCACCTCCTGCATATGCATTGGATTGGTTGTAGCTGCTGGATGTTCCTGTTACTTCATCTTCTGTTAAAACAATTCCTAATTTATAGGAACTTGTTCCTGCTGATTGGAAGTTAGCAGATGTAGATACTTTTAATTCACGTGTAGTTGAATTCCATGTTGCGCCGTTTGTAATTAATGCCGTTGGAGCCACCTGAACACGCGTTAAGAAATCATCTTCCATTTCTGAAGGGTCAATTGCAGTCATTCGGTCAACCAATGCAGAAGGATATCCTGAAATCAAACCGCCAAGTCCTGCATCATAATCCGTAACAACCATTGGGTCGCCATTATGAACAGCAATTCCGGCCCAATATTGATCGTATTTTGTTTGCATCATGTCCATGAAAACAGCACCTCTCGGACACCACTGACACCAGGTCCCGGTTCCTTCTTCTCCTACAACCATTTTACCAACAGCCGGTGTTAAAGGACTTAAACTGATTGAAAGTTGATCGTCATTTGCGTCCATATCAGTTCCGGCGTTCACATTGCTTACGGTAGCTGTCATAGGCATCGTTCCGTTAGCTAATGTTAAAGTTCCGTTCATTGTAACTGTTGTTGTTGCCAATGAAGCGATATTTACTCCGGTCACGGATTTCGTGATAGTGTTGCCGTTGTAGTCCACGTCGATATCAAATGAAGTGATCGGAGTTGTTCCCAGGTTGCGAACTACTACTTTCGGAGTAACAGCATTTCCAGCCAGCATTCCCTGATCGAAAGACAAACCGTTTACAGCTGCATTCAATGAAGGAAGTGTATAGGGAGTGATCTCAGTATGGAAATCATCAATGAAATAACCACAGCTATATGGAGAGTTTTGATCTGTTGGATAGATATCGATGGATGCAATTTGGTTTATCGGGTTGGCAAAGGATCCTACTGAAACATTATCAATAAAAACTTCCCAGTTATTGGTGTTGAAATTAATGGAGAGTTTGAAGTTGAACCATACGTTCTGAGGATAAGTTGCCCCTGTAAAGCTCAAACCGTCCTGGTTATTGATTACCAAAGAACCGTTGTCATTGAAAAAACAATCCATTGCCCAAACCTGGCCGATTGTGGCATTTCTCTGAAGGTTGAAATATCCGGCTTTTCCTGTTTCAACTTTGATATTAAAATCCATATCGAATTGCCCGGTATTTAAAACTCCGAAGTTGCGTACTAAATCTGTAGGTCCGCCTGTTTGAGCAGTTGTGGAGAAATAAAGTGAGTTGCTCCCTGATACTGCATCCGCATTTGAAACCAGGACATCTTCCGTTCCTCCGGGAGCGTTGCTCCAGGTGGTCCATGCACCACCACTTTGCGGACACAGTTTTTGACCGGCAGTATAAGAATCAAAATTATCTGTGAAAGTTTGACCAAACACTGCAAGACTTGATAAGAAACCAAGCGTAAGTAATTGTTTTTTCATAAGTAAGAGTATAGAATATGTTTAAAAGTACTAAATGAAAAAGAGAAAAGAGAAGTCTTTTTCTCTTTTATTATTGAAATCTTATAGAAGATTTATCTATTTCTTAATGAACTGGATGGTAGTTGTTTCAGTTCCGAGGTTTATGACAAAACGGTATGTGCCCACCTGAAGTTTAGAAATATCGATTGGTTTCAGAACGATTTTTCCATGTGTGTTCTCTAATGGGATTTGCTCAATTGGCCTGCCTATTGCGTCAAGAATATTCAGTATACCTGCTTGTGTCGAATAATAAGTCAGGTTTGTCAATTCTGAAGAAGGGTTCGGTGATAAGGTGTTTGATCGGATATCTGCTTTGCAAATCACGGATTTCAATTCAGAATAGGAGGAGATCATAGTCGAATGGATTTCTTTCAGTCTGTAGAAGACAGGTCTGTTCTTTTCAAGAAGATCTCTGAATTCATATTGCCGACTATTGATATCATAACTTGATGGAGATGTTACTGTTCCGATGATTTCCCATATTTCTCCGGTATAACTTCTTTGAACTTCATAAGTACGCTGATTTTCTATGGGTGCTTTCCATGAAATGAGGGCTTCCTGGTTTTCACAATCCGTTTCAACCATGAAATGACTTGTGTTTTCTCCTAATGCGGAACATCCTACAACGGCGGTACCGTCGAATACAATAGGAACGGTGGTAGTTACTGAACTATAATTGGAAAAGCAAATAATGTATTGTGAATTGGCAGCAACTGCTAAAACCGGCTCGTAGTTTCCCGGATCTCCACCTGCAGGAATCGTAGATTGCAGACCTGTGCCACCTGAGTTTTCAGCATTCCAGTTACATCTTACCGGTGCCAGGGTGTTGTTTGAAATAGCAGAACAGGTACCAGGTCCGGAATAGGGATACATAATCCAGTCATAGAAGCCTGTCTGAGAACCCCCGCCTCCAAAAGTGAATGCGAGATCGCCGGCTGTATAGACATTGATAACCATCCAGGTACTATTGGATTCGCCGATGCGTAAACAACCGGCATTGATCGAACCGCCCAAATGGGGTGGTGAGCTTCCGGGAGATGCTCCATAATCAGGATTTCCAAGTGAACCCAAGGGTGGGATCTCATTAATCGTTCCAAATCCGTTCGGGTCGATTTGAAAACCTGAATTGCTGCAAATGTTTACGTAGTTCGGACAATCGGATGCCACTACGGGTCCGGTTGAAACGTAATTATTGACACAAATAGTACCCGTTGTATTGGAAGTTGGAGCGCCATTACCAGATGGATTTACACTGAAGATCACAATGTAATATACCTGTCCGATTGTGGTTGTAAATGTGATCAGCTCATTTGACCCGTTCGGGTTTTGTGAACAGCCCAGGGAAGTTAAGCTCCCTCCGCAAGTTCCGCTCAATACCATCATGCCCGGATTTGGATTTGAAGCTCCGTCTGTTAATGTAATGGAGGTTGTTCCTGAAGTTGCTGTAAACTGGAAAAATCCATCGATATAGCTTACTCCACATGATGGTTCGGTGGAGAAATTATCAATAAACGTGGTGGGAACTGTATAGTTGGTAGGTGTGCAGCTTGAACCGACACTTAATGTCGGGACAACCCCGGTACAATTATCGGATTGACCGAGAAGCAGCGAAATCTGTAATGTAAGCAAGATGGATGCTAACTTTTTCATGGACAACTGGTTTTAGATAAGTTAATCATCCCTCCGGGTGTATAGACGGCATCATAGTAACACTTGATCGGGTATCCGTGATTCGTAAACCAATTCAAAAAAGTGTGATCGGAAACAGTAACGCCCGGTGCATAAATTCCAAGGAATACACTCGTAATATTGTCCATTCTTGCGGTTTCAATGCCGGTTATCTGATTGAGAGCGGTATTGATTTGCTGTTGTTGTTCCAAACTTACCTCTGTGTCGATCACAATTTTGATATAACGTCTGGAATTTTCCAAATCATTTAACTGAGCATAACCTAAAAAATCAAAGGCGATAAATGCAAGGATTACAAGTGAAAAATTTTTCATAACCCAGATTTTTATACGCTAATAAGATACGATCATTTTCGCACTAATCCTTTAGTTTTTGTTGTAAGTTTTTTGGATTTTTGTAGAGTTTAACATGGAAACGGGAGCGCTTTTTTAACGCTGGAAAAAGTGCTAACGGATCAAGGTTACATTTCCTTTGATGATTTTTTGCTCTCCCTGAACACAAGTTGCTTCCAGGTAATAGTCGTAAGTATCAGGTTTTAATAATTTATCTCTGAATGTTCCGTCCCAGCCGATGTTTTGATCTGTTGTTTCAAAAACCATTTCTCCCCAGCGATCGAAAATCCGGAATAGAATTTTAGTTGCTATTGCACTTCTCACATACAAAACATCGTTCTCCAGATCTCCATTCGGAGAGAAGGCATTTGGTACATATACATACGTCCGGTCGCAGACTACTTCCAGTACATTTACTTTTACGGAAGCTGATTTGGTACAGATCCCGTCTGTAATACTCACTACATATTGAGTTGTTTGTTCTGGAGTTGCATTTGTGACCTGACTATACGGATTAGATAACCCTGTTTGAGGGAACCAAACGTACGAATAACCGGCCGGAGATGCGGTTAAGGTGCTGGTGCCTCCCGGTACAACATATTCCGGGTTTGCCTGCGCACTGATTGCTCCTGAAATATTCCCAACGGTAATATAAATGGAATCTCTGTCAAAACAACCGTTTGATCCGTTGGCGTCCACATAAACCCATTGACTGGTCGGAGGATTTGCAATGACCACATTTTCCTGTGCAGTGGTTGTTAATATACTCATCGGGCTCCAGGCATATGTGAAAGTTACTCCGGGAATTTGAATAAATGCCGTCAATGTTGTCGGATCATTCAGACAGATGGAATCATTTCCGTTGAGGGACAAACTGCCGCCAATGAAGTATACGGTTACACTGTCTATTTCAGAGCAATAGGCATTTCCTGCACGAATGTAATAGGTGGTAGTTGCACCGGGCGTAACATTCAGAATAGAATCAGCTGTTGTTGTATTTAATGTGTCTGTAAACTGATTATTGGAGGACCAGATAAAGTAATCCGCTGATCCGAATGAGTTGGCAGTGAAAGTCAATGGAAGCGGTGAACAAAGAATTGTGTCGTTGGAAACAGAAAGCTGGATTTCAGGCAGAACGGTGACTGTAATTTCTGCTGTATCGGTAAGTAAACAAACGGAGTCTGTTACCATCAGCCTAACGACGAAGGTTCCGGGGTTTGTGTATGTGACTGTTGGGGAATACTCTGTTGAAGTTCCCTGGCCGTTTCCAAAATCCCATTCATAGGAATCAGACGGTGAACTGGTATTTGTAAACGTAACAGTAAAGTCTTCACAGCCGTTTACGTTATTGGTCGTAAATTCTGCCTTAGGTAACAACTGGAAATCAAATTTGAAGACCAGGTTGTTGCAGTTGTTATTGGTTCCCGGTCCGGTATTGAGATTGAGATTTGACCACGCATTGGGACTGGTAGGGAAATCGCTGTGACCATTGCATCCTCCGCAAACCGACTGATAGACCACACCATTTTTATCAAAACGGGAAGTTCCGCCATCAACGTGTTCCTGTGCCTGATTTCCCCCGATATAACTTCCGTATAACAAACCGGAAAAATCACGTTTGTAAACAAACAGGTAAAAGTCAAAGCCGTTTGGTGACGTACTTTGAAAAGCGTCGGAACTGACAGGCATACCACTTAACGGCGTGCTCTGAAGGATATTTGCACCCCAACCCGAAACATACATGTTTCCGCAAATATCAACCAAAAATGCTGCAGGAGAAATATTGATATTTGGGCTGCCATTCCCAAAAACAGTAGAGTTGACAATGGAAGTTAACGTCGGATCCAATTTTGCGATAAATTGACTGCTGTTCGGGTAGCTTTGTGAGTTGATTACCAGGAAATTACCACCAACTGATTGCCCAAGTACAAAAACCTCATCATTCCGGTTAATTTCTACGAAAAATGCCTGGTCGTATAAGTCTGCTCCAATGTAAGTGCTCTGTGTTAGCGTTTGCCCGTCAGGTGTCAGTTTTCCCACGAAACCATCTGCTTTTCCTCCCAGATAATTCGGATTTAATCCTCCGGTGGTGCCTGGAATATTCGAGCTGGAAGTTCCGCCCGCAAAAACCACATTGTAACTGGAGTCTATTTTTACGGAATAGCACGCGTCATTGTTGGTTCCGCCAAAATAACTTCCCCAAAGCATCGTACTCAGATCAGATGACAGTTTGAAAACCACACCATCCTGTTGTCCACCAAGAGCAGCCTGAAATGGATTGAGTGTTGGAAAATTTGCCGAACGGGTACAGGAGGCAACAATACAATTTCCCAGCGAATCGATCATGATCTCGCCCCGGAATTGATCTCCGTAATTTGTTGAAAGTGAATCGTAAGCGGATACTGCACTATAATTCCCTGAACTGACTTTATAATTGATCCCGTCATTCTGGTTTCCTCCTACATAGGTGGATGCCATCAGGTTATGGCCGTTTGCGCTGATCTTTGATACAAAGATATCTGTTCCCTGACTTCCGAAATTGGCTCCGTTGAACTGTACATTAATAGTGGAACCTCCGCCATGTGCATTTTGAAACGGGTTTTGTAATGGGAAATCAGTGGATGCAGTAATCCCGAAAACGTACAGATTGTTTAGCCGGTCACAGATCAAACTATGAACGGTTTCGGTACCTTGAGTAGTGTTTCCGCCTCCCAGGAATGCTGTCCAGATCATGGTTGTCCCATCCGGAGAATACTTGGAGATAAATACGTCGGTAGTATTTAAGCCATTATAGGTCAATGTGAAATTCGATGTTACATCAAAAGCAGCCGGATCAGGAGTCGGATAGGAGTTCCCGAAAATGGTCCCGCCTGAATAGGCAGATCCATCATAACCATAGGTTGCAGTCATTCCAAAATTATCAGTCGGAGAACCGGAATAGGTCGCAAATACTAAAATCGGGTCAATGATCAAAGTAGCGTTTTCATCGTGTTTTCCTAACTCGAACGAAACAACGTCTTTTTTCAAAATGAATTTACATGGAATAGCACTCAATTTACCGTTCAGCATCTGATAAGCGATCGGTTTTTTTTCCGTGATTTTACCCAGGTCAGTTGTTAAAACAAGGTTTCCACTTTTATCCAGTGCGATTTCTGAAAATCCTTTCATTTTCAGCTGAATCTGCTTGTAATCTGTTCCGGGTGCGCACCACAATTCGTATTTGAACGCTGTTTTGGAATCGATGACTTTTAAATCTACTCCGGGGTAGAAATCAACGAGTGTAGCTTCCTGGAAACTTTGAACATTGCTTGCCCATTTAAAACTGTCGTTGCCGATGAAATAATTATAATAGTAGGAAAGCGGTTTTTCTTTTTTCAGTTGTGTCACCTCATGGGAATTGAGAAATTCGACCCCGACCAAAGTTCCTTTGAAGTAATCACTGTTTTCATCTGTTACCCGGTGGGAATGTGCTTTTTTCAGAGCAGAATAATCCCGGATATCATAGATGAAACCATGTTGCTGGATCCAGATGTTATTTCCCTGTGATTTGGATTGAAATAGTACTTTTTCTGCCCATTGGCCCTTATTTTCAATCAAAGCATAATGCGTTGAATGCTGATGCTCTATTTCCTGAGCATAAAACTGTGTGTAAAATACAAGGGCACCAAAAAGTCCAATAATCAGCTTCATAGTTGAAAGATATGAAAATGTTTAAAAAGGTTGCATTTTTGAGTATAACTTTTGCCATTCAATTTGCTCTGGTTATATTTGATATAAATTCGAGCATATGACAACTCAATGGGTCTTCAACGAAGTTGCGACAATAACAGAGAAAAATATCCAGCATTTAAAATCGAAGTTTTCAAACTATTCAGAGAATCAATTGAACTGGAAGCCCAACCCTGCGACCTGGAGTTTAGCCGAAATTTTTGCTCATTTAAATGCTTATGCGAAATTTTATCATTCGACTTTAAACGATCGGATTGATAAAACCCGTTTCCGCGTCCCGCGCATTAATTATTCTTCATCTCCTCTGGGGAAATCTGCCTGGATGTCGATGAAACTGGGAAATGCCCGGAATGTGAAGCGAAAATTCAATGCTCCCGGTGAATACAATCCATCCGTAAACCCTTTGTTGGTGAATGGATCAGAGATTAAGACCTTATTGGACGGACAAAACGAATTTCTTGGAATAATTGAAAAATCGGTTGCAGTTTCTTTGAAAAAGGTTAAAGTTCCGATCTCGATTTCCAAACTGGTCCGTCTTCGGTTAGGAGATGCGTTGTTGTTTGTCGCTTATCACAACGACAGGCATATGGAACAAGCGTTAAAACTGACAAAAAATCCCCAATTTCCTAAGAAGTGAGTAGAATTCACGCATTTTGTAAAGCAAGTATTGCACCCGTTCGCGGAGATGCAAGTGACCGTTCTGAAATAGTTACCCAGCTTTTGTTTGGTGAGCTTGTTGAAATCATTGAAGTCCATAATCAATGGGTTAAAATCCGCTCATTCATGGATGGATATGAAGGTTGGATCGATTCCAAACAGATCCAGGATTTGAGGGAAAAGGAAATTTCACGCTGGCTGGATGGCCTGGTTGTGGAACATTCGGAATTCAGGATTGTTGAAGGGCCGGAGGGGAAACAAGTGTTACCAAAAGGTTTTTTTCGTCCCGGAGATGGGGAAGAAACCTTCAATATAGGGAAATCAACCTATCGTTTTTTGAATGAGGAAGAAACACAACCTGCCTCTCTGATCGAATTTGCCAAAAGTTATCTGAACGCTCCGTATTTGTGGGGAGGGAAAACCATGTTTGGAATTGACTGTTCCGGATTCATGCAGCAAATTCACCGCGTTTTCAATTATCAATTGCCGCGTAATTCTTCACAACAGGCAGAGTTGGGACAGGAAGTAGATTTCGAGGACCGGGAAGCAGGTGATCTGGCTTTTTTCATTTCCGATGCAGGGAATATCCATCATGTGGGCCTGCTGGTTAATAAAGACGAGATCATCCATGCGCATGGTTACGTCCGGATTGATGATTTTGGTTCCAAAGGAATTACCCGTAAAATTGACGAAGTACACTCGCATAAATTACATTCGATCAAAAGGCTCTAAAAGCAACGATAGTTTTTAGAATCAGATTATATTTGCGGGCAAAAGTTCAAAAGGTTTCAAAGGTTCAAAAAGTTCCAATTGAATCGTTTAAACATTTTGAACTCATTGAACTTGTTTAAACTAAAATAAAAATAAGCATGAAACGCGATCAGGAAGTATTTGACTTAATTGCTGCAGAAAGACAGCGTCAAGAACATGGAATTGAATTAATTGCGTCTGAAAACTTTGTCTCTGATGAGGTAATGGAAGCAATGGGTTCTGTATTGACTAATAAATATGCAGAAGGACTTCCGGGAAAACGCTATTATGGTGGTTGTGAAGTGGTTGATAAAGTAGAACAACTGGCGATCGATCGTTTGTGTAAATTATTCGGGGCAACATGGGCAAATGTGCAGCCACATTCAGGTGCACAGGCGAATGCTGCGGTTTTCCTTGCTTGTTTGCAACCGGGAGATAAAATTCTTGGTTTTGATTTGAGTCACGGAGGACACTTAACTCACGGTTCTCCGGTCAACTTTTCCGGGAAATTGTACAAGCCGTTTTTCTATGGTGTTAATGAGCAAACCGGGAAGGTGGATTACGACATGATGGAAGAGGTTGCGAAGCGCGAAAAACCAAAAATGATCGTTTGCGGTGCATCTGCTTATTCAAGAGATTGGGATTACGCTCGTATCCGTAAGATTGCTGACGAGGTCGGAGCATTGATCCTGGCAGATATTTCACATCCTGCAGGATTAATTGCCGCAGGATTATTGAACGATCCTTTGGATCACTGTCATATCGTAACAACGACAACCCACAAAACATTGCGTGGTCCGCGTGGAGGTGTGATCATGATGCGCAATAACTTCGACAATCCGTTCGGGTTAAAATGGAATAACGGAAACCTGAAATCAATGGGAGCCTTGTTGGATGCAGCTGTATTCCCAGGAATTCAAGGCGGACCGTTAGAGCACGTAATTGCTGCGAAAGCGGTGGCGTTCGGAGAAGCATTGTCTGATGGCTACAAAACATACATGACCCAGGTGAAGAAAAACGCGGCATTAATGGCGGAAGAATTTACCAAATTGGGATACAAGATCATTTCCGGAGGAACAGATAATCACAGCATGCTGATCGATTTGCGTTCGAAAGGAGTAACCGGGAAAGATGCTGAAAACAACCTGGTTTTGGCGGACATTACAGTAAACAAGAACATGGTACCTTTTGATACGGAGTCTCCGTTCATTACTTCCGGAATCCGTGTCGGAACATCTGCCATCACTTCCCGTGGAATTAAAGAAACAGAGATCGCAACGATCGTTAAATTAATCGACCGTGTATTGATGAACATCGGTGATGAAGAGACGATCAAATCCGTGCGTTCGGAAGTGAATGCGTTGATGAGCGCACGACCGTTGTTTATGTGGTAAGAAATAAAGAATTCCTCAATGATACAAAAGCGGTCTTTCAACGGATCGCTTTTTTGTTTTTTACCACATAGAGACATAGGTCACATAGTTTTGAAGTCTGTATAAACGATCAAGTATTTTCTATGTGTCTATCTTCCTATTCGGTTTTATTTTAAATGAAAAGGGAGAAACCCGCATGTGCAGATTACTCCCTTTATCAAAATAAACTGGAACCTAACTTTTATAATCTTTTACATTCTGCAAAGCGCATCCCAGGTTGTCCAGAAATGAGCATTGATTGCTCCCGGCATTGGATTGGTACTGTCTGCAACGATTCCTACCATGGAAGCACAGGTACTGTTGCAACCGATTTCGTTGGTGCTTCCCTGTTGAGGCGGGATTTGGCGCCATGTTCCTGTAGAACCGCTTAATAATTCCACCTTGATATCAAAAATTCCCGAAAGGTTGGGTGTTTGTAGTTGTTGTGTCGGATTTTCGCTTGAAATAGTTCCGCTCCAATCTCCCTGGGAGAAAGTAACTCTCCAGGTACCGATCATTTTCGAAGTGTCGTTGTTTGGGGATAAATATACCCAGAATTGTGCACCGTTACCCAATTGGATACTTGCAGGTGCATTTGCGTTAGCTGTCGCTGTTGTCATAGTGAATAGTATATAATGTGGCTCCTACTCTCAGGCTTTTCGGAAAACGCCCACCATTCGATGTTTCCTTTCTCGGGACCGGCCGTGTCCGTCTGAAAGGCAAATAGCGAATAGTGTTATACGAAAATAAGGTGTTTCCTGAAGCAAGTTGTTTTGTTTGTCATGAGACGGAAGATTGGTGTCATGAATCGTGGAAATCAGTGTATGGATCAGAATGGATAGGGTTGTGATCAAAAGTGGCCATACGGAATATGTTTTTTCGGGTTGTTCCGGATATATTGGCAGATGCGCTCATACGATTCTTTATCACGAATGATGTGATCGTAGTAATTCCGTTGCCATTCAAAAGAAAAATCCGATTTGCGAATTTCATAAGAACATCGTCCTTTGAACCATCGAATGATTCGTGATAAATTTTGGTTAAACATCGGATTGTTATTACCGGCGAAACCACCCGGTATTTGATTTGGTTTACGTTGGGGCGCGATTAATCGCGCCCCAACTACGTGTTCGTGGATGATGATAATCCCATGAATATGATTAGGCATCACAATAAATTCGCCCAATTCAACAAACGGAAATTGAACCGGAATTTGTTTCCAAATACATTGTATGCTGATAGCAGCAGGTGTTTGTTTCAATATGCCTGATTCAATACTGCCAAAAAATGGATGCTTGTTTTTAGTGCAAATTGTAATAAAATAGGCTCCGGCTTTGCTGTAATCGTGTTTGTTTAATCTCATGCTTTGCCTTCCGTGCATCAATGGATCGTACATTTTTTTTGAACTTTCTTATATAAATTAGTGAAAAAGATCATTTGAAAAAATAGGTGAAGACAGATATTTCCTATTTTCATCCAAATAAAAACTATTCACATGTCTCAGCAAAAAATCCTTCATTTTTTAAACCAAATCGGAATTCCGGTGATCGAAACCAGACTTCCGGATGACTGCTTTTTACCTGGTTTGGCCATTGAGAAAAATACTATTCTGATGGATCCCGATCGTTTGAAATTTCCAGGGGATTTGCTGCATGAAGCCGGGCATATTGCAGTGACTGCTGAAGAATGGCGCCCGCTGATAGGAACAGATGAAATGGATCCGCTGTGGCCGAGCGACGGAGATGAATTGGCTGCGATCCTGTGGTCGTATGCTGCCTTGCGGCATTTGGATTTGGAACCGGAAGTGGTCTTTCACCCGGAAGGATACAAGAATCAATCGGCTTGGCTGATCGAACAATTCGGGAATAAGAATTACATTGGACTTCCCTTACTGGAATGGATGGGACTGTGTTCCGTTTCGGGAAATGAAGGAGTGGAACCTTTTCCAAATATGTTAAAATGGTTGAGATGAGTAAAGATCGCGTGACAAAATATTTAAAGTTTCCCATATTGTTTGATGAGCAACGCCTGGTTTCGGATCTTTCCCGTGCTATGGAGAGCCAGTGGATCCCGCATTTCAATACGGGCGGATATACCGGTAATTGGAAAGCCGTTTCGCTTTATGCAAGGAATGGAAACGAACAAAATATTTTTGCGCATGTGCAGGACCAGTCTTCCATTTCCGAGACACCATTAATGAAAGAATGCGCTTATTTCCGCGAAGTGCTGGATTTTTTTAAGTTCCCGATACTTTCTGTTCGTTTACTGAGATTGGAGGTCGGTGCTGAGATTAAGCCTCATACGGATTACGAATTGGGTTATGAAGACGGTCAATTCCGATTACACATTCCCATTGTAACCAACCCGGATATCGAATTTATTCTAGGTGGCGAAAGATTGACGATGCTTCCGGGAGAATGTTGGTATACCAATGTGAATTTTGTCCATTCTGTGGCGAACAGGGGGGCTGTTGACCGGGTGCATTTGGTTATTGATGGCATGCGGAATGCCTGGACGGATGAACTTTTTTTCTCTTTGGCTCCCGAATCAAGTTTTGAAGTTAAACGGGAAGAAAACCTGGATATGGAAACCATCAAACGGATGTTGGAAGAATTGAAAGCCAATCCGGGAATGGTTGATCATCCGCTGATTTCGGAACTGGAGAATCAATTGAAAAATCCCAAAATTCTATAAAAAAAGAGTTTGCTTTTGTAACTGAATTATGTTTGCTCCCTTTATGAGGAATAAACGGTAGCATGGCAGAAAATTCAATCGATACAAAACAAAAAAAAGAACCGGAAAACGATCAGATGTCTGATGTATTGTGGTGGTTCTCCACGGCAATAAAAGAACTGATCCAGGATTGTACGGTTGACCGGAATAGGTATAAGATATTGGGTTCGGCTATGTTGTTCACCTGGCTGTATGCAACCCTGGCATGGGGCTATTTCTGGAGTACCAATTCAGATTCACCGTTCTTATTTGTTTCATTGGGAATTTTTATGGGAGGCTTTGTGCTTTCCATCGACCGTGTGTTGGTTTCCTCCATCAATAAGAAAAGGACGAATATTGTTGCGATCGGGCTTCGGGTGATTATGGCATTGTGTATCGGTGCGTTTTTGGCCCAGCCGATCATCCTGTTCATTTTTAGCTCGGATGTGGATCGTGAGATCCCGATTTTGCTGGATAAAAAACTGGCAGAGAAAAAAATCGAAGTGGAGCAGGTTTACCAGTCGAGAAAAGATGAGTTGCTTGCAAATAAAAAGAAATTGGAAGAGGAACTGAAACAAAAAAGTGATCTTGCAATTGAAAAACAAAACGATTACCTGAAAGAAATTGATGGAACAGGTGGTTCCGGAAAATTCGGGATTGCCGGGATCGCTAAAGCAAAGCAAAATAGCTACCTTACTGTAAAAGAAGACCTCGAAAAGACCGAGAAAGCTTCTAAAACCGAATTGGAGAAGATCACCAAAGAATTGGATGAGATCAATACCAAAGTGACGAAAAGCGTGGCTGATTTCGAAAAGACCCTGGATGGAAAAGGTTTCCTGATTAAA
>CAMLLB010000069.1 GCA_946480815.1 uncultured Flavobacteriales bacterium
AATTACGAATTACGAATTACGAATTACGAATTATTTGATTTTTAAACGATTGAACCCTTTGAACCTTTTGAACTCTTTGAACATTTTTTATTAGGAATTAGGAATTAGGAATTAGGAATTAGGAATTAGGAATTTATGTTGTATACCGATTTAAAAGAAGCTTTTCTGCTTCGAAAAGATATTACATTCTTGAATTTCGGATCATTCGGGGCAACTCCGAAACCGATTTTTGAGTCATACCAACGGTTTCAACGTGAGTTGGAATACGAACCGGTTCAGTTTATCGTAAACAAGGGTCCTGAATACCTGAAAGAAAGCAGGGTACGTTTGGCAGAATTCCTGACTTGTGAACCGGACGACCTGGTTTATGTCCCGAATCCAACCTTTGCCGTAAATATTGTTGCGCGCTCATTGGATTTAAAAGACGGTGATGAGGTACTAACTACGAATATCGAATATGGAGCCTGTGACCGTACCTGGGAATTCTATTGTGCGGAAAAAGGAGCTAAATACGTGAAACAGGCAATTTCATTGCCAATTCAAACGAAAGAAGCATTTTTAGACGATTTCTGGAAAGGTTTTAGTGAAAAGACCAGAATGGTGTTTATTTCACAAATAACCTCTGCTACGGGCTTAATTTTACCTGTAAAAGAGATCTGTGACGAAGCGAAGAAAAGAGGTTTACTTGTTTTTATTGACGGAGCACATGTTCCTGCACATGTCGAACTGAATTTAATTGCTTTGAATGCCGATTTCTATACCGGAGCTTGTCACAAATGGATGATGACCCCGAAAGGCTCCAGTTTTTTACATGTAAAACCGGAACATCAAAAGGAATTGGATCCCTTAGTGGTAAGTTGGGGATACAAGGCTGATTTTCCTGGTCATTCACAGTTTTTGGATTACCACCAATTCAACGGAACCCGTGATTTTTCTGCTTATTTGACAATTCCGGACGCAATCGACTTTATGAAAGTGAACGATTGGTGGGGAGTTGCAGAAGATTGCAGGATATTGGTGCAGAAGTGGTTACCGGGGTTATGTGATTTGACAGGCTCTAAGCCATTGGCTCCTGTAACGGATGAGTTTATAGGTCAAATGGGAAGTATTCCCGTTCGTTGTGAAAATCCAATGGAATTGAAGAACATTCTTTACAGCGAATACAAAATAGAAATTCCGGTGATGGTGCAGAACGGTCAGGTTTATATCCGTTATTCGATCAATGCCTTCAACTCGGAGGAAGATTTGATCAAATTAGAGAAGACGCTTCTGGAGCTTAAAGAACGCAAACTAATCTTTTAATTTTAACTTAAAATTACAGAGATAGCAAAGTTTAAATCTTTGCGTTAATTGGAAATATAAGAATGAAAGAGAAACATATTTTTCTGATTGGCTTTATGGGAAGCGGTAAATCGACCGTTGGCGCATTATTGGCAGAGCGTTTGAATCTTCCTTTCATTGATTCGGATAAAGAGATTGAAAACAAAACCGGGAAGCGGATCAATACTATTTTTTCGGAAAATGGGGAAATTGCTTTTCGTGAAATGGAAATGGAATTTTTAAAAAGCCTGGAATCTGTTAAACCTTCGGTTATTGCAGTTGGGGGAGGACTTCCTTCCATTGAAGGAGCTCTTGAATTGATGCATCAAATGGGGTTGGTTATTTATTTGAACACCAGTTTATTGACTTTAATCAAAAGATTGAAGGATGAAAAAGAGCAAAGACCTTTGTTAAAGGAACTTAGTGAGGCCGAGTTTCATCCGTTTATTGAAGATTTGTTAAGTCGGCGGGTTCATTATTACAAACAGGCAAAACTTATTATGCCAAACGAGCGAAATTCACCTAATGAATTAGTTTTAAAATTGGAAAAAGAACTATTTAGACTAAATAATTAGTCAATCAAAATCTTCATCAATTCCAAAGAAGTTGGTTTTTTCTCCATTCACTTCCCGCTTTAGGAAGTAATAGTATAAGCTTGAGTGCCCGATAAATAAGATAAAAGCAATTTTGTCGAAGGTAGTGGTATCGTGGTACCAATAAGAAAATCCCAAAAGAAACCACATGGCCAACAAATACAAGGCTCCAGAACCCCAAATGAAATAAATAAACCAAATGCTCTTTCGCCACTGTAATACCAATCCGATAAAAAGACCGATCCAGGCAACAATCGCCACATTGTAGAACGTTATGAGGTTGTTTTGAAAATCCACACCGGTAAATCCCAATGCTTCTCCACGTTGTTCTATCAATGTATGAACATCCAGTCCTTTTTCCTGTTCAATCCATTCTGTGCTTGTAAGCACCACATAGCCAAGGATAATCCAGACTAAAAAAATGCTCCAAATAATTAATCCAAGATAAAAACTGATTTGAGTGTACGTATCCGGATTTTCCTTTCCGAAAATTACATTGCGTAATCGGGATAATATGGGCATCGGGCTCTCAAGATGCGCCTCAAATTCTTCGCGAAATGATTGTTTTTTATCTGAATCCGTCACTCAACGAATTTAGTTAATTTCGCAAAATGAACGTGCAAAATCAGGAGTTAAAATGGGAAGAATTCCTGGTGGAAACTCCATATATTAATTACTCCAGTCCGGAAGTACAGGAATTTATCCGGACGATTTCAACTCATACTGATCCTGTTCAGCAGGCAATTGCTATTTACGAAACTGTACGTGATTCCTTTTTATATGATCCGTATCACCTGGATTTACGGCAGGAATATTTGAAAGCGAGTGTAGTAGTGACTAAAAAACGTGCCTGGTGTGTTGAAAAAGCATTGTTGGCTTGCGCCTGTTTTCGTGCTTTTGGTTTTCCTGCCCGCTTGGGTTTTGGAATTGTGAAAAATCACATTGGTGTTGAGAAGTTGAAATCTTACCTGAAGCGTGATGAAATTGTGTTCCATGGGTATGTAGAAGTTTACCTTGATGGGAAATGGAGTAAATGTACGCCTGCTTTTGATCCGCGTATTTGTAAATTAAGCGGTGTTCCTGTGTTGAATTGGGATGGGAAAGAGGATTCACTCTTCCAGGCATTCGTGGAAGGGAGTCAGTTTATGGAATATCTGCATTTTTACGGGGAGTTTGAAGATATTCCGTTTGGGTTGATGCACTCGGAAATGAAAGTGTATTACCCGGATTTGTTTGAGAATCCGATCGATACGAAGGCGTTTTCATTTCACTTTGATCCGGAACTTTGCTTTGGGAAGTGATCGATCCAAAATCGGTGCGCAAATTTTAGAATTCGCAAATTCGCTTGTTCCCAAAGTTACGAACAGATATTGAATTAAGTATTTCATTATGAGGTATTTGTATTTTAAAACTATTTTACTAGTTTAATCAGGCTTCTACTTTTCCATTCGAAACAGGTACCTCCACTTTCACATTTCGCGCTTTTACAAACTTCGGCTCTAAAATTATAAACGTACAATCATCTGTTTGTTCACCTTCTCCCTTCCAAAATGAAAACTGGTTCATCAGTCGATTGTAAAGCAAACTTCCGTTTTGATTGGAAGAGCGTGACAACAAATAGCGTAACTGTTTTTTTCCGAATTTTTTATTCGACTCCATCCCGAACTGATCGACCATCCCATCTGTGAAAAAGACCAGTTTATCTTCTTCTTCCAATAAGATATTTTGCGATTTGAATTCTAAATGATTTGTATATGTAAAGCCAATCGGAACGCGTTCTCCGTTTAGTTCAATGACTTCCGAGTTGCGTACGATCCACAAAGGCATTTGAGCTCCCGAGAAAGTCAATTCACGGGTGCGTTTGTCCAGGCAAAAAATAGCGATATCCATTCCGTCCATTCGCTGCTCTTCATCAGAGCTGATCCTTCGCAGAATTGTTTTGCGTAAAGAATCCAGTAACTCATTCGGTTTGCGGATACCGTCAGCGAATAATTCATCCAGGGTATTCATTCCCAATACACTTAGCAAAGCTCCTGGTACACCATGTCCTGTACAATCGGCCAATGCAAAGAGAATTTTTTCCGCACCCTCTTCCCGGAAAACTTTCATCCAGTAAAAATCGCCACCAACCAGGTTTTTCGGGGTGTAATGAACATGCACATGTTCGAAATGCTGCGACAGTTGTTTTCGTGATACCAATAGGGACTCCTGCAATTTTTGTGCGTATCGGAGACTGTCCATTATTTCAGCATGCTGTTTTTCCAACTGGAGATTCTTTTCGTGCAAAGCTGTAGTTCTTCTTAGAACGCGGTCTTCAAGTAAATGAACATCCCATTTGATCTTACGCGCCATTTTTAGGAACTGGATACTGATTTGTCCGATTTCGTTCTTGGGTAATTGTTGAGAAATGCTGTCAAATGCCTGGTAATTGGAAGAAATAAATTCATTCATACTGCGCTGCAACCGGCTTACCTGGATGGTGATATTCCGCACAATATAAATGCTTCCGAGGATCAGTGCTAAGAATGCAATTCCGGAAATAATGTACTGCATTTTCAATGAATCATTCGATAAAGCATAAGATTCACGAATAAATTCACCTCGAATCCGTCGCAAATTTGCTTGAATACTTGCCATATTCAAGGACCAGTTGGAATAATGGTTCCTGTTTGGAATTGCAAACAACAGTTGGATGCGGTTTCTGACCGAATCAAAATACTGGAGGTACTGGTCCAGTTCCGGTGGGCAATTTCCACGTGCCTGCCAATTTGCTATTTCCTGGTGAAGTGATTCCGCATAATTCTCATCGTTGCGCATGATGTAATCCTTTTCATGTCTGCGTAAACTCAGAATTTGTTCGTCAAATTGCGGGAATTTTTCTTCTACCCGGTGAATGACTTCGCGTATCTTTCCAATGTATCCGAACTCCTTAAACCCAATTTTTGCAATATCATTCAAGATCCGGTCTTCAATTAGCAAAATGCCATCCAATGTGATCAATAATTCTTTTTCCACTTTCTTATCAGAAGAGAACACGGCACTTAGGTCCTGCCGGATTAATTCATGAGCAAAGCTGTTCTTTCTGCGGTATTCAAGCTCGTCCTTTGCAATTGAATCATACCATAAACGCTGATTGGTAAGGTGTTCCATCCAATCTTTGTGATCTTGTATTTGCGTAGAGAGATTGTCCAGTTTTACAAGTAAAGCCTGTTTTTCATGCATTTTCTGATTAAAGTACCAGGACATCGAAGCAAAAATCAACAACACCAAACCGAATCCTCCTAGTACTACCACCAATGATTTTTTCATGGTGCAAAATTCAGGTCTTACTTTTGCTACAATATAAATCGCATGTCAAATTGCTGTTAACTGAGATTAGAAAATGATGAATTTCTTTTGAAAGAAGTATATTTGGCTAAATTAAAATCAAGCATGAAATCAGCATTACTTATCGTATCACTTGGCTTAGCCGGGATAATTAACGCACAAAAAATTCAATACGCACTGCGAATGAGTAAACCTCAGAATCACTATTTTGAAGTGGAAATGGAAATTTCTGAATTCAAAGCAGGGGATTTAACAGTGAAAATGCCTGTTTGGGCACCAGGTTCGTATTTGGTGAGGGAATTTTCTAAAAATGTGAATTTGGTTCGTGCTTTTGATGAAAAAGGTGGATCGTTGAAAGTTGCCAAAACTTCAAAAAATGCATGGAAAGTAAGCTCCGGAAAAGCAAAAAAAGTGCGTGTTCAGTACGAAGTATATGCATTTGAGTTGTCTGTTAGGACCAGCTTTTTGGACCTGACTCATGGTTTCGTATCCAGTTCGGGTGTTTTTTGTTACCTGGATGGGCACAAAGATAAACCTGGAACCGTAACGGTTTACCCTCATGCAGATTTTAAAGTGATCACAACACCTCTGGAGAAGACTGTTGAACAGAAATCAGGTGAGAGATCCGAAACCTTTCAATTCCCGAATTACGATGTATTGGTAGATTCACCTTTTGAGATTGGAAACCAGGAAGTGTTTGATTTTACAGTTGGTGAAACAAAACACAAAGTGGCAATTTTTGGTTCGGGGAACTACGATGTGGATGAATTGAAGGTAGACATGTCCCGGATCGTTAAAGCGGAAAATGAAGTTTTTGCGGGTAAAAACCCCAATAAAAACTACACTTTTATTATTCACAATGTCGTAAACGGACAAGGAGGTCTGGAACATGCCAATTCCTGTGTTTTAAGTGTCAATCGCTGGACATACGGAGGTGCTTATAAAGATTTTTTATCTCTTGTTGCACATGAATATTTCCATTTGTGGAATGTAAAACGCATCCGACCGATTCAATTGGGTCCATTCAATTATGATGAAGAAAACTATACATCCCTGCTTTGGGTAATGGAAGGTTTTACTTCTTACTACGATGAATTAATGTTGGTGAGAGCCGGATATTATACAAAAGAGGAGTATTTAAGAAAACTTCAGGGAACATTGAATTATGTAGAAGGATCTGTTGGTTCCCGTGTTCAACCGGTAGCACATTCCAGTTACGATGCATGGATCAAAGGATATCGTCCGAATGAAAACAGTGCAAACACCACGATGACTTATTATTCCAGAGGAGCTGTTTTAGGGGCTTACCTGGATGCGGTCATTGTCGATAAATTCAACGGAACAAAATGCCTGGATAACTTCATGCAATACCTGTATGAAGAATTCTACATCAAGAAGAACCGTGGATTTACTGAAATTGAATTCCAGGATGCCCTGGAAAAATTCCTGGGGCAGGATATGGATTATTTCTTTGATAACTATGTAAACGGTACGGAAATTCCGAATTACAGGGAAGTATTCGGAAAGATAGGTGTAGATGTAATTTACACAGGAAAAGCGACAACTTCTTTCGGTGCATCATTATCACAGGAAGGGGGAAGCTGTATTGTGAAAGGAGTTCGTGCCGGAAGCGCAGCTGAAACAGCAGGCTTGAGTGTGGGTGACGAAATTATTGCTGCTGACGGTATACGTGTTGATAACAGTGCGGTTGAAAGTTATGTAGGAAGTTTGGGAGAAGGTGAGACCTGTAAGTTATTGATTGCACGTGATGAAGTAATCATGGAGTTAACTGTCCAAATGACACTGTACGAAAGGCCATCTTTCAAATTGGAACCGAATGGAACTGCAAAAAACAAATTGGATTATTGGTTGAGATCAACGAATTGAGTTCAGCAAGAATAAATATCAAAGGCATTTGCTACGGCGGATGCCTTTTTTGTTGGACGTTTACACTTAAATCTCCTCGGCAATTGCTACAATATGCCCGTCCGGGTCAGAAAAATAGCACACGCGATGCCCCCAATCCCTGTTTTCTGTCTCGCTTACAACGAGGGCATTCAAAGCTTTCGCTCTATCATAATAGGGATTCAGGTTTTCAGCCAACAGGTAAATTTCGCATCGGGGGATGCCGTTTCCACGCGACGGATGCTGTGTCTTTTCTTCAATGATTTTTGCGATACCATTTTCAGGCATGATACCCAGTTTCAAGGAATTTGAAAGTTCAAACTCCGTCATTCCCGGAACTTCAAGACTTGGTTCTGAATTCAGTAACCTGCGATAGAATTCGGTGCTTTTTGACTGGTCTGATACGTATAAAATGAATTGAAAAAGTTTTATGGACATACGGAATGATTTGTATCGATAGTTATTTTCTTCCTCGTGAATTCGATTTTTGTCCACGAAAATTTCCCGGCTTCCCATTATTCCCGCCTGGCTTACTTCCGAAAGAACGCACCTTTTGTCCGGTCTGGTTCTTTTTCTGCTGAACAGGTGTTTTCTTCTTTGCAGGATTTGATTTGTTTGCCGGTTTTTGTCCCACTGCTGAAGCTTTTTGCGACACGCGGTCAGCTTCTCCGGAAGAGTCTTTCAATAACTCGTTCATCGTACGCATTTCCTCGTCCGTCAACTCACGCCATTCGCCCAAAGGAATTCCTTTCAGTTCAATGTTCATGATGCGCGTTCGTTCCAGTTTGGTTACATGATAACCGAAGTATTCACACATTCTTCGAATCTGTCGATTGAGCCCCTGGACCAAAATAATCTTGAAAACATTGGATGAAAGTTGTTCGACAATACATTTTTTGGTAACAACACCAAGGATCGGTACTCCCGCAGCCATTCGTTCCACAAATTCAGGGCCGAATGATTTGTCAACAGTTACAATGTATTCTTTTTGGTGCTGATTTCCTGCTCGTAAGATCTTGTTTACGATATCTCCGTTGGTTGTAAGAAAGATCAGGCCTTGTGAGTCTTTATCCAGTCTTCCAATAGGGAAAATCCGTCTCGGATGACCGATGTAGTCGATAATATTGTCTTCAACTCCCTTTTCTGTTGTTGAGGTAATTCCTTTCGGCTTATTTAGAGCAATATACAGATCATCTTCCTGTACTTTTCTTTGAACGGTATGTCCATTGACCACAACAGTGTCTTTTGGTCCAACCTGGGAGCCAATTTTTGCACGGATGCCATTGATGAATACAGATCCTTGTTCAATGTATTTATCGGCTTCTCTGCGCGAGCAGTAACCGCCATCACTGATAAATTTATTTAACCGGATCGTTTCGTGCATGACTCTTTCTTGAAAACTGGATTAAAGAGTACGAAGGTAGTTTATTCTATCCGATCTCACTAACTGAGTGCAGAATTATTGGTTCTGTTCAGGGCTGAATACTGATTGAGAATTCACCTTTTTTACTACAGGAACTCACGTCTTTATTGACATTGTATTGAACGCAGTTATTGACACATTGCATAATCGTTTCCAATTCTGTTGCAGGAAGTTCTTTTTGCGCGTTAATCTGGTAAACTTCCTCCTGGGGTTCTGGTTGAAGTTTTAATACCAGGACAGAAAGTGATTCTGCGCTTACTTTTTTCGAATAGGTTACAAATCCGTCCACTGTGAATGTTATTACAATGTCTTTTTGGTCTGTTGCAAACTCAAAATTCAGATCAGGGCCCAATTCTTTTTCAAAAAGTACTTTTCCTTGCGGATCCGAAATACTGATATTGCCGTTTTTTTTATTTCCGGAGATTTTTCCTGTCAGTTTGTTGATGTTTCCGCCCAAATGTGCAATTTCTATCGCATAATTCAGCGGTTTTTGATATTGGTCCAGCGAAAACCAATACTCGTAGGTTTTATCCTCCCGGATTGTTTGATGTAAGATCTGTCCGTAAACAATCTGACTTGTGGCTATCACGATCAGGGCAAGTATTATTTTCATAAGAGTTTCAAGTTTTTTAGTAGCACCATAAAAGTAGTGCCAAAAATGAATTGCACAAAAAAAGATCGCCTTTTAACGAAAGACGATCTTCTGTTTAATGAATGTTTTTTTATTTGATTGCGCCGGCACACAACTTCATGCGAAGCACACGTTTTGCCGCAGCATCTACTGTTGCTTTGAATGCAGCATCCGAGCGGTATTTTGCCAGGATCTCGCCATGTGATTTCATACAATCCAAAGGCATCAATAAAATGTCCACTCCGGCTTCAATTGCTTTTACACTGTTTCCTTTTACAGCTGTAACCCCGCCCATGTTCATGGCGTCTGTAACTACCAGTCCTTTAAATCCAAGTTCTTTGCGTAATAAATCAGTAACGATCACTTTTGAACAGGTCGCAGGAAGCCCGTTTGTATTGTATTTCGGATTGTTCACAACAGCCAGGTGACCAATCATGATACTTAAAACTCCCTTTTCGATCAATCCCGGGTAAGTGGGAACTTCTTTCAACTCGCCATCAATTGCCTGAAGCGATTTGTGTGTGTCTCCGGAAACCAATCCGTGACCCGGAAAGTGTTTTGCCGTAGCAATGATTCCCTGTTCCTGCATACGTGCGATAAAGGCATTCGACCATGGAATATTGTTTGCTTCCACTTTTGCGAAGCCTCTGTAACCAACCGTTCCGTTCTTTGCCAAATCCACAACCGGTGCAAAGTTGTAATTGATCCCGATTGCTTTTAGCGTTGCCGCGATTGTATCTGCGCATTGGTTTACTTCCGACAGAGATGTGATTTCATTTGCTTTTTTGACAGAGGAAGAACCGGAAATTTTGCGGTTAAACAAGCTTGGTTCCGCATCAGCACTGTATAAAAAACCCGGATTTCCATTTTTTCCATTCAATTCATTGAATTCCTTAATCCAGGATGTAAATTCGGTTTTGGTTCCGTTTAACATTAAAACCCCACCGATTACACGTCTATTGATCAACGCTTTGATAGAAGTTGGTGTGTTTCCCAATCTCCCAACTGCAGGCATGATCAATTGAGCTACGATTGCGGTATCATCTAGTGTCTTAAATAAATCTTCAACATCCTTATCCAAATCAGCATTTTCACTTAAGTAATCAGTGAGTTTGAACGTATGTTTTATTTGAGGTAACTGAGGAATTTTTCGCTCATTTTTTTGAGATTCTGTTTTAGTTCCTTCGGAATTTTGTCCGCAAGCCTGAAGCAATAATGCAGAGCAAGCACATATCGTAATCCAATGTTTCATTTCTACTTTTATCATAGTTGCTGCAAAGGTAAGTCGAAAGTTCCATCCGATTGCTTTTCGAAAAGCCACTTATAAACAATTCAGGAGTGAATTATCATTTTTTTGGAATTGAGTTATTTTGCGTTTTTGCTTTTTTAGGAGGAGATTTGTATTTCTGCTGATGATCCAGATTCGCTTCTTCAATGGAATGGGAAGTTTGTAAGGGCTCATGTGAGTTGGATAATTCGCTTAGCTTTTGATAATATTTCAGAACGATCATCATTTCTTCTTCTGTCATACTTTCAATATCCACCAACCGATTGCTCGATTTTTCACTCGAAGCCACCAATTCATTCAATTTAAGTTGGATCGCCAGAGAATCTTTGTTTTGTGATTTTTGAATGAGGAATACCATTAAGAACGTAATAATGGTTGTTCCGGTGTTGATGACCAACTGCCAGGTTTCGGAAAAGTCGAAAAAAGGGCCACAGATCGCCCATATGATCACCAGCGAAAGTGCACTCACAAAAGCGTATGGACTTCCAACCGCTTTGGATGCTTTGGATGCAAAATTCTCAAAGAATTGTTTTTTAGATCTCCTGCGTCTCATATTGCTTGTATTTAGTGATTGAATAAGCTTTAGCTTCCAACAATTTCTCCACCATTCACATGGATGAATTGGCCTGTTATGTAACTGCTGTCAGATGAGGCGAGAAAAACAAAAGCAGGACCAACTTCGGATGGTTGTCCGGCACGTCCCATTGGTGTGTCTTTTCCGAATTTTCCCAAATTGTCAAAGCTCGAAACAATTAATGGGGTCCAAATTGGTCCGGGTGCGACTCCGTTCACACGAATTCCTTTTTTTGCCAGCATGGTAGCGAGTGATTTTGTGAAAGTGGTAATGGCTCCTTTCGTACTGGAATAGTCCAGTAAATGATCACTTCCGCGATATGCTGTTACAGAAGACGTATTGATAATACAAGCCCCTTTCCCAAGATGGGGGATTGCTTCTTTCGTAAGGTAAAACAGGGGATAAATATTGGTTTCGAATGTCTTTTTCAGATTCTCGGAAGTAACTCCCGTCGGGGTATCGGCATTAAAATGTGTTCCGGCATTATTCACCAGGATATGCAGCTTTTTGAATTCTTTTAAAACCTCTTTGATACATTTTTTGCAAAATTTTTCATCAGTCAGATCTCCCTTAATGAGCAAACATTTCCTGTTCTGAGCCTCGATCAACTTTTTTGTATCCTGGGCATCCTTCTTTTCGGAAAGGTAAACGATCGCAATATCTGCACCTTCATGAGCATAGTGTACTGCAATGCTTCTTCCTATTCCGCTATCTCCACCAGTTATAAGTGCCACTTTATTGGTAAGTTTTCCACTGGCTTTATACTTCTTACTGATGTATTCAGGACTGGGAATCATTTTAGCCTCAATTCCGGGCTTATTTTGTTTCTGGTCTTTGATTTTTTTCTGCTTCATGAATAGAAGTTTTAACGTTCTATTCTAAAAATTACTTGAAGCAGCTTTATTTTCCAAAAACTTTATCCCAATAAACGCTAAAGTTTATTTTACTGAAATCCCGTGTCCGGTACAGGAATAATTTTTCTGCTTTTTTTCCTTTAAGGGAAAAGCCATATCCCATTATTGGAAGTGTACCGGCGCCGTTGGTAATTGTTGTAGCTGTTCCAAATCTCAAATCATAAATGATTAAGCTATCCTTTTTCGGTTCTACGGCATAAAACCCATTCGTAATATGCTCGATCTCCCGGATCCTTGAATTTCCCTGCCAGTCAATATCTTCCAATAACTGATGGTTCTTGGGTAAAATCTCAATTTGTTTTGGGTCAAAAGGGGCGAAAAGAGATTTGTAACCAACATAGTAATTCGAGTCGTCTTCTGCAATGAGATCCCAATAAAAAGAAGTCAAAGGCATTGGAGTAACCATTGTTCTTTCAGGATGAATGTTTGCTTGTTCAAAATAGGAATCGGTGTTACTGTAAATAAAGAGTTTGATAGCGACTCCCCAAAGCAGATACAATGAAGAGTAGATAATCCCGGTCCAATTCCAGATAAGTCTTCTTTTCGATTCCCGTTTCATGAATAAAGCCCCAATAAGCAGAATCATGAACGGAAGCGTATACAGCGGATCAATCACAAAAACAGAATTGAAAGTTAAACGCCAATCAAATGGCCAGAAGAATTGGGTTCCATAATTTGTGAAAATGTCCAGCATGGGGTGAGTAGCGATGGAAAGAAACCATAGTAAGAACCAAGTCCTGTTACTGTAGTTTTTTTTATTCAGTTTGTTGGAAATAAAAGTCAGAACCAATCCTGCAAGAACAGCAAAAAGTAATGAGTGAGAAAAACCCCTGTGGACCAATGCAGCATCCAAAGGATCGTAAAAGAATCTCAGAAAAACATCTAAATCCGGTATCGTACCACCAATAGCGCCAAAAAGAGCAGCTCTTATACCCATTTTTCTTCCGGCAACTGCTTCTCCAACAGCAGCTCCGAGCACGATTTGTGTCAAAGAATCCATCGCATAAAAGTAAGAGTTTAATAGAATATAGATTAACACTTTTTTCTTGATTAGAAAATCGGATTAAAATGTTGAAAAAAATGGAAAAATATGATGAGAGACCTTTTTTTACCAGAAGTATTTTTGTAATTTCAGGGAAAAGAAGATAAGAATGCAAGTCCAAAAAACAACTATTCCTCATTGGTCTGAAGATGACAGACCACGTGAAAAAATGATGCTTAAGGGAAGAAATTCACTCTCAGATGCCGAATTACTGGCTATTTTGATAGGGACCGGAACAGGAAATAAATCGGCGGTTGATCTTGGAAGGGAAGTGCTTTTGCTGGCAAAGGGAGATTTATATGAATTTGGTAAATTGAGACTGTCCCAACTGTGTGAAGTTAAAGGAATCGGAAAGTCAAAAGCTATATCAATCTTAGCAGCACTGGAGTTGGGGAGAAGAAGAAAGAGCAGTCAAATCCAAGAACGCACAAAAATTGACAGTTCTGAACGAGCTTTCGAAGAATTGAAGCCTTATTTTACAGATTTGAGCCACGAAGAATTTTTTGTCATGTATTTAAACCGGGCGAATGAGATAATGCAGGTAAAGCAACTTTCCATTGGAGGAACAGCAGGCACTTACGTTGATCCTAAAATCATTTTTAAGTATGGAATTGATATGGGTGCATCAGCTATTATTTTATCTCATAATCACCCGAGCAGAAATCTCAAACCAAGTGAATCCGATAAAATGATCACCAAAAAAATCAAACAATTCGGCGAGTTGATTGAAATGCCGGTTTTGGATCACCTCATTATCACGGATAATGGCTACTTTAGCTTTTCGGATCAAGAACTTCTCTAAGAAATGTTGTTTTACGTTGATGAAATTTCAATTCGCTTAATTTACACCCTGGATTTTGTATTCAAGGAACATGGCCTGGAATACCGATTGACAAATGACAAACCTGTTTTTGATTCCTTTTCCGGACCAAAAATTTCGTACTCTCATTTTGAGTTCAATAATGCATCTGTTCTAAATCCTTCAAGCTTATTATTTGAGGAGGCCTTTCGGGAAACTATTCGTGTGGAAAAGGGAAATTGGCATGGAATTGATTGCCTTCAATTTGATTCTGTTCCGGATCCCTTGGCTTCGATTTTTTATGTGCTTACCCGTTATGAAGAATACCATTCAAAGTTTCCGGATAATCATGGGCGATTTACAGCAAAGGAAAGCCTGCAAAGTAAATTCGGATGGCTTCATCTGCAAATAGTGGAACGCTGGATAGAAGCTTTCTTCAAGGTATATGCTCCTGCATATATAAAAGAATTGGAGTCGCAAAAAAAAGTTCAGGTCATTCCATCGTTTGATATTGACAACACATTTGCTTATAAGTGGAAAGAGGGATGGCGCTCCTGGTTATCAAACACAAAAGATCTGTTACAGAACAACAAAGAACGATTGAAAGTAAGAAAATTGGTTCAAAAGGGTGAGTTAAAAGATCCCTTTGATTCCTTTGAAATTATTCGTTCTGTTTGTCAGGAATATTCGGAAACCCGTATTTTCTGGCACTTGGGAAACTATGCAAAATACGATACAAATATTGCTTGGAATGATCCACGGCACCAGGAAATGATCTTAGCTTTAAGTCAACAAGGGAACGTTGGATTGCATCCAAGTTATGCCAGTAATCAATCGGATGAACGATTGAATCAGGAAGTCAATCGCATTCAGAAAATCACTTCAAAAATAATTACCGAATCCAGGCAACATTTTCTGAAATTAAACTTGCCAAGGACTTACCATCGAATGATTGAACTGGGATTTGAAAAAGATTACACGATGGGATACGCAGATGATTACGGTTTTCGTGCAGGAACAGCTCATGAACATGCATTTTTTGATCTTTTGACCAATCGCTCTTACCCGGAATATAGAATAGTTCCTTTTGCCTATATGGACGGGACCTTACTGGAATATAAAAAAATGAGTGTGGACCAGAGCCTTGAAGCGGTTAATCACCTGGTGCAAGAGGTTCGAAGATACGGAGGGACTTTTTGCTTTATCTGGCATAACGAAACGCTTGCTGAGGCCGGGAAATGGAAAGGCTGGAAAAAAGTATTTGATCACACGTTAGAACGGTTAAAATGACAATTTCAGCTGCGAGTTTACACCAGGAAAACTTTCCGAAGATTCAGCACGGAGATTCAATCGTTCAATTGGGATCATGTTTTTCCACGAATATGTCGTTTTGGTTTCGCAGGGCTGGTTTCCGGGTTCAGGATAATCCGCTTGGAGTTATTTTTCATCCGGTCCCATTGGCAAAGCAGATTTTGATGGCATTTGGGAAGACAGAGCCAAGTGCGTGTGTACAAAAGGATGATGTTTATGTGAGTTACGACGCAAGCAGTACATTGTATGCGATGAGTTCTTCCGGATTGGATGAGTTGCTCCAAGACCGATTACAAATTTTACGGACTTCACTTTCAACTGCCAAATTATTAGTCGTTACGCTTGGGTCTGCTCATGGCTATCGTTTGAAAGAAACGGGTGATTTCGTTGCGAATTGTCATCAACAACCTCAATCCTTATTTCAAAAGGAGTTGACTTGCACAGAAGAAATGCTTCCAAGCTGGGATCTGGCAATAAAAGAACTGCGAAAAGCAAATCCCGGAATTCAAATTGTATTTACAGTAAGTCCGGTGCGCTACATCCGGGATGGTTTAATGGAGAATTCGTTGTCCAAAGCGGAATTGTTTCGTTTAATCTCCATACTTAAACAAAGTTCGATTCATTATTTCCCATCCTACGAATTAGTAAATGATGTATTAAGAGATTACCGTTATTTTGAGTTGGATGGAGTTCATCCTTCAGATCAGGCAACAGAATTTGTTTGGGATTTCCTTCGGCAGGAGCTTTTTTCAGGTCAGACAAATGAATTGATAGAAGAAGTCATGAAGCTTCGCAAGATGGAAGAACACCGTTTGTTGTACCCGGAATCCAAAAAGGCAACCGAATACCTGGATTTTGTAAAACAAAAAAGGGAAAGTTTCCTTTCCCTATACCCAGTAGTAGCCTGGTACTAATAATTTATTGCGTTTTAATAACGACTGTTCCTTTGTATTCTCTAGGTTCTCCGGGATTTGGATTTCCTAAGACAACTTTCCATAAAACAACGCTTCCATTTGCTAAAACTTCGCCTGTGTTGTTGTCTACTCCATTCCAGCCTGCTGAAGAATCTGTGGTTTTGTAAATCACTCTTCCGCTTTTTGCGTCGTAGATATATAATTCGAATGGAGTATTACGTTCTTTTAACGCATATGGCATGAAAGTGGAAACTCGCGGATCACTTGAATTCATGTCGATTCCCTTCTGTGCATTCAGATTATATGTTTCAGGGAGTGTGATTTTCTTAGTTTCTGTTACAGGACAACCATTTTGATCTTTTGCAGAAGCAGAAACCGAGACTTCTTTTCCACTATATGGATGAACAATAAATGTTCCGTTCAGCAATTCGCTTGGATGTTTTTCAGCTGTCCAATGAACAGGAGTATTATTTCCCGAAACGGTAAAGCTGATAGCCGGAATTCCATTTTCATAAAGCAAAGACTGATCCACACTGATATAAAGATCAGAGGTCGGCTTGTTGATGTAAATAGTTTGTTTTTGATTTCCTACCACCAGGTCAACAGCTCCTTCGTTGGAAGCCGTAAACGTTTTTTTCGCTCCTGGTTTCACCGTACCAATTGTTTTATTGTTTTGGATTACCGAAACAGAAGCTGTTTCATTCGGATTTCCAATTTCAATATCCTCGCCAATACAGTATTTGGTCTTGTTTGATGTAGCTGCTAAGAAAGTTATTTTTTGTTCCCCGTTGTTGTCCAAAGATCCTTTTTGAGAACCTTGTGGATTTTGAGAAGTTGAATTCTTTTGAATGACATCTTTTGAATTGGAAACGATAGAAGGTGCTTCAATATTCGTATTGTTGCTGATGTGTTCAATCTGTATGGACGGTGAATTGTTCACCAAATGTTCTTCAACCTGAGGAGTGTTTGTCTGAGGGTTGGAGCTATTGCGAGTATCCAAACGAGGTTCTGCATGAGAACCGGTTTGAGAAGCAGTAGTGTTTTGGCTAACAACCGAAGTATTTTCTTTTGTTGTCTGCTTTGAATCCGATTGAGAGTTCATGGTAAAAAACAGCGCAGACCCAACCAGTACAGTACCAACTGAAGCAGCAACCCACCATTTACGATAGAATGGAGAAGGAGTTGTCCCGTCTAATCTTTTGGATAATGATTCCCATGCAGCCTCGTTGTAAGGCAGCTCATGGTTTTCGAGGGACTCTTTAAATATCTGTTCAATGTTCTTCATTGAGCAATTTTTGTAAATTTCTGTTTCAAATAATTCTGAAGGTTCATTTTGGCTTTGGCTAAATTCGATTTCGACGTTCCTTCACTGATTTCCAACATTTCCGCAATTTCCTTATGCGTAAATTCTTCCATCACATACAAGTTGAAAACTGCTTTGTAAGCCGGAGAAAGCTTGTTAATGGCTTCCATTGCGACTTCTGCTTTTAACGTAGTAATTTCCCAATCTTCCCCAAGTTCGTCATCTTCCGGGATGTATTTGAAATCATTGTCGTTATCGCTCAGCATCCAATCTTTTTTAGACTTTCGGATGGAATCAATTGCGCAATTCACAATAATTCTTCTCATCCAGCCTTCAAAAGACCCTTTCTTGTCGTAACCTTTAATATGTTCAAAGACCTTGATGAAACCTTCTTGTAAAACTTCCTGGGCCGAATCTTTATCGCGAATATACCGTTGGCAAACCACCAGCATTTTCCCGTAAAACTTCTTGAATAATTGCTCCTGTGCCCTCCTGTCGGATGACTTACAGCCTTCAATTATATCTTCTAATTCCCAATTCTGTTTCACTGTCTCTACTCAATAACGAAGGATTGATTGCAAGGTTGCCTT
>CAMLLB010000070.1 GCA_946480815.1 uncultured Flavobacteriales bacterium
GCCATGCAGTTCCGTATTTCTTGTCCAGGTAAGCAAAGATCACCTGGTTGTATCCTTCCTGGTCGTCATCGGGCATGCGGATGCAGCCTTGAGAATAGAATTCCACTCCGTATTTTCGTTGAAAGTCCTTATCTGCTGTCGAATTGAAATCGGGTGTTCCACCAAATCCTCCCCCAAACAGGATCACCGGCTTTCCATTGCTGATATCTTTCCGTGCTCCTTTCGGAGTGTATGCAGATTCAAAAATAAAACTACTAATGATGAATTTTCCGGGATTAAACGCTTCCAAAGATGAACGGGGAAAACTGATTGATTTCCAGATGCTATCGGGTATGGTAACCGACAAAACGGAATCTGATGAATGATTTAATTTGGATGGAAGGCTGTCTATGATATTCAGAAAGTGATTTTCCTGGTAATGGATAGGAATTCTTCCGGAACTGTCCTGCTGACAAAACGAGAAAGTCGAAATAGACAGTAATATTATTAGATAAAGGTGTTTCATGGGAAATAGTTAACGGAGCTTATTTCTTTTTTCTTCGTTTGATTATAAAGTAAAACGAAAGCAATAAAGCAAAACCGCTGGTAGGTAAAATATACCACCAAACGGAAGTTTCCGTCTCCGGATTGATTGGTTCTGTTGCCAATAGAAAAAAAACATGTTTCATCGGAATTGCTTTTAAATCAGGCATAAATACAACCTGAATGGTATTTCGTTCAATTAATTTACAAAAAAAAATACAGAAAAATTTGCGAAACCGATTAGTTGCATATATATTTGTGAAACCGATTGGTTTCATATTTAAAACTCCGAGTTAGATAGAAGAGGTGCGGAACCAATCGGGAAGAGCATTTTATTATGAACTCAACAGAGACAAAATGAAAGGGATCAATCAATGGCTGGAATTGTTCCGGAAAATCTGGGAAAGCCGCTTCAAGCAATTAGATGATGTATTAACAACTTTAAAAAACAAAAAGAGATAGCAGGGCTTTTGGAAAATAGTCAAACGTTGCGCCTTCGCTGTTCGCATGACGCCGAAGCTTTAGCGAAGGAACAAGCTACTGCGTAAGCGTTAGTGCAGATTAAAAAAGAGAAAAGTATGAAAAGTAGTTTATTATTTGATTTTTCCGTGAATAAGGAAAATAACACGATTCACGTAACACGTGATTTTGCTGCAAATGTGTCCCTGGTTTGGGATGCCTGGACAAAACCGGAATTGCTCGACCTCTGGTGGGCACCGAAACCGTATCAGACCAAAACGAAATCGATGGATTTCAAAGAAGGGGGAACGTGGTTGTATTGCATGGTATCACCTGAAAATGAAGTGCATTGGTGCAAACTGGACTACAAAAAGATTGAACATCAAAAGTACTATTCCGGTTTGGACGGCTTTTGTGATGAGAACGGAAACCTGAATACTGAGTTCCCGCGTTCATTGTGGAACAATGAATTTGCTGCGGTAGGTGAGCATGCACGGGTAAATATCACCATTCAGTATGACTCACTGGAAGATTTGGAAAAGATCATCTCCTTTGGGTTTAAAGAAGGCTTCTCTATGGCAATGGAAAACCTGGACCAATATATCGAAGCGAAATTCAAATTGCGAAACGAGTTGAAGCCAAAACAGTTACCGCGTGTTTGCAACTATCTGAATTTCCCCGGGAATACGGAAGAAGCATTTTTGTTTTACAAATCAGTTTTCAAAACAGAGTTTTTAGGAAGCGGGATTCAGCGATTCGGAGACATTCCTGCAGACTCCAATCATCCACCGGTTGCAGATGTCATAAAAAAGATGGTTTTACACGTTGAATTACCGATCACGCCACATCATGTACTGATGGGAACGGATGCACCGAAAGAAATGGGGTTCACACTTACAACCGGGAACAACATGCACATTTCCATCGAGCCTGAAACACGTGAAGAGGCCAAACGCCTTTTCGATGAACTTTCAGCAGGCGGTAACATTACCATGCCATTGGAAGATATGTTCTTCGGAGCGTATTTCGGATCATTTACAGATAAGTACGGAATTAATTGGATGATCAACTTCAGTGATGAAGTTCAGTCCTGATCAATTTCGATAATTGTATAACATTCAAAAGTAAAAAAATGTTTAACTTTTTGGATACCCTTTTAGGAAGCTTTAACTTGTTGGGAGTTCCAATTGAATCCGTTGAGCTTTTGAATCAACACGATACTGAATTCGCTGAATCGGAAAAAATAAACAGTAAAAAAACAGAAGGTATGAAACACAATTTAGCATTTGATTTTTCTGTAGACAAAGACAACAGAACGATCACCGTGAAGAGGGAATTTGCGGCAGAGAGAGACTTGGTTTGGGAAGCCTATACCAAAAGCGAAATCCTGGATCAATGGTGGGCACCGAAACCATGGAAGGCACAAACCAAGAGTATGGATTTCAGAGATGGCGGAACCTGGCTTTATGCCATGATCGGTCCACAAGGTGAAGAACATTGGTCGGTGGTGAATTATACCAAAATCCGTCCGCAAAGTTCTTTTGCCGGTTTGGACGCTTTCACGGATAGTAAAGGAACGATCAACGAAGCAATGCCACAATCGAAATGGGAAGTTTCGTTTGAAGACAAGGGAGAAATGACCGAAGTGAAAATCCATATTTCATATGATGATCTGGCACAATTGGAGGAAACGATCAACATGGGCTTCAAAGAAGGTTTGGGCATGGCAATGGAAAACCTGGACGCACTTTTACCAACACTCAAAAAACAACAGATATGAAAAATAAAATTTTGTTTGTATTCAGTTTGCTCTTTGGCTTGATGTTTATCAATTCAGGATTGAACAAGTTCTTTCAGTACATGCCAATGCCGAAGGATATGCCGGAAGATATGATGAAACTCGTAGAAGCTTTTACAGCAATTGTTTGGTTAATGCCTTTGATTGCGGTGGTAGAAATTATTGCCGGCATCCTGGTAATTATTCCTAAATACAGAGCACTTGGTGCGCTGATGATCCTTCCGGTCATGGTGGGAATTTTGCTCACGCATATCTTTAATGCACCGTCCGGTTTACCGATTGCATTGATATTATTTGCAGTTTTAATCTGGATTATGATTGATAATCGGGAAAAATACGCAAGTTTATTCAGGTAAATAATCGTTCCAAAAAGCTTAAATTGCTTGATCAGGTTTGAATTTTTTTAACCCTTAAAAAATATGGAAAAGACAAAGATTACCGTGGAGGCGACAGTAAAGGCCCCGATTGAGAAAGTATGGGATTACTGGAATGAACCGGAACACATTAAAAAGTGGAACAGTGCATCACCGGATTGGCACACACCGAAGTCGGAAAATGACCTGCGGGCAGGCGGGCGATTTACAGCGCGAATGGAAGCAAAGGACGGAAGTTTCGGTTTTGATTTCGGAGGGATCTACGATGAGGTTACAACACATCAGTACATCAGTTATACGATGGATGACGGAAGACAAACCAATATTACGTTCACCAGTGACGGCGGGAACGAAACAAAAGTTGTAGAAACCTTCGACGCAGAAGGTCAAAACCCGGTTGAAATGCAGCAAGCAGGCTGGCAGGCGATCCTGGACAACTTCAAAAAATACACAGAAACGAATTAATTCCGAATTCCTAATTACGAATGCCGAATTATTTTAATATGAGATGAGGCATTCGTAACAGGATTCTATTGCATGAATATTTTTGAATAGTGTCTTCAAAGCTGCTTCAGCTTACTGAAATCAACCATTCGTAATTAGGAATTTGCAATTCGTAATTATTCTATGTTACTTTTTTCAACTCCTTGTGTTATAGGAGTATGAAAACTATTCTTCCACTTTTGTTACTCTTTCTTTGGATAGGAAAGACAACTACCGCACAAGTCTCAATCCGTGAAAATTTCCGTTTCCGGGATACCTTAAAAATCGCGAAGTACCGCCCTGTTGAAAATGGATTCAGCGTTGCAAAGATCCGGATGACTCCCGGTGAGCATACGATCCTGAATCCGGAGGATGTAAAAGCACTAAAGGATCAAACCATCATACGGGTCGATCTCATTTATTCCGATTATCCGTATGGAATGGATTTCACGGAATTGAACCGTCGGCGGATCCTGGAATTGTATATCCTGCTTCCCGAAGCGTTTAACAGCAGCATTATTGATTGGAACATCGTGAAACAAACCGGTGTGGAATCACAAAGAGATATGCAGAACTACTTCCACGGCTTTGAGATTTACTACCGTAAAGTGCCAACATTCCAGGAAGAACATAAACTCATTCTCGATGTGGTTGAACAAAAGACTCCTCCCCAGGATTCCAGTCTTTTGAAGGTTTTTGAAAGACAGCCAACCTGGAAAAACATGTTGGTGGTTACAGATGTCACCGGAAGCATGTCTCCTTATACAGCACAGATTCTGTTGTGGATCAAAGCCAATCAGAAAATGAAAACCTTCAAACAGATTGTGTTTTTTAACGACGATGAGGAGAATAGCGATACTCAAACCAAATCATTGGATCCAACCGGAATCTGGACAATTGAATCGTCCAATGCGGATAAGGTCATTGAATTGGCGTTCAAAGCAATGGAAAAAGGCAATCACATAGAAAATGATCTGGAAGCGATCTGCTTTGCCATTCAAAAATACCCGGAGAACAAAAACAATGTGGTACTGATTGCTGATAATTGGGAAGATCCTTGCGATATGAAACTCATCGAATTCCTGAAACAACAGAAAGTTCCGGTTAAAATTGTGGTTTGCGGAGTAAAGGACCGCATGAATACCCTGTATCTGGATTTAGCTTACGCAACCGGAGGAAGTGTTCATACCATGGAGGAAGACTTAACCAACATCGCCCAATTGGGAAACGGAAAGATGTTTAAGCTAAATGGAATGAAGTTTATGATGAGTGCCGGAAAGTTTGTGCAAATTGAAAAATAATGGAAATAAAATACCTATTTGTTTAACTTTGGCGCAACAATTCAGGTATTATGAAGAACTATATTTTGGGAGTTTTACTCTTAAGCGGCTTTTATTCCTTTTCACAGGAGAAATCCTATGTGGATTATTACCAGTTAGTGAATAAAGCAGAAGAAGAGTTTGTGATGAAAATGGATTCTTCGTGTTTTCGATACTATGACAAAGCTTTCCTAAACAATAAACCTTTTTTGAAGGACCCATACATTGCGGCTCAAATTGCCTTGTATTTAAATGATACAATCCGGTTCAATCACTACCTGAAGATTGCCTTTCAAAATGGAATGCCATTGACATCAGTTACGGCAAGTAAGCTCATTAAGAATCGTTATTCACAGTTGCATAAGAAGATCAATCAAAACTTCAAGCTCAATTATGCAGAACCGTATATCGATAAAGAATTATCGGAAACCTTTTGTTTGATGTGTTACGAATCGGATAGTTTGAAATTAAAAGCGGGTGGTAACAGTCCGCAGTTTCATGCCAGTGAAAATAAAACACGTACATACATCGCTGATTATTTATTAAAGAAAGGATTTTTCCCCAATGAACATTTGCTTGGAATTACGAGTAACCAAATGCTGAAGAATTTCTATCAAAAATTCAAAAAGAAAGATTTGTATGCCGGAACGACAAGTGCTGATTACCCGGAAGAATACGAGTTGCGTTTGAAATGTCCGATGAATATCGTTTTACATTCCCAGTGTTTTTTCCAGGAAAACAAGGGTTATTTATTTCAGGCACTTGAAGCCGGGTATTTGCATCCAAAGGATTATGGAATTCTGGAAGAAAGAGCTTACCTGGCGTATAAAGAACAATCAACGAATACACAGGAAAACTGTAAACGTCCGACCGAAATGGTGTCGTACAATATTTTACCGGCAGATCCTACACGTACTGATAACCTTTACGATGTGACAGCAGAAGGAGTGAAGCGGGCAGAAGCAAACCGATCGAAAATTCACATGCAAAAATTCACGGTTGATAAACGCAAAAAAGAACTGGAAGAGAAGTATGGTTTCGCATTCTTTTTTGATTTTATAGACCGGCCATAAAAGACAAAAAAGCCCCTGACGATACATGTCAGGGGCTTTTTTATTAATTATCAGAATTACTGAACGCTGAATCGACCGGTGCGAGGGGCTGAAATTCCACCCGCTTCTGAAATGATATAAATCCCGGTGCTTAAAACGGGCAATTCGATTTCACATGTTCCTTCAAACAGTGTTACAGACTTCGGTTGATGGATCTTGCCATCCAGGCTTTGAATACTAAATTCGCTGGCGTGTGAATTGATGATCAGCTTTTCAGCACGACTTACCGGATTCGGGTAGATCTCAAGAGTTAGTTTGCTTAATTCAGGAAGTCCTAATTGATCAATAATCACACACTCACTTGTATCGTGACACGCATTGTGTGATGCAATGACCGCATAGCTTCCGTTTTGTGAAGGTGTAAATGTGGTAGTTACTTCTCCTATAATTTGGGAAAAACCATTCAAACAATCGATCCACTGAAATTGAGTAGCAACCGGGCTTACATTCGCTGTCAGAAAAGTGATGTTGTTGGTAACAGAGTCGACCAAATGAGGCAGAACTGTAATAACCGTCACAACTGTACTGTCATCGCCGTTCATATCCTGTAAAACATCGAAATAAGTTCCCGATTCATCATAGGTATTTGAACCTACTGTGAATGTTCCTCCCGGACACAAAGTAACCGACTGCTGGGTAACATTATCCGTAAAACCAATCGTGATCGGTCCGTTAGCAGGTAAGTTCCCGGAACTGAACAGGGTTCCTTCATTTGTCCCATTGCATAATCCGGAAGTGCCCGAAGGAACAAAAGCCCATTTAATTCCGTTCCAGACAGTCAATGAAATGTCGGCGCAATCTGTCAGTCCGCTTTGTGAAGCGTTGTTCCAGCCTACAGTTACTCCAACGAGATCACCGGGATTTGAATTGGTGAAATCCCAATATTCCAGCGCGCTTACACTTTGCATCGGTCCTTCAACCGGAGTTAAACTGCTGTAAGGAGCATCCACATAACCAACTTTAATTTGTGTGCTTACTGAGACCGGTGGAGTAATGCTCAATGGACGGTATTTATCCGGAACTTTACCAAGCGGAAAATTAAAAGGATCGTTTCCTGTTTTTTCAATATACCCATCAATAAAAGTAGTGTCGGTACCGAATAAGTTATACATATTGTCTACTAGTTTGATCAGTTTTCCAGGAGTTGAAACAATGATTCCGTCAGCCAGGTCCAGCATGTCAGTAATGGTGATCGTTGTGTTCAAAGAGATTCCATAACCACCATCTGCCGGTCCGTTTGCTTTGTTTTCAACCGTTAAGCCGTGGAAAGTCAAATTGTTTGCTGCATGATCAATACTTTGATTTTTCGTTCCGTTCAGGATTAGTCGATTGGTATTGTGGTTGAACGATCCCAGGATATTCATGTTTCCGCTGATTCGCAATAAGATAGGGTATACATGATTGAGTGTTTTTCCCGTCGGGACCGTTAGATTTCCCAATTGATACACCGCGATTCCGGATCCATTCGTATTTCCGTTGAAGGTGGTGTTTCCTGATTGGAAAAGTGAATTACTCGACCCGTAAACAACTCCGTCGTTCATCCAGGCTGGTGCGTTCACATCTCTCCAGGTTGCACTATCTGCCAGAACAAGAGAGTCACCGCTTAATACCGTTACATTTGTTCCAGAGTTCTCAAAAATAGTCGAAGAACCGCTTACTTCCAGGTGCATGCCCATGGTACTTGTCGGATCATTACCAATTGTTCCGGTTATGAAAACAGAGCCTCCGTTTGAACGGAAATAACCTTTTCCTGCTCCCGGTGCGGTTCCAAGCCAAAGCAGTGAACCATTAACATATAATGTTCCACCGTTTTGTTCGAATGTCGGATAATAAGTTCCGGCTTCATTTTCAAACCCGAATTCTGCATTTGTAGTGATTGTTCCGCCGTTTTGGATCAATTTACTTGATCCGATCGCGCTTCCATCTACCAAAGCAATTGTTTCACCAACAGTAACGGTTCCGTCGTCGATCGTTCCGGTAGCGCCCAGCTCAAAAAGTAAACGCTGTCCGCTCGATAAGACTCCGCCATCCATTTCCAGGTGAGCATCATCTACAAAAATCAAACGGGCATTATTTCCGCCGCCAATTAAGGAAAAAGCACCCGAATTGGTAATGGTTAGAAGTGTCCCGTTCCCGATTACTTCTACACGGTTTGTGGTGTTTAAAACCGCAGAAACAGTTAAATGTGCTCCGTTTTGTACGAGCATTTCTGCAGGTGTGAAATTGGAGTTTACTGCTATGACAGGCTCTGCCATTACCCCTGTGTAATTTGCCGGGTCAATTACGATATCATCTCCGTTGGAAGGAGTTGTTGACCAATTGGAAGGGTTGTTCCAATCCGAATTTAGTGCTCCTGTCCAGTTTTGCCCGAAAGCAGCTGTAAAACAGAGGCTTGTGATTAAAATAAGTGTATTTTTTTTCATTATAAATAAGTTTGAACCTGACCATTCGTTGCAAACAATAACGTATGCAGAGAACAACAAGGTTTGTATTGCGTTGAAATTTTTAATAAGCGGATTCGAATGCTAAGCGGAACAGGGAGGTTGTTGCAAAACCGCTAAAGCCGGGTTTTTAGGTGAATGGCTTCTGAAAGCGATCTTTAAATAGGAATCGATTGTTTCAAACCGGTTCTCAGGAACAAAATCAGAATCCGGGAAAGATGCGATCTGGAAAGAAAAATGACAATCAATTTTTTTGAAAGGTAATTCCATGTCTTTATCCTGGTCATTCGAATTCCTGTCATCACCGATATAATGCATGTAGATAAAATCAAAGAGTCCCAGAGTACTATCTGCAGCCTGGTGTTCTGTAAAATGAACGATGAATCGGTCCAGTTTGAAAACTTCTCCGAGTGAGCCGTTAAACAGGAAAATGGGTAAGAATATGTAAATGAATGCCTTTCTCACAGCGCAAAGATAAGAAAACAGAAATTAATCAATTATTCTGAAAACTATCTTTACATTTACCACACGTTCTTTTTATTGATCAATATCCGGAAAATGGTTTCACCCCGGTGAAATAATAGGGAATCGTGTGAGAATCACGAACTGTCGCGCAACTGTAATCTTTTCGTCAATGAATAGAAAGTCAGATACCTGCCGTTTTCCGATCTGTCCGCTGTGTTGGATAGAATTGACCATGCTTTCGCGATTTGAGGCTCATGTCAAGGTTGTTTTCAGTTCCTGATTTCAGGGATCAAACCTCCTGCATATACTTTTTTCGAAAGCGTTGAACATAAAAAAAAGCTTATGAGTGATCATGAACAAGTACTTTGTCCGCGCTGTAATTCCCGCTTTGAATGTAAAGTCGGCTCCATTTCGCTTTGTCAGTGCACCAGCGTGAATTTAACTGTTGACGAGAGCCAGTATATCTGTGATAATTACGAGGAATGCTTGTGTGCAGCTTGCATGCTTGAATTGAAAAAGGAATACAATGCGAAATTATTAGAGCAGCGTTTCGCAACTATTTCCACACTTTTTAAGAAGAAATAAAGGAGTCAAGAGACAAGACTTTGTGAGTCATGATAATTTAGTCTTGATCGTGACTCTAAAATATCCTGACTCCAAAATAATAAACAATGAATATAGAACAACGCATTCAACAAGCTGAAACACGCATTTTTAAAGCTGTTTTTCCAAGTACAACCAATCATTATGATACACTTTTCGGAGGAACAGCGATGCAATTAATGGACGAAGTAGCCTTTATTGCCGCAACCCGTTTCAGTCGCCAGCGAATGGTTACCGTGAGCAGTGACAAGATCGATTTTAAAAAACCGATTCCTGCAGGGACAATCGTGGAATTGATCGGTAAAGTAACTTACCTGGGAAGTACCAGTTTGAAAATCCGGGTAGAGATCTTTATGGAACAAATGTATTCCGACCAGCGCGAGAAAGCAGTAACAGGTGAATTTACCTTCGTTGCGATAGATGAAAACAAACAGCCGGTTAAAATTCTTAGGGAATAATGAAAAATCCCTCCCGATGCAGCCGGGAGGGATTTCCTTATTTCTGTTGTTTATTTATTCTTTTACAACAACGATTCGTTCTGTAAATACCTGGTTTTCTTTGAATACAAAGACAGAGTAAGTTCCCGGTGGCAGATTTTGTTTTTTTATTTCATGACTTTCGCCACGTATCGTACCACTTTCAATTTCCTGTCCTTCAAGTGAAGTCAACTGATAGCGGCAGTCTGTTCCGATCTTTGCAGTGTTGATAATAAAGTTCCCGTTGTTCGGATTCGGATAAACGGAAAGCTGTTGCTGTTCTGCTGAAGTTGATAAAATTCCGGGAGCTTCTGGATCATCAGCAGATCTGGTTGTTTTCAGCTCATCCGGAGGAATTCCACCCTGGGAGTTGCAAATCAATACATCGCAAATATTGCAGTTTGCATCAATGAATTCTACCCGGAAACAAGCTTTCACACTTTGTGAGCAACAAGACAATGCAAGGATAGGAGGGAATTTGAGGTTGAGTGTCAATGATTCGTTGGTAATGACTCTTGGAGTTGAAGTTGTCAATTCGATGTCGTTACTGAAAGTAGCAGAGGTGGAGTAAGAATAGGGTGAAAACGAAGCTGTAAACCCAGACAAAGTAGCCGCTGGAGATACAAAGTGTCCGAAATCCGCATTGGTAATAGAACAATAATTACGACAAAGATCACTGCTTGGTGTAACCAGGTAATTCAGCAGTGTGACACGTACTTTTTTGATTACTTTCCCTCCCGAATTCAGATCGAATGATGCATTGGCATTCCCATTGGAGCTAGTGAGGTTCAATGAAAGCAGTTTGGCATTCACTCCGGTACAATTACATCCGGATGAAGTCGGTACATCACAAGACACCTGCCCGGCAATAACCGTTGGTAATCCAAGAGTACGTGTTCCGTTGATCGGAACCGAGTTGGAACTCCATCCGCTTCCGGCCCCTGCAACGTCGGGTGTATTTAACGCGGAAAGCGTACTTACGCCTACAAAAGGGCCGCTGACATACACTTTATTGTTCGGTCCCAACTGTAAACCATTGAAAGGGTATTGCTGTCCGGAGGAAGTAACTGCACTTGCAATAGTATATGGAGTAGGACTTGCAACTGTAATATCGTATTGATACAGATTACATGTGGCCCCAACTCCTGCAAATCCCTGGCCGATATAAATATAATTCCCGTTAGGTGAAAATTCAAAACCGTACGTATTTCCACTTCCACCTACATTGATGGATTTGTCGAGCGTCATATTTCCGGTGAATAAGTTGAAATTAAAGGTTTCAGCAAATTTTGATCCACAAAGTGCCAACCCAAGTTTGTTGCCTGAAACACTGAATTTCATTTGCCCCTGTGCATTGTAATTTGTTGTATTGTGAGCAAGTCCGACTACTTGAGTGGTGAGGTTGGCCATCAATGCTGTCTGTGCACCTGCACTGGAGGTGATTCCGGTAAAAGCAGGTGTATTGGTGATATGGAATTTGTAGAACTGTGTTCCACCAGAAGTAGTTGGACTGAAGTCATGGGCAACAAGCCACCAACCACCTGATCCGTCTGGAGTAACAGCAAGTTTTTCGGAGAAACGTGTTCCGCCCCCAATAATAGAAACTGCCGGATCATACGTTACCATATGGGAAGGATAAGTTCCGGTAACTGTTACGAGTGCAACCCCAATTCCATTGGGTGTTGCCGGTGTGGTTTCAACTCCTTCGGAGGTAACAACCAGAAATTTGGTGCAGAAATTACCCGGCAAAGGAATAACTATTGCTGACTGTGTAGAGGAGGGACTTCCAAGCATGGATGAAGTGACAGAAGCGTGCGTGGCACCATGCCATATTCGTTGCCCGTCGGCATAAAACAAGAGGTTTCCGCTGTTGTCGGAAGCAGCTGTACATCCTTCATTAGTAGTCATTACTGATCCTGGTTCAGGAGAGGTGGTTGCTCCCGTAAAGCGAAGTCCGCCGTTGTTTCCGAAATACCAGACACTTGTTTGGGTAAATGAATAGATTGAGCAGGAAATGAGAAGTAATCCTGCAAGAAGATTTTTTTTCATAAGTGAATAGTTTATATGGCCTTACTCTATAATTCGGTTTTCAGTTCCCCTCAGCCTAGTCGGAAAGCATTCAGCTATTCCAGTACGTGCAATCCTAAATTAGTCTTTTATTTCGATAATATGGAAAAGAATTGAATGAAACGAAAAGATTACCGTACTTGATCTGAAAAGTTAGTCTTATTAATTTTGTTCAATGCATGGAATCAATTTTCAATTATTTTTAGGTAATGAATAACGTAATCCGATTTGTTTCAATAACGATATATGCTTCCGTATTGTCTATTGTCTGTTCATGTAAAGGGAATAGCAATAAACAAATCTTTACGGATAGTGAACAGGATCAATTGGTTTTGGATTCATCACATAATTTACCCTTTACCTGCATCATTGATACACCATTTTGCACCGATTCTGCATGCAGCGGTATGTACCGGGGAGTAGAGTTTGTATCGGAGCGTTACATCAACCAGCTTGATTTGAACGGTACGGATGTAGCGCACCAATATTCGAACAAAATGTGTGAATATGTGGGGAATAAATTGAAACAGTTGTATCGTGACAGTTTGTACAGCAAAGTTGACTTTCGCCGCATCCGGATTTCTACAAAAGGAATGAACGGAGACTCAAACTATGTGGAATACAGGGTCTATATTCCGTTCAAGCGTGTCCCGAAAAACCAGGCGATGACTGCTTTTGATCATTGTGGAGGATGGGGGCATAAACCCGAATTGAAAAAAAGAAAATTTGATTTGCTTTCCAGTCCCAACAAGATTGTAAAGAACAGAAGACTTTGGATCAGCAAATTGTTCAAAACAAAAGAAGGTTTGCAGGAATATTGGATTCAATGGCAGCATACCAAATATTCCCAGTAGATTCCTTTTCTTCAATTATTGATAAGTCAAGAAATAGAAACTTAACTTTTTGATTAAAAAAAGTTAAGTTTCTCTTCATTATTGGAATCCAACTTTGCCTCAAGATTGTTCAGTAATTAGTTGTGAGATTAATTATTATTGTGTTTGTAATTAAACATGCCAAAAACTTATGAAGAAAATTTACCTTTTGTTAGGTTGTTCGCTATTACTGCAACTTACCAACAACCTTTCAGCTCAGGTGCTCCTATCTGAGGATTTCAGTTCCGCAACCGGAACAACACCACCAACCAACTGGACCAATAATGATATCGATGGTGGAGGAAACGTTTGGGAATTTAATAATCCCGGCGGAAGAACCCTGACAATGCCCATTTCTGATCCTGCTGCAATCTTTGACAGTGATAATTATGGAAGTGATGGGATTCCGGAAGATTGTGCTTTAGAAACACCTTTATTCGATGCAAGTGCCACTTCAAACCCGATTTTCCTTTCTTTTGATCAATATTTTGATGCTGATTACGGCGGACAATTGTATGTGGAAGTGTGGAACGGAAGTGCCTGGGTGCAGGTTTATTCTTCTTTCACAACCTCGGCTAATGACCCGGAACATATATTGCTGGACATTACTTCGGATTTAAATGGAGCTTCCGATGCCCAGGTCCGTTTTCACTGGGTTGGGGATTATTCCATGTATTGGATCCTGGATAATGTACTGGTGGAAGCAGTTACTTGTATTCCCATTACAGATTTAGCAATTGATAATACCGGAACGACTTCGTTTGACCTTTCATGGACGATTAACGGAACTGAAACCATGTGGGACCTGGAGTACGGGGCACCTGGCTTTATACCCGGAACGGGGACTGAATTAGGTTCAGAATCCGTAATTACGAATCCGTATACCTTAAATGGGTTGAATCCCGGAATGCCATACGATGTCTATATCCGTGCAAATTGCGGAAGTGAAGAATCTTATTGGACGTTGGTTTCGGGAGCAACTGATTGCGCGCCGATTACAAGCTTTCCATGGTCTGAAGATTTTGAATCAATGACGGATCTCGGTTACGGTTATTTCCAAAACTGCTGGTCGGCTTCAGAAGGAATGTGGTTCTCTGATTTTGATGGTTCATGGAACGTTGGAGTACCGGCTTATTCAGGAATGAACTACATGGCACTTTATTCATGGAACGTTCCTGACACTTTGTGGACTCCTGAGTTTCAATTGACAGCAGGAACAAATTACGAGTTCAAGTTCTATTTTGCTACGGAAGGCAGTTCCGACGGATGGGATGCAGAAGTTGTTTCATTGGATCAGGCAGGAGTTGTAGGAACGTTACCTACCGGGACCTTTATTACTTCGACTGAAATTCCGGATGAAGATTTTACCAGTCATTTAACGTGTTTCACACCGGCAACCTCCGGAGTATATAAATTCGGGTTGAGCATCAATTCCAATGGGAGTCCTTATTACCTGCAGGTAGATGATTTCAGTTTAATTGAAAGAAGTGCAAGTGCAGGAACGGATGGTTCTGCGAGTGTTTGCCAAACTGAAGGATTGGTTGACCTGAACAGCTTAATTGTAAAAGATGATGAGATCGGATCATGGACATTTGCCCCGAATCCGACTACAATTGTAAATGATTCCATGTTCAATCCTCAATTTGTACCTGCCGGAACGGTATCGGTGAATTATATTACAGAAGGATGTCTGGTGGATACAGCTTCAGCTGTCATTACGATTTACCCGCCATCAAGTGCAGGTCTTGACGGTGGAATTACCGCATGTAAGAACGAACCGATTGATTTGTATTCAGGATTGGGTGGAACTGTGAATTTCGGCGGTAGCTGGTATAACCCGACGCACGATTTGATGCCGAATTCCCAGGTAATCACAGGTACATTCCCGGGACAATTCAATTACGTATATATAGCCGGAAATGGAGTTTGTCCGGATGACACATCCAGTATTGTTGTTACGATTACGAATTGCGACTGGTTATCAGTGGATGAACATGCATTGGAAGAGATGAGTGTGTATCCGAATCCTTCAACAGGGATTGTATTCATTGAGTCTGCATTTACAGGTGGGACATTCAACCTGGAAATTACAGATGTGAACGGAAGAACTGTTGAAAATGGAAACAATACCATTTTAGCAGGAACAAATACTGTGAATTTGAGCCACGTACAAAAAGGTACCTACTTCTTTAAGCTTTCAAATGAACATGCCGAAAAAGTATACCGGGTGGTAATTCAATGATACTTTTGAATAAAATTAAAACCCTGATTTTTCTAAAGTCAGGGTTTTCTTTTCTTTGATAGTGATTCGTACTGACATACTCACCCATCCAAAATAAATAAGTAATATGGGCGCAATTAGTGATAAAAAAATTGTTTTCTACAACAAAATTGTAAATGGCAGAATACGGAAAACTGCAAGTTCGGAAATAAATGATCCTGATATTGCACATGTAACTTTCTTTGTTGATCAGGAATCTTTAAACGATTTGATTTCGAATATTGATTTGGCATTAAATGGAAATTATTCACAAATAGTGGATACGGGCTTCACGAGTGAAGACCAAATCGCTTTTATTACGGAAACTGATATCGAATTTTACGATGAGAACGGGGAAAACATTATAGGTCATGGCTCTTTACTTGATTTCAAAGAACTTCTAACCGCCTGGCGCGATTTTCTACTGGAACCTCCGTTAAATGGAACGGGGTATCCTGTCAAAATCATGGTAGATTGAAGCTGTAATTTTCCGATAAACCGGAGTCAGGGTTTTCGGTTCTTTCATATAAGTCCGTTAAATATTACACATTGTGAATAACTATCTTCTTCCATTGAAGAAAATTTTGACCCGGGATTGATTTTCATGAGACACATGATTTTTCACTGACAGATCAATAGATTGCATATAAATTGGTTTGTCAATTATTGATACGGTTAAAATAGTTGGAACTAAAAAAACTATTTTTTAAAACCTCCGAAGCAACAAAAAAGCATGAAAACGAGTCTTTAACGTGGCATTTTATTTTTTAATATTATGCTCAGGTAATCTAAACAAAACATACTATAATTATGAAGAAAATGTACACTTTGTTAGGTTGTATTTTGCTCTTGCAGTTATCAAACAACCTATCAGCCCAGGTCATCTTTAGCCAGGACTTTAGTTCGGCTACAGGAACCACTCCACAAACCGTGTGGACAAGCAATGACATTGCCGGAAATGGGGAAGTTTGGGCTTTCGACAATCCGGGAGGTCAAACATTAAATGCTCCGATTTCTGATCCGGCAGCAATATTTGACAGTGATAATTACGGGAATAATGGTTTAGCTGAAGAAGCTACCATTGAATCTCCGGTATTTGACGCAAGTGTCATCACCGGCGCAATTCTATTGTCTTTCGATCATACCTTTTTTGATGATAGCGAGAACGGTGGAACGGGAGCTGAATATTTTATTGAGGTATGGAACGGAACTTCCTGGGTTACGGTTTTCAGTGATTTCAATGATACACCGGACCCGGAACATGTTTCATTGAATATTACATCCCAGGCAAATGGTTCGGCGAATGCAAAAGTTCGTTTCCGTTGGACAGGAAGCTGGGGCTATTGGTGGATCCTGGACAATATTGTATTGGAAGAATCCAGCTGTGCTCCTGTAATGGCTTTGGTTTCAGATTTGGTAACTTCCAATTCTGCAGATATTTCATGGACAGCAGGAGGAAGTGAAACCGACTGGAATATCGAATATGGGGTAAGCGGATTTACACAAGGTTCAGGATTGACCGGAACAGCATCCGGAACACCT
>CAMLLB010000071.1 GCA_946480815.1 uncultured Flavobacteriales bacterium
CCAACTATGATTACGTCAAAATTTTTGTTATCTGTCATGTCGTTAAAATTTGAAAATGCTTTTAATGGAAAAGGTAAAGCCAAAACTGTTAAAGCAAGTCCACCTTGTTTAACTAATTCACGTCTTGATAATTTATTAGCTTCTGCCATTTGTTTTATAGATGTGCGTCATGATTCTTTTCTGGTATCAAACTTTCTTATCACCAAATAATTTATCTACAAGTTTTTGAATTACTGGACCGATAATAAGAATGGCAGGAATAACCACTAAATAGGCAAGTCCCCATGATTTTAACCATATCCTCAAAAACTTTTCAGAAAAACCAACATTTATAACAATTAATGTGAAGGAAATAATGGCTGTTGTTATACTTCCCATTATCAGTGCGAATGCTATTTTCTTTTTCATTTTTATTTTGCCGATTTCACACTTTTGTTTATCGCTCCTTCAAACTGGGAATAAGCGTAATTATTAAGAAATAGTACCATTCCCGCCATTTTTCCTACACTATTTCGGAATTTTGGATTTTTGGTATTTATCACTTTAATAATTTTATTCACTATTACAGAAGGTTCGTCTCCCTCTGCCATACCTTTTTTGATATACTTATTTACTTGCTCTTTATAGTTCTTGTATTCTGCTATATTTCCATCAACGGAAACCATGTTTGATCCAAGATTTGTTTTTGCCCACATTGGCTCGATCATACTCACCTTGATATTAAATTGACTTAACTCAAAACGTAATGTTTTAAAGTAACCTTCCAAGGCATGTTTGGATGCCGCATACATGGATTTCATTGGTATTGATATAAGCCCCATCATCGAGCTGACTGTAATAATCTGACCGAACTTTTGTTTTCGGAAATAAGGCAATATTGCTTTTGTGACATTTACTGTTCCCCAAAAGTTAGTTTCAAATTGAAGCTTTCCTGCTTCTGTTGATGTTTCCTCTGCTAATCCTGTGAGCATATAGCCCGCATTATTAACCAAAACATCTAATTGGTTTACGGTTTCGAAAAGTTGCTTTGTAAATTCTTTTATTGAATTCTCATCAGTAATATCCAAAGCCAATACTTTAAAAGAAACAGTGGCTTGCAGTTTTTCCGGATTACGACTTGTACCAATTACTTTATAACCTTGTTGATGTAAATTGTTTGCCAGCATCAAACCAAAGCCTGAAGATGCACCTGTTATTAAAATTGTTTGTTTCATTTGCTTTTTTTTAATTATCCGTTCGTATATTTACTTGCAAATCGCAAGTGTAAACATACAACAATAATTGCAAAATGCAAGTGCAAAAGAAAATATTATTATGAGCAAGAGTCAAAAGAGATCGGATTGTCCTGTCAGTTGGTCCCTTGAAATGTGGGGAGATAAGTGGTCGTTGCTGATAATTAGGGACCTCCTGTTAAATAAGAATTGTACCTACAAGGACTTCCTGAATGCGGGGGAAGGCATTGCAACAAATATTCTGTCAGCACGGCTGCTGTCACTTGAAGAAAACGGGTTTATTCGAAAGGTTGACAACCCCGGAACAAAGACCCGTGTTTTTTATAAGCTGACGGAAATGGGAATTAACTTATACCCCATTATATTAGAAATTCTTTTATGGTCCGAGAAATATGCTACAAACCCAGCACATGTAAAAGCCATCATTAAAGAAGCAAAAAAAGATAAGGAAGGATTTATAAAAGCATCTATAAAGGAATTGAAGAAGGATTTGGCTGATTGATTTTCCTGCAAAGAAGAATAGAGTGTTGGAGAAGCGGCTATTTTTGCTTTTGGGTTGGCTAAAAGAAACCTATTTTTTGAAGTGTCTGATAATCTAATGTTCTGTCCAATTTAGCTTTTCCCGAAAGTATGGGACTTTTGTGAAATCATCGGAAAAATTCTAACTTTTTAATGGAGGATTTGGAACGGTTGCTTCAAATCTCAGCAGATTTATTTCAATAATCAAAAACATGCTCCACATTGTAATGCTCTTCTTTTACTTTCAAAAGCATACGATTTAAATCTTTGACAAGAACAGCCAACACAATTCGTTTTTTCTTCGGTTCAGAAGGAATTGGTTGTGAAAAAATATTTTCAGTATAACTAGTCGAGAAGAATTTGTTTGCGGGAACTTTCAGGGAAACGAAAATTGCTGCATTGTTGCCGGCTATTTCGCGGAAGGTCAATTTATCTTCTGCCAATTGAACAATCTCAGGATTAAACCGGGCATAGCGATCCAACCTCAGTAGTGCACTTTTATCAGGATAGCTTTCAATCACGTCGTATTTATTCTTCAACTTTTCCGGCAATCTGTCTACCAAAACCATCGTATAGGTATCGTCGGGACCGTGCATGGTCTCTGCCCCCATCTTGATCAATTTACCATATCCCCATTTCACCATCAGTTCCGAGGTGAGGAAATATTTCCGTTCTATTTTGCGGAGAAAATGGCTGTCGAAAAAAGAAGTTTCGGTCCAGAGTCTTTTCAAACGATCTTTAAAATCAAATTCGTACCAAAAGTTATCATTAATAAATGCTACATAATCTTTAGTGTATTGGGCAGTAAAGTGGTCTTCATCCGTTTCAACTGTTTTGGTATCAGTTAATCTTCCTACCACGCGTTCGTACCATGCCTTCGTAACATATTCTGCCGAACAACTGGAATTGATAATATAGATCATCAACTGGTACTCCCCGTTGTATTTATAGTTGGTATGATTTGTATCCGTATATGTCTTCACGATCTTATGAATGTCCCAAATCTGGGCGTTTTGACGCATGTATGGAAAAGAACTTGCCGTTGCATGTTCAAAATAATCTCCCTGTTCTTTCGGACTGAAAACAAGATACCATTCTGGAATGCTTAGCATTGCCTGATCAACTCTTCGCCTGTATTTGGAGGGGGTTTGCGGGTGCTCATTTTTCGCTGTCCACTCTTTGGGTATCAGCACACCTTCATCATCAACATAGGTATTCGGCTTTTGCATATAAAATGTCAGCAAAGCCAGTGAGGAAGAAATGAGTGTAAACAAAAACAGGCGTCTCATAGCGTCAATTTTTAGCAAATGCGAGCAAGGTATTCAATGAAGGATCATTCAGTTGCAAAATGCGGAAGTTCAGATCGGTAAATCCTGATTCTTCCAGCAGCTTCACCCACTCTTCCACCGAACGGAAAGAACGGTATTCTTCCTGGTTTTTTGACCAGGTTTCATGTAATCCCAGGTTGAAAACCGTATGAACCAATGATGCAAAAACACGCATTTCTTCTGAATTCACATCGTGATCACGCATAATAAACAACCCTCCGGGTTTGAGCACTCGCCTGATTGATCCCACAAAAGCAGGTAATAATTCTACCGGACAATGATGCAATCCAATGTGACAGGTTACTACATCTAAACTATTGTCTGTAATTTGCAAAGGAATCGGTTGATAATCCAAATGAAAAAAAGTTCCGATTTTGCCGATCTTACCACGTTCCATGATATCTGCAATTCCGTTGTTCGGAGCAATGTCGTTCATCAAATAAACGGGACCTGTGATTCGAATGTGTTTTTTTAATTCACTGATATATCTTCCGGTTGAACCGATTTCCAGGTAACCGTTGATTTCATTTTTTCCTTTCAGAATTTGAAGCACCTGGTTCGACATTTCTTTTTTCTGCTTTTTCAATGCAGGCAAAGCATGAGTAAGTGCCGAAAGAAAAGGTGTAATACTTTTCAGATCCTTTTGAACAGCTTCATAAATTGCCTGATCGGTAACAAAATGATTTGACTTATCCGCAATCAGATGATGGAATTTATCTTCCGGATATAAATGGAAAATCCCTTGCAGAAATTTATAAAACCGATCACTCGATTCCGTATTGCCAAAAATGGCTTTGAACTCAGATTGGGGTTTATTCATAATTGGTGTTTGGATTATAATATTTTTCCCAGAGAGAATTCCTGAATTTATTATCCGGATCAATCTGTTGTTTTAAGCGGAATAGCTTTCTAGCACGAGGAAAGGCTTTATGAAATTGTTCAGGTGTTGCATGCGGTTGATAAGGCAAATAGTATGTGCCCCCACAATCCAATGCTGCATCAGTCAATTCTCTTGTCCAGATTCCAACGGTGTTCTTAGCTTTTTCATTGGTACTTTGCTTGTACCAGATCACGAAAGCGAATACTTCTTTATCGCTCCAACTTAGTAATGAATCGCGATTCTGAACCGCGTGACGGATCGAAACATTGATTACGTTTACCTTATATCGACGAAAGATCTCAGCCATTTTTGAAGAGAAGTTTTCAAATTGAACTACCGGCACAAAATACTCCTGGAGAATATAGGAACTATATTCACGCGATGCCGGTTCCAGCTCAGCGACATCATAACCGGCCTCGTAATTTCTCCAGTGAACTTTTCTGCGGCTATATAAAACAGGATCGACAATAAACTGTCTCCGCCACTTGGCAAAATTGTTCTTACTGAACGAACTGATAAAAAACCGTTCAATCGGATACTGAGCACGAAGAGTAATCAGACGTGATTTTTGGGTAGCTTTCTTTTTTGTGATTATCCAAGAAACACCTCGAATTCTTGAAAAATCGGGTGGATACAAATCGCCATTATGTAAAACAACTCGTTTATTATCGCGAACTTCCCTTCGGAAAAAATCCAGGTATTGATTTGTCCGCATCAGTTTCCATTTGCGCTCCAACAACTCGTTTTCTGCCAATTCAAGTTCGACAGCTATTATTATTGCTACTGCACCATAACAACCAACCACAGCTTCGAATAATTCTGGATGCTCAAATCGGGAAACAGTTTTTAACTCACCATCCGCAGTTACAATATCCATAGAACGGACCGACATCACAACTGATCCGTATCCGATATACCTTCCGTGACAATTGACACTCACTGAGCCACCGACTGTGAAATTGGCGTAAGATTGCATTACTTTCACGCTTAAGTTGTATGAATCAATGTGTTTTTGAATATCACACCAACGGATTCCAGCCTCTACTTTAATCAGTTTCTCTTCCGGCGAAAAAGTAATCACCCGATTCATTGCCCGCATATCGATGTGAATTCCGTAAGAGCTGGCCGTTTGACCACCCATACTAAAACGACCTCCTCCGACAGAAATATGAGATTCAGCTTCTCTGACGATTTTCTGTACCTCTTCTGCTGAACCGGGAATATACACCTTAGAAACCAAAATCGGATTTAAGCGTGAAACATCATTTACGATCTTTTCACCTGTTTTCAAATGTTTAATTGGTTCTGCGTCCGGGTTTTTATAATAATCCGAAGCCAAATTCGGACTCATCCCAAATTTATTTTCTTTTCTTGTCCCCCGTCTGAAACCTAAAACTATAAACAGAAAAAGAGGTCCGAAAACCGGAATAAGAATTAGCCAAAGCCAATACCCCGACATTCCTGAATCATGCAAACGCTTATTGGCAGTACAAAATAGTGCCCAATACAATAAGGGATAAAGGACCCAAGTAGCTGAAGGCGAAATGCCTTTCTCCAAAGCGTTATATAAAACGTAAAAAATCGTCCAAATAAAAATAGAAACCAGCCAATAGGTGCGTCGGTTTATCCTTCCTCTTCGGGTAAAGAGCAGGTAAGAAATTGGCAGTTGTTTTTGATAATCCATTCGAATGCTAATTTAATAGAAAAAGCGAACTACTACCGAAATTTCTCATCACTCTCGCTCTGAAAAAAAGAACAAGTACTGCTTGTGAAGATTGAGGCTCTGTCACATGAGACAGAAAAACCGAAGGATAGAATTAGTGTCAGAATGGGAAACCGTGTTCGCTAAAGCTATAGCGGTAGCAAAACAGAAAGGATGAAAAAAATAAAAGCATCACTTTTGCGATGCTTTTATTTACCTGTAACCTTTTAAAGGTAAAATTTTAAATTTATTCAAAAACTGGATTGTATTCTAAATGTCAATTCTTAATTACACGTCTAACTATATGTCCACTCTCTGTTGAAACTTCAAATAAGAAAACACCATTTGAAAAATCTGAAATATCAATCTGATCATTAGACGTAATTTCCTTTGAAAACAGTTTATTTCCGTTGATGTCGCGAACAATTAGGTTAGCAGTTCCTGATTCGAAACGAATGTTAATTTTATCTCTGGTAGGATTTGGAAAAAGTGTAAAACTTTCATTCTGCAACTCTGATTTTTTCAGGAAGATTGTATTGTTTTCTATGTAAATATTTTCATTTACGACTAATCCTTCAAAGCTGCTTACTTCACAATAAAGACTAAGCTGAATAGCATATACCCCCTCTTCGCTAACCTCGTAAAGTGCAGGTATTTGCATAATTCCTGAGGCTGTTATCAATTCCCATGTTGCTTCTATGGTTGTGGAATTGATAAAAGAAACTGTTGTTAATTTTGCTGATGTTACAGTCGAGAGCTGCTGACCACATAATTCCTGTACATTCCCTAGATAGGAAACAATCGTCGAATCTGAAAAAGAAGTTGTTCCAAAATAATAATCAGGCGTTGGAATTACAAACCTTCCGTTTAATCCGTTTCCACAAGAATTATAACCTCCAACAACATAAAGTCCCTCACAAAATCCGGACAAATCAGATGAAGAATTAATAATCTGGTTTTGACCAGATACCATGGTTACAAATGCTTGACCTGAAGCTGAAGAAAGAGTAACAGAACCCGTACAATTATTTGTCGGACTTTGAGTATATGTATTTATGTCCATTGAATCGGTTAGCGAACAACTGAATTTAAGCAGGTTACCGTCTACTTTTGAAGCCCAGCTCTCTTGATTGGGTGTTGTAGCAACAGCAGATATCTGCACTTGAGAAGGAGTTGTTTCAGGTATCCAGGTCACACCTGCGTCATGAGTAACCAGGATCACTCCTTCATAACCGGAAGCTCGTCCGGTAGTTGAAGAGGTGAAGGAAACATCAGTCAAAGTACTGCTTAAACCGGAGTTTTGTTGTAACCAGGTATTCCCGCCATCGTAGGTGGAAAAAATGAGACCACTACCACCAACAACATAAGCGGTATCAATTGCAGGATAAGCCACGTCCATATAGAAATTAGCTCCTGGTGGAGAAATCGTATCCCAGCTTACTCCACTATCTGTTGTTTTTAGTATTTGATTGTCTGATGCCACCATTCCGGTATCCGCGTTCAAAAAGCTGCAGCCAAACAAAATAGATCCGGGAAACCAAATATCTTCCCAATTACTGCCTCCGTTTACAGTTTTATAGATACGACCGGGTCCCACAACATAACCGGTTTGTGTCGTCGGAAAGTCAATATCCAACAATTCCCCACCTTGCGAGGATATTTGGATTACATACCAGTTGGCTCCACCATCAGTTGTGAGGAAAGATAGTCCCTGGTCGCCAACCATCCAAATCTTTTGAGGTGTTATAATCTCTAAATTGTGATAAGAAATTTGGAGTGGTGATTCAACAAGTGACCAAGTCATTCCACCATCCAGGGTATGTAACACCGTTCCTCTAAAACCACATGCCCAACCCTCATTATTAGACGAAAAATCAACATCAAACAATGGCCATCCTGCCCCCGTATAGATAGAGGACCAGGTAAGTCCACCATCAGAAGTAGCAATTATTTCTGTGAGAACAGAAGAAGCCGCCCATCCATGTAATGAATCTAGAAAGTAAATACTTTCATAAGTTCGGTTTGCGGGAGTAAAGATATCTGTCCAGGTATTTCCTCCGTCCGTGGTTCGAAAAAACTGACCTGTCATAGCGCTAACAAATCCGGTAGTTGCTGTACTAAAATAAATCGAAGGATCTGGTTGCAGCAGATTTTGGAACTGAGTAGAACTCTGCCAGGTTAGCCCCCCGTCTGTAGTTTTCAAGAAAACACCGTTCGAACCAATGATAAATCCGGTTTGATTATCCAAAAAATAAACATCTCTCAACATTAACCCGGCCCCCTCCTGAGGTAAACTCCAGGTTAATCCTCCATCGTGAGATACCAGGATGTTCCCACTGCCATAATCGAGACCCACAGCGATAATCGTATTTTCATCAACGAACTTAAGCACTTCGAAACCAAAGTTGGGGTTGGAAAAAATCGTAGTCCAGGATTGTCCGCCATCAGTTGTTTTTAGTATTTGATTATATGACAAAACGATTCCAAGTGTGTCATTCAAAAAATGAATATCACGAAACACAGTTCCAGTACCATTGGCATTAAAAATTTCATTCCAATTCTCACCATCAGTAGTTTCAATTATTTTTTGTGTCAATGCTACATAACCATGTGTTGCAGAAACCATATCTATTGCATTAGCACCATTATAGGGATCATAATTCCCTTGAAGCGACCAGGTATCCCCACCATTATCGGTATGTGCAATATAGCCATATACTGTAGCAACCCATCCGTTGTTAAGATCGGTAAATTCCATATCCATAGGACTGAATTGGGTAGCTTGCGGAACATTTTCCCACACAGATTGTCCAAATAAATTTCCTGAAATAATAAAAACAGAAAAGATGATTAAAATGATTGGTCTATTCATAGTTCTAAGAATAAGGTATTATAGATACAAAAGTAATAATATTACTGACTGAAGGTTAATGTCCGAATCTGAGACAAAAGGATGATTCTATTTCTTTTTGCGATTTCTTCCTGTTACTCTTCTAATTTTGGTCAATTCTTGGCAATTTCCTTACTTTCACACTAACATTCAACCCTTTAATTCTAATTCATTTTGAATCAACTGTTCACTTTCATCATCAAAGCATACGAAAATGATTTTTTCCAATTCAGTTGTTTCTGCAATAAAATCTGTGACCGTAGATACGGCAATAGCAGCAGCTTCATCCTTGGGAAAACGATAAACACCAGTACTGATTGCTGGAAACGAAATCGATTTACAATTGTTTTTAACTGCGAGTTTCAATGAGTTTCTGTAGCAATTAGCGAGTTTTTCACGCTCATTATTTTTCCCTCCATTCCAAATCGGACCGACTGTATGAATAACGAAAGTAGCTGGCAAATTTCCTGCTGTTGTAATTACTGCTTCTCCAATTTTACAACCACCTTGGCGCGCAACAATCTTCCGACAATCTTCGAGAATAGCGCTTCCACCACCTCGATGAATTGCGCCATCAACTCCACCACCGCCCATTAAGGACTTATTCGCAGCATTCACTATTGCATCAACCGCTATTTTTGTAATATCTCCTTTTATAACTTCAATCATACATTCAAATTTAAACTATTACTCCAGCAGCTACTACTAAATGCTGATTGATACGTTCACGTATTTCATTCAACGATTGCTCGTTTACAATCTTTCCATTCTCAAATACGGTTTGAAGTAATCCTTGTTTTTCTTCTTCCCAAGTACATTCGTCTTTCAACATAATCGTATCATTTTCCTTGAAAACAGCTAATAAACCCTTTGCAGATTTCTTGGTTCCATCATCTGTTTTAGGATCTTTGAATATGTTGCGGGCCTCTCCGTTTACTTCGCCATAGGTAGCTTTCATCGCAAATCCGTAAGTATCACGGGTCACATATTCATACGTGAACGAGCCGATTCCCAAAACGACATTGAAAGAAGAAAACCCTTTTTCCTTCAATCCTGCAAGAATGGCTTCCTGACGTTGCAAAGTGATACTGTCTCCGTAAATAAGACCAATGTGTGAATCGAGCAATTTAAAGCCTTTTTCAGTTACAGTTCCGCCAAACACTTCCCACATACACTCAATCGCACCTTTGTATTCAGGACTTCCCGGAACAGCATTTTTGTCTCCAACGATAATTTTCACCGGATCGCCACTATCAGGGCGAATCACTACTTTACCATCACGGGCAAGTATTTTGGATTTTAATTTTGGGAGGTATTCAGTAATTACCTGCCAAAAATCCCACGTATCCGAAACAATTGAAACAATTCCAGCGGGATAAAGCTCAGTAATCAATCGCTGGAAAGTTCCAATCTCATTGTCTTTTGTTCCCATACACATAACAGAGTGTTCAGTTGCAGGAACACTTCCTCCAACCATTTCTTTATCAGAATCTGCGTTGTAGTAATGTTCATGAAAATCTATTGCAGGAACACTATCCGTACCGTAAAATGACAACAAATGTCCCGCAGCACTGATACAAGCGTCCTCCACGCCACTCATTCCACGAAAACTAAAATCGTGGCCTTGCCAGAATACAAAATCAAGACCTGAATTTCCAACCGTTTCTACCGCATATTTTTCGAAAACTTGTCGGTAACGCAATGCTGTAGTAGCACTAGTGCAAGGTTTCCAAAGAATAGCTGACATCAATGATTCCAGGTAATTGGTTAACCAAAAAAATTCCGGATGTGTATTATAAACCGTTACTACAGGAATCTTAGTTGGTACTATTGATCCTTCTGGCAATCCTTTTACTACAAGAGGAAGATAACCCAAATCGTGGAGTGCCGAGATATGTTCGACATCGATACTATCTTTCCCCAAAGCGTTGTCCATTCGTCGACGGTAATCAGCAACAACTTCCTCTTTTGGACGATTAAAAAATCCTTCGTTCCATTGATTTACCAAATATTCCTTTACGAAATATTGTAACCCGAAGAAAACAAGTTGATGTTCTCCATTTTCACGAGCCTTTCGGGGAGTAAAATTTGAATAAACCAACTCGGTTCCTTCGGGATACTGTCGGCGGTGGTCGGCCTTATAGAAATCAATGAGTGTTAATGGATTTGTTTTCATAATGATTGATTTAATTTAAATATTGGTTTTATACATAATATCCGTTCGTAAAACATACCTCACAGCATCGTTTTTTGAGATTCAAAGACTTGACTAAAAGCATTGTAAACAGCTTGATTTTTAGAGCTATCGCGTACTGCAAAAACTACTTTTTGAAATCTGTTCTCATATTTGCTTGTTAACAGTTCCTGAAAGTATCCTGCAACTTCAGCCGGATCATTTTGAAAGACTCCACACCCCCATGCTCCTAAAATCAGACACTCAACCTTCCTGCTTGCCGCAAGTCGAAACATTTTATCCATCCGACTTCGAAAAGCGCTTTCCAATTCCAAGATTTGTTCCGGACGACTATTCTGGATCATTGCACCTTTATTAGGTGCAGGAGCTGTTAATACAACCGGTATTTTCAAAGTTTTCCCGGAATCATCCATCCAGAAAACCACATCCGGACTATAAATCATGTAATCTGAATACAGATATGTGGATCTTCCGCGATTGTAATTGTACATGGTTTTATCCTTGACCAGGGATGCATATAAACTGGATGATCTTGCCAAACTTTCTTCCTGCGCGGAAGCTCCTCCAAGAAATCCTCCACCGGGATTTTTGGCTGAGGCAAAGTTCAGCAAACCTATTTTAAGGTCAGATCTTTCCTCCAATAACGCTTCTATCGTTGTTCCATTTTTGAGAACTATCGAAGTTGAAAATCCGTTTATTTCTTCTAGTTCTAAGTGATCAAATTCATCCGGAGCGACTGTAATCGTTTGTTGTATCGAATTCTGAATTTGCTGTTCAACACTGATTTTTTCTTGTTCGAACGTATAGATACCTTCTTCTATAATTTGAAGGGTTCGTTCTGCTATTAATTTATTTGTTTCTTTCATTATTTTATTTTTTTCAATTGGCCTCTTACTTCCATAAGCGCAAAACCGAGCAGATTCTCTCCACGCCATAATTCAGGATTATAAGCATTCGGATGATCTTCTTTTAAGCCAATTCCCCAAATCACATCTACAGGGCTCGCCTCAACCAATATTTTATCTTTTGTTTGAAGTAGGAACTGTTTCAGTTGTTCGTTTTGAGAGAATTTGAGGTAATTTCCCTGTTTTACAATTTCAAATTTGTGAGCATCCCAGGTTTCCGGATCGAAGTCTTGAATTTGCCGTCCCAAATCCTTCACATCTTTTGGAGAGTCTTTTGACAAAATTCGACCTAAAGTCACTTCATCACCGAATAATTTTGCTTTCTGTGCCATCATGTAATGTTCTGCAGTTTGATAAGTGATTCCGTTTTCTAAAAAGGAAGAAGGCCACCACTGACTCATGCAGGTTTTTATAATAGATCCATCCCGAGCAGGTTGATGTCCCCAAAAGAATAAAAACTCTTTATTGGGTTCTGCTAATATGGACTTCACTGAATACTTCATTTTAAAATAAGTTATATGATTTATAAAACCCGCCGCTTTCGATATCACTGATGGAATTAGAACTACAAACGTTTTTGTAACCGGCTTCCTGCAAGCGTTCTATTGCATTGTGGCTGAAAACTCCATGTGATGCAATGAAATACAAATCCCCGGCGCCTTTTGCTTTTAAAGCTGCTGCCAATTCAATAAACGTTCGCCCACCGTCGCAAATGTCGTCAACCACCAAACAAGGTTTATTCCCCAAATCGGATGTATTAACATCACTTCGTAAAATCTCTCCTGTTTCCAGGTTACGCACCTTAATTCCTGTGGCGATTTCTCCTTTGTAACCAATTTGTTGAGCAAGCTTGTCTACTTTCTTATACGCTCCCAGATCAGGTGAAACAAGTACAAAATCTTTTAATTGAAGTTCTGCAAGAAAGTAACTCACCATTTCGTAATTAGGTATGATCACACAATTATTGATGAGTGCAGGAGTTACATCACTGTGAGGATCAAAAACAATTACCTTATCCAGTTGCAGATTATTCAACAAACCGGCAAAAACCTTAATGGACAATGATTCTCCCGGAACCATCACCCGATCTTGCCGGGCATAAGGAACATAAGGAATCAGGGCTTCAATGTGTTTGACGTTCATTCTGCGAAGCGCATCTACAGCCAGAATCAGGTTCATCACATCGTCTGACGAATTTAACCGGGTATTCAATCGTACTCTTTCAGTTCCATTAAGTACTTCTGGAAAACGAACGTTACATTCTCCTCCGGCAAATTTTCGTAGTTCAACGTCTTCGTTCGAATTTATAAGTGATATAGTTTTCATAGTTTCTCTGATTTAAAGTTCAAAATGAAATCCCTCACGGGTCAATGTATCGTAAGCTTGTTTATCAAACCGATAGAGCATTGCAGCTTTTCTAGGTACGTTCGTTTCTTTTTCGCCGAGTTCTTTCACTACTCCCATGGCAAGTACCTTTTTTCGGAAATTCCGTTTGTCTATCTCCATTCCTAAAATCGATTCGCAAACTGCCTGTAACTGGGACAAGGTGAATTTTTCGTCCAGCAACTCAAACCCAATGGGTTGATAGGAAACTTTCCCCTTCAATCGTTGAACTGCCATCGTAACAATTTCGGCATGATCGAAAGCCAAAGCTGGTAATTCCGACATTCCGAACCATTCAGCCTGTAAGGTGTCACGACCGGCGATCAATTCATAAGATTGTTTATTCACAAGTGCATAATACGCAACCGACACAATCCGTTCACGCGGGTCGCGATCAACATTACTGAATGTATATAATTGTTCAATAAATACTTTATCAATACCTGTCTTTTCAAGAAGAATTCGTCTGGCACAAGCTTCTGTCGTTTCTTCGGGAAACACGAATCCACCAGGCAATGCCCATTTATTTTTAAATGGCTCTTTTTCACGTTCAGTAAGCAGGAGTTTCAATTCGCCACCATCGAAACCAAGAATGACACAATCTGTGGCTAGTGCAATTGGTTTATGAAGTTGTTGAGACATGTCTTAGTGTTTATTTTACACAAAGGTAGAAATAGAATTGAATCAACAATGAAACAAAGTGTATTTTTTACACTTTTATCAAAAAAATAATTTTGGAATGTTGAATCGGAGACTGATTAAATGAAAAGACTTTACATTTGTGCGAAGTCTTTTTATAATCTGAGTGGGGAACGTCAACTTTTTGAAGGAGTATCTTGAACTAAGATTAAGTATAATTAGTAATCACCAAAGTTTCCACCATTTTCTTATCGGAGTATTTCCTCCAAAACTTCCACCAATTAATTTTCTGTTTTCAACATCATAAATAAACGGGATCCATTCGTCAGAATTTGAAGTCGGACAATAGGATACTCCATAAACCAAACCATTTTCATCTAAACTAAGATCCTTAATTCCATCATATGAAATACGTTCGGAATGTGAATGATTACCAAATTCATCAAGCATCGTCAAATCAGTCTGATCCTGCAAAACATATATTCCTTTTTTCATTTTCAGTATTGCTTCATATCCAACACCAAATACAGAAATAGGGACTTGCTGATCAGGATTCATGATATAACAGGTACCCGAGGCAATAATCAATAATTTTGAACTGGATAATTCAATTACAGTTCTGAAATTTGTCCAACCAGGTTGAAAATTAGCTATCCAGTCTGTACCGTCCGATTTAAAAAATCGGATTACGAATCCTTCTTCATAAAATCCTTCACCACTATGGGAAATTGGTATATACATTGGACCGTATGCCGGAAGTGACTTTAAGATTTCAAAAGATGGACCGGTACTCATAGCGGCAAATATCTTAAAAAGAATAGGAATTTATGGAAGATTTAAACAATTTACTACAAATCTCATCCACACTCAATCCTCACACTCACACTGAAAGAAGAGTCAGCCGCGGCTGACGAAGACTGAGGCTCTGTCTTGCAAGACAGAAAAGCCGAAGGATAGTACTCAAAAAGTGTGAATGAGTATTGAAGCCAAAAAGAAAAAGCGAACTACTACCGTCATTTCTCATCATTCTCACTCTCCGCTCTCGCTCTGAAAGAAAAAGGATGATGACAGAATGAGAAGCAGAAAGAGAATGAAGTCAAAAAGAAAAAGGATGACCGCTATCGCTATCATCCTTTTTCTTTTTGTGACCTCGAGCGGGGAAACTTCTAATTTTTTGTGGGAGGATATTGAACAAATTCTACGCATGGAAATCTAATGCATATTAGTGAAAATCAGCTTCACTGAAAATGTTCTTTTAATTCTGAGGATAAATAAAACAATTGCATTTCAGATATGGTTTTCATAGATTCTTCATTATTAAATAACCCAAGTGATTTTGCATTTTCTAGAGCCACTTTTAAATTCGGTCTCAGTTTCAAATAAATATCATTCCCCTGTTTTGTGAAATATTTTTGAGTTTTCTCATAATCTTTCAAATACTTCTTCAATTGTTTCTCAGCTGTTACACAATTTTCAAAAGGTTTAGATGTTTTCTCAAAATGCAATAAAAACCAAAATTCAAGACATGGATTGTTTACTATCGTAATCACATTGGTATATTCCTTTTTTAAAAGAGCATGATATTTAACAAAAGCCTGAATAGGTGACTCAGTTCCAACCTTACTTTCTTTTGATTCCTTAATAACTGTATCTAAATCAACTATCCAAAAAACTTTTGTATACTCATTTTTAGACAAATCTGTTACCAGATTAAATTGTTCTTCTATACTTTTCCTATTTGGGATTTCTGGTTTAATTGTTACACGAAGGTTTCTTTCGTTTCGTTTTAACATTTCCAAATACCAAATTTCAGTATCCCCATCAACAACAATTGCTAAAGAAGTTTTTGATCTAAACTTCAGTTCTTTAGATTTTCTCATTATTGAAATCAATAAAATGATCACCCAAATTTGGAGTCCCTCCTAACTTACCACTTTTATAAGCATTCAGAATATTAGTCGTATTCCTTACTACCGAACTATCAAAATCTGCCAAAGAATATAATTCTGTTGCTGAATTTTCTGATTTGTCAGCAAACCAGATTGCATCATTTCTAAAAATATCCCGATTATCCAAAATTTCCCTATTATGCGTTGTCGCAATAACTTGTGAGTTCTTTGAATTTAATAGAAATGAAATTAAAAAATGTATATATAAATCAGGATGGAGAGAAGCTTCTAATTCATCAATAGGAATTGCTGTAGAACTTTTCGTTAATAAGGCCAACAAACCAGCAAAACCATAAAACCTTCTAGTCCCATCAGATTCCAAATCTATTGGTAAAGAATATTTCACATCATTAACAGTATGCTCAAATTCAATATTAACAGTTGTAATCTTTCCTTTTTCTTCCAATTCACTGAGTTTATTATTCGGAAGACTAAGTTGATTTTTAAAAAGTTCTAGAAAACCATCTGGAATATCTTTTTCTTCCTCTTCAATAACTATATCTGAAATATTGAGATCTGCCTTTTTCAATATACTAATTACATCAGACTTAGAAATTTCCGCTTCATCAATTTGAGAAGTGACAAAGCCTTCCAATTTAGTTTGAGTATAAACTAATGGTTTTAGGTAA
>CAMLLB010000072.1 GCA_946480815.1 uncultured Flavobacteriales bacterium
GAACTCCTGTTTCCAGGATGAAAACCTGGCGTCCTAACCACTAGACGAATGGGCCGTTTTTTGAATTTCGGAGTGCAAATATACTTGGATTTTTCCTATTTGCAAGCTTTTCCGATGCTTTTTTTCTAAAAAATATCTTTGTCTTCTGCTTCAAATTTGAAACCCAGTCTTTTACCAGTTGACATTTGACTGTTGGCTTCGATCTCATGCATTTGGAAAACGGTCACTTTTGAGACAATTTCATAAGGTGGAGTCAGCAAATCGAACTCCAAAGCATAGGAAAATGACACGTGAATGATGTTTGTAAGGATCGGATCTGTCAGAACGGAATTGGTCAGGTCACGGAACAAAAAGCCCAGTTGCCCCTTACCTTCCACCATGAAATGTTCGTCTTTATTGACAAAAACGCGTCCGATCAGGTATCCCAAATCGTTACTACGATTTTTAAGATAAGATTCTGCAAGAAAATTATAGATGTTGATGATCCCGAAATAACCGCGGGATTTGTCCTCTTTCAGATATTCTGTCTGCCACAAAGGATGTTCATCCGGAAGTCTGAAAACGTTGGTGTGCATTTGAAAAACAAGCACATCACTGCCGATATACACCTGGACCTGGAACTCTCCCTTATACTCTACATGCAAACGGATCCGGCTATCTTCAATAGAAGCCCGAAGCGCCCCGATTTCCTCCAGTAAATGCGTTTTAAAGCGTTCGAAATGATTCTTCGTATCCTGAAAAATATCTTGCTTTAATCCGGCTTTCTGGACCAGGATATCCTGTATGATTTTTCGTGACTCTTCCATAATTCTTAAATTGAGAATTAAAAAGCAAACTTCGACTACGCTCAGTCTCCTTTTTCAGGGTCATTGAGCGTAGTCGAAATGACATTTTCAATTTGATTAATATGCTTTCGCAAAAACTACACGTCCTTTTGAAGGTGCTCCGGTTACCATGCATTTACCTGGTTCCGAAGAAATATCAATAGGAATGCAGCGTATTGTTGCTTTCGTTTCTTCTTTGATCTTCGCTTCCGTTTCTTTTGTTCCGTCCCAATGAGCCAAATAGAAACCGCCTTCTTTCTCCAGTTTCGTTTTGAACTCTTCGTATGTATCTACCTTATGCATATTCTGGTCACGGAAATCATTCGCTTTTTGAAGTAAATTCACCTGGATCTCATCCAAAAGAGAAACAATCGAACTGCCAATATTATCAATATTCATAGCGTATTTCTCTTTCGTATCACGGCGGGCGATCTCAACTACTCCATTTGCCAGATCTCTTGGCCCGATCGCAATTCGAACAGGAACTCCTTTTGCTTCGTATTCGGCAAATTTCCATCCCGGACGTTTTTGATCATCCGCATCGTATTTTACTTTCACTTTCAAGCCCTTCAATTCGGCAGAGATCTTGGCAACCGCTTCATTAATTAACTGAAGTTCTTCTTCTGTTCTGTAAATCGGGACGATAACTACCTGGATAGGTGCTAAAGCAGGAGGTAAAACCAATCCTTCATCATCCGAATGGGTCATGATCAAGGCACCCATTAAACGGGTGGAAACACCCCAGGACGTTGCCCAAACGTACTCCAGTTTACCTTGTGCATCACTGAACTTCACTTCGAACGCTTTTGCAAAATTCTGTCCTAAAAAGTGTGAAGTTCCGGCTTGAAGGGCTTTCCCATCCTGCATCATTGCTTCAATACAATAGGTGTCATCGGCTCCTGCAAAACGCTCACTTTCAGTTTTGTGACCCTTGATAACAGGCATTGCCATATATTTCTCAGCAAATTCAGCATAAACATCCAGCATTTGCTCTGTTTCCTGTATTGCTTCTTCTTTCGTAGCATGAGCCGTATGGCCTTCCTGCCATAAAAACTCTGATGTACGCAGGAATAAACGGGTTTTCATTTCCCAACGCACCACATTCGCCCATTGATTGATCAGGATTGGCAAGTCGCGGTAAGATTGGATCCATTTCTTATATGAATTCCAAATGATTGTTTCAGATGTCGGACGAACAATTAATTCTTCCTCCAGTTTTGCATCCGGATCAACAATCACACCTCCACCATTCGGATCGTTTTTTAAGCGGTAATGCGTTACAACGGCACATTCCTTCGCGAAACCATCAACGTGGGATGCTTCTTTGCTTAAATAACTTTTCGGGATGAATAAGGGGAAGTACGCATTTTGATGACCGGTTTCTTTGAATTTTGCATCCAAGATGTCTCGCATGTTTTCCCAAATAGCATAACCATAGGGTTTGATTACCATCATTCCTTTAACATCCGAGTGCTCTGCAAGGTCAGCTCTGGAAATTAAATCGTTGTACCACTTGGAGTAATCTTCGGCGCGAGTAGCGTACTTCTGTGACATTTTTGAGTATGTTAAATTTTAAGAATAAAACCGTAAAATTAGAAATAAATCAGCTATCTTTAAACAACCTTTTAATCTTTATCGACATGCATAACCTGTTAAAATTCGGAACCTGTCTGGGAGTGGCTATCTCTCTTGCAGGATGCAGTACTTCTGAGCATTTCATGCAGGACGATGTTTATAACACTCGCACACCGATCATGCCTCCGGGAACAGACTTAAACGACGTAACGGATTACGCGACTTTTGTTGCTAGAAAAGAACAGGCTCAAACACCGGAAAAAACTACCTACGTTTCACCCCGACAATACAATGATTATTTCTACAATTCTCAATATATCTATTACGGGTATTCGCCATATGGTGCCTTGACCGGGCTTGGATATTATGGATACGGAAATTATTACAGTACATATAATAATGGCATTTTTTATCCTTCTATCGGGTTCAGCAGTTACTATGGCGGAAGCGGTAATTACTATTACCACCCATACAATGGGTATTATTACGGTTCAAATCCTTACAGCCCGTATTACGGTTATGGTGGGTATTATCCGGGGAATTCATACCCCTATACTCCGATCAGCAAACCAAATACCGGTGGTAATATAGGGAATGCTCATGCAGGAACTGCTTCCGGAAGAATGGGATCTACAACAGGCGGTGGAATTATAAGCTACCAGAATAAATTGAATGTGAAACCAACTGCTCCGGCAGGTGTTGGAAGAAACACAACAATTAATTCATCTCCGGTAGTTTCAAATGGACGGAATCCAGTTGTTAGTACGAGAGAAACTGTTCGGCCGGTAAGCCCCGGAAGAAATTCCGTACCAACAGAACGAACAAGTTCCGGTACCTACAGAAGAGTTGAATCAACTCCGAATTCACGAGGAAACAACAGAACCATTAATACGAACACTACACCAAGAACAAGTTCACCGACTATCAGAAGTGGCGGCGGTTCAGGAGGAAGCGTTAGTTCACCAGGTTCAGGAGGATCAAGAAGTGGTGGTAGACGATAAATTAAATAAATGAGATTTAAAATAATTTTGGCTTCAGTTTTTACCGGAGCCTTTTTTGCGTACGGACAGAATGAAGTAGATGTATACCGTCTCTCAAACACGTATGTGCAAGGATCCGCACGATTTGATGCGATGGGAGGTTCTTTTGGTGCTCTTGGTGCTGAAAGCGGTTGTATCGGTATAAATCCGGGAGGTTTCGGAAGAGCTTCTGTGAGTTCCTTTTCTTTTGGTATTGCAGGTACCAGTTTAAAGACCACGTCTCATTTCAGAGGAAATGGTGAAGCTGTTTCAACAGGAAATTCTTCCATGGATGCCTTTAATGTGCGAATCCCTAATTTGGCCGGAACTGTCGTTGCGGATGTTTCCACAGGCAATTCAGGGTTGATCTATACTCAAATCTCATTTGGATTGAACCGGGTCGCAAATTTCAATAATTCGTTCAATTACAGCGGCCAACAATTTGAATCTTTGCTGGATGTTTTCGCTGCAGGAGCAACCGGTATTGATCCGAATATGTTGTATGATTACCAGCCTTATACTGCTTCTTTGGCATATCAGACGTATACGATCGATCCTGATGCAAGCAACAATTATTATCCGAGATTGAACTCGGGTGATGTGATCCACAATCGGACGGTTCTGAACAGAGGAGGAATTAATGAATTCTATGTTGCCGTCAGCGCAAATTACCTGGATAAAATCTATTTCGGAGCTTCTATTTCCTATAATGCGATCAATTTTGCCGAATCCGTCATTCACAAGGAAACACTTACGGACACAAGCGGAGTTTCTCTCAGATCGTTTATCTATCAATATGATTACACAAGCAAAGGCGGCGGGACCAACCTGAAACTCGGTGCTATTTTTGTTCCAACAGAAGCTTTGCGTTTGGGAATTGCAATACACACTCCTACATTCTATCAACTAACGGATGAATCTACTGCAAACATGCAGGCCTTGCATAACGATGGGATCAGAACCGTGGACCCGACACTTGTTCCTGCCGATAAATACAAATACCGGATTTGGACCCCAACTAAATTCGTTGGTTCACTGGGTCTGGTATTTGGTGATAACGGTTGTATCAATGTGGATTTGGAATACCTCAATTATGGCTGGGGAAGATTGAAAACAACGACTGATGAAGCTTATGTTGCTTATGATTATGGGGCTGAAAACCAGATTATAAAAAATCAGATGATCGATGCTTTAAACATTCGTGTGGGCGGTGAATGGGCCATTAACAATACTGTTTTCATTCGTGGCGGCTACGGCTATTATCCAAAAGGCGATACCTTAGCCCGAAGCTACGGAAAGAATTACAGCCAAACAATCAGCGGAGGTTTGGGATTCCGGATCAATCGCGTTTACCTGGACCTTTCTGTCCGTTACTTCATGTCGAGCTCAGTATATAAGGCTTTTTATGAAAGCAGAACGGATTTGGACATTATAAATACAACGTTCAATATCGGGATGCAATACAAATTCGATTATAAGTGATTGTAGTCCTTGATTGCTTTTGAGAAGTCTACTTTATCCAGTTTCGAATTGATCCATGCCGGAAGGTGGAAATAATCAAGGATTACGCGTTCTTGCTGATCTTTCATCAATTCTGCAACCTCAACCTTCATTTTGGAAAGAATCTCGTTGCGCTGCGTAATGTTCATGCTTTTTGCCAGTTTACGCAAGTGCTTGATCACGACATTTTCAATCTCGTAATCACGATCATGTTTACTTAAATAGCGATTCGTAGACTTAATGACATATTCCAGGAAGTCGTAGTTTTCCAGTTCCAAATGAATAATCAGGTTGAAAATCCGTGCAAAACTATAGATATCCTGTCTCAAACGCTGCTCGTTATCATTTAACACCTCATTCAAGGTAGACAAGGCTTTTTTGTAATCGCCTATTCCGAAATAAGTATATGCCTGATTGTAACTGAATAAGATATTTTGTTCTTTCGAAACTTTATCATCCAGATCGCGAAGTCTTCCACGCACTTCATCTGCCAGTTTTGCAGACGCCTCGAAATTCCCGGTAGCATGATTTAAAGCAAACTCACCATTGTATGAGATTGTAAAAATCCGTAACGATAAATCTGTGGAATTAAATCCTTTGTTTCCTTCCAAAGCACGGATCTCATGGATCACGTTCGTTGCTTCCTTGAATTGCTTGTTATCAATGTAGCATCTTAAAAGGTGAGAAAGTGTCAGGATATAACGCTGCCCCAAATCTTCCTTTATCAATGGATTGTTATCCATGATATCTTTTGTTCGATTGAAAAACTGGAAACTATCTTCGTAATTTCTATTTGTTGCGGCGCACAATCCTTTAATGTAATAGCACATGGAAGATGCTCTGGTGGAAAGCGCGGTGTTTTTCCCTTTAATTAAATGATAATCAGAGATGTCTTCTACAATTTTCCGTTCCTCCTCATTCCTTGTAAAACCTCCGGAGCGGAAAATTAGATTGATTTTGGAATAGATAACCTGATATTCCGCCAGGTTCCTCAATTTCGCAATAACCAGCTCTTCTTCTTCTATGATGTCGTCCAGGTTCCTTGAAAACTCACCGTCTTCATAAGCCGCTTCCAGCAATTTTTTCTCCCACGAGATCAATTCATACCAATAATAAAATTCTTCATGTTCAATTGCCAGGCTTTTTGCCCGTTGCACAAACTTTTCGCACTCTTTATAAAGCGCTTTGCTGTATAAGATCTCCACGTTCTTCAATTCCTGTTTCAGGACACTGGAAGCTGATTGTTCCGAATAATAAACGCGAAGGCTCTTTAAAATCAGACGGTATAAATGGTTTTTTTCAGAAGGTAAATGTTTTACAAAGGTCTCATTCTGAAAGTATTCTTTCAAATCCTCTTCCCTGTAGACCCCTTGCTTTTCAATAAAATCAAAAATCTTGAGGTAGTTCTTTTCACCGGATTGTAAAGCAGAAGAAAGTTTAAAAAAACGCTTCTCGGATTTCGTCAACGACTTAATTAACTTATACAGTTCGTTTGAGGGTTTCATAATACAGGAGTTTCTCAAATTTAACAAAATCTTTTAATCCTAGCATTTTTTTTAAAACATTTTGGCATCCATCCAGCTCAGAATCATGGATAATCCCGTTTGTTTTCATTGAAATCCTAAACTTCGTCTCCACTCAGTTTCCTTAGTATGACCTCAGATATCCTAATCCTCTTTCAAAGGTGGCTGAGCGGAGTCGAAGTCACCTTTGAAAACTAAAAAAGGTTGCATAACACAACCTTTCACAAACAACAACAATAAACTTCAACGCAGATAACTAACGAAGAAGGATCTTTTGCCCTTTTTGGACAGTCACTTTTTCGGATGTGAATCCGTTCATTTTTGCAAGTTTTTTTAATTTGATCCCTTCTGCCTGGGAAATTTCAATCAGGGTAATCTCTTTTGTTGCAGTGAATGTGACATCCTTACAACGCGATTTATTTCTTTTGGGTTCAATATAAACAATGTCACCTGCTTCCAGCATATCTTTCTTGTCAACAAAATCGTTGTACTTGTACATTTGCCACATTGCCAATTCGTATTCCTTCGCAATTTTATAATAAGTATCTCCTTTTCTTGCAACAATGAATTTCACCTCATTCTTATTCTCTTTTGCAATGTGATTTTGATATTTTAAACAAGATTCATCAATTTTCATGGAAGAAACCGGTTTGTTTACAGTTGTTCCCGTTGATTTTGTCTTACTGTTTTCTTTTGCATTGGCGGCCAGTAAGTCGGTTCCTTTGTTATCCGGAGCAGTTTTATCGTCGTATTCATACAACTTTAAGCGTTCGATCAAATCGATCAGTTTTTCAGCGTACTCAGGATGTGTTGCGTAACCGGCCTTTTTCAATCCTTTCGCCCAGGATTTGTAATCATCAACCGGAAACTGGAATAAACTTGCATAACGTGGTTTCTTGGTAAGGAATAAACTATGGTCGTTATACGATTCTGTCGCGCTTGGGTACTTTCTAAAACATTCCCCCTTTGCATCGTCATCAAAGTAGATCTTCTCACCTGTCCAGTCGCTGCATTTAATTCCGAAATGATTGTTTGCCTCAACTGCAAGCGGTGAATTTCCGTTCCCACTTTCCAGTAAACCTTGTGCAAGTGTGATACTTGCGGGAATTCGGTAAGTAAGCATGTGTTCAACGGCTACATTTGACCACATCGCAACATAATCCGTTTGAGTCATTTTAGCTGGATTTCCCCCTCCGAAAGAGAAAAAAGAAATTCCAAATCCTACAATTGCTAAGCTCTTCATCATATTAAAAGGCATTGAATTCTTTCCAGAATACGCAAAAGTACTGACTTGGTTACAAAAATTGTTGAAAACTTTGAATTTGATTGTTAATAACTCTGCAAACCGGCGCTTCGGCTACGCTCAGCGACCTTGGTTTTGGAGTTTTAATTTGTAATGTGGTTAATTTTGAAAGGTGACTGAGCGTAGCCGAAGTCACCTTGTCTTATTTCAATTCAAAGAATTCAACCACGCGCACGTATCCACTCCATCGGCAAAATCAGTGATGTCCGGAGCCTGTGCTTTTCCAAACGGAATAAAATCATGCCCTATAATCGCCTGGAGCTCTTCTTTCATTTCATGAATTTTATTCAGAAGCAATTCTCTTTCTTCATAGAACTCATAATAAATTACGGATAACGGAGCGTGAATCCCTTCATCTTCTTTTAGCATGAATACATTGTTGTCCAGAAACGGGATTTGATTCATTAAATAAACTGTCCGGTTGTAATCGTAATTATTCCCGTATTTGTGATGCTGGATCAAATGTGCCTGATCCAGGAAGTTCTCAAAAATGCGATTCAGATCAAATCCAACCGGTAAATACAGTTTCGAAACATTGCGGCATCCCATCCCGAAGAAATCAAAACAATCGGAACTCAATTTTTTCAATTCTTCATCTGTTTCTGTGCCATCCAGGATAGCGATCGAAGTTCTGTTCTTTCTAAAAATATGAGGAACATCTCCAAAGTATGTTTCGAATTGCGCAATCGAACTGTTACTTCCAGTGGCGATCACTCCATCGTAGTTTTTTATTGGGCCCAGAGAAACCTGGATGTATTCTTTTAAATCAGGATTCCATTCAAACATCCATTCGATCAATTTCATCGGAATGCGGGTGTCGGAGCTGCTTAACTTACATTGGGCCTTATTTCCGGTTATCAAAACACAAAGCAGGTCGTGAAATCCTACAAAAGGAAGGTTCCCGGCCATAATTAATGCAATGTTCTTTGGTTTTGAAGTGAATTGATACTTAGCGGCAAAATTTTCAAGAGACTCTTTTTCAGTTAAATGAACAATCCCATTTAAAGCTTTTATGCAATTTTCCTTTGTGAACCAGGGATTGAGTTGTATTTCCTTATTGATTAACCGCTGAAAACTTTGGAATTCACCTTCCGTTAATCCACACTCGTAACCAGGCCATTGCTCATTAGATGTGAAAGCGTTTAATGCTTTTCGGAGTTGACCGAAAACTTCTATGATTGCTCTTTTTTCCACGACGCAAAGTTAATTTCTCAGGTAGGAATTCCATTAATTTTTTGAAATATTTCACTGTTTAAATCGGAGACCTCCGTATATTTGCACAAAAAAAGTCTCTTATGGCAATCATGATTACAGACGAATGCATCAATTGCGGTGCATGCGAGCCGGAATGCCCAAACAACGCAATCTATGAAGGTGGCGCAGAATGGACGTATGCGGACGGTACGTCATTAAAAGGATTGATTACGACATTGAATGGCGAAGAAGTTCAGGCAGATGATGCTTTTGAACCGAAAGACATGGATGTATATTACATCGTTACAGATAAATGTACCGAGTGTGTAGGTTTCCATGATGAACCCCAATGTGCGGCAGTTTGTCCTGTTGATTGTTGTGTTGACGATCCTGATTATCGTGAAAGTGAAGATGAATTGCTTGCGAAAAAGGATTTCATGCACTTGTAAAATTGCAGTTTTACCTGTAAATTGTAACACATTTACTTTTTTAGCGTTCATGGTGTTATGAAAGTTTCAGTCGGTTTAATTCTCACAGTTCTTATCAGCTTCCAATCCCGGGGGCAATTTGATGCTTATTCACGGGAAAGTGAATTGGCTGTTTTGCTGGATTCTATCCGCGGAGCAAGAGACAATGCCGGGAAAGAAAACTGGAATAAGCAGTTCAAAAAACTGATCGAACAGACACTCAACGAACCAACCATTTTTGATGTCACATTTACAAAGCTGAGAACACTCGGGGTAATCGACAGTCCGGATAAATTAGTCCGTATTGTCAATTGGAATGTGGAACAAGACGATGGAACACAGAAGTACTTCGCATATGTACTTCACCGGAACTCATTAAAGGACACCAAGCACAAGGTTATCGAATTGATTGATAAATCGTTTCTCCTGACAGCTAAACCGGAAGAAACCCTGGAAGCTGATATGTGGTATGGTGCCTTGTATTACCAGATTATCCCGGTAGAAAAAGCAAATAAAACCTATTACACAGTTTTAGGATGGGATGGCGGAACGCGAATGAGTAACACCAAGCTGATCGATGTTATTTGCTTTAGCGGAAACAGTCTGAAATTGGGTTATCCCCTGTTCAAATCAGGAAGTACAACTGCAAAACGATTATTTTACGAGCATTCCGAACGTTCTGTGATGTCTTTGCGTTATGAACCGGAATACAAGCGGATTATTTTCGATCACCTGATGCCGGAAACACCTACAATGGTTGGATTTTATGAGTTTTACGTTCCGGACATGTCTTACGATGCATTTGTCCTGGACAACAATCGATGGGTATTGAAGGAAGATGTAGTTGGAATCAACAAGAAAGACAATGCTGTTTCGGTTGCTTCGATTGATAAAAGCGGTGACGTTACCATATCCTCAACTCCGGGGAAATGGATCGATCCGACCGGTGAAGGAAAAGGCGCAGCGAATGATGTCCACGTTGCGGTTCTACCCGATTCAGATGCTTTAAATACAACTGAAGAAAGTAAGAAACCGGTTAAGAAGGATAAAAGGACTATGACGGCGCTCGAAAAATACGAAGCTAAAAAGAAGCATAAAAAGGAAGAAGAGCCGCCTACTACGCTGAATTCCGGGAAGAAAAGAAAACCGGGAAAGTAAATTTCTGATCTAAAATTTTGTATTTCAACAAATAAAAATTCATATTTGTTTTGCTGCAACTCTTAATTAACTATGCAAAACGAACTGGATTACGACTCTCAGCGAGAAGTCTTTACTAAAATTGTAAAAGCTGGCAAGCGCACTTATTTCTTCGATATAAAAGCTACAAAAGGCCAGGACCACTACATTACCGTTACTGAAAGTAAGAAGGTAAACATCAATGGAAAGGAAGTTTTTCAAAAACACAAAGTGTTTCTTTACAAGGAAGATTTTGATAAATTCTCGGAAACCTTATTGGAAGTAATGAATAAAGCCAATGAATTGAATGTAGGGGAAAGTCCAAATCCTTCTTATGCGAGTGACGTACACTTTGAGGATTTGTAAACTTTCAAACAATCTTTCAACATCTGATTCGTTGAAAAATTAGCTGAAATAAATGGCGTTTAGGTCATTTCAATAACTTATCTTTATCCACAAATTTACAGTGCTCTTATGGGTAAAATAATCGCAATAGCGAATCAAAAAGGTGGTGTTGGCAAAACAACTACGGCAATTAATTTGGGTGGATGTTTTGGTGTTTTGGAGTACAAGACATTGTTGGTCGATGCTGATCCGCAGGCAAATGCTACGTCCGGAGTTGGTTTAGACCCGAAAAACTCGCGTAATATTTACGACTGTCTGATCAATGACGTGCACCCTTCCGAATTAATTATTCCGACAAGTAATCCGAACCTGGATATTATTCCGTCGCATATTGATTTGGTTGGTGCCGAACTGGAAATGATCAACATGCCGAATCGTGAACAAATGCTGAAACACGCTTTGGACAAGATTAAGGACCAATATGATTTCATTATTATCGACTGTTCACCATCCCTTGGATTGATTACTGTAAACGCTCTAACCGCAGCGGATTCCGTAATGGTACCGGTTCAGTGCGAGTATTTCGCATTGGAAGGATTGGGTAAATTATTGAATACGATCAAAATTATTCAAGGGCGCCTGAACCCGGAATTGGAAATCGAAGGAATCGTTCTAACCATGTATGACACCCGTTTGCGTTTGGCGAACCAAGTCGTGGAAGAAGTTAAAACACACTTCCAGGATCTGGTTTTCGATACGGTGATTCACCGGAACACGAAATTAGGTGAAGCTCCAAGTTTCGGGGAAACAATCGTCATGCACGAGGCTACCAGCAAAGGCGCTATCAATTATCTGAATTTCGCCCGAGAAATTCTTCAACGAAACGATTTGACAAAAATCGGTAATAACGACAAACAATTTCAAGTAGGAAATGACATCTAATCCGAAAAAACGTTCAGCTTTAGGAAAAGGATTGGGAGCTTTATTGGAAAGTTCTTCATCAGATATTACAACAACTGCACCTGCAGCTCCAACAGCCAGTACAGGCGGCGTAGCCCTGATCCCTATCGGTTCAATTGAAGCAAATCCATTCAACCCGCGTACGAATTTCGAGAAGGACGCATTGACCGAGTTGAAAGACTCCATTGCAATTCACGGAATCATCCAGCCTTTAACGGTACGAAAACTGGGCAAGGATAAATACCAGTTGATTTCCGGGGAAAGACGTTTCAGAGCTTCACAATTGGCAGGATTGGAAGAAGTTCCTGCATATATCCGTGTAGCGAATGATCAGTCCATGCTTGAAATGGCCTTGGTTGAAAACATTCAACGGGAAGACCTGAATGCAATCGAAGTTGCTCTCTCCTACCAGCGATTGATTGATGAGATCGGTTTGACACAGGACCAATTGTCGCAGAAAATATCAAAAGGAAGAACCAGCATTACCAATCATCTGCGTTTATTGAAACTTCCTGCTGAAATTCAATTGGGTGTTCGGGACAACCTTATTTCAATGGGACATGCACGTGCATTGGTATCTTCAGGAGATGAAAACCGTCAGCTGGATCTATACAGACAAATTATCGATTTCCAGCTTTCAGTTCGTGAGATTGAAGAATTGATCCGTACAAATACTTCCCGTACGAGTGAGGAAACTCCAAACGCACCGAAAACAGCTTCTGCTCCTGAATTATCGACTATTCAAGAGGTGTTCAAAAACCATTTGAGTGACCGTATTTCTTCGAAGGTGGAAATTAAAAAGACGCATTCCGGAAGTGGTAAGATCCTGATTAATTTCTCATCGGAAGTGGATTTAAATCGAATTATCGAATTACTGAACAAAACGAAATAATGCACAAGTTCCTTGGCGTTTTCATTTTTGTATGGTTTTCACTTCATGTAAACGCCCAGGATTCTCTTGCTGTTGCTCCTGTTCCGGATAGCGTTAAAACACATTCATGGAAAAAGGCCTGTCTTTTTTCTGCTGTTGTTCCGGGTGCCGGACAAGTCTACAATCACATTGCAATGCCCAAAGGCAAAAAGAAAGCCTATTGGAAAGTTCCGTTGATCTACGCCGGATTGGGTGTCACCACCTATTTCGCTGTGAAGAATAACCTATTGAAAAACGATTACCGTGCGGAATATGAATCCCGTAAAATCGGGAATGCACCGGTTAATTTCCAGGAATACGACGATCAAAGTTTACTTTCTTTATATACCCAGCACCGGAACCGGCGTGACTTTGCCATTCTGGGAATAGGCATCGTTTACCTGTTAAATATTGTCGATGCGGGAGTTGAAGCACATTTTGTGAATTTTGATATCAGTGAGGATCTTTCTTTGTCGATCCACCCTACAACTTACTACCCGAATGCTTACGGAGTTTCTTTTCAATTTAAATTTCGTTAAAAGTTAAATTCGGAAGTTGAAAACAGTATTTTTGCGCTACATGAAAATTGGACTAATCGGATACGGAAAAATGGGAAAAGCGATCGAGCGAATAGCTTTGGAGCGCGGACATTCCATTGCTTATAAAGTAGATTCAAAAACAACGATTGACCAGGTGGACCTAAATCTGGCAGATGTTGCAATAGAATTCACCCAGCCCGGATTAGTTATAAAACACATTGAAGCATGCTTGACCCAAAAGACACCTGTTGTCGTAGGTACTACAGCCTGGCAGGACCAGCTACCGTACGTTGCAACTCTGGTAACTGAAAAATGTGGTTCATTGCTCCATGCTTCAAATTTCAGTGTTGGCGTGAATATTTTGTTCAACATCAATGAAAAGCTTGCCACATTAATGAACCCGCACCCGGAGTATAAAGCACAGATCGAAGAGATTCACCATGTTCAGAAATTGGATGCGCCAAGTGGTACAGCAGTTTCTTTAGCACAGGGAATCATTCAATGTAATCACAATTATAAATCATGGAAATCAGAAACCGGGGCCTGGCCTCAGGTCTCAGATCATGAGCTTCCCATTCAGGCTCTGAGAGAACCGGATGTTCCGGGAACACATACGATTTCCTACACTTCAAAAATAGACACTTTAACCTTGAGCCATGAAGCACATTCCCGTGATGGTTTTGCTTTAGGCGCTGTCATTGCAGCTGAGTTCCTGCATGGAAAGAGCGGAGTTTACACCATGCGTGACGTACTTGCATTTTAATTCAACCCTATGAACGTACTTTATTATTTCTTGTTCCTGCTTCTTGTTCACCCGATCATTTCACTTTGGTGGAAGACATTTGAACGCATGGGAGCTAAATCCTGGCACGCATTTATCCCGGTTTACAACTATTACATCGTATTTAAGTTCGGATCAGGAAAACCATGGTGGTCTTTGTTGATGTTTATTCCCGGAATCCATATTGTAATGTGGATGGTAGCGAACGTTTCTTATATCAGGAGATTCGGCTTCTTTTCCATTGCGGAAACACTTCAGGGAATTTTCTTCCCGTATTTGATTTTGTGGAAGATTGCGAACGATCAAAATTTACCTGCACTTGCTCCAACGAACTGGGCGAGCCCGGTAGAAGTAGCAAAAAGAACAAACAGTGATCACATTGCCTTATTTCTTGCTTTGCCGGTAATCGGTCACGTGGTTGCGTATGTATTGTCTTTCCGTTCAAAACGAATCGGAAAAAAATCTGCGATCAAAGAATGGGGAGATTCGATCATTTTCGCATTGGTAGCAGCCAGCATCATTCGTACTTACGTTTTTGAACCGTTCCAGATCCCAACAGGGTCCATGGAGAAAACCTTGTTGGTTGGAGATTTCCTTTTCGTAAATAAATTGGCTTACGGACCGAAAGTTCCGGTTACCCCGCTTTCATTTCCTTTGGTACATAATACCATTCCATGGATCAATGTGAAATCCTATTTGGGAATCGAGACATCCAATTATTACCGTTTACCGGGATTTGGGCAGGTGAATCGAAATGATGTAATGGTCTTTAACTATCCATCCGGTGATACTGCTGTTTATGATCCCCGAGTTCCTGATGGATTAATGGGGCATGATTATCATGGGGTTTTGATTAATGAAGCGAAATATTTATTTACTGAAAAATTCGCCAGTGAAAAAAGACAGCTTTCTTACTATATAGCTGATAGCATTACAAAGCAACTGGCTTTAGAAGGAAGGCAACCAGACCCGAGATTATTGAATGACCACGCATATATGCTTGCACAACGTCCAATTTTGGAAAAACATGGAAATGAATTTATTCAAGATATTGAAAAATGGAAACAAAAAGCAAGAAATGTACTTGCAATTCAAAAGATTGCTCATACGCAGCAAGGTGTTATTTCCCATTACGGATTAATACCACGCCCGGTTGATAAAAGAGAAAATTACATCAAGCGTTGCGTTGCTTTGCCGGGAGATGTAATTGAAATTAAATCATCGATATTATACGTAAATGGTAAGCCAGCTTGGAAAGCACCTAATCAAAATTTACGTTATGACTTTGAATCGGGAGAAGATCTAAGAATATCAACACTTGCATCTATTGGATTATCTCAGGAAGAAGGTGATTATTACACGAATGACGAAGGAAGAGTAGTGACTGTCTTCCTCACAAAGGGAAGAAAAACTGAATTGGATCGAATAGCTCCTAAAAGTATTCTTAAATTGTATTTGGAGCCACAGTATACTGACACCAAAGGCTATAAAGCAAAACCAATTGATTTAATTGACAACTTGGACAATTTCCCGAAGGATTTCTATGTAAACAATACCGTTAGTGATTTTGCTAAATTCCGAATCCCTAAAAAGGGTGCTGTTGTGAAATTAACGAAAGACAATATTGCATGGTA
>CAMLLB010000073.1 GCA_946480815.1 uncultured Flavobacteriales bacterium
CGAATTAGTTGATTTCCCATGGATGAGCATAGAAGCTTTACCCTATACCAATCGGGATATCATTTTGAATTGGCATACGCATTTTTGATCAGGTATTCTCCCAGGAAGTAGGCCCCGAAAGCAGTTGATACATGCCACAACCAATGTGTTCCCCAGGGCATAAACGCAATCTCGATCTTCTCGTCCAGGAAGCGGAAAAGCAGAGCAAGTGCAAAAAATACTATGGCGGTAAACAAACGTCCCGAATTTTGAAATTTGGTCTGTCGTAAAAACAAATAGCAGGGAAGCAAGAGCATCCATCCCCGGAAGAAATAACCTGCAGAAATGCGATCCTGCCCATCCAGTAAAAATCCGGATAAAATGGTTAAACCAACGAATATCAATAAGATCCAGAACAAGTGTATTCTTTTGGGAAGTACTTTCAACCACATCCAGATACTGATTCCAACTACCAGGATTACAATGGGAATGGCATCCATTAACAACAAGAAAGTAGAAGTACGGAAAGCATGAAAAAAAGTACTCCCTAATCCACCGATCACAAGCAGCGGACAACAAAACCAGACAATAAAAGCATATTGGGCATGCTTTCCGCGAAGTTGCCACAAAAAGATCAGCACTGGAATTAAAAATGTCAATGACGACCAGGCATTCCAGGGTTCAACAATAAATAAAGTCAGATCTCTCGTTTCACGGTAAACAGGGCCATCATCCGGAACTGAAACAATTGTTGCTAAAAAAGAAGAAGGCAAAATTTAGAAGCTGATATCCAGCATAGTAGATTCACAAGACTTTTTTTGCTGCATTTGAAAACTACCTTCAAATATCAGACTATCTCCCTCATCTACAATTCGGTAACCATGGGTTTTGTTCTCTCTTTTGAACATCTTATCCGTGTAAATGAAATTACCGACACCGCAACCCGGATCTGCCGTATAATGATCGTAAGCATCAATCGTTGCAATTGCTACTCCGTCTACATACAAAGTCAATTCATTAACTCCGTATGCCATTAATTCATCAGCGGTTTCAGTATTATACCAGAAAGAATGAGTGCTTGTATACTTTTCTTTTGTACACGCAAAAGCAGATACCATACAGATGGACAGGATAAAAAGTTTTTTCATGTTTTAGTAAAGTTTTGCGCAAATTAAGCAAAAAGTTCTGAAAATGAAGCCATTTTACAATTGGAATGAAGGATTATTTGATTGAATTGAGCAAACCAGGCTGCTCTGTTAAGTGCTTTTATTCATTTAAAATCTTACATTAGATCAACTAAACTGAAAACGGGAACAGACAGTCTTCTCAATGAAAAGCAACAGGAATTTACTTACATTCATCTGCTTTGGAATGATCCTTATTTCGATGTTCCTGCCATTTTTCGAAGGGCCGGGAAACGAAGGTATTCTTGCACATGAATTCGCTGTCATTGAAGTTTACGATTCCCCTGTTTTTGGTCTTCGAATATGGGTTTTCAATGGTTTCGGCTCTTTCTTTGCGCTAACCAACCTGGCAATTGCGATCGTCCTGGTACTCTCTCGCTTATTCTTCCCAAAATCACTTCCAACAGCCATTTTAACTGCAGCTGCATTTCTAGCTTCATTGTCTATGCTTATTCACAGCACATCAGAAGGGCAGAGCGGGCAACTTCCCGACGAAATGCTATCCGGTTTTTACCTGATGCTGATTTCCCAGGTTGTTTTGATCGCACAGTCGTTCACAAAAGCAATTACAGAAGCTCCGAAAGACCCCAGACAAGATTCCGACATTTTGGATTTTTAAGCTCCAAAAAAAGGCGATCTGACTTCTCAAACCACCTTTTATTAATCATTGTAAATTCCCTAAACCGGACAAATGCTTGTCCCGGAGCACGTTCCCTGCATGTAACGGTATCCGCAACTTGCATGGTGCGCATCTCCGATAGCTGATAAATCAAAGGTTATGATCTTCTCACTGATCTCTGCCATCCGAACTGGCAATAACAACTCCGCTTCAAAATGAGTATACGGTTTTGCAACAGCACTTGAGTCGATGTACATGAGATTTCCTACAGGCTGATAATCGTATGCTTTCATATCGTTCAACGCGTTTACAAAGGATGCCGGTAAATCCGGAATCGCTTCCAAAACAGTAATGAATTCACTGTCGGGAGGTAAAAGCGGCACGATATCCAGGTAATTCTCGTAGCGAACATGATTCGGAAACGTGCGATTGTAAACATTTGCGAAATCTGCATTTCCGCAATTCGGACCTGCAAAAGTTATTGTTTGTGTAATATTCAATCGGTACACATTCCTAAAATACATGGTTGCAATCGGGGCAATTCCACCGCCTTTGCTGTGCCCCGTTATGTAAATTGGCAGTGAACTATCCGGATCAAGCGCCTGAATAGCATCAACAATTCCGCCTCTCAATAAATTCAGAGCAAAAAGAAACCCTTCATGCACTTCTCCCGGAAGGTCAATATTACTGGTAGTTGGCGCCATGAAATCCTGCAGCCAATCGAAAAAAGAATCCCAATTCAAAGCCGGAGGAAGGGTTCCACGGAAAGCGACAATAATTCCATTCGCAGTTTTTCCAACAAGCGCAGCTTCGATCTGATCGGCGGTCACAATATAGGGATCTACTACAAAACCAACAGCATCGTATTGATTTTGGAACGGTGAATCAGGTCCTAAGGGATTGTATTGTCCGCATGGATCTGTGGTACTGATGGCATAAGCTGACGCAGATGCACAAAGGAGTTGGCATGGTAAAGAAATGGTACTCATAATGAATAGTGTTTGGTTTAAAATCTGTTCTAAGATAGAAATTGAACCGTAAACTGAACCAAAAACAGGTAGAAATCTCAAATTTCTGTAAGGGTTTTTGATTTATTTTGAATTATTTTCACCGTCAATTATGGTATTTGAAAAAGAGTTCAAAGAAGCGATCGTTAATTTGTCCATCAAGGAAAAAGACAAACTTCTTTTGCGTCTACTGAAACGCAACATTCCGCTTGCAAACCAATTGTATTTTGAACTGGTAAGCACGCAAACTGTAGAAGAACGTCGTTCCGAGCTGGAAGCAATGGTGGTAAAACGAGTGGCCACAATGAGTAAACACAGTTCATCGATCCAGGACCTTTTAATAAAAATGCGTTCTTTGAGCGGTGATATTACAGAACAGGTTAAGATCACCAAAGACAAATTTGGCGAGATCAGTCTGAATATCTTAATGCTTAATGAAATACTGCAGTTAAACAAACCAAAAATCTCTTTTTTTGCGCGGGGAAAATCCCAAAAATTTGCAGTTTATGTTGTTGCCAGAGCATTTAAGTTATTGGTTCTTATCAAATCCATGCACGAAGATTACCTGGTTGATTTCAGGTTCGATTTGGCTGTTTTGGGAGAACTCATCGAACAAAATGATCTATTGAATAAAACAGCAAATCATCATGGTTTGAATTTGGAATGGCTGCTTTCAGGGGAAATTCCAGATAATATCAAGGAAAGACAGGATGCATTGAGGAAGCGGGGATTGTTGAAATGAGGAGCGGTTGGCAAGTTAGTTAGCCATGGACAAAACCCGTGGATTACTTGTGAACCAATTAACTAAATGGTTTACAAGTTGAAATTAAGGTACTTCAGATTAGTATTTGCATGGTTAATAATTTGCTGTGACAGGTTACGATGAAATGCAAGTTAATTATCCGTGGGACAAAACCCGTGGATTACTTTGAACCAATTAACTAAATGGTTTACAAGTTGAAATTAAGGTACTTCAGATCAGTATTTACATGGTTAATAATTTGCTGTGGCAAGGATACTTGCGATGAAACGCAAGTTAATTATCCGTGGGACAAAACCCGTGGATTACTTGTGAACCAATTAACTAAATGGTTTACACCAATCAGGTAACACACCTATTTTCAGCGAATTAGCACTCTGAGCAATTTAATAAAATTACTAACCAAACTAACTGTACTTTAAGCGCATCACCAACCGAATCCAAAAAACCTGCGTTCTATCCAATACAAATTACAATTTCACACCTTATGAGACCAATTTACATTGTTTTAATGATTACAGTTCCATTCATTGGAACTTCGTATGCTCAGCAAGCCAAGGCTTGGAACAACTGGCACTTTGGCTGGCTTGCTTCCATGACATTCAATTCCGGAATTCCGGTTGAAACATCCGGTTCAAGTATGATTAGTGAAGAAGGTTGTGTTTCCTATTCGGACGACAACGGACAACTCCTTTTCTATACCAATGGCGGAAAAGGAGATAGTGGGTTTCCTCCTCCGGGAGCGGTATGGAACCGCAATCACCAGATTATGCCAAATGGAAATCTGTTATATGCTGCGGGATGCTCCAGTTCTCCTCAATCTTCATTGATCATCCCAAAAATGGGAACAACTCAATACTATTTGTATACGATGGGTTGTTCCGGAGCTTTCACAGGTTTACGGGAATCCATCATCGATATGTCACTGGACAACGGTTTGGGTGATTTAACGCAAGTTGGACTTCAAATTTCCACAATGTCAGATCTAAGTGAAGGTTTAACGGCAACAAAACATGCAAACGGGACCGATTACTGGATTATCACTCACAGCTACGATGGGAATATTTTTTACGTATATCCGCACACTGCTGCCGGGATCGGTTTACCTGACACTTTTACGGTAGGAAACGGGTTAAACATTCACGGACAGATCAAAATCAGTGCAAACGGAGAAGTTTTGGCATGCGGAGAAGAAGTTTTCAGCTTCAATAATGCAACCGGGGCTATCACCAATCCTAGAAATATCGGAAGATCGGCATGGGGCAGATCCTTTTCTCCATCCGGACGTTATTTGTATGTTTCAGGAGCGTTGGGTGTTGGGAATCTATATCAGTACGACCTGCAGGCTCCCAACCTGGCTTCAAGTGAAATTGAGATCCTGGGCGGCGGAGTTTTTACCGGTCCCATGCAATTAGGTCCTGATGGAAAGATTTATGTTGCTTTACACGGAAAAATGTCGGTAAGCGTTATTAACTCACCCGAAAGTGGGGGAGCGAACTGTGATTTCGGATTGTACCAGGTCCCTTTGACGAATAGCTGTCAACTTGGTTTACCCAATTACATTGACAGTTATTTCTACGAGCTGCACCCGGCTTTTTTGGAAGAAAACCAATTTTCACTGGAAATTTATCCCAATCCGGCTACTTCAACGATTACTTTAAGATCCGATGCGTTTATTTCGGAAATTCGGATTTGCAGTATAACAGGAGCTGTCTTGAAAACACTTTCGTCGAACCAGTTGTCGTCATCAGAAGTTGATTGTTCTGACCTAAGCACAGGAACTTATTTCGTACAGGTTATTTCTGACAAAGGAACTGCTGTAAAAGAATTAATGATCAGATAATGAATAATAAGCTATAGAGGGGCTTTCACATTCGTTAACAAATAAAAAATGAAACTTGCTGTAACATATCTGCAATGAGTTGGTCTTACGACAAACCAATTCAAAATTTTAGATATGAAAGCAATTATCCTATTTATCGCATTATTCTTAACTACCGGTTCAGTTGCTTTAGCAGGAAACGGTGAAAACTTACTGGATCGCATCATGCACCGTAAAATCTCTTATCCTGAATCATTACGTGAAAAGGGAATTGAGACTACAGTTCGCATAAAAGTGCGTGTTTTGGCAGAAAATCAAATCGAAATCATAGAAATAACTTCGGACTCCGAAGAAATGAAAGCAGCAATCGAAAAACAAGTGCAGCAAATCAAGATCAAAGTACCCCAAAATTTGATCGGGAACACCTTCAATTACACATTCAAATTTCAGGTACAGAAATAGTCAACTATATTCATAGCTACTGAAACCAGGAAGGAAAGGAACGGCGAAAGCCGTTTTTTTTGTTTTCCACCTTGGCCAGTTCTCGATACATCCTGCACATGTCAATTCGAGTGTCACTGACAGAAGCCTTGCGGATCGTCAGGGATGTATCGAGAATACATGGCAGGATACTCGAACTGACAACTAAAAAACATTTATTACTTCAGCGCCAATTTCATAAAGTCTTTCACTTCGTCATTCAAATCTTCCTTATGAAGCATTCTGAAATGATGGTTAAACTGCTTGCTTCCCGGAACCTGGGCCACTTTTTGAAAGCACAAATTATCATGGAAAGGCTGATTGAACGGAAAAACCACATGAATAAAGTTCTTGCCCAATTGCGTAATCCATGCAATCCGTTTCTGCCCGTTATCAATGGCGATCATCGTTTTAGTGGGGTGAAGGGAAATCGTTCCCAACGCTTCGAATTCAGCCACGAAATGTTCAAACAAACTCAAGGTGTGTTCTGATTTTCCTGTAAGGAACCCTGCAATGGAAGGATCTTTTGACGTACTCATGATGCAAAGTAAACCGAATTTCTGAATTAGAATTCCCGGAACGGAAAAACGCTTCAACTCTGTTTCTCTCCCGATAGCTATCAGGGCTGTTTTCTTAAACTGGTTTAAGTTTTTTCATGTCATTAATCCCCAGCTTTGCAGAGTCAACAAGTTAAACAAAAACGAAATGAAAATGGATTTGCGTCTCCACTTTTAATGGTTTATATTATGTACTTATTCGAAAACTTATGACAACTCTGAAAAAAGCATTCGCAAGTTCCGTAGGAAAGAAGATCACCATGTCTTTAAGCGGCTTATTCCTGATCAGCTTTTTGATCGTTCATGCTTCGATCAATGCACTGATTTTCTATAACGATCATGGCAAAACCTTCACGATCGGTGCACATTTTATGGCTACCAATCCAATTATCCGTACACTCGAAATTGTTTTGATCGTCGGGTTCATCATTCACATTGTGCAAGGATTGAAGCTTTGGTACGAAAACCGGAAAGCCAGGCCAATTTCCTATGCTTACAGGAAAGACAACACACCCGATGTGAAGTGGTACAGCAAAAGCATGACCTTATTCGGTACTTTGATCTTACTGTTCCTGGTGGTTCACACCCAAAACTTTTGGATCCCGAACCGGATCCATCAATTTCAAACCGGTGAGGAGCTGGACTTATACGGCATGATGCTAGAAAAATTCAGCAACCCGGTCGAAGTGCTTATTTATCTTCTCGGCTGTCTGTCACTTGCCTGGCATTTGCTGCATGGTTTTAAAAGTGCTTTTCAATCCCTGGGGCTGAACCATCGGAAATACAATCCCTTCATTCTGAAATTATCTTATGCTTTTGCAATCGTTCTGCCTTTAACGCTTGCTATGATGCCGGTTTCGATCTATTTGGGATGGTTGAAGTGATGGACTACTTAATTTTTGACTTCACAATTTCAATACGTGCCAGTATCCGTTCGTGATCGGGTGCTAATTTCAATCCTTCCTCAAGGATTTTTAAAGCTGCTTTGTAATCGTTTTCACGATACAAGTATGCTCCTGCTTCGGCATAAAGCCACCCGATATTTTCAGAATCCAGGACTTCTCTATCTTCCATGGCTTCCATCGTCTTTATAGCCTGGTCGAAATACATTTTCCCTTTCACACCATCATCATCCGCATAAAATTTATTGGAAACTTCCGTATAGGCATAAAAGTATGCGGCCAGGAAAAGATTGTGTTTTTGCAAAAAGGTATATTGGTTAGCATACATGTCCAGTTTCGCTAGTATATCTTCTCCTTCATATTTATCAAGAGTCTGCAAAATACTTCTCACAAGCCAAAGTTGGATACCAGGTGTTTCTGCGGAAGTTTTATACGACAATTCCGCGTATTCCAATTGTTTCTTCAGATTATATGCATTGGCATAATAATCAGACAAACAAAAATAGTACAAGCCACCCAACCTGTTAAGAACCACAGTATCTCTTAAATTTTGTTTCATATAGGTGTAACTCGAATCTGCCAGTGGTTTGTTTCCCTTTGTCAGGAATTGTTCATTCAGGAATTTTGCATATTGATAAAAAACCTTCGTCTGATCAGCTTTTTTCAAGTTTGAATATCCAACCAGGTAACCAATATCCTTCAAATTATCAAATTTTGCATCTGAAATTAAAGTCACTAAAAACTCCGCTTTAAGTAATGTCGTTTTTTCAACATCATACCATTTTTCGGCCTTGGAAATCTGATTAAAGGCTTCTATCAAATTATTTTCATTTACAGCAACGAGTGCTTCATTGAAATATTGAATGCCGGCCAGTTGTTTTAAATCGACTACGCTGTTTGTATTAAAGAACGCATTATAAACCTGAAACTCTCCCTGTTGACGGATTTTTTCAGGAGTGGACAAACCGAATTCCACCAAGGTCCGTACGGCTTTTGATACGTCTTTACGGGCCGGAAGGTAGTTTACCTCTCTTAATGTGGTCATTTCCACAGAAATTACTTTTGTATCCGGATAAGCCATGATATAAACATGGGTAGGTTGCTCCTGAATATTGTATGGAATATCCAATTCCTCCAGTACCAATGCAAAAAGAGCTGTTGCCGAAACACAGTTATATTGGCCCGTTTTAAAAATTTCATTAAATGGAGAAACGTATTTATAACGTTTCAGAAAACGGTTATGAACTTTTTCATGAAGTTCCTTTATTAGCTTGGCCTCGGATAAGCGCATGATGTTCGATGATCTGATTTCACTCATAAACGCATCCAGTTCCTTTTTCACAGCAAGCGTTTGTTCCTCGGAAGCATCTGTTCCCAAAGCCATCAAGCGCTCCAAGTGAGTTGCATTTTTATTCAGGAATATTTCCTTTTCATAACCTGATTGGTACTTTTCGAGTTCAAATGATCCTATCTGTGAAAACAAATCTGAAAAATTGCAAGTCAGACAGAAAATAAGTAAAAGGCATTTCATATTCATTCGCGCTTGTTGGTGATTTCGATTTATGTCGATTGGTTTTAGATGCAAATTTACGGATAAAGATAAGAGCAGAGCATTTGAAGTAAAGTTTCATTCCTAATTCTTAATCATTAAAAAATGGTATCTTACAATTGTTCTTTAGTTGAGTCACTTTCACTTAATTCTGAACACCGTAGCAGTATACATATGAATTTGTGAGGGAAATGTTTCCCATTTGAACGGATCACCGGTTGATTTTTCAGGAAGCACAAAAATCAGTATTTTACATCAGAACAGTTGATTGAAAACCGATCCTGTAAACTTAAAAACCAGCGTCTTATGTCGGGAATTTCTTTGAAAAGTGCAACAGGGAAATGGGTTTTATTCTCTACGATCATGGCTACTTCCATGGTCTTCATTGACGGAAGTGCACTCAATGTTGTCCTTCCATCCCTGCAAAGGGATTTAAAAGCCACAGGTGCAGATATCTTTTGGGTATTGAATGCTTATTTGCTGATATTGGCTTCGCTGATGTTGCCGGGAGGATCGCTGGGAGATCAATTCGGCAGAAAGAAGATCTTTGCGTTAGGGATCACCATTTTCACCATCGGTTCTTTACTTTGCGGCCTTTCCCCGAATACCCAATTCCTGATCGCTGCACGACTCATTCAGGGTTTAGGAGGCGCATTCATGGTCCCGGGAAGTCTTTCATTGATTACTTCACTCATCAATGAACAGGAGAGAGGGAAAGCGATTGGTACCTGGTCGGCTGTCACCACTATTGTGAGTATCGGCGGACCGGTGATCGGTGGAATTCTGGGTGATCACGGTTTATGGCGGTATATCTTTTTCATCAACATCCCGATCGGCATTGTTTCACTTATTATTCTTTGGTCGAAAGTGCCTGAAACCTCCAATGAGGACGATACAAAGAAAGTAGATATTCCCGGTGCTCTTTTCCTGGTTGCCGGTCTGGCTGCTATCACTTACAGTTTCCTGAAATTCCCGGAAACAGGTCTGAAAGACTGGAAAGTCAACGCCATCCTGGTTTTCGGGATCCTGGACTTAATCTTATTCCTGGTCGTGGAAAAACGAAGTAAAAATCCGATGATCCATTTGAAACTCTTCTCGAATATTCATTTTACAGGTTTAAACCTCCTGACATTCTTCCTGTATGGTGCATTGGGTGGGGGATTCCTGTTTTTAAGCCTCAATTTGGTACAGATCCAGGGATATACCCAAACAGAATCCGGGTTGACATTCCTGCCGTTCACTTTCATTCTCGGATTATTTTCCAGGTACATCGGAGCGCTCTCCGATCGTTTGGGATCCAGGCTATTCCTGATCATTGGTCCTTTCACTGTTGGGTTGGGTTTCCTGTTCCTGTCTTTTATCAGACAAACCGATGGATCTTCTGATTATTGGATTTCCTATTTCCCCGGAATGATCCTGGTAAGTATCGGGATGTTGTTGACCGTAGTACCACTTACTACAGCCGTTATGACCTCCATCAGTCAAAAACAATCCGGAATTGCTTCGGGAGTCAACAACGCAGTATCACGCATTGCAGGCATCTTTTCGAATGCTGCATTCGGAGGTCTTGCTTTATTGATTTTCACCCAGGTAGTTCTTCAAAAACTCGAAGGATCGGAGTTCAGGGAAACACAAAAAGCACAAATTGTTGCAGAAACTGCCAATCTGGGCAATGCCGAAATCCCTCCCGGGACATTTAGTAACGCCCAAAAAGCACACATCCGGGAACTCTACCATAACTCGTTTCTGACTGCTTATCAATCCATTTTATGGGTTTGCACACTGATGTGTTTTGTTGCTTCGGGAATTGCTTACCTGACCTTGAAAAAGGGAAGAGGGTAGGTGTTATACCGTTTTTAAAGAACGTTGCAGGTTGATCGTGCTTGCAATTTGACAATCTAATACTTACATTCGAAGCCTAAATTATTACCTGCACATGAAACTATTCACCAACTTATTGCTATTGGCAATTATTTTCTCTTTAACTAATTGCGAAACCAATTCTCAATCCGCTAATTTCCAGGATGAGTTCACACAAGATTCACCCGAACCTGAAAAAGAAAAAACTCCTGAAGAACTGCGGGCTGAATTGAAGGATAAAGAAGAAAACTCACCTTTGGACTACCTGTCCTGCGGAGAAGTGAGAATGATCCCACAGGAAAGGCAAACAAGAAGCGCCGGACTTTTTCACGATGCGGAGTATGAACCCGACGGAGCCATCTTCAAAGGAACCATCAGTAACAGCGCGACTTTAGGAAGATTTAAAGATCCAAAAATCAAAATCCTCTTTTATTCCCATACCAATACATTGATAGATACGCAATTATATGTGATCTATGAATACCTGAACCCTCAATCAACAATCAGTTTTTCCTTCAAAGCAGATTCATATCCGCAGGCTTATGATCGTTTTCGGGTAGAACTTGTTGAGGCAAGTGTAGCAGATTACTAACAGAAATTCTTCCGGATTAGGATACGTTATATTTATCATTTGAACTACCTTTAGCCCCGATGAATTCAACCTATATTTATTTAGCGATTGGAGTAGCAATTAGCGTATTGATCGGCTATTCCCGGTATAGTATCAGAAAAAACGGTACGGGACGAAAGCCTGACCGGTCTTTTCCGCAGCAATGGAGGACACTGTTGGTTCAACACGTAGCTTTCTATAATCGCTTAAACCCACTTGAACGGACTAAATTTGAAAATCGCATCCATATTTTTTTGTTGAATGTTCAAATTGTTGGTATCGAAACAGAAGTCACGCACTTGGACCGCATTTTAATTGCTTCCGGTGCAATCATTCCTATTTTCGGTTTCGATTCCTGGCATTATTCCAACCTGCGGGTAATTGAACTTCACCCGGACCAGTTCCTGATCCCGAACACCCAACAATATGCCAACGGATTGGTTGGCTGGGGAAAAATGGAGGGAAAGGTCAAACTGTCCCGGAAAGCACTTGTTCATGGATTTTATGATAACAACGACCAAAAAAACGTGGCCATCCATGAATTCGTTCATGTCCTCGATATGCAGGATGGAAGCGTTGACGGAAAAATGGCAAAGATTATGAAAGAAATTGACATCAAACCGTGGTTACAGATCATCAACAATCAAATGAACACGATTCAAGTGGGAAATTCCAGCATTCGTGATTATGGTTCGACCAGCCAGGCTGAATTTTTGGCCGTAGTGAGTGAATTCTTTTTTGAAAGTCCGCAGAAAATGAAAACGGAACACCCACAGCTTTATTACATGCTGGACCAATTTTACAATCCGAAAACACCTCCCAAAAACCAACCGAAGAATCCACCAAAAGATCAACAGAAAGGTCCGAGGGAGGTGAAGTCAGCCTTGGTGAATTGAAAAAAGCTTCTGTATACCAGGTAAATCAACTGTTTCAAAAAACAGAAAAGGAACTTTGAAAAACTAAAGCTAACCCTTCAATTTCTCAAAGAACCTTCTCCAGAATTTAATCCATCACTCTGTTTTCCACTCCGAAACATAATTATCCTCCAAATCCCTTAATTCCATGAAATCCTTTTCCAATTGCAGGATTTCATATTCATCTGTTTGAACAGTGCCCTCAAAATTAGAAGGAGTACGCACAACAGTCAGCAAATCTGCACTATTTGAAACAGTATAAGTAATGGTCCATTGCAAATCCTGGTCATAAGCCGGAATCTGGTATACAAAAGTTCCCGAACATGGCTGATCTTTCTTTTTACAATTATCGAACGTAAATGCTCTCCGGATTCCCGACAGATCTTCAGTAGTACCATTATAGGTAGATTTGGTCTGAACCCAGGTTTCTCCTCCCAAACTCTTTAGAGCTTTCTTTTCTTTACTGCAGCTCACGATCATTGTTGCTGCAAATAACAAATACAAAATGTGTTTCATGGTTTTAATTATTTACGCAAAGTAAGCGCTGCAGCATGATTCCTTCAATACGGCAAAAGGCGTATTTTGGAATAACATATTCTTCTGAAAAAAGAAATTTGCATATTGTTGTCGAGACTACTATATTTGCAACAACAATAAATCAAACAACATGAGACAATTAACATTTTCATCATTACAGGTAAAAAACTTAGAAGCATCCAAAGAATTCTACAACAAAAAGTTAGGTTTTGAAATACAAGATACCAATCCACAAGCTTGTGTCTTCCGGTACGGCGAAGGGCAGGCGAGTTTTGCAATCCGAACACCGCTTGAACCGTTGGAAAACCGGGAACTGGGAGTAGGAGTGGCGCTTTGGTTTGCTGTGGACCAAAAGGTAGATGAACTGAAAGAACAGTTTATTGCCAATGGAGTTACCACGACAGGAATTATTATTGACACACCTTTTGGAAGAGCATTTCATGTATTGGATCCCGACGGATTTAAATTAACTTTCCTGGAACCGAAATAAGTGACATATGGCTGATAACATCGAATTTTTATTCAAAAGCCCGGAAGAAAGTCCGGGCTACTTATTGTCTCAGCTCACCATGCTGTTGCAACGCAAGCAAAAGAAAGCACTCGATCCGCTGGATCTGACACAGACACAGTTTGTATTGCTGACATCTGTTGCCTGGCTGACTAATACCAGTGAAAATGTAACGCAGGTGGAAATAGCGAATCTCAATAATTTTGACCGGATGATGGTCTCCAAAGTTTTGCGGACCCTGCAATCCAAAGAATTGATCACCAGGCAGGAGCACGACACGGATACCCGGGCAAAGATTGTGAAACTAACCCCGAAAGGAAAACAGGTATTGCAAACCGCATTAACACAAATCGAAAACACGGACATTGCGTTTTTCTCGTATATCGGAACAGCACTTCCGGAGTTGAATAAACAACTGCATCTGCTTATTGAAGCTAACAAAGAGGAGTAAGGGTGAAATGTATATATTACTACTCGCAGATTTCCTTTAATTTCCCCAGCGACCGCATAACTGAGAAATAGCTAAAAAACCGGACAAACCAACCTCCTTTTTTATGGTTTTCGATGTTCTTCTGGATTCGAGGGTCCAGAAATTTTGCACAAATCGTACTTTCGATCATATGCCCGATATCATTGAAGATATAGCCTAAGATTAATGCCAACATTTCTTTTGACATTGAGAATAAAACACTTCACTTTTTTGTTAAAATAAACCTAGAATTTGTTTCGTACGAAAAATTTCCTACCTTTGAAAAATGAAAACAAAAAACTCTGAAAATAATCCGCAATCGGAACCGACAAAATCAGAATTGGAGATTTTGCAGGTTCTTTGGAAAAATGGTCCTTCAACAGTTCGTTTTGTAAATGATTACCTAAACGAGCAGAAACGTGCCGTACAATATACTTCGACGCTAAAATTGATGCAGATCATGACCGAAAAAGAAATGTTACTGCGTGATGCATCGAGTATGAAGCATATTTACAGCGCGGCAATCGAAGAAAATCATACCAAGACCGTTTTACTGGACAAGTTTATTGACACGATGTTCAACGGTTCAAGTACCAACCTGATGATGCAGCTGCTGGGGAACAAAAAGACCTCACAGAAAGAATTGGACGCAATTCGTGCCATGCTGGACCAGTTGGACAAGAAATAAAAACTTTTAAAACCCAATACTATGAATTTTTTAATGAACGACTCCATTATCACAGCAATCAGCTGGACATTGATCCACTCGCTTTGGCTCGGGCTCGCAGCAGCCATCCTGGCCGGATTTACTCTTTTACTTACCCAAAAATCCACTTCGGTAATCCGATACAACCTGCTTGCAGGGCTGAGCCTGTTATTTTTGGTAACGATCGGTTTCATTTTCTATTACGAGTTCGAAACACAGACACCTGCTTTGCAAACGGAGGTAATAGCAACAAATAACCTTCAAACTGAACAGCTTGTATCTGCTTCCTCCGCAGTAATAAAGCAAGAGGTGAATACGCCGTTTTCTATCACAACTGCATTTATAAGCAGCTACGGTTCATGGATCGTCTTGATCTGGTTTGTTGTTTTTATTTTCAAATGCATCCGAATGACAAATGATTTACGGCAGGTTTATCGGGCACGCAACTACCAAACGAATTCTCCTGCGGAAATGTGGCAGAAACGTGTATCAGAACTCCAGGTTTCACTCCGGATCAAACGCAGCGTCCAATTGCTTGAATCTAAATTAGTGACGATCCCCTCGGTTACAGGATTCTTCAAACCTGTCATTTTGGTACCGGTTGGATTGCTGAACAATATTCCACAGGACCAGGTGGAGGCTATTTTGTTGCACGAGCTTGCGCACATTCGTCGCAGTGATTATGTGGTCAACCTGATGCAAACTTTCTTTGAAATCCTGTTTTTCTTTAATCCGGGTGTTTTGTGGAT
>CAMLLB010000074.1 GCA_946480815.1 uncultured Flavobacteriales bacterium
AATTTTACTCCCAAAAGTTATTTCAGTGTATTGATCAGATAGATTGGTTTTTCTTTTGTAAACATTAGCTTTATTAGGATTATAAAAATTTAATTCCTCTCTAACAATGGCCTTTTTAAAAAATTCTACTTCATAAAAATACTTAACCTCATTTTGAATAAATTCAATTGATAAAATTGAATTTTGGCGAGGTGTTTCAGAATCAAAAAGAAATGGTTGAAAATCCAACTCGCTTGTTTTCTTACTTTCAGGTTCTAAAATAAGATCTCGTAAAAAACCTAACGCTTTCAAAACGGTAGTTTTCCCAGAAGCATTTGCGCCGTATATCAAAGCAAGTTTTAGTAATCGTAATCCATTGGCATTGATAACATACGTATCTTCAAGATGAACTGAATTATCAGCCTCGAATGAAAGCAATTGCTTTTCTTTAATCGAACCAAAATTTTGTACACTAAAATTTATGATCATTTCTAATTCCTTTCAATTTTACGGATCAATATTACGAATATAAAACAATTTACATCTAAATATTGTAATTAGCTTACAAAAATAAGCTAAAAACCATAAAATATTAAATATCACTATCTGAAATGCAATATTGTAGTAACATTTAGTTGATTAATCACTTAATCGAATTCTAAGATTTGATCAGAATGAGAAACAGAACGAGAATGAGGAAAAAAGAAAAGCATCACTATCGCGATGCTTTTCTTTTTGTTGTGACCTCGTCAGGAGTCAAACCTGAAACCTTCAGAGCCGTAATCTGATGCTCTATTCAATTGAGCTACGAGGCCTTGTCTTTAGACGGGTGCAAAGATACGTGCTTTTTTCATTTTTGCAAGCAATCTTTGCGGTTTTTTTCTTATTCAGGTGAATTCCTATTGGATTTCAGCCGTTATTCCTCTTTCTAACAGCGCAGTACACATCGGTTCCAATTTTTCATAGTCACCGCGCTTGACCTGGCATTTTCCATTGTAATGGACAATGTAGGTACATTGAACTGCCTGTTCCATTTCGTGCTTACATACTTTGATCAAGGATTCGATCACGTGATCGAACGTATTGAAATCGTCGTTGTAAACTACCAGGTCTTTCTGTTCTGTAAGGATTTCTAAAACTTCTGTTTCATTCTGTTCAAGCGTTTGCATCTCTTTTGTTTGTTTTACAAAGTTAGTACATTCAGCGACTACATCCAAGATTCCAAAAGGAGAATGAGGTGACTGAGCGGAGTCGAAGTCCTCATTCTGTTTCTGTTTCTCACTCTGTTTTAATTCGTGCTCCGTGCGCGGTGAAAAGCCCTTCTACTTCTTTCCGTTCTGCTTCTCCTTCCACGTTCATGGAGATCTCAATGGTTGAAGCACTTGTTTTCACTTCGTATGGAAGTGTTAAACGCAACAGCCAGTTTGCCCACGAACCGGGAATCTCTTTAAAGTCCCATACTCCTACAACTAAGTTCTTATTTGGTTCACTCAGGTCGCTTGCTTTTACCGGAATCTGCACCAGGGTGTCGAATGCGACGGTGTTGTTTACCAGGCGCGGTAATTCCTCGTTTGCCTGGGTTTTGATGCGCAAATCAGTTTGGTCGAAATAGAAATCCCCCTGCACGCGCAACTGGTTCATCAGTTTTCTTGGGTATTCGGAATACACTTCTTTGGAGATCAGCGCATACTGGTTCAAAACCGGTTTCTCGATCACCGGGTTTTCTTTTGCGTATTCTTTCGCAACCTGGTCGCTTACCGGAGTTTCCTGGATTTTCGGTAATTCCTGCTCCTTAAACAGGATCGCCTCGCCTTGTTCAGCCAATAGTTTCTTCGCCTCTTGCAGGGAAATGCGTTCGCCATTGAAATAAGCCGTAATAAAGGCATCGGAAACACCCTTCTCTACCGCTTCTGCTTTCTTCGGACGTGCTTCGTCTACCGAGCGGAAGGTTCCTGTGGAATAACGGATCTGCCCGTTCTCCAAACGACGTGTCACCAACGGATTGATATCGTGTAACTGCTCCCTGGTTGCCGGACGGTTGTAAACTCCCACTTGAACGGTGTAGAACAATCCTTTGATCTCTTCACTCGCTATGGCTGTAACTGCTCCAGGTGCTTTATTGTAATCACTGACTTTCGGTTCGGTTTTGTATTTAGCGATCGTATCTGCAGGAAGTTGTGCAATGGTATTTTGGATGACCTCCATAACGATCGAATCCTGGCGCATGGGTTTACACAAGCCTTGTTCTTCCAATTGTCTTGCTTCCGCCAGGCTGATGCGTTTCCCGTCACAGTAAGCCACCACGAATGCATCGGTGTATCCCAAAGCACGAATGTCTCGCTGTGCATCCAAAACTTTCTGACGATTTCCAAAATAACCGGCTAAATAACGCGTGATCCCATTATCCAGTTTTTCCCCGGTAACCGGCGTGAATTCCTTGAACAAAGCTTCGGGAATCGGTTTGGCAAATGCGCCGACCTGTACCCGGTAAACCAATCCTGTTGGTGCCTTCACTCCTACCGGAATTGCTTTTTTGATTACTGTCTGAGTCACTTCGGGAGTTCGCTTGATCTCAAAACCGGTCCCTACTTCAGGTGCCAACACATCTGCAATGGTAGTGGAAACCGCTGATTTCGGTTGCACTTCACGTGTCAATACATTTTTCCAGGCCTCTTTGTCTCCTTCTACTGCGTTCAAAGCTGTGTTTAGCGCGGTCTCTTTCTGAACAATTTGCTCGTTCTTAGCTGTCAATTGATTCGACAACTGCTGGATTTGAGCCTGGATCTCGCTTCTTTCTGCCGGATCTTTTGCAGCAACGTATTCTTTGCGTTTCTCTTCCAATTGGTTTTTCACCTGGTTCACCGCTTCTTTCAAACGATTGATTTCCTGCTGCTGTTCACGTAATTTCGGATAATCTTTGTTGGAAGCAATCGCCTGTTCTTCGGCAACTGAAACTGTTTTCGTTAAAGCAGGATCATTGATCAGGTCATACGTTTTTTCACTTGCCTGCGCATCTAACTGCTGATCAATTTTAGCAATCGCATCTTCAAATGCTTGTTTCTGCTTTTTCAGTACTTCTGCCTGTTTCGGGTCGGTACCGGCTTTTTGCAATTGATTCTCAATTTCACCAATCTCAATAGAAAAACGTCTTTTTTGTTCTTTTAAAGCAGCTTCCGTCTGAACGGTTTGCTTGGTTCCTTCAAAAATTTCCTGACCGTTCAGGTATTCGGTCGCTGCATCCAATAAGGTAACCTGACTGGTTTTCTCCAGGACCGGGTCCGTTGTATTTGCCGGAGCAGAAATGCGTTCAAGCACTGCACTCTTCACCGGGTCGGAGCTCGAAACAGCTTCCAGCGCTTGTTTCTTTTCGGCACCGCTATTTCCTAAAGCCAGGATTGTTTTTTCCTGGATCGCGGTTTCTGTTTTTTGCTGTGCTTCTTTGTTTGCTGCTAATTTCTTTTCAATTTCCGTTTTTTCTTTCGCAGAAGCGCCTGTCAATTGTTCTTTTAACTGGGTTTCTTCTTCCTTCAGCTTGGTCAGATCGGCCTGAGGATTACCCGAAACAACCGTATTAACTGCAACCGGCGTGTCAACCTCAATCACCCCTTTTCTTTTGCGAATTTCTTCCAGTTGTTTTTCCAGCAAGTCGATTTTTTTCGTATCCGGAGCTTCAGAACGTTTCTCTTCGTCTATTTTAGATTCGATACTTTCCGATAATTCATTCAGGATCTGCAATTGTTTCGCAGCTTCTTCCTTGCTGCCTGGTTTTTGGATCATTGCAAAAGTATATTCACTTCCCAAAACAGTTTCCAGGCTCGCTACTTCCGAACTGGCAACTGCAACAGGAGTTTCGGCTTCGATAATTCCCTTCCTGGTTTTGATCTCTTCCAATTGCTTTTCCAGCTGTTCAATCTTCTTGGTATCCGGGTTTTGAGAACGTTTTTCTTCCTTGATTTTCGAATCAATTGTTTTTGTCAAACCATCCAGGATTTCCAATTGTTTTGCTGCCTCTTGCTTACTGCCCGGTTTCTGAGTCATTGCAAAAGCGTATTCGCTTCCCAAAATAGTCTCCAGGCTTGCCACATCCGAATTCGGGTTGGTATTTTCGATCGGAGTTTTATTGGCTGAAGCCTTCAACTCTTCTTCTGTTTCTTTGGATTGCTGCAACAATTCCGTCAATACTTGGTTTTCTGCTATTTTATCCGCTGAAAAACTTTTTTCATTGGCTTTCGAATTGGCCAGAATCTGTTTTTCGATCGCTTGCTGCAATTTCTTTTCTTCTTCCAGTTTCTTCACGGCTTCTTCCTTACTCAAGTTCTGGATCTCATCCGTACTCAAAGCCTGGTACTCCGGCATGACTTCCTGGCGCACCTGTTCGTCTTTCAGTTTTGCTTTTGCCTGTGCGATTGCGGTTTGCTTCTGCTCATCCAGTTTTGCTTCATGGACCGTTTCCAATCGGTTCAGATCGATCAGTTTATTGACCGAAACAGAATCTGACGGGTTTTTCGAAATAGCTTTCTTAGTTTTATCCTGCTGTTCCTTCAGGTCCGCAAGCAACTTCACTTCTTCATCTATGAACAGTTTTGTCTTTTCTTCAGAAGAAGTTGTACCCGCTTCAATCTTTGCAAGATTCTCTTCGTAGCCCGGCCGGACTTCTTTTACCAGATCTTTTTCCGAATTTTTCGGTTCAACGACAGCCGTATTGCTTAAGGTTTTAATCTCTTCATTTCGGGAAGCAATGTTCTCTCCGAATTGTTTTTTCAACTCCTGCAATACTTCTTTACGCTTGGTGCTTACAGCATCCGTTTTTGGGTTTAAAGTTGTTAATTCCTTGTCAATCGCATCAATCGTTTTCGCTTCCAGCTGATTCAATGCTTTCAACTCTCCCAAGCCATTCTTGTCTCCGATTGCTTTCTTTTCTTCTTCGTAATTCGGGGCAACTTGTGTCAACTCCTTTTCGATAGTTACGGCTGCAACCTGCTCGTTTTGATTGGATTCCAGTTCGTCCAGCTTTTCCTGGCGTTCTTTCACCACTGCTTCTTTGTCCTTTTTCAGGCTGGCTAGCGCCTCTTTTTTATCCTGTAACTTTTGGTTCAATGGATCTTTTGTCAGGGATTCATACACCTTGTCCAGTTCTTTGTCCACCTGATCCAATAAGGCTTCATCTACTTTATTCTGATCTTTCAGGCGTTCTTCCTCGTTCGGGTTGTTCCCGGCATTCTTTAATTCCGTATCGTAATTCGGCATCAAAGCGGTCAATTCTTTTTCAGGAGTAGTACTTGTATTGACCGGAAGCTGGGATTCGGAAAGAATGGTTTCTTTTTTCTTCTCATTCTCGGTTTTGATGGCCAATACTTCTTTTTTCTGGTCGATCAGCTTCGTGTCATTCGGATTCTTAGCCAAACCCTCGTCGATTTTGGCTAATTCCTGGGTCAGTTTTTTATCTAATTGTTCGTTATTCTTGACTTTCAGTGCTACTTTTTCTTCGTGAGTCAGGTCTGTTTGTTTATCAACAGCTTCCTGGGCAGCGGTGTAATCAGTCTCAAACCCTTCCACACGTGATTTGGACTCCTGGGCAAGCATATCATTTGTTCTCGCCGTAACCTGTGTCGTATCGATGGATTTAAACTGTTCTTTCACATAAGACTCGAGTGAGCGCACATTGTTGGAATTGATCGTCTCCAACTTTGCATCAGCTTCCGCTTTGGTAGCAGTTTTATTGTCGTTTGTATGCTGTAAATTATTGATAAAAGTGATCTGCTTCGTATTCGCAACTTCCTTCTTATGCAGCTCTGTCACCTTCCCGTCCAGGCGTTTCACTTCTTCCGTAACCAATTGTTTTTCGGACTCTTTCGAATCAATTTTTGATTGAATTACAGGCTGATCTTTTGCCTTTGCCGAAGCCAGTTCGGTCTTAAGTGTCGCAATTTCTTTGTCCAGCTGAGCACTGCTTTCCGTATACGAATTCAGTTGTTTCTTTAATTGTTCAGACTGTTTTCCAATACTTTCATTCTCGGCAAGCAGATGATTCACCGGATGTGGTTCCTTTTCGTTTTCAATACTTTTCACCAGATCTGCCTTCGCAATCACTGCTTCTTTCAACTGATCGTATTTCTCATCGACCACCGATTTGCTCACGGTCTCTTTCAATTCCGTAATCGCTTTCAGTTTTTCCAGCTCTTTTGGGATTAATTTGGAAATACTGTCTGCAAATGCATCAATGCGCTGAATTTCTTCCCTTAGTTCAATGATTTTCGCCACCTTATCATTGGCAGCCAACAAAATCTCATTCTTTTCGGTATTCGTACCGGCAGCATTTGCTTTCGCCACATCTTTTTTCACTTCTGCCTGCAAGGCTTCAATCTGTTCGGCTTTTTCTACGATTGCAACCAGCGAACCGGTTTCCAGGCGCGTCAAATTATCTGTTTTTTGCTCCTGTTTCTGCTGGATCATTTCAAACTTCGCGATGATCTCCTGGTTGGACGCCCCTTCCAAGCCGATATCCGCCAATACTTTTTTGTTTTCTTTCTGCGCGTCCAGGGCATTGATATCAAAATTACCGGCATTGACATTCAATTCCGATCGCATGCGAATGACCTCAGCAAGGATTCCCTGCGCATCTTCGACCTCTTCGTTGAACTGGTCCACCACCCGGACAAGCTGTTCGCCTGTAGCACCGGCTTCTTCCTGGATCTTCTGTTTCAAAGGTTTGAATTCCTTCAAAAACGGGACATTTACCTGTGCTTTGTGGATAGTTGGATTACCTTCAACCGTCATTTCATAAGTATATTTCCCGCCTCTTGGAAGTGTAATGAGGTAACTTCCTTTTTCATTTGAGCGGAAAAGCCCCACCTCGTTCCCCGAAGCTACATCTGTTACTTTGATACTTATTTTCTTGTTTTCCGGCTTAAGGGAAGAATTAAATTCTCCTTTAATAATTGCCAATTGGATGGGAACGCGATCAACCCGGACTTTGTAGACATGGATCTTTCCGTTCTGACTTTGGCGTGAAGAAGCGAAATAAGCGTTTTTCTCCAGCGAATCGACTACATAGAACAAATCATTATCCGGCGATGAAATAGCAAAATCCATATTCTCGGTCTCACCGAAGGAATTATTTTCAGGGTCGAATTTGGACCGGAAGACATCAAATCCTCCCATTGAATTATGTCCTTTGGAACAAAAGTACAGGTACTCTCCATTTGGGCTCAGATACGGAAAATCTTCGTCAAAGCGGGTATTCACATTTCCGGTAACCAGCGCCGGCAATCCCCATTTTCCGTCCGGAAGCCGTTTCCGGCAATAAATATCCTTGCTTCCTTTTTCAGAATCTCCGTAAGAAGAATAATAAATCGTCTGGGCATTATCCGGAAAGTGGATCAAGGGTGTGTGGTTTTTCTTCTTATCGACTTTGGACTGATAATCAGCCGTGATCAGGATCACTCCACCGATATTTGACAGGTTGTACAAGCGGAAAAAGGAAGCATATTCGATCTCCTTCTTTTCCAATACCACCAAATCCGTAATTGTTGTCAGTAATTTCTTCCCGTTCTGACACATTTCGATCTGGTGATCGATGTCAAAATTCGGGTTGGGTTTTCCTCCGCTTTTTTGAATGTAGAGGTTGTAATTTTTAATGGCTTCGTTGAAACTGAAGTTCAAATGGTATGCTTTTCCTAAATAAAAATACGCTTCCGGGGCAATATTCGGATCCGTGACACTAAAGTTCAGGTATTTGAATGCATCCTGCTTTTTGTAGGAATTGAAAAGCAGGCAAGTTCCGTACTTGTAGTTGTATTCCGGTGATCTCGGATTCAATGCAATGAGGTGCAAAAACTGCGGAGTTGCTTCCACAAACTGCTCTGCATCGAAGAGTTTATCTGCTTTTAGCTTTAAATCGGCTTCGGTTTCCTGGGCAAAAGAAAAGTGAGCTGTCAGAACCAACAGTAATAGTAGTGACCAACCATTTATTCGTTTAAATGACTTCAAGCTCAACTTATTGTTTTAGAGGCAATACGCTTATTTCTTAAAAAGGTTCATTTTACTTTCTGTTCCATGCAATAACCGTGTGATGTTTTTACGATGGGCAAAAATTACAATGAACGCCAACAATGACCCAAAGATAGGCAAAGCGTATGTATTTATTGGAAATAACCACAAACAACATGAAAATACAATGGCTGCACTGATGGATCCCAATGACACGTAATGTGAGGTAATGAAGACTATTAAAAAAACGACCAGGCAAATTGCAGCAGCAGCGGGTTGAAGCCCAACAATGACACCAAGCGAAGTTGCAACTCCTTTCCCTCCTTTAAATCCTGCAAAAATTGGAAAAACATGTCCTAAAACTGCCATAAAGGAAGCCACTAGCTGAATGTGTGTCAAATGTGCTGAAGAAAAAGGAAGCGGCAGTACAAAATAAGGTAACAGCACTGCCAGCATTCCTTTTAAAATATCTATCGTAAGAACAACCCTACCTGCTTTTTTTCCAAGTACACGAAACGTATTTGTTGCTCCCGCATTCTTACTTCCGTGTTCTCTTACATCTAAATCATATTTTGCACGACCTACCCAAACTGCTGTTGGTATTGATCCTAAAAAATATGCAGGTATGGCCCATAAAAAATCAGTCCAGTTCATTATTCAAAAATAGCATTTAGTTTGCCTAAATACACGCTATTTGTTGAGATTTGATATAAGAAACTTTTCGATTTACGTTTATCTTCCTTGATTGCATTGATGGAATTCGCAAGTTCTGAATCACTTGTAATAATATTCAGCGTTCCATCTCTTTTCAACATCGCATAATCCAATAGGTAATCCGGTCCTCCCGGAACTTGCATCATTAGCGTAAAATGGTCACCGTTTTGGGAATAGATCTGTTCAAATGCTGCACGGAAAACAACTTGTCTCATCACCGGTTTTCCATACAAGTTCACGATTGCAGCTCCTTCCAGGCTCGACATCAAACCGCGAATATCTTTCGACATCGGGATATTTTTCAAGTGAACTCCGGTGATTACGATCGATTTTTCCATCTCATCCGGTAAACGCTTCACTTTCTTGTCTTCAGACAGGGTGTAATCCGATTTGATCTTATCTGCCGTTTTACGATCACCCCACATCAACAAAGCTTGTTCGATATTCGTTGTTTCGAATGACAATGGTTTTGACCCTTCGTAATCCACAATTCGTTGGCCTACGCTTTCCCAAACTCCTCTGTCCATCGGGAAATTCAGTTTCAGGGTTGCATTCACATCGGTTTGTCCGCTTTGCTGGTTGTAGGAAACCATTCCGATCGCATCCACTGTGATATCACCGTAATCCATTCCCATGTTGATCTTTCCTTCTCCGTTCATCGCACAGCTTTCCGTATGTAATGAGAGAAAATTACCCGGCTCGTTGCGGTTCAACAATTTCTCTTTCGGTCCGATCTGGAACTCTTTAGCGGTAAAATCATATTGCAGTACTCCGGTTGCAGTAATGAAGATCGGATCATTCGGATCTTCCAGGGAAGAAAGGAAAGTCGGATATAAACGGATCGAATCTTTCTGACGCGAATCTCTCCAGACAATTCCGGCTGCAATAGCTTGTCCGTCCAGCGTTTTCATATTCGGTGTAACCGGGATCTGGATATTCTTCGGATCAATTTCTGCCGAGAACGACATCCAGCTCTTCGCAAACTTCTCACAATTGTGGTTAATTCGCGTTGCACCGCTAAAGCTGATCAACGGATTAGCTGCTTTAATTTTCATCGGACCGTAGTAATCAAAATACTTATTCAGTTTAAATCCGGCCTCACTTTTCACCGTTCCGGTTGCAACGGTCTGCGAAGTTGAATCCACACCGATCTTATCCATATGGATTAGTGTCTTTACAGAATCCGCATCGTAATACGGATAATCTCCTTCTGCCGTATATTTTCTTCTTGCGGCAATCGTTGTATTTGCATTTAAGAAAGTATGGTATTTCGTAACGTAGTTGGCTACGATCTTCGAATTCAAAAGCGGATCCATTACGGCATTCTTGTGAATGGTCACTTTTGCGCTATCCGGGTAAATACGCGCATCCGCCACATCAATGAAGGTGGTATTCGAACAATACAATACTTTTTTCTTCATCGAGAATTTGACTTTCGGTGCAGCAAACTGCAAGGAATCCTGGTCCGGATGAATTGAGAACATGTTCGGCTGTGCCAGGTTCAAATCGGTGTTGATATTGATATCCCCTGAACTGCTTGCACCACCTTTTTTAGACAATTCCATTTCATCCTGATCCATCAACCAGGTAAAAAGGTCCACTTTCGCGGCGTATTTGATTACCGGGAAAATCTTCAATTCTTCCCCGTCATTGGACTTAAAGTCTCCTTTACGGTCCTTGAAGGAAATATGTGCATTGACGTTATTGGACGAGAATGCGAGCGGACTTTCCCCTTCTTCCGGGTATGGATTCTTCAGCTGGAAGACCGAGGTATCGGAATCGATATCGTAACGTTTAAACTTAAAGGCATCAGATCCAATACTTGCTTTCTGCATGGAAATAATTCCGTATCCGGTCATTCCTGTCGGTTGAACGATAGCCGTTCCGTTCAGTTTGGCTTCCCCGTTAAAGAAAGTCAATTCATTCTCCTGAGTGGATGAAGCTTTTAATACATTTTGTCGCGGAACATAGGTAATGAATGCATCCGGAGATTTCACATCCGGAAACTGAACACCTGCTTCAACCGGTTTGTTCTCAAATTTGGCATATCCGAGTGTTGAATCGGGCAAAAAGGTAAAGGCTTTCGAATCGGAAATGGATTGAATGAAGTTAATCACTCCGGCTCCCTGCAATCCGTTATTTGACAAAACGATCTTGTTTTTGTACATCGCTTTTGTACCGTAGAAAACATGCCCTTCCGGTGGTGCAACCGTACTGAATCCAAGCGAATAATCCGGCATGATCTTCAAATCTTCTTTGATCACCGGGAAAATCCCCGCAGAAACCAATTCTCCTTTCAAACGGAACGATTTTTCAGCAAAATTATCCAAACTATCCATTTCAAAAGGAAGACAGGTATAGTAGAAACGCGCAGAATCATATGCCCCTTTAAACAAATCATACTGGTTGTAATACACCTTGGATGGCTTAACAGACTTTAAGATCGGATATTTCGTAATGTCATTTTTCATTCCGGAACGGTTTGTAGGATCATCCACCAGGATTTCTCCGACAATTCCGTTTAGTGCAGAACCTAAGGCAATGGATCTGTTCCCGTCTGCCTGGGAAAGCGGTTTTGCACGGAAATAACTCTTATCTGTTTTAATCAGGTTGATCTTATTTGCCTCATAGGCATAGTTTGCTTCCAGGGTATGGATTTCGAATTTACCGGAAGAAGCCCATCCTGTGAATTTAAAGTCCCTGTTTTTGCTGATTTTAACTTGTGCTCTGTCAGGCAAAACAAATGAGCCCTGGGCATCTGAAATAGTCACCCGGTCTACTGCTTCCAAAGCAATTTCCATTGTTCCCAGGTTCATACTCCCGAAATTCGGCATTACTCTTCTTTGAATAGCCAGAATTGAATCTTGTGCAGCCACTTTTTGAAGTGCCGGATTATCTTTCAGTTGTTCCGGAGCAAATTTTGGCTTTGGCCGCATGTCCGACACGAAAATCAGGTTATCGTAATCGCGCTTACCGGCTCTTGCCTCAATAAACACTTTCGTTTTCTGGTTTACTTTGATGATTTTATTTTCGGTATCGTAACTGATAAACCCATAAGATGCCAGGTCCAGCAACTGAGTTTTCACCTGTTCTACTGTTTTACCGAGTGCTGTTGCTGCTTTTCCTTCTGTTAACGTAAATTCATCGTATTTATAGCAGTAATTGTACAAGGATGCAAGCGGGTGTACCTGTTCCATTCCCTGCAGGCGATCGTATAATCTTCCATCGTAGAAATTCATCGATTCGAAGCGTGCAATTCGTTGCTCCTGGCTGGTCCCGAACTCATACGTAAAGATTAAATCCGTACCGGTCCGTTTCCAGATTACTTTTTGAACGTACCATTCCAATTGGTGATAGGAATCTGTAAACGGAGATTGCAGCACACCTGATTTTCCCCTGGTCAATTCAACCATATTCGAATCTTTGGTGTAGGTGAATCCTACTCCAGGGTGTGTAATTGAATCTTTTTCACCGACATACAATGTAGTTTGGGTTACATTTGAGACAATTCTTGCCGGCTCAATAGCAATGTATTGTGTTTTTGCTACAAGGAATTTTTTTCCGCTCCGTTTAATTGTTAACTGGGCCAATTCGGTTGCATTTCCGATTCCCACAACACTGGCTCCCTGTAAGGAAAAACCGCCCACATAATCCATATCCGGAAGGACATTATTAATGATTAGTTTACGTTCGAAGGAAATAAACTGCGGATAATTGCGGTCTGCTTCACGAATAATACGAAAAGCGCGTTCGTTCAATGTTCCTTTCACCTTTTTCCCGGGAAAGAAAGGGCTTGTCAGTGAAACGGTATCTGCTTTGATAAAATTCGACTTCATGGAAGCATCGTAATTACCCAACTCAGCAAATGTTTCATTTTCTTTCAGGCCAACTTTTACCCAATTTACTTTACCTCCCTGGCCAATCCATTTTTTCAGCACCGGATCGTATGTTCCATTTGTATTGTAAACGACCAATGAATCAAGGAAACGCGCTTCATCTCTTTTTGCTCCTTTATTCGGGAAACCACAAACCAGGCGGCCATTTGTAAACTTAATGATCGGTTTATCCGTGAACTCAAATACATATCCGCCGTAGAAATACCATTCTTCGTTGGAAGAACTTGCCAGCATTCCTTTGGAAAAGAATCCGGCAGAGAGTTCAATAAAATCTTTGAATTTGTTCACGTTCTTAGCATCCAATAGTTTGTCTACGGAATTATGCCAGGCAGTGAAAGAGGATTCGGGCTGCTTGTTTTTTACAAAAGAATAAACGGAAAACACATAATTGTAAATCTCAGGATACACCTTCAGGCGCTTACTTTCCATGACGTTACAAGTCGCAACCATTTTGGAAAAGTACTTATCCGGAAAATCAGTTGATTTGAGCAAAACCACTGAAAATTCGTCTTTCAAAAAGTCTTTTTGCTCTTTATCCAAATAATCACTTGTCAATGAACTGATGGTCTTTACAAATTTTTCCCTGTCTTCAGGATAAGACTGAGAAAATGAATTTGCAGCACAACACATTACAATTAAAATGAATCCCCATTTTTTCATAGTTCTGTTTTTTTAAGTTTCATGGACGCCCATGTTTCTTTATCTCTTACTTCCAATAATTCAAAACCTGCTTTTTGGGCAGCATCTTCCAATTCCGAAACATCGGAAGTGAAAAAACCACTCAAATAAAGTAAACCATTATCGGAACACAATTTTGCGTAATCAGGTAAATGCCTTTTCAGCACATTTTTGTTGATGTTAGCAAGGATCACACCAAAATCTTTTTCTTCGATCGAATCAATATCTCCCAACAGTCCGCGGATCTTTGTGCAGCCATTGCGGGCAGCATTTTCAAGTGTATTTTCTACCGACCACGATTCAATATCCACGGCAAGAAGATCCTTGGCACCTTTTTTCTCTGCCAAAATTGCCAAAACACCTGTCCCGGTTCCCATATCTAGTACTCTTTCAGGGAGTAAGTGTAAATCGAGCAGGAATTGTGACATCAGGTAAGTAGTTTGGTGATGG
>CAMLLB010000075.1 GCA_946480815.1 uncultured Flavobacteriales bacterium
GAAGAAGCTTTTCCCTTTGTTGCAAGAGCATCTTGTTTTTCCTGAGCAGTTGCATTCTTTGCAGCTTTTGCGTTCGATTTACGACTCATACTCAAAGTGGTTGCAGTTAAACCTTGTCTGGAATTCATCGTTACACCAACAGTACCAGTCAATGAAGAGTTGCGTCCATCTGCCTTCGATTTCTTGGAGTGAATTGAAACACTTGGAGATATTGATAATCCATCCGGGCCATTTTCCGCATTAAATCCTACAGAACAAGCACTGCTTAAATCCAATTGGACCCCAACACTTGGTTTCATAGTAAAACCTTCGTAATTATTATAGGTTGCCGTCACTCCTAGTGAAGCGCTTAAATCCCCAAGAGGAATTTCAACTCCAAAGGCATCAGGAGTAATTTTAAACGATGCACCAACCGTAACATTCGGTTTCATATTGTTCTCGTAGGTCATCATATCACCTTTAAAATCATCTGGTAATCCACGAACGTTTCGATTGATCTGACCAACAGAAAGGTTCCATCCCAATCCAACCCAACTTGCTTCATCATCCATACCAATGTCTGATGAATAAGCGATATTCAAAGGATAACCTCCTACATCCATGAGTGGAATATTGTAATTCATATCTCCACTAGACAAGTCAACCATGTCCGACACTCCAATAGGAGTAAACGACGCGAATTCAGGTTGTGCAGGTCCTCCTGTTAATGCCAGAGCACTGGTTGGAGCAACTATCTCTGCTAAAATATTTAGTATTAGAAATACACTAACTATTTTGAATCCTCTACTTTTTTGAATACGAAGTATCATGTTTAGATTATTTTCTGTTATTTAATATTAAAGCGTAATAAACCGGAGCCAAAAAGGCGGTCATAGAACACTACACTTGAAGGTTGATTAGTTTTTATATTATTGAAGTAAATAAATACTCTTAGTTGACTTGGTTTTGAAATTCCAGCATCATATTCTACTCCAGAAGGAGAAAACGTCTCCTTACCTTGTTTGATTTCAATATCAGAACCAATATTTCCAACCAGATAATTCATTGCATCCTCTCTCTCCATTGTTATTTTAGAGGATTCAAAAACATCCCTTTCCTTTGGATTATTCAGATCGATTGTCAAAATAGCAACAGATTCTTTCATTAATTCCATCCTATCTCCCATTTCAAGTTTTTCTCCTTTCCTGGAAACAAAATCAACCGCATTCATCAAATCAATGGAGTAAGTAATTCCGCGCTCTTTTTTACTGGCAAAACTTGTATTCTCTTTTTTAAGAGTTTGTTCTGGCTTTAATTCCTGGTCTTGCACTAACTCAAGCGGTGAACTATTGGCAACAATATTCTCTTCACCCTTTTCAGAACATCCGATAAACATCAAAGCACTAAAACAAAAAAGAATCCAACTCTTCATTATTTTGAGTATTTCTGATTAATAAATGCAATCAACTTATCAGTCACATCCATAGCATCATCACGATACATCACATTCCCCTGACCATTAGAGCCAATAATCACTCCATAATGATTTTTCTTACCAAAATCCTTAATGTAATCATTCAAACGCTGATAAACCTCATTGGTATATTTCTGCGAAACCGCCTGGAATTTTTCATCAAACTGACGTTTCTTCAGTACAAACTGTTTTTTCAAAGCATCAATTTCCAACGGATTTTTCAATGTATTAAATTTATAACCCATTGAATCCAATGCTGCCTTTTCAGATGCAAACTCCTTTTCAATCTTGGCGTCATAATCTTTTTTTAACTGGAATCCCTCAAATACCTTAAAGCTGTCGATAACTACGGTGCTTTTAGCAGCAGAAGTATCCTGACCGTTATCGAAGAACAACCAAACTGCTAATCCGGCAATTACAGCAATTGATGCAAAAAACAATGTTTTATATCTATTCATTACTTGATAAATCTTAAGTAGAATTTTTCCTCCTTTTCATTAATAACCTCCAAAACATAGCTTCCGGAAGCTAATGAAGTAACGTCCAGATAATACCTGTTGTCACCATGTTCCCTGTTTGGTTGATTGGAAATTGTTTGCGTAAGAACTTGTGCAGAAGTATTCAAAACAATTGCGTTATTCTTATCGTAAACATTGTATTTTAAACTATTAGTGGAAGCATACTCTTCATCATAGAAGAAATAAAATTTATTCAGATTAACCGAATACTTCACACCCTTCAGTTCTCTTTCCAATTTTGCATAGATCGTATTTACGGGACAGGACATATTACCTAAAAGGTTAATAAAACCAGTATTGTTTTTGGTTTTAACGTAGCCTATCAACTTCTTAATAGCTGTTAAATAATTAATTGAGAAATTGGGAATTGCTGCTCCTAGAACATTTGCCGAAGTATATTTATAAAGGGATGTGTTCGGTGATCCACCCGGAGTATATACAATTCTAAATTTATCTCCCGCATTGAATGTAAACGCACCTCCTGAAACAAGACCATTTACCATTTTATATACTGTATAAGGGCCCAGAAGCGTTTTTGAAAAATAATAACCAGTAAAGCCCGCAGGAACTGTAGTTGTTAATGGTGTCACGCTTGGATCACCAAAACCAAGAACCCCTGTTCCGCTGGCAATTGTGATTAAAGATAGAAATGGTGGCGTGGGGCTTGCAACGTAAAAATATCCTCCAATATTAGGAACGAAATCAATGAACGTGCTTGCTGGTGTTACCAATACATCATTCACTGAACTCGCATGTCCCCAAACTCCGGTTGCTGTAGCGACCAAAGGCATTGGAAGTTGTGCTAATGCATCATTATCCGTAACTGAAACCTTATTTTCCCACGCAATTTTGCTCGCAACAACAATATTATAAGTATAAACAATCGGAGTTGGATTTGTAACCCCATTTATTTGCCAGTTAAATGTCAATGTTAACGTGTAATTACCCGGTAATAAATTGGAGTAACTGTAAGCTGTAGCAGTAGCTCCGGCATCCATTGTTTGGGTAACGTTAGAACTATTTTTCAGCACGGTACTTGGATTGACCATAACCTTACTTCCAAAATTAAAATTCCAAAATGTTCCGCTTACTTGTCCGAAAGAACCTAAACAACTGCCGGGAACTATCGGGTTCATGATATTAATAACCCAACTCAAAGGAAAAAGATGCACCGGTTTGTATTTAATTTTCGTAGCTGAACCTGCTGCAAAAACTCCCGATTTATAAACAAACGGTCCATATAAACTGATTGTAGCTTTCAAATCTCCGGAAATATACAATCTCAAGTAATTTCCTTTTTTCATGATCGCAAACTCATCTGATGCAGTAACAGAATAAGCAGTTCCACCAACAACACCCGCATTAATTATACGCGCTGAACCACCTTGCACATGGAATCCATAATAGATATCTGTTTTTACGGCCAGTGGACTGGAAAGATTTTGAAGGCCGAAGAAAGATTCACCAGTGTTATTTAAAACAGTATAGGTAATGGATGCTGCTTCAGATGCTTCGGTCAAATAATCTGTCATCACCGCTTTTCCATTAGCTGCGGACGTTGTGAACACATCGTTAGCGAAGGAAATATTAGCACTCGTTTCATAGTTGATCGGGTTGATCGAAACAAGGTTATCATAAATACGTGCCCCTAACTTATCAAATACAGCGATATAATATTGACCTTGCTTTAAACTATTGAATGAATTACTCAGTGAAGTAACGTTGTCACCATCATAGAATTTAGCACTGTCTAATACCCCTCCGAAAATTGAATCCTTTAATGTTTTATAAATATCCCCAAAATTAGGAATAGGTTGTTCAGACATCATATAATGATACGGACTAACGGCCCATGAAGGTGGAGTAATGGTTAACGCTACATCACCATAAGTATTCGTTGCATCATATGTAACGGTCGAGGTTCCTTTTCTGCGTAGATCACAGGTATTGGTTTTAATTGAAAAGGTAATTTGTGGTCTGTTTGCTGCAGTCGTAGCATCCGAAGAATGAAATTGCATACGTCTTGCAACGTCAGTAGCGAATGATTGGAGTTGGAGTGTAAAACCAAAATTGTTTACATTGTTAGTTTTCCAGCTATTAAAAAAGCTAGCTATATCTACTGTTAAGTTCGTATTTCCTGTTGCAATTGCAGCAAGATTTATTTTTCCGGTAGCAGTATAAGTTGGTGCGTTTGCATAAGCAACTCCAAATTCTGTCCAATTACTGGTGTTAAGAACAAATTCAGAAGGGTTTGTGGTAGTGGGAGCATAGTGGCTATTGCCGGTTAATACAAGATTTGCTGTGTTGACTTGACAAGTCGGATCTATCCAAAGGCGAAATCGAACCAATCCTTTTTCATTGTACCAGTTAATTAGCTGTGCTCTTTGTGTGGACGTATAAGTAAGATCTCCACCATTAGAATAACTATAGTTGTTTACAGTAGTACCACTTCCGGTAGTAAGATTAATAATCTGTGCATCATCCAAATAGTTCGGTCCCGGATTAAAACTAATTGAAACATTTTCACATTCAGTACCTACAATAAAAGCCTGGTATGTTGTATCACCAACCGTAGAACCATAAAACTTCAAACCGTACCACCCTTTACCAACACCTGTTAAATTCTGGGTCGTTGCAATTTGTGTACCGCTTGAGTTATACCAGCGATAATTCATTGTCGTATTAGACCCGTTTGTAACAGTGGGCGAAATAGAACCATCCGAACTGCTTAGGGTACTTGTATGAACAATTGTAGCAGCGCTTACATATGGTCTTAAATAATATTGGATGATAAGCTGCGGACGATTAGAAGCAGTTGCATCTTCTCTTGTAAAATAAGTGGTATTCAATACGGTTGTTTCATTAGTCTTTTTCAACCTGAAACCGTAATTAGGTAATCGACCTTCAACCATTGCTTGTATCCAATCCTTAATTTCAAACTGTCTTTTAGATGCAGTCCAAGTCGAGTTAGTAAGCGTTGGATATTGTGGCAAAGCATTATTTGAAATGTTAGAGGAATGGGTTATACCTGTTTCAGTCCAGGTCGTATTACAAAGACTCAATTGTAATTCGGAAGAGTTGGACACGTTCTCAGTACCACTAGGTGTTAACCTAAGCGTAGCTGAAGTTATGACCGCATTGGACGGAATAGATGACAAATTGAACTTCAGGAAACTTCTGTAATACTGAGGTCCTGTAACAACAGAAACATTCATCGTTCCAAGTGTTCCATAATTTGTTCCTGTTGACCCGGAATAAGTGTGAGCATCTTCTGTAGAATACAGGGTCGGTGCTGTAACTACAAGTGATTGTGAGTATCCCAAAAAAGAACACAAAAAAGCGAACAGTACGAATATTCGTTTCATAATTTAAGCTCTGTTAGTATTTGTTGTTGAAAAATTTGCTTCAATTTCTGACAGCTTAGTCAGTTTGACATCTTGAGTTTCTAAAATAAAAGAATCTGAACATCGTAAATTTTCAAAAGTCTCAATCTCTAAATCGTAACTAATTACGATCATGTGATCAGTCAAATTTTCAGATGACCTCGACATATCGAATTGTGATAGTGCTAGAATTATTAATAGCATCAATCCAATCAAAATTTTGTCCAAAAAATTAAAAGATTTACAGTGATTTAGGGTTATCATATTTTGGTGGTTCTGTGATTTAGGATCATATGTGAATAATTGACTTAGATGTTAAACTCGGAGGTAAAAATAATTAAGCTTTTGATATTTTAACTATTTTCACAAAAAAAAAAATGATTCGGCCAACTAAATATATCATTCACAAATCAGTCAAACTTACGTTCTTACTATCTTTTTTGATGCTAAAAAGTTTTTGGATTTCTGCACAAAAATTTGAGATCGAAAACAAATTTCACATCAAACAGGATGACAAGTCCATCGTTTTTCATGTCCTGGATGCAGACGACAGTCAATTAAAAAAATACCATTCAAAAAAGTTCTACTACTGGTTCAAATCGCAAAAGGTTTTGGTAACTCAGGGAGGTAGTTCTGGCAGCTTACTGAATGGGGATTATGAATCATTTTACAAAAACAATCAACTGGCAGAAAAAGGTTTATTCAAAAAAGGACTGAAAGACGGTGTTTGGAAATCCTGGAATCAGCAGGGTGTGCTGGTCCATCAGGAAAATTGGTCGAAAGGTATTCAAACGGGCAAACAGCTTTACTACAACGAAAATGGACTCATTCAAAAAACAATTATCTTCAAATCCAATCAAACCCAAATTATTGCCAGAGATACTACTATTGTCAAAAGAAAGAAGACTGTTTTAACCACGATCAACGATTCTACCGGCAAGTTAATTTCTCAAAGTCGTTATTCAAATTCCAAATTGGATGGAACCCAAATAGCAAGGGATCAGAATGATAGTTTGATCAAAACGGTTTACAAAAAAGGAGTATTGGTCCCTGAAAAGATCAAAAAACAAAAAACAAAAAATGAGAGCACTTCCCAGGAAAAACTTACGTTCAAGCAAAAAATGGGTAATTTCTGGGAAAAACTGAAGTTCTGGAAAAAGTTTAAGAAAAAATCTAAGACTGATAAAACTGAAAAACAGGATAGAAAACCAAAATCAGAATCCAAGAAAGAAAAAGCTCCCAGGGCAGTCCCTCCTCCGAAAGAAAAGAAAAAACGTACGGAATGATTCGCGCCTCCGCCATATCTTATGCGATCGTTTTTGCGCTGTTCATTGGACTTCTTGCTTCAAGTGTGTTCTTCATTTTCAGCACCCAAAAACGTATTGAGGTCACATACACCGGCCAGGAGCATTTACTGCTTGATTCCTATCAGGGAATTCAGTTGGGTTTGCAAAAAGTAAAGATAAATGATTCACTGCAGTTCATACATTTAAGCGGCGATACGAGCGTGATTCACAAGTCCTTGTGGGGATCCTATTTCGTTGTAACCAGTAAAACATTTAAGAACCAACATGCTGTTATCAGATCTGCTTTGATCGGAAGTGAATTTGAACAATCTCTCCCTTCTCTCGTTGTAAGAAATGGTTCGGACGGATTGAGAATATGTGGTGAAACGTTTATTGAGGGAACTGCATACCTTCCGAATAAACGCGTTGATCTCGCCTACATAGGAGGTAAGAATTATTCAAATCCTGAATTGGTTTATGGAAAAGTGGAAGATGTAAAAGAACTGAAACTTCCCTTATCCAATGTGTTTCAAAACATTTCGACTTCCAATTTTACCGGAAACATGCTTCCAAAACCGTTTCAATCGAAAGATACTGTGGTAAGCTTTTTAGAGGAGGGTATTTACTACCAATCACTGGATGCGATTCAATTGAAAGAAAAATTCTTTGGAAAGATCATCGTTCAGAGTTTTGATTCACTGGTTGTTCACCGGGAAGCTCAGCTAAGCAATGTCATTCTGATTGCTCCGAGAATTTATATAAAACAGGGATTCAAAGGCAATCTCCAGGCTTATGCATCCGAATACATTGTACTGGAAGACTCGGTTTCCTTAGACTACCCCAGCACACTTATTCTCAACGAAAAAACTGCTTCATTGAATTACAAACCACATTCCATTTCACTGGGTTTCAACAGTTCCGTATTGGGTGGGATATTAGTGACAACACAGCAATATGATTTCAGAAAACAACCCAGGTTGACCATTCAAAAGGATGCGGTCGTTGCGGGAATTGTTTATAATATGGGTACAACCGAAATTTACGGTTCGATTATCGGAAGTTTAAATACTTCTGAAACATTAACGGTTGCAGGTGGTGGTTCTTACACGAATCACCTACTGGATGTTACGATCTCCACAAAACGGCTTCCAAAAGACTTTGTTTGTCCTGCCTGGCTTGAAATATCCGGTCGTTCACGAAAAAAAATAATTTCATGCGAGCTCGAAAGTTAAAAGCATCCAGTATCGCTGAAATAGCCATTGCGTTATCCATTATTGCAATTTGTTTTGCATTGGGTTCCCGGCTCTTTATTCAAAGTGCGCGTTCTACTGTTCAATTCCAGGAAACAATCGAGCAATCCGAATTTCAATCACTTTTATTTACTTCTTACTCCCTTGATTCAAGTATTTATGATCCGGATCTGTGGAAAGATAAACTAACCACAATTGAGACAACAACGGACAAAAAGGATTCATCGAGAACGGAACAACTCTCGCTGATGAACAGCATTAAAGCAAACTGGACTCAGGAATTTATCTGGCCTGAAAAACAATGAGAAAACCAATTAAAATAGAAGCATTTTCGATTTTGGAACTGGCAGTTGTCCTGTCCCTTACCGGCTTGTTTATCTCCCTGTTTTTTCTTTCCGTCAACAGTTTCAACAAATCCCTTCAGCAGGAGATTGTCATTAAGAATGAACTGAATGTGTTCTTTCAATTCCGGGCTACTTTCTGGCAAGACATGGAAAAAGCCGACTCCTTCAACTTATCGGAGGATAAACTCACTTGTTTTATGCCAACGAACTCAATTGTTTACCGGATTACAGACGAAAAATTAAGTCGTTCATCCGCAAACCACCAAGCGCTTTTTGATATCAATGCACTTGCAATTGAAAAGGTAAACCTGGGTAAGCACGAGTTGATTAACTTTAAACTGGAGTGGAAGAACACCGAATTTTCATTGAAATATCCCTTGCAAAAGCAAAATATAAATAGTATCAATCATTACTTTAATACAAAAGCATGGCAGAGGTAAGCAAAACGAGTTTTTTGAAAAAGGATATCGTTTTGGGAAAACCGTTAAACGATAAATTCAAAGAACACTTCTATGGGGAGTTTGCCACGCTGATCGAAAGTGGTATTGACATGCGTCGCGCACTCCAGTTAATTATTGATGAACAGGAGAAAAAAAGTGTACGCAGTTATATAGAAACGATGCTGGACGACCTGATCAAAGGAAATTCCCTTTCGGAATCCATGCAGAAATCAACTCATTTCACTCCCTACGAGTATCAAAGTATCCGAATCGGGGAAGAATCCGGAAGATTGAAAAATGTATTGTACTCCTTATCCAATTATTTCGCTTCAAAAGTAAAATTGAAACGACAACTGGTAAGCGTATTCACGTATCCCGCTTTCGTCTTTTCCATTACGGTTGGTGTTCTTTATTTCATGTTGAACTTCGTTGTTCCCATGTTCAAAGATGTATTCAAGCAGTTTGGCCAGGAACTTCCCTGGTTAACCTTGAAAATTGTTTGGTTATCAGAAAATTTCGGGTCATTTATGTTCTGGTTTCTCCTGATCGGAGTTGGAACGGGAGTTTATCTGTTTTCTCAAAAAAACGAAGATTGGTTCCGGAAATTCAGTGGAAATTTTATTCTTAAAATTCCCATTTTCGGTAAGCTGATCCAAAAAATCTACATTGCACGTTTTTGTCAAAGTATGGCACTTTTGCTTGAAGCAAAAACACCACTGGTAAAAGCATTGGACCTGGTTTCCGAAATGATCCGTTTTTACCCCATGCAGCAGATGATTCTGGCTGCAAAAGAAGAGATTCTGGCAGGAAATTCATTACATGAAGGTCTAAATAAGTTCGAAATTCTGGATAAAAGATTAATTTCGCTGATTAAGATCGCCGAAGAAATCAATCAATTAGATCAAACTTTCCATCGATTAACCCTTCAATACAACGAAGAAATTGAATATCGGACAAAGATGATCGGTACTATTATAGAACCTGCAATCATCGTAATTATTGGTGTAATTGTAGGAGTTATTATGGTGTCCATGTATTTGCCAATGTTTAACCTGAGTAATGTCATTAAATGATGAAATTGAATAAACATAAAAAACTGAAAGCATTCTCCCTTGCCGAGATATTAATTGTTTTGGCAATCATGGGAATCTTATTAATGTTGGTGATCCCCAATCAAAGCGGTATTGCAACACGCACAAAAAGTATGGAAGCACAGCAGGAATTACGAATGATCCACAATTTGCAATACGCTTATTTCCTGCAGTATTCCAAATACTCGTTGGATACGAAAGAGATCAATTACATTCCGCATAAACTCATCACGGAAGGTGGAACGGCGCTTTATAGAATTACTATTGTTGAAGCTTCACCTTCAGGATTCAAGGCAAAAGCAGAAGCCGTTCAGGATTTTAACGGAGATGGAAAATACAATATCTGGGAAATTGACCAGGAAGGACAACCGAAAGAAACACAAGTAGACTGATGATTTTAATTGCACTTATAGCAGTTCTGGCAACTATTATCTATCAGGATTTCCGTTACCGCGAAATCTGGTGGTTCACTCCGCCCCTACTTTTTATCGGTGCATTTGCCTATAAATGGCAAACTTTGAATTGGCAGCATTTCGCGTTTAACTTTTTGTTCATTGGAATACTGATCGTTTTTTTAGTGATCTATGTTCGTTTTCGGTTCGGCTCCAATAACCTGTTCCAGGAATATTTCGGATTGGGTGATGTACTTCTTCTATTGGCAATAACACCTATTTTCGGTTTTCCCTTCTTTATTTACTTTTTTACGGGTGCAACAATCATCAGTTTGATCGGACACCTGGTATTTACTCTTTTTAAAACATCGAAATCCATTCCTTACGCAGGATATATTTCCGCATGTACTGTCGTATTTCTATTATTGGTCCAAACTAAAATAAGCCCTTTTGTCGGAGAAGTATGAGTGATCTGAACAACATACAAGTTTCTGCGGAATTGCAGCAAGTGATCCCATCTGATCTGGCATGGCATTACCGTGTTATTCCCCTGGAAATAACGGATGATGTGGCTAAATTCTATGCAGACAAGAACCAGAACCTTGCAACAATAGAAGAAGAATTAAGTGCTTTACTGGGCAAAACAGTGGAATTAACCGAAGGTAATACAGAAGTCATTCAACGGGCACTCGGAAAGTTTTTCAGAAGAGCAAACCAGGAAAAGCAATTGGTTTTCAATGCAAACATTGATTTTGTAGACCGTATTATTCAAGATGCAAACCATTTGGGAAGCAGTGATATCCATATTGAAATTTATGAAGACCGTGCACGTGTCAGAATTCGGATTGATGGTCATTTAATTGAACGCTATTCCATTGATAAAGCGGAATACTCAGAATTGATCAACAAGGTGAAGATCCGTTCCAACCTGGACATTTCGGAAAAGCGCTTGCCACAGGATGGAAGGATCCAATATGAGAATTTCGATATCCGGGTTTCGATATTGCCAACCTTACATGGAGAGAAGATTGTGATGCGTATTTTGGGAAAAGATGCCTCTTCGATCAATATCACACAACTAGGTTTAACAGATAACGATCTGAGAAATTACCTGGAAGGTATCAAAAAACCTCATGGAATTGTTCTGATCAGCGGGCCAACAGGTTCGGGAAAAACAACTACGTTGTATGCTACTCTGAAGCAACTGAATGATGAGAAGCGCAATATCGTAACTGTTGAGGATCCGATCGAATATACCCTCGAAGGAATCAACCAGGTACAATTAAAAGAACAAATCGGACTTACGTTTGCAAGTGCCCTGCGTTCATTCCTGCGTCAGGACCCGGACGTGATCATGCTTGGTGAGATCCGTGATGGTGAAACCGCTCAAATGGCGATCCGTGCTGCTTTGACAGGGCATTTGGTTCTATCTACCATTCATACCAATTCAGCTTGGGGCACAATTTCCCGTTTGATCGATATGGGAGTTCCTTCCTTCCTGATTGCAAGTACCGTCAATACCTCCGTTGCGCAACGATTGCTTCGGAAATTGTGTATCGACTGCAAGCAGGAAGTGAGCTCTTCTCCCCTGGATTGGCCACGAAATTTTGATCAAAAACAGATTCCTGAAAAAGTCTTCGAAGCAGTAGGTTGTGATACTTGTCACTTTACAGGATATAAAGGAAGGACTGCTATTTATGAAGTTATTCCGATTGATTTTGAACTATCGGAAAGTATTAAAAACAATGAATCTACAGTGGAACAAAAACTGGTCGAAAGAAACATTATAACCTTGAATAAACAAGCACTCGAATTAATTAAGTCCGGAGTGACTTCCCTGGAGGAGGCTTACCCGATATTAACTGAAATCTAATGAAAAAACACCTGATTATTCTCTTTCTGATCTTTGCTGCCTGTATGCAGTATGTACGCGCTCAAAATTTCACTGAGCCTTTGTTGCGTGCAAAATTGGATAGTTTGAGTATGACTTCGAAAGGATTGAACAATACGTTTCAATTAAATGTATCCGGTCTGCCGTTATCGGAGCTCGTTAATTCCATTGCATTGGAGAATAATCTGAATATCAGTATTGATCCCGTTCTGAACAATGCCGTTTCATACAATTTCTTTGACGCTCAAGTGAAGGATGTATTGGTCTTCCTTTACGAACACTTTGATATTGAATACCGTTTCGTAGGGAATATTCTGGCAATTACCAAAAGAGAAGCACGAAAGGAGGTTCCGCAACCTAAAGTTGAAAGGAAGATTGATGTAAAATTTAATCCGTCCAATGAATTCTTGTCGGTTGACCTGAGAAATGACAGCCTATATAAGGTCATGAAGGAAATCAGTTATTTAAGTGATAAGAATATTGTAATTTCCCCTGAAGTGCGTGACAAGCCTATCACCGGGTACTTTCTGAACAGGCCTTTTGACCAGGTAATCGAAATGACAGCAAAAGCAAACGGTTTGGAGAGTTCAAAAGATGAAAATGGAATTACCTACATTTTTGCCGCCAAGCCTGATAAACCCGGTACTGCACAAGGTGCGAATTCGGGTTTTAAACCGGTTTCGGATTTCGAACAAACGGGAATTCAGATCAAAAAGAATCCATTCGGAACACTTGACCTGATAGCAAACAATGCTGAAATGGGAGATATCATCAAGTATGCGGCACATGAGTTGAATACTCCTTACTTTTTTTACAACAAACCGGAAGGAAAAGCCAGTTTCGA
>CAMLLB010000076.1 GCA_946480815.1 uncultured Flavobacteriales bacterium
TGGGGATTGTATGCCGTTCCGGGAATTATTGAATCCTGGTCGATTTGCTCGGAGGACTGGATTACAAGAGACAGTACATCCTCCTACGATGACTATAAAAAATGGTATTTCGGATTGAAAGATTCATTGAATCCAGTGAAATTTGATCCGGGTCAGTGGGCAACTGTTTCGAAACTTGCCGGAATGAGATACCTGGTTTTTACAACCAAACATCATGACGGATTCAGTATGTTCGATACGAAACAAACGGATTTTAAGATCACGAACGGCCCCTTTGCATCGAATCCAAAATCTGATGTGTTGAAGCATGTGTTTTCGGCCTACCGCAAAGAGGGATTTATGATTGGCGCCTATTTTTCAAAACCCGATTGGCACAATGAAAATTACTGGTGGCCGCTATATGCAACTCCCAACCGGAACAATAATTACGACACACGAAAACATCCGTGGCGCTGGCAGCAATTCCAGGATTATACGTTTAAACAGATCCAGGAAATTGTTACCGGATATGGAAACGTGGATATTTTGTGGCTGGATGGTGGATGGGTGCGTCCAAAGAATACGATCGATGAAGAAGTACTTTCGTGGGGAGCACCAATTCCGGCGTGGGACCAGGAATTGGATATTGCTGGAATTGCACAGATGGCACGCTCCAATCAACCGGGAATGATCGTTGTCGACAGAACGGTTCAGGGACCATACGAGAATTACCAAACTCCTGAACATTCGATCCCTGAAAAGAAACTCGATAATCCATGGGAAACTTGCATGCCGCTTTGCAACAATTGGGGTTATGTCCCAAACGATGAAATGAAATCGAAAGAACGAGTGATCAAAACATTGGTGGAAGTGGTTGCAAAAGGTGGAAATCTTCTTTTGGGAGTAGGGCCGGATGCCAATGGTGAAATACCTGAAAGGGTAAAGGATCGAATGCTTGAGATCGGTGCGTGGCTTGATTTAAATAGTGAAGCGATTTATGAAACGAGAACATTGGACCATTATCGGGAGGAAGCCATTTATTTTACACAAAACAAGCGGAAGCAAAAGACATATGCCCTGGTATTTTCCAAAGAGGTTTCGATTGACGGGAACACTATTTCCTGGACAGGAAATATTCCGAAAAAAGGAAGCAAACTGGTTTTTTTGCCAACCAATGACAAACTGAAATGGAAAGTGAAAGACGGTAAAGTAATGGTTCAGCTTTCCCAATACATCCTAAGTACCAGCGATGTAAATCCGGTTTGGACCTTTGCTTTTGAAACGGAGTGATTAAAGAACTTTCAGATTTGTCTTCAGAGGTAAGTCCCTGGATGAAGAACCGATCATAATGCGGAATTCTCCGGGCTCAACCATCGGTTTTAGTTCCGGATCCAATTGTTCCAATAATTCAGGAGTAATTTCGAAGCTAACTTCCTTTTCTTCACCCGCTTTCAAATGGATGCGTTGAAAACCTTTTAATTCCTGCACAGGTCGAACCACGGAACTCAAAACATCTTTGATATACAATTGAACTACTTCATCTCCGTCACGTGTTCCGGTGTTTTTAAGCTTGAAATAAACATGTGTTTTTTCAGTCTTTGAAATCTCAGGACGCTCCAGTTGAATTCCGGAATAGGTAAATTGGGTGTAACTCAATCCGAAGCCGAAAGGGAATAGTGGTTGCCCACTCAAATTGTTGTAATCGTTTCCACGTCCTGTTGGCTGGTGATTGTATACCAAGGGAAGTTGAGCTTCATTCAGGGGAAAGGTAATCGGCAGTTTGCCACTTGGATTTAATTCGCCGAGCAGGAAATCTGAAACAGCCCGCCCGCCTTCCTGGCCCGGATACCAAAGCATGGCAACTGCTTCAGTTTCGTTGATCCAGTTTTCCATGGTTACGGCGCTTCCGCCAACGATTAGTACTACAACAGGTATTCCTGTTTTATTCAATGCCTGGATCAGTTCCTCCTGATGTCCCGGAAGTTTCAAAGAAGCCCTGTCGAGAAATTCACCTTCCGTTATTCCGGCAACCACAATTGCAATATCCGAATGCCGGGCAATTTTTACACTTTTGGCAATTTCCTTTTTCCAATCTGTTTTTACAGTTGCATTCCATAGCAGTTTGATCTTTCCTTCACCTTGTGTTTCGTGGAATTCAACGCGAAGAGCATATTTCTGTCCTTTTTTGAAAGAATAGTTCACCAGGTCTTTGTGGTAAGATTGTTTGTTCCAGCGATCGATCAGTACTTGATCGTTCAGGTACAACCGGAACCCGTCATTTCCTTCCAATCCGATTTGGAATTCACCGCTCTCAGGAGCAATTAGTTCACCTGTCCAGCGAACACTGTAATGATCTGCTTGTAACTTCTCGTTAGGGGCGTATAAGGTCCAATGAAAATCGATTGTTCCATTCTGATCGGTATAAACAGGATTACCGGTTAATTCGGTATTGTTAAAGTAACTTGCATCTAAACCAGGTTTCCCGTTCGAAGTCAGGTGAACAGTTGAAATAACTTCATAGGAATGATCGATCCGGCTTGTTCCTTCGGAATAAAAGATTTTTGCTTTTTTATCGATGTGGTTCGCAAGTTCATCAAGGATGCTCACTTTTCGATACCCTGGGCCGCTGTATCCTCCTAATCTTGCTTCTACGGCATCTGTTCCGAAAACTGCAATGCGTTTCGTTGAGTATGAAATAGGAAGTGTCTGTTTGTCGTTTTTCAATAAGACGATGGATTCCTTTGCGACCTGTCGGGTGAGTATTTGTCCGTCAGTATGAAGTTTTGCCTCGTCAATTTCTTCCGATACGTAAGGATGTTCAAATAACCCGAGTTCGAATTTTGCACGAAGCACACGTGAAACAGCGTCGTCCAGTCTTTTACTGTCGACCTGTCCATTTGCGAAAGCCGGGTAGAATAAATCGGCATGGCTGATATCTGTTTGGAAGATCACATCCATTCCGGCGTTGATTGCATGTGCACCGCTTTCGGCGTAATCTTTGGCAGTTTTATGAAGGACCAGTTCACCACCTACTGCATTGGCATCGGAAATGACGAAACCGTTGAATTTCCATTCGTTCTTCAGCTTTTCGGTCAGCAGCCATTTGTTGGAAGAACAGGCGGTTCCGTTCAGGGAATTGTAAGCCGTCATTATCGAGCGGGCATTTCCCAGGTGAATTACTTCTTTGAATGGAACAAAATGGGTTTCTTCCAATGCGCGTTCACTTAAATGGATAGGGTAGCTGTCGCGACCGCCATCACCAACATTGGCTACAAAGTGTTTTGGCGTGGTAATTATTCCACGGGATTCAAATGCAGTAATGAAGGCCATTCCCATTTGAGTGGTTAAGAACGGATCTTCACCATAGGTTTCTTCCGTGCGTCCCCAGCGGACATCCGTTGCCAGGTTGATTACCGGTGAAAGGATCTGCCGGATTCCCCGGGCCTTACATTCTTCAGCAATGTGCCCGGCGGCAAGATTAATGAGCGAAGTGTCCCAGGTTGCCGCCATGGCAATCGCTTGCGGAAAACTGGCTGCATCACTTCGGACTAATCCGTGTAATGCCTCATCAAACGGGATAATTGGGATTCCCAACCGTGTTTTTTCAACGAAATAGCGCTGTGTCTTATTGATTTTGCGGACAAGTGTCAATGCATTCTCCGAGGTGTTGTACGAAAGCATTTGTCCACCCGCGTCACCTTGTGCACTGGCACTCAATTGCAAACCGAAAATTCCATGCTTGAGCTTGCCGTTAGTTGTGTCTCCATCGGATGGGACCATGAATACCTGCCAGAACTTTTCTTCCGGTGTCATTCGGTTCAAAAGATCCCTGACACGCACTTCAACTATTTGAGTTGAATCTTTGTAGAGTTGTCCAAATACAACGGGAGCGGGAACTAGTAAAAGGAAAAAAAGGAGCTGCTTCATGTAGCAAAATTATGTTATTTGATTTATTTCATAATCAACCGAATGGTCATCGATGTTTCAAAATTACCTAAAAAAGAATGTGATTTGCTTTTCTAAGGATTACACATCCGGAATGTCCAGATAATAGGTTTGATTTCCGTCTTTAAATAGAAAATCTTATATTCGATCAATCAAACTGAATACCATGAAGATCTTTTACTAAGTTCCATCCTTGTCTTTGTCTCTCAATTTAGCTTTTCGCAATTGATGCGTAGTGAAGTCTACGACTTTACTGTTGGTGATTATTTTGGTTTGGAAAATAAAGCAACTCATCAAAGTATAGGAATGATAACTTTTCGTTATCAAATGATCCATATCCTTACAAAACAACTTTCAGCTACAGGTGATTTGGTTAACTATTCGGCCCAGAGACAAACTTATTTTCCGCCATTACCAAACGGAAGCGGTGGAATAACTCCTCCCAGTTATTCGGTAGATACCTTTACATTTATACATGCGAACTTAAACGCCCCATATTCACCTGGTAGTGGGGATCATGTTTTTGGCAATTATGCTACTTGGTTTTGGGAAAGTGATGCCACAGGATGTTACAATTCGGTTGACACACTTATTCCTTCTCCATGGTGTTTCAATAATTCAGGACAGGCATATCATTTTGGAATGGATATCAGTAATATGGATTCTTGCGACCTTGAGCCACTGATTTCCGATTACCATGCTTATTCGCATGCCGGCGGACCATACGGAGGAAAGCAACGTCCCGGAGACCCAACAGAACAAAGTTTTTTGGTGAATTTGTTTTATGTAGTTCACAATGGGGTTGAATGCGGTGAGCTTCCTGATTTCTTTTTAGGAACTTCCGAGCTTTCGGTTCCGACTATTGTAATCTATCCGAATCCTGCTTCTGGTGTGTTGAACTTGGAGGGATTAACGAGTCAGTATACAGCTCATGTCTGCGATTTAAATGGAGCAGTTCTGAGTAATGGTATTCCGGTAATCGATAACCAGGTAAATATTGAGTTCTTGCGATCGGGATTCTATTTATTATATCTCCGGGGAGAGAACGGAACATCCTTTGTTCAGAGGTTTTCCAAATGATAGATCCGAATATTTACCATTCGACACTGTTTTTGTATCATAACAAAGATTAAAATTAGAGATAGAATCCCGGGAAAGTTAATATCTTTGATCTGAGCATCCCCTGCTTCTGGTGGAAAAACAAAGACCCCGGAAGCTTCTGTAATTAGTTACTAATGGTTTAAAAAGAACATGAAAAGTGTAATTACAGGAATCGGAAGATACATTCCGACAGTAATCAAAACAAATGCTGACTTTGCGCTTCATAAGTTTTATGATGAGAATCAGCAACACATTCCTTTAAGGCCTGAGGCAATTGCCCAGAAATTTGAAATCATTACCGGTATTGAAGAACGACGTTATGCGACAGAAGATCTGAATTGTTCGGACATGGCGGCAATTGCTGCCGAAGATGCACTTCGTGATGTAAATTGTGACCGGGAAACAATAGATCAGATTATCGTAGCACATAATTTCGGTGATGTGATCAAACATACCATTCAAACAGACATGATCCCATCCATTGCATCGCGTGTCAAACATAGTTTGGGAATCAAAAATCCGAATTGTATTGCCTACGATTTAATTTTCGGTTGCCCTGGTTGGCTTCAGGGATTGATCCAGGCTCATGCATTCATTCAAGCCGGAATGGCAAAGAAATGTTTGGTGATCGGGGCAGAAGCTTTGAGCCGTGTGTTGGACCAGCATGACAGGGATAGCATGATCTTTTCTGACGGAGCGGGGGCGACCATTTTGGAATTACAGGATTCAGATTCGGGAATACTTTCGTTCAGTGCACAAAGTCATTGTGAAGATGAGGTGACCTATCTGAATTTGGGGAAATCCAACTTCCCGGAATCGGATCCCCGGATTCGTTATGTCAAAATGAGGGGACGAAAAGTGTACGAATACGCCATTAAGAACGTCCCGATTGCAATGAAGGATTGCCTGGATAAAGCAGGTGTTCAAATTGCGGATGTGAAGAAGATCTTTATTCATCAGGCGAATGAAAAATTGGATGAAGCCATCGTTCGTGAATTGTATAAACTCTATGGAATTGCCGAAATCCCGGAGCATGTGATGCCAATGAATATCCACAAACTGGGTAACAGTTCGGTGGCGACCATTCCTACTTTATTAAGTATGGTGAAGCGGGAGGAATTGAACGGATACAAAATTACCGAAGGAGATATTGTATTGTTTGCATCTGTTGGTGCGGGAATGAATATCAATGCGGTTTGTTACCAGGTGTGATTTTCCAACTTTTTTCAATTGTTGTATCTTTATATGTGTTAGCCGTATAAATCATTGATCATGAAAGTTAAACTACTTCTCATATTTACACTTATCGGTTTGTCCGGGTTCTCACAATCTGCCATCTGGACAAAAGGAAATGCCGTTTGGCATTATGGGTTCACCAATGTTGGAGAATCCGGGTATATCAAAGCCTGGGAAAGTGGGGATACAGTGATTCTTGGAAAACAATGTACCAGGATCAAAGCCAAAAGACATAGTTTTATGATGACAGGACCAAACGGGCCGCTTTTTGAATCTGTCACTGATTATTTAGGAGGAATTGTGTATACTTCCAATGATACGGTTTACTATTGGGATGGTTATGCAGACCAGTTTTTTGTTTTGTACGATTTTTCAGCCCAGGCAAACGACCAATGGCTTTTACAGGCAGCGGATTCGGCATTTGGATGTAATGACACATCTGTCTGTGTGGTTGAATCAACAGGAAGCGTTTTGTTGAATGGACAAAATACAACGGAATTGACTTTGACTCACACACCGGATTCTTATATGCATTTATCAGGAAAAGCCAATGCCCGTTTTGGTGCGACAGGCTGTTACTTGTTTCCATTTCCGAGATGGTGTGAAAATCAGGGAGGGTTAGATATTGATATGGTAAGTTTTCTTTGCTTCGAGGACGATAGTTTGTATTACAATCCGAGCGGCGGGGCCTGTGAATACTATTTAGGTATGGATGAGTACGGATTAAGTAACCTTTCTGTATTCCCGAATCCTTCAGCAGGTAAGATAGAAGTACTTTCTGAAATTCCATTAAAGAATATACGGGTAGTGAATATGTTGGGAGCGGTTTTGAAAGAATTCCCAACCAGTTTGACTTTGGTGGAAATTGATTTGACTGATTTACCGCAAGGAACTTATTATTTGCATATTGAAAATACGATCGGTGATCAAATAGTGAAAACGGTCCGGCTTTTAACCGAGCAATAAGTATTTTGAACTAAAAAGAAAAAGCAACTTCATTGAAGTTGCTTTTTTATTGTTTTATGAATTTCCGGATCAGTTGGTGACCATTATCCGGATTACTTCTGAAAATCCGTTTCTGTAAGTGATGCGCACAAGAGCAATTCCTGCACTCAGTTGCTGTTCTACATAATTACTTGCTTCAGAAATTTCGAATGAACGGATCTCTTTTCCTTCACAATTGTAGAAAGTCACCGCATCACCTTTTTTCAGGGCTTGCCCGAAGATCACGGTCCCGGCATTGTATCTTACGTATTGTTCCGAAGATCGTGTGTTGATAGCAATCATCGGGCTTCTCTCTTGCTTTCCGTCACGGTCTACTGCCAGTAATTGGTAATAATTCATTCCCGGTTCCGGATTTTGATCAAATGCAGTGTATTCTTTCCTTGTATCGGAATTTCCGTCTACATAAATCGTTTGAACTGTTTGTTCCATTGTGCTGTATGGATCTACTCGCAATACCTCGAACTTACCAAGATTGGTTTCTGAAAGTGTTGTCCAGGTAAGTAATACATCATTATCCATCATGGAAGCCTGCCAGTTTACCAGTTCAACTCCCAGCGGATAGATACAGCTCGGTTCGATCCGGTAAGTCGGATTTCCGGGATCATCGAAGTCAATGAAACTGCCATTACCACCCAATGAGTTTGGTTCGTATGTAACGGATTCGGTTGTACCGGCAAAAATGGCATCCAGTGTTCGGGTTCCTGTACCGCTGTTCGCAAAACGACCTGCAGTGCTGGTGTTATTACAAAAGACGGCGTAGTATTGCTGAGTTGAAGGGCATTGTGGGGAATAATCGAATACGTAGGAAGGTGTTTGGCCTGTAAATACCACAATGATCGCTCCTGCCGGTATCGGATCTGCATACGTAAAGATGTTACAACCCGCCAAGGCATTTAATTGGGAAATATAAGTGGCATTGTTGCCGAGCGTATTTGTTCCGCAGCCGGAATTACAATAGGTTCCTCCTGATGGAAACGCCAGGGAGATGTCGTTTATTGACAATGGATTCGCACCGTTTTCTATAATTACCTGTTCGTCCAATCCTTCCACACTAGAGCAGGCGTCCGCAAGGATGGAACGGATCTGAGGTGTATTGCAGTTGGATTGTGTTGTGAATGAATAGGTGGTAACTGACGTGATCAGGTATGATTCGTCACAATTCGGGGTAACTCCATTGTATTCGAACACCTGGAAATAATAGGTTGTTCCGGAAGAAAGGCCCGTTACCGTAACAGTGTTTGCTGTTCCGTTCATCACGACATAGTTTCCGGTACCTAGCAATGCGCCTGATCCATATGTGCTGTTTGCAGTGTAGTTTGTTCCGTTGACAGGTGTATCAGAAAAATTAGTTAAGGAGATTACCCCAATCCTGTTTGTTCCATTGCCGGCTGTAAAGTTAATTTGAGCACTTGTACAGAAATTGGTTGACGTAATGGAACCGGCATTGATTGTTGGCGCGGCTCCCGGAGAGCAAGGAGCTGTTAATGTTCCGATCAGCTTCACATCGTCGACAGTCCAGCGTTCTGAGGTTGAATTATTGGTTGCCCGAATCCGGATCCGGACCTGCGTACATGCGTTCGGGAGATCAAGATGAACAGTTGAGTAACCATCCGTTGTTTTGTTACCAGTTGTTGCTCCGGGAGCAAAAGTGGTTGCTGTATTGTTTCCATCATAAGTAGCGGTTGCCAGTCCCGTTCCTGTAGTATAGTGCCAATATGCATTGGAGTTTCCGGTAACCTGGATTTCATTCGAGTAGGTAGTTCCGCCATCAAAGGAAATATCCAGATTCACTGCATCTCCGGTTTCGGCCCCGTTACCGGTTGATGCGAGAGACCAGGATGCCAGGCGAAACTCTACATATTTGGAAGTATACGTACCCAAACCACTTATATTACTAAATGTTACCGTTGAAGTGGTGTTATTTGTTCCGAAGGAGGTTGTTGCGCTTGTATAAACTGCAGATGAAGCAGGCCTGTCGCCAGCGGTTGAGTTCCCGGTCACAGTTGCCCCATTTGTATTGGTAAAGCCCCAGGCCGGTGAGCCACCGTCAAAATCCTGGACGGCAATGGTTGTTTGAGAAGAAGCATAGTGAAATAGCAGGAGTAAGGAAACGGAGAGAATTGCCTTCATGTTGTAGCGTTTTTTTTGCTAAAGTACACTTGTTACAAATAAGTTAAAGTTAATTCAGGATTAATTTTTTCTGAAGGTAAATGTCTGAAAATCGGAATGTTCAGATGTAAAACGATTTAGTATTATTTAGAAAAGCTAAAACTTTAGTAAAGTATTTTTTATTGATTCACAAAGAAGTTTGAATCTGATCGGTTTTGAAGGATTATGTTGTCAAAATTGTTCCGATCCGGAAACTGATTTTTTCGGGATGCTTTTTTTAGTTCAATATTTTCCGAGAGTTATTTCATCAACATTAATTTGTTCAAAAACAGCACTTTTTTAGCAAAACTCTTGCATTGTAAGTTTTTCTATCTATCTTTGCACCCCTCAAAGTGTGTTCTTTGGGGAAAACTATATTTATTAATTAACAAAATTTGAGTACTGTATGCCAACTATACAACAGTTAGTGCGAAAGGGAAGGACTGCGGTAGTAAAGAAGTCAAAGTCAGCGGCTTTGGATTCTTGTCCGCAGCGCAAAGGAGTATGTGTACGTGTGTACACCACTACACCTAAGAAGCCGAACTCAGCTATGCGTAAAGTAGCGCGTGTTCGTCTTACCAACGGTAAAGAAGTGAATGCTTATATCGGTGGAGAAGGTCACAACTTACAAGAACACTCGTTGGTTCTTGTGCGTGGTGGAAGGGTTAAAGATTTACCAGGGGTTCGTTACCACATCGTTCGTGGTGCGGAAGATACTGCAGGTGTTGAAGGCCGTTCACAACGTCGTTCTAAGTATGGAACAAAACGTCCAAAAGCTAAGAAATAATTAAACTTTTTAAGAGATGAGAAGAAGAAAAGCGAAAAAGATTGCCATCCTCCCGGATCCGAAGTTTAATGACGTAACGGTAACAAAGTTCGTTAACAACTTAATGTACTCCGGTAAAAAGAATTTGGCATTTAAAATTTTCTACGATGCATTAGAGATCGTAGATAAGAAATTAGAAGATCAAGAAGGATTGGAAGTGTTCAAAAAAGCATTGGAAAACGTAACTCCATCTGTGGAGGTTCGTTCTCGCCGTGTTGGTGGAGCTACATTCCAGATCCCTACTCCAGTTCGTGAAGGACGTAAACAATCATTGGCTATGAAATGGTTGATTGGATACGCTCGTAAACGTAATGAGAAGTCCATGGCAGGTAAACTTGCTTCAGAAATCATCGCTGCTTCGAAAGAAGAAGGTGCTGCTTTCAAAAAGAAGGAAGATACATTGCGTATGGCTGAAGCTAACAAAGCGTTTTCACATTTTAGATTCTAAGAAATGGCAAGAGATCTTAAATACACAAGAAATATTGGTATCGCAGCTCACATCGATGCTGGGAAAACAACTACAACTGAGCGTATTCTGTACTACTCAGGTGTAAACCACAAAATTGGTGAGGTACACGACGGTGGTGCAACAATGGACTGGATGGAGCAAGAGCAAGAGCGTGGTATTACCATTACTTCTGCTGCTACAACAGTAAACTGGAACTACCGTGGTACAAAATACCACATCAACATTATTGATACTCCGGGACACGTTGACTTTACCGTAGAGGTAAACCGTTCATTACGTGTATTGGATGGATTGGTGTTCTTATTCTCTGCAGTAGACGGAGTTGAGCCTCAATCTGAAACAAACTGGCGTTTGGCTAATAACTACAATGTTCCTCGTATCGGTTTCGTTAACAAAATGGACCGTCAGGGAGCTGATTTCTTGAACGTGTGTAAGCAAGTGAAAGAAATGTTGGGAAGCCACGCTTTGCCATTACAAATCAACATCGGTGATGAAGATAACTTCAAAGGTGTTGTGGATTTAATCAACTGGAAAGGAATCGTTTGGAACGATGCTGACCAGGGGATGACATTCCAGGAAGTTGAAATTCCTGCAGATATTATCGATGATGCTCGTCGTTTACGTTCAGAATTATTGGAAGCAGTAGCTGAATTCGATGAGTCATTGATGGAAAAATTCTTCGAAGATGAAAACTCTTTGACTGAGCGTGAGATCCTGGATGCATTGCGTCAGGCTACTATCTCAGGAAAAGTTGTTCCGATGATGTGTGGTTCTTCTTTCAAAAACAAAGGAGTTCAGGCAATGTTGGATATGGTGATGGAAATTCTTCCTTCTCCATTGGACATCGAAGCTATCGAAGGGATCAATCCTAAAACAGATGAGCCTGCATCACGCAAGCCTTCTTACGATGAGCCTTTTGCTGCATTGGCGTTCAAAATCGCAACGGATCCTTTCGTAGGTCGTTTGTGCTTTACACGTGCTTACTCAGGTAAGTTGCCTGCAGGTTCTTACGTTTTGAACACGCGTACAGGAAACAAAGAGCGTATTTCCCGTATCTTCCAGATGCACGCTAACAAGCAAAATCAAATTGATGAGCTTGGAGCAGGAGATATCGCAGCATTGGTTGGATTTAAAGATATCCGTACAGGAGATACGTTGTGTGCTGAGAATGCACCGATCGTATTGGAGTCTATGAACTTCCCTGAGCCGGTAATCGGAATCGCTATTGAACCTAAAACTCAAGCTGACCAGGATAAATTAGGTATCGGATTGAACAAATTGGCTGAAGAGGATCCAACGTTCCGAGTAAACACTGACGAAGAAACTGGTCAAACAGTTATCTCCGGAATGGGTGAGTTGCACTTGGATATTATCGTTGACCGTTTACGTCGTGAGTTTAAAGTTGAGGTAAACCAAGGTGCTCCTCAGGTTTCTTACCGTGAAGATATTACAGCAGCAGTTGAACACCGTGAAGTGTACAAGAAGCAGTCTGGAGGTCGTGGTAAGTTCGCGGATATCTATGTGAAGATCTCTCCACAGGATAACCAGGAGAAAACAGGTCTTGAGTTCATTAACTCTATCAAAGGTGGTAACATTCCTCGTGAATTTATTCCTTCAGTAGAGAAAGGATTCAAAGAATCCATGAAGAATGGTGTTATGGCTGGGTACCCGGTTGAATCATTGAAAGTTGAATTGATTGATGGTTCATTCCACGCTGTCGATTCAGATTCATTGTCATTCGAATTGGCTGCTAAGATGGCATACCGTGAAGCATTGAAGAAATGTCGTCCGATCTTGTTGGAACCGATCATGAAAATTGAAGTGGTTACTCCGGAAGAGAACATGGGTGATATCGTAGGTGACTTGAACCGTCGTCGTGCGATCGTTCGTGGAA
>CAMLLB010000077.1 GCA_946480815.1 uncultured Flavobacteriales bacterium
ATGTCATCACTGCTTGTGATTCGTATACCTGGATTGATGGAAATACTTACTTCACTTCCAACAACACAGCTACGCACACACTTATAAATGCAGCTGGGTGTGATTCGGTAGTCACATTGAATTTAACGATCAATCACTCAAATACAGGTACCGATGTCATCACTGCTTGTGATTCGTATACCTGGATTGATGGAAATACTTACTTCACCTCCAACAACTCAGCTACGCATACGCTTATAAATGCAGCTGGGTGTGATTCGGTAGTCACATTAAATTTAACGATCAATCATTCCAATACCGGTACGGATGTCATCACTGCTTGTGATTCGTATACCTGGATTGATGGGAATACTTACTTCACCTCCAACAACACAGCTACGCATACACTTACAAATGCAGCAGGCTGTGATTCGGTGGTCACATTGAATTTGACTATGAATTCCAACTCAGGTACGGATGTCATTACTGCGTGTGATTCCTACAGGTGGATTAATGGAGTTACTTATACGGCATCAAACAATACCGCTACACATACATTGATCAATGCAGCGGGGTGCGACAGTGTGGTCACACTGAACCTGACAATTCATTCAGTTTCTGACATTACGACAATTTTAAATGGGATACAGATTTCTGCTAATAATGTCAATGCAACTTATCAATGGTTAGATTGTACCAATAATTATGCAATCATTAGCGGAGAAACAAATCAGAATTTTATCGCTACTATCAATGGGAATTATGCGGTTGAATTAACTGAAAACGGATGTAAAGACACTTCTGACTGCGTGGAAATAAAAACAGTAGGAATTCCGGATATCAATTTTGGAAATAAAATAATTATTTATCCTAACCCAACAGATGGAGACTTTTCTATTAATCTTGAATCGATAGATGAACACACAGAAGTTTCAATTATTGATATAACTGGAAAAGTACTTTATAAAAGATCGGCTGCTCAAAAACAAGTATTAAACTTTTCTCTTTCAGAACCAGCCGGATTTTATTTTATTACTGTCCATTCAGATGAAAAGATGGCTGTTTTTAAGTTGATCAAAGAATAATAATTAATAAAGTAGATACATAAAAGTCATTCTCCATACTGTTTTGATTTTTGAATTTGACATCTAAAAAGCGGAGCTTAGTCTCTGCTTTTTACTTTTTCAAAACAAAATTTAGTACATTTAAATTAGGTAGCGGACTATAAACCAGTTACGGGCCTAACATTTCGCAGGATAAAAAAGTTTGTCCTCGAACTATCATTATTCATTAGGTACTATGAACGATTTTAAAAAAGAGGATTGGGAATTACTTTTCAATTCGATAGACGAAGGTTTTTGTATTATTGAAATCATTTTCGATGAACGGAAAAAACCGGTTGATTACCGCTTCCTGGTTATAAATTCTTCGTTTGAAAAGCAAACCGGAATGGTCAACGCAGTGGGCAAGACCATGCGGGAATTTGCCCCGAATCATGAAGAGCATTGGTTCGAAATATATGGTAAAATTGCCCTGACCGGAGAATCCATCCGCTTTGAGAACCGTGCAGAACAATTACAGCGTTGGTATGATGTCTACGCTTTCCGTTTTGGAAATCCGGAAGATTACCAGGTTGCCATTCTTTTTAATGATATTACGGAACGCAGGTCTGCGGAAGAAACCATCAAGTCACTGAATAAAGAGCTGGAAGATAGTGTGCGCCAATTGGAATTTGCCAACCAGGAATTGGAACAATTTGCTTATGTAGCATCTCACGATTTGCAGGAACCGCTTAGGACTATTTCTAATTTTGTAGGCTTATTGGATAAAAAGTATTCGGTTGAAACGGATACAGAAACGGCACAATACCTTGGTTTTATTGTAAAAGCGACTTCCAGGATGCAAAACCTGATCAAAGATCTCCTGGAGTTTTCAAGAGTCGGAAGAAATATTGTATTGGAAGAAGTAAACGTGAATACAGTCCTGGAAGAAGTGCTTGCCGATATGAATGCTTCCATTAAAGAGAGTGGTGCAAAAATTAACTATTCACCTCTCCCGGTATTAAATGGGAATAGGACCGCACTCAAACAACTTTTCCAGAATCTGCTCAGTAATGCGATAAAATTCAGGAAGTCAGCAGTTAGCCCGGAAATTAAGATCACTGTTGAAGAAAAAGACGCGGAATATCTTTTTTCAATTAAAGACAATGGAATTGGCATCGACGAACAATATAAAAGCAAGCTCTTTATCATTTTTCAGCGGTTGCATACGCCTGCGGAATACGATGGAACAGGGATAGGTTTGGCTACATGCAAGAAAATTGCGGAGTTACACAATGGCGAAATATGGGTAGAATCAAAAGTGGGTGATGGTGCCACATTTTATTTTACCATTTCAAAAAACCTCAATTAAATTTAAAACTTGTTACTGCGATGAAAAAAATAAACTGCATTTTACTTGTAGATGACAATCCTGCAGATAATGAATTCCATAAGATCAAAATCACCGAAGCGGGAGTTTGTAATCACATACGAGTTGCTTTTGATGGCGCAATGGCACTGGAATATATTGAGAATTCAGCAAAAAAAGGAATGGAAGAGGAATACCCCAAAGCAAATCTCATTTTCCTGGATATTAACATGCCGCGTGTGAATGGATTCGAGTTTTTAGAGGCCTATCAGAAACTGGATGAGCAATTAAAATCCGAAATCGTTATTGTTATGCTGACAACTTCTCTAAATCCCGATGATGAAAAAAGAGCAATGGCAACCAATGAGGTAACTGAATTTCACAATAAACCGCTCACAGGGGTATCCGTTTTGGAAATTATTGAGAAGTATTTTCCATAGAATTACAAAGAGGAAACCGGTTTTTTCCTTCCTTGTGTTATAACAAAGAATTCTTAACTGACTGGAAATGAAACAAGAGGATTTTCTTCATTTCCTTTTTGCAATTTTCACCTTGAATTGGCACAGCTCTTGCTTATTCACCGGTATTAAAAACAAAGACAAAACAAATTGATCATGAAAAAGCTTCTTTTAATATGCGTTCTTGTTTCAGGAACGGTATTCGGACAAACGGACCAGCAAAATTCAAAACCTACAATTACAGTAAATGGGACTTCTAAAATGTTCATTGTTCCTGACATGACAGAACTGAACATTCATGTTTCATCATTAAAAATGAATATGGCAGACGCTACTAAGGCAATCGGCGATCAGACTCAGAACTATCTAAAAATCCTCAAGCAGCTTGGATTCCAGGAATCTGACGTGAAAACAACTCATTTCTCAGCTTCAAAAAACAGGATTTATCGTGAAAACGGCCCGATTGACAGCGGTTATGTCGTTTCTCAGGACCTGACTGTGAAGTTTGCTTACAATCAAACGACTTTGCAAAAAATTGTCGCACGTTTTTCGGAAGTAAAAGATCCGGTAGATTTCAATATTGGTTTTTATGTATCGGATGCATTGCGTGAGAAGACAGAAGCAGATCTTCAGGCAAAAGCAGTAGGGGATGCGCGCAAGAAAGCAAGTAACTTGTCCGGTGCTGCAGGAGTAAAAATGACCACGGTGAAAGCGATTGTTTATGGAAGTGATGTCTCAAATCCGGTATATTACAAAGATATGCGCATGTTCGCCAATGCGGAGATGGCTGTTGATGGAGCTGATTTGAGCTTTGCACCACAGGAAATCGAATTTCAGGAGAGCGTGACGGTTGTTTGGTTCCTGGAGTGATAATAGATTTGTACCCAATAATTTTGAAAGCGGTCTTGCGTACAGGATCGCTTTTTGTTTATTCTTGGATCACTGTTGTTTTGCAGCGATTTTTATCTTTGCTTAACAATTTCTTAATATGGATCCTCTGGAAGTGTTCAGCAGAACTAAAAATCGTTTTTGGCAAAAATGGTCAATCGTTATAAAGATTGTTCCCTTCCTTGCACTGGTTGTAGGAGCTAAGTTCCTCTTTCATTACAAAGGATGGGAATTCATGGAAATAAATGCGGTGTTTACCAGTCTGGTTGGAGGAACCATTTTTTTGATTGGATTTCTAATTTCCGGTGTACTTTCGGATTACAAGGAAAGTGAAAAACTGCCAAGTGAACTTGCTGCTTCGTTGAGAACATTGAACGATGATACAGATACCCTGATCAGGTCATTCGATTCTAAGGCTGCACGCGATTTTTCTGTTTATCAGAAAGAACTGTATTACGCACTGATGAATTGGTTTTATAAACAGGAGAGAACTAAGTCAATGCTGGATAAAATAAGTGCAATGAATGACCACATCAGCGCTATTGAAAAGGAAGGGATCCAGGTAAATTACATCATCCGTTTAAAGAATGAACAAAACAGTTTGCGGAAAATGCTCCTTCGGATTGATACCGTTCGTGATACGAATTTTATCGGTCCGGCATACACCATTGTTGAAGTTATGGGAATGCTGATTGCTTTTGGATTGATCATCATAAAAATGGATCCGTTCTATGCATCGCTTTTCTGTACAACACTGGTTACGTTTTTAGTAGCATATATGTTTCTGCTCATTCATGATCTGGACAACCCATTCGATTATTCATCAAAAGGCGAAAGCGGGACAGAAGTTTCCCTTAAATCGCTCAATGATCTTTCTGATTCTATTTATTCCCACTGAAGGGTGATTGGCTAATAACACGCACACAGTTCCTATTTGAAGATCTTACTTTTTGGCATTGCCCCAAAAAGTAAGCAAAAAGGTCTAGGCCGGTACTCGAAAGCTGGAAAACTACCTGTCATTCCGCGAAAGCATTCGAAACTCACCTCCTTCGTCGGCTCAAACAGGGAATGCTTTTTCCGCTCCATTCAGTCGTTTTCTAGCGCATTCAGCGTAAGGGCCTTTTTTAAGTCCTGCGTCTTCCTATTCATACGCTCTTTCAACGGATAAAAAAAGATTGGTGCTTTACAGTAGGAAATCTCCCACTGAAGAGCTCATCGTGGTTGGTGAAGAAAGACTTCTTGAAGTTTTTTAAATCTTTTAGCTTAAGTCATTGACGCAATCGTTAACTTAATACACTAAAATAAAAGTTATGAAAGTACGATTGATTTGGGGGAATTATGTCTCCGGTGATTTACAAAAAACAGCTGCGTTTTATACCGCACTTGGTTTTAAACGGAATGACAATATGGAAGATGGAGAATTCGTGAGTTTTATTTTTGGGGAAACAAGTCATTTTATTATCAACTTTTTCACGGAAGAACGTTTGTCAGATCCTATGAATGGCGGGCTTTCTATTCCAAAAACTTCCAATGAGCTCATTTTCTCCTTATCTGCAGACAGTAAAGAAGAAGTGGACCAATGGGCTGAAAAAGTGAAGCAAGCCGGTGGAATTATTTCCTCGGAACCGCAAAAATTCCAGCAAGGATATACATTTGCATTCTCAGATCCGGATGGGCACAAATTTAATTTTCTATATTGGCCCGGAATGTAAACATGTTTAATTAACCGAAATAACTATGAGGATCCAACTTGACAGGAAGAAGTATAAAAGAAGAGTAATTTCCCTGTTGCTGTTAACCATTGCATTTGCAACCGGAACCATTTTGATTCCGGTGATGGGTTTTTCAGCGAATGAAGAACTATCTGTTAAAGGAATTGTATTCACGATTATTTTCGGATTATTCACTTTTCTTTTTGCTTATACCACACTATTTTATTTTTCCATCAGAAACCTGGAGAACGCGTTTGTTTATGAAAATGGTGAATTGAGTGATTATTCAAAGCCTTTTAACAAAGCACGTGGTGTAAAAAGAGATGATATAAAGTCCATCACCCTTTGGTCCGATAATAGAAAGATCAATCAATATATATTGATCAAAAAGAATTTCACCTTGGGTGGTAATGCAATCGTTCATCAACTGAAAGGAAATCATATTTACCTGAGTGATTATGTAGTGGATTCGGAAGAACTGCGTAAACTCGTTCAATTAATCGAATCGGAACTAAAAACCAGTGAAAGCTGATGCCTAACAATTTAAAGACATGAAGTCTAAAATAGTGGAAAGACTGTTTTATTAGAGAACTGGATAGCAACGAATCGAAGAGTTCCTTAGTTGAGTGAATCAGAGGTAAATAAACTTTGAAGCAAGATCGGGAAAACAATTGAGAAGTGCAATAGCTGAAAAAATGCCTTTACAGCGTAATTTTGGAGCATTATTTAATCATCATTCTCAACACGAAAACATGAAATCCGAAAACAAAGGGGTGATTCAAACCCATGTTCTTGATCAGGGGCCATTTTACCACGGAACGAAAGCCGATTTAAAGATCGGGGATTTACTGACAGCAGGTTTTCCATCGAATTACAAACCCGAAATTATCATGAATCACATCTATTTCACAGCTTTGCCAAACGGGGCAGGACTTGCTGCTGAATTGGCTTCAGGTGAAGGAGATGGGCGTGTGTATATTGTCGAACCGATGGGCGAATTTGAGAATGATCCGAATGTGACAGATAAAAAATTTCCCGGAAATCCCACGCGTTCTTACCGCAGTCAGGGACCATTGAAAGTGGTGGGTGAATTAACGGATTGGATTCGCTTAACTCCCGAAGAACTGCAGCAATGGCGTGAACGGATTGCGAAAATCAAGGCAGACCCGAACGCGGAAATAATAAATTAAACAGGCTTAAGTAAAATGAACTTTCACTACCAAAAAGTAGCTCCGGAATTAGCTGAATACGTTCGGACGATTTTGGTTTTTGACCCGGCTGCCAGTGAAAGTTCCGATTTACCGCTATTCACAAATGGAATGGCCGCCCTGGTTTGTAAGGGGAACCAGGACCTTACACTTTTCGGAGAATCTGTTCCGGACAAGGAATGGGAAGATGGGAACACCGGTCCGATCGTTGCTTTTTTCTTTAAACCGTTTGCTTTGAGTACTGTTTTTAAGGTATCTGCACAAGATTTAAAAGCAAAACCGATTGCATTGAACCTTTGGAATGCACATAAATCAATGGCTTTGAACGTGCAATTGACTCATTCCCGGTCGCTTCAGGAAAAATTGGAAGTTTTGGCTCATTTCATTTTGGCACAAATTGAAGGCAACCGACGGGATTGCGAACTAGTGCGTTATGCTACAGATGCAATCATGCAAAATCCAAAGACAGATGTGCTTTCGCAATTAATAGAAGATCTTCATTTAACAGAAAGGACCTTTCAACGGATTTTCAAGAAATACGTGGGTGTCACACCGAATGAGTACCGGAGAATTTGCCAGCATTATTTTGCGTTTTCGCAACTGAAAGGCGGACACTTTGAGAAGCTTTCGGATGTTGCATTTAACAACGGCTATTTCGATCAAAGTCATTACATACGTTCATTCAGGGAATTCACCGATACCACTCCGAATGAATACCTGCAATCCGGATTAGACAGAAAGAAGTAAATTTTGTCGGTTTTATACAATGAAGGAATTCTGTTTGAAACGAACTTTGTATGAATAAATAAGACAACCCGGAAATTTAGTCCTAATGTCTTAAAATCTATGAAGAAATGAAAGAAACAATAACACCTTGCCTTTGGTTCGATAATCAGGCAAAAGAAGCGGGAGCATTTTACTGTTCACAGTTCAAAAATGCGAAAATAGTAGCACAGTCTCCGATTGTAACTGAATTGGAGCTCTCGGGGCAACACCTGACCTTATTGGATGGCGGACCGATGTACCGCCCCAATGCGTCAATATCCCTGTTTTATGTTTGTGATACGGAAGAAGAAATCAACCGGATTTGGGAAGCTTTTATCAAAGAAGGCACGGTTCTGATGCCTTTGGATAAATACGATTGGAGCGAACGATACGGTTGGGTAAACGATCAATACGGTGTTTCCTGGCAATTTTGTTTGGGAAAACTGGAAGATGTGGGCCAGTGTATAACACCATCGTTGTTATTCACCGGAAGTCAGTACGGAAGAGCCGAAGAAGCAATTGCTCATTACTCTGCCATTTTCAAAGACGTACAGCAAGATGGCATTTTGCATTATGGAGAGAACGAAGCGCCGGAACAGGCAGGGAAAGTAAAGCATGCCCAAATTGCTTTTAGTGGACAAAAACTGATGTTTATGGATAGTAAACAAGTACAGAATGTGGCTTTTAACGAAGGCGTTTCCTTTACGATCCATTGCGAAACACAGCAAGAGATCGATTATTATTGGGATAAACTAACCGAAGGTGGAAAAGAAAGCATGTGTGGCTGGCTGAAAGATAAATTCGGTGTTTCCTGGCAAATCATCCCGACCATTTTGAACAAACTCATGAGCGACCCGGAAAAAGCCGGAAAAGCGGCTCATGCATTTATGCAGATGCGAAAATTTGACATTGAAAAACTGGTTCAGGCATCGATCTGATAAAAGCAGGGAAATTTGAATGATAAAGTGGGGGAAGCTCCACTTTTTGCCTACTAAGTATTATTTGCTCAGTAGATGTTTTCTTTTGGCCACAGATGCGCAGATAACTGCTCGCCTACCGGTCTCGCTAAATTTTTAATGCTAATAGATATTAAAAGATTTGTCTTTCTGTTAGAATAACTCTTTTGTATTGCAATTTTGATCGTTGAAAATTTACAAGCAGTCCTACTTCTGTTCCTGACACAGCAAGGTAGTTGATCGTCTGAGCAAAATGCTGATCAGTTAAATCGGATACAGCCTTTATCTCTAAAATAATTGAGTCAAATACGACAAAATCAGCATAGAAATGGTGTGGAAGGATAATATCTTTGTATTTGACCTGATATTGAACCTCTCGCTCAAATAAAACACCATTCTTTCTAAACTCATGCTCCAAGGCATCTTTATAAACAATTTCGGAAAAACCATGCCCAAGTTCATTATAAACTTCCATACAGCAACCGATAATTTGATACGTTTCCTCTTCTAATAAATACTCCATCTTATATAAGTTAGTAAAAAAGATCATTTCTTTTCAATTACCAACACAAAAAAGTGACCGTTAGGAAGTTATGTATCAGGGCTCAAAATGTGTTTATGTGATTTATAATTACAAATGTACTGATTAGAGCGAGCTTTTGGTCTCGCTTAAATGGCGACTGGTAAGCGCCATAAAAATCAGTGTATCTGTGGCAAAAGAAGACCTACAAGTCAAGTAATTAATAAGACTAGCTTGCAGGTCTGTCTATCTTGTGTCTAAAAGTTCTCGTGTATTGTTAATAAAGCTTTTAATTTGTCCATTTTTTTCTTGTGATTAACTAACTTATGGAGAAAGGTCTGTTATGAAACAAGCTGTTATTCTGATATCCCTGATAAGCATTTTTATTTATTCCTGCCAGGAGAAACAGGATGAAGAAAAGCAGGAATTACCGGCGGGTAAAGATTGCATGTTGCCGAAATGGAAAGAACCTGAAAAACTTGCTTACGGGATCCGTGATGCAAAGCAATGGCTGCTGGATTCTACCGTGACATCAGAACAACGGGAAATGGTTTATGCGATCAATCGAACGGACCGGTCCAATTTTAAGAAAATGGATTCGGTTATTGTACCTGTTGATTTGAGCGGTGACCTGGTTTACTATTTTCCTTTTCCATTGAAAGTGCCTTATTTGAAAGACGTTCAAAAAGTGGTCTTTTTTTCCTATCCCACACAAACATTTGCAGCCTATGAATGCGGCGAATTGGTGCGCACCGGTCCCACAAATATGGGACGAGAAAAAGATCCGACTCCAACAGGTCTTTTCTTTACGAACTGGAAAGCCAGAAAAACAATCAGTACAGTCAATGACGAGTGGGAGTTAAAATGGAATTTCAACATTCTCAACAAAGGAGGAATTGGCTGGCATCAATACACCATGCCCGGTTATCCGGCATCCCATTCCTGTTTGCGATTAACGAAAAACGATGCGAAATTTCTCTATAACTGGGCAGATCAATGGGTATTGGCAGATAAAACAACCGTTCAGGTGAAAGGAACTCCGGTCATTGTTTTTGGAACTTATGATTTTTCTTCTCCTAAACCCTGGCTGCAATTGATCGAAGATCCGCATGTCCTGGATATTTCGGAAGATGAACTGAAGCGGGTAAGCGAACCATTCCTGGATGAAATGATGCGTGAACAGCAAAATAGGGAAGTATACGAAGCTGAAAAAAACAATAAACCGACAGAAATAAAAAACCACTGATTTCCAGTGGAATTTTTGGACGGTGCAGGTTTTTCTTTTGTAATCAATATCTTTGAATGAATCAGTTGAATCTGAAACCGTATGAATAGTGTAAGTCTTCCGCATCCGAATAACTTCCTGGTAGTTGAGCCTTTGAACTATCCGAATCCATACGATTTCAGTGTTCCGCACCGGCATGATTATTTTGAAATTATTTTGATCAGTGCTGGAGGAGGAGAACAATTGATCGATTTCACCAGAACCGGCTTACAAACACAGTGTGTCTATACCATTTATCCGGGGCAGATCCATCACCTGAAACGGGAAAAAGCGGAAGGCCTGGTTCTGCAATTCAGAAAGGAAATTTTCGACTTCATCTTTCCGATCCAATATCACTATCTGTATTTTCCGCAAGCGGGTTTACAGTTGAGTCCTGATTCGTTTGAGCATTTGTATGGTATTGCTCAGAGTATCATGCTCCTCAATAATGAACCTAAATTGTCCCACCTGTCCATTTACAAATCGTATAGTTACCTGCAAATTGTATTAATTACATTGATTGAATTACATCAGCGGCATTCACATACAAACGTTGGGAGTTTCGGAGGAAAATTCCTGGAATTGCTCAGTCAGCATATCAGAGAAAAACGAAAAGTGGCCGATTATGCGGAATTCATGAACCTAAGTACGGACAGATTGACTTCCCAATGTAAGGAAACATTCGGAACAACACCCTTAAGATTGATCCATGAAGCATTACTTTTAGAGATAAAACGGTTGATCGTATTAGGAAAATTGACTTTAAAAGAAATCGCGTTTGAACTGAACTTTGACAGCACAGCCAATTTCAGTGCCTTTGTTAAATCAGCAACTTCGTTTACACCTTCTGAGTTACAGGAACAATTAAAAAAGAACCTGCATCCAAACGGATAGTTTATCCGTCCTTTTTATCTTTAAAGTATGAAAGTTTCTTCTTTTGCAGATAAAGTAATTGAATTCAATCGCCGGTTGCATTATTCAGGGAAATTACCAAAGGGGTTCAATGTCATGAATCCTTACCTGGACAACCCGGAAACGCTGGATGTGATGCAGCAGTTTTACCACAAATATTACAATGATTCGAGACAACGTAAATTCATTATCGGGATTAATCCGAGTAGGCATGGGGCAGGAGTGACCGGTGTTCCGTTTACGGATACCAAACGCCTGGAAAGTGTTTGCGGGATTCCCATGCATTCGGCACATACGCATGAAGTTTCTTCCGTTTTCATCTACGATCTGATTGCTGAATACGGTGGTCCAGAGGCATTCTATTCACAGTTTTACATCAATTCACCCTTTCCTCTGGCAATTGTACGGGAAGCAAAGAACGGTCAATGGCTGAATGCGAATTATTACGATGATCCGGCTCTTTTTGAAGCTGTGAAAGATTTCATGATCACTTCTTTGAAAAAACACATCAGCTTGGGATTGGATACTTCCAGGGTATTTGTATTGGGAAAGAAAAATGCAGGCTTTATCCGTAAACTCAACCAGGAAGCAAAATTGTTTGATCAGATCGAAGTTCTCGAACATCCCCGATTCATTCAACAGTACAAATCGAAAGACAAGCAGTTATATATTGACAAATATTTGCTGGCTTTGAATGATGCAGGACAATGAGCAGTTCTCTTTCAATTAGCAATTTTTATCGGGACCTGGAATCCGGACTTCCCACAAGCACGGAAGAACAGCGGCAAAATTGGGCAAGGGTCATTGTCGAACAGGGACTTGATCTGAAACAACTTTCCGGTTTGGTGCATTGCGAAAAAAAAGTTGCTACCCGTTTTTTGTGGATGTTAAGTGGTGTTGGAATGATCAATCCTGCCAAACTGCATGAAGCACTTCCGTTTTTGCTAGAAGAAATAGAGAAAACAAATCAAAACTATCTGACATCCTTTGCCAATTATTGGCGTATTGTAGGTGTTCCGGTGGAAAATGAAGGAAAAGCCATTGACTTGTCTTTCGAATGGCTTCTGTCGGCAGATATAACCGTGACGATTAAATCTCGTGCGCTATTTGTACTCTTCAATCTCACGAAGAAATATCCGGAACTTAAAAATGAATTACGG
>CAMLLB010000078.1 GCA_946480815.1 uncultured Flavobacteriales bacterium
TGTTGCCGAAGCCATTCCATCAATGCATAAAACGCTTTCCCGGTATAGATTTTATCCAATGGGAGATCGTATTCCTTTTTGCATTTCGAAATGAAATCAACGAGTTCGGGTGTCCATTTCCCATACCCTCCGAAATGGGCTTCCGGATGCACTTCTACCCTTTTCATATACTCATCAATCGTTTCCTGATCGATCAGGAACGGAAATAACTGTTTGCGCATTTCAGCCTGTGAATCAAATCCTTTCAAAACAGGAACAACATGGATCTTCATATTTTCATCGGAACCAAGTAACAAACCGCAACTCGTAGTAGTGGTTCCCTGGGCAACAAATACATGATCAATCCCTGCGGGAAGTTCTTTCCAGATTTCCTGGCATCCCACCATTCCGTAATAATTGGAACCACCTTCCGGTACCAGTAAAAAATGAGGATATGCCTCCTTCCATCCTTCCTGGCAGCTTTTCTCATTACGTTCATCGTATGATTCACGGGAAATGAAAAGCAACTCCATCCCCAGTTCCGAGCAGCGTTTCAGGTTCACATTGCTCTCAGCAGTCAGTTCTTCTCCCCGCACAACTCCAACTGATTTTAATCCTGCCGACTGACAAACCGAAGCAACGGCAAGCAGATGATTTGAATAAGCTCCGCCGAAAGTCAAAATCCCATCCTTTTTCTGATAATTAGCCAATTCCAGGTTGTATTTCAACTTTCGCCACTTATTTCCGGACACTTCCGGATGGATCAGGTCGTCCCTTTTTACCAACAAACGGACAGATCTGAATTGCTCAGAATCTAATTTGATTTCCTGTAAAATGGATCTGGAAGTATCGAAGAGCTCCATGAAATGCGTAATTTTGTACTATGAATGATGATTTTCGTCCACTTCCCAAAAATAATGGTTTAGAACCGGATGACTTTTATTATACCCCGGAAGGTTACATTGTTTTTACGGAAAAATACCATTTAAAGCGTGGTTATTGTTGCAAAAGCGGTTGCAGGCATTGCCCGTATGGATATGATAAGAAAACCGATTCTTTCAAGAAATAATTGAACGAATTAAAATATGTAGGGGCGTGATTAATCGCGCCCCTACATATTTTTATAAAACATATTCATCAAATAATCTATTCACCTCCTGCTCCAAATCATTTGCCTTTCCCGGATGCGGGCGTGAGGTCTGAATAACGGAGCTTCTTACTGCAGTCAGCCAGCGAAAGCGTTCGGGTAATTCTTCACATGCAATCGGCCCGCCCACCTTTGACCCGGCACTGATCAATTCAAAAGCATTCAGGTTGGCTTTGATCTGCTCCAGATCCATTTCGCATTGAAAGAGCTTCAAACGTTCTTCGGGAAGCACGATCTTAGTTCGAATGAATTTTTGCTTTTTTGAAAACAGAATAATTCCCACGTTGATGAATTCTTCGCGTTCAACCTGAGGCACCAGGCGAATTACAGCGTATTCATATAAGAACATTTCGGGCATTTTTAGCTTCGTTTACAAAATTGATCGAATGATTCAGCCGGATACTTAGGAATCGTTTGTATACCGCTCTAATTTCATCGGGTGTTGCTTCCAGGTCTTCCCAGATCAGCCAGGGTTCCGGAAGTGCATCTACCAGGGCATGCAGCTTTTCTTCAGTCAGCCTGGAATGTGCAAATGCATCTGCCTCATTCATTTTAGTGGCTTGCGGAAGTAATACATGATCTTTCACATACAAGAAATTGCTCTGTGCCGTTTTCTCCCAGTTTTCCCAGGTATGATGGAAATAAAATGACGCGCCGTGGTCGATCAGCCACAATTCCTTCTTCCAGATTAACATATTGGTATTCCGGAATGTGCGGTCGATATTGATAATAAAGGCATCCAGCCAAACAATACGTGAAGCCGTTTCTTCATCTACTTTGGTTACCACCGGATCGAAAGTAATTGCACCGGACAGAAAATGCAGACCCAGATTCAAGCCGTGACTTGCACGTAACAAATCCTGGATTTCCTCATCCGCTTCCGAGCGACCAAAATCTTCGTCCAGGTTCACGAAAACCAGTTCCGGAACTTTAAATCCCAGTATGCGGGCTATTTCTCCACCCAAAAATTCCGAGATCAATGCCTTGACTCCATGACCTGCCCCTCTGAACTTCAGCACATACTTGAAGTCGTCATCCGCATCCACCAATGCAGGAAGCGAACCACCTTCCCGTAAAGGAGCAATGTAGCGTGTTACATTTACTGTTCTTAAAAACTCTGACATGCTTTAGTTTACTACTTTATTGATTCGATCTTTTCCTCGTAATTTCCGCGCTGACGCTAGTCATTACTCGTCTTCGCCAGCTTCGCTCTTTGTCCTCGTAATTTCCGCGCTAACGCTAGTCATTACTCGTCTTCGCCAGCTTCGCTGGCTCTTCCCTTCGAATTCCATTCTCGGGAACTTTACCTGTGAAATCCGCTAATATATTCTTAATGTATTTAATATCCGCATCTACATTTCCAGTTGGAATGAACAGCGAATGAAAACCACCGATTTTACGCTTGTAGTCTATATAGGCTATGTAGATCGGTACTCCCGCATTCTGGGCAATGTAGTAAAAACCTTTCTTCCAATGCGGCTGATATCCTCTTGTTCCTTCAGGAGTAAAGACCAAAAAACACTTTTCATTGTTCTTAAAGATGTTCACCGCCTGTTCCGTAATGTTATTGTTTTTTTTGCGGTCGACCGGAATTCCACCCATGGCTTTTAAAATAGGCCCCAACGGGAAGAAGAACAGGTCCTTTTTGATCAGGAACTTTGCGTTCACTTTATAGTGTGCAAAAGCCATTTTACCGATTACGAAATCCCAATTGGAAGTATGCGGGCCTACCACTACGACCGCCTTATCTACACCTGCAGGACTATGATTATCTATTTTCCAACCGAATAACTTAAGTATCCAGAAAAAGAATTTTCCCATGAAACAAAGTTACAATTTCAATAAAAAATTACCTTTATGCCATGCAAATAAAAAAACGCTTTTATGCCGCTTTCCTTGTAGTGCTGCTTACAGCCTCGAGTTTATTGATTTTTATTTGCCTGAACTTTCTTTCAACCAACCAAAATAATCCGTTGGTCCCGATCCCGGATGATGCTCAATGGGTTTTGCGCCTGGATGCGGAATCATTCGTTAAGAAAGAAGTTTACAATACCTTATTTGCAGATAAAGATGATGCCTTTATTCTAAAGGTACGCGAACTGATTGATAAGAACTTTAATGGGGATTCCAAAAAAAAATCACTTCGTATTGATCCGCAGGAAGATATTGTAATCTATGGTCTGGAACGAAACAACAGAGGCTTTATCCTGATTGCCGTTCAGACAAAAGAATCGGAAGCTTTCAGCGACCACATTCCCGCCTATTGCAAATCCAACCAAACCGGAAGCGCCAAAGGGAATTGCGGCTTGTTTATGCAGCAAATCAAAGGAAAAAAATTAAGCAAACGTGATTTGGATCAGATGCTTCTAAAAATACTTGACGAACCTTTCCAGGAACTCAAAAAAGCGGCTCCTGAAAAGAATGAATTCATTGCATTGGATGTAAAAAAACTTCCGGCAAAAACCGGTTTTTCCTCCATGAAATTATCCATCCAGCACCGGGATGAATCCATTAACCTGGAAGGAACTATTCGTTATGCGAAAAAACTTCATCCTAATTTGAAGTTCGGGTTGAAATCCGAAGGGGTTTATATCTATTCACGATTCATTCCCGAAGCTTTACCGGATACTTTATTGAGTTTCTTACCTGACGGACTTCCGCATTTCAAAGATATTGAAGCATATGCTGTAGATTTCAAAGGAACTTACCTGGAAGATCCGAAAGACAGTCTTCCGAGCATTATTGGATTTTTACCGACCCCGGTCATGAACCTGATCATTCAAACCAAACGCGAATGTAAGGTAGAAGACTTGTGGAAAGCATTTCCTGAGTCGGTTCGTAAACCAAACCTGACCTTGAACTTTGGAAATACCGTTTTTCACTTAAAACAACTTGCTGCAAATTGCTACTTCATAGGAGTTGATCCTGATGTGGTAATTCCCTATTCCGGTGATGATGTATTTTTCATCAAAGGACATTTGGAAAAATCGACCAAGATCTACGGAAGTACTTTTGTTACTGCATTCATTGAAAACATGGGACCGGTTAAAGCGTTTAATGACTTCCTGAACAGTTCCAGGTCCATCCATATCGAAATCAAACCTAAAAGCGGAACAACTTACGCGATAAATGGACAGATCAATTTCAAGAAAGACAAGCATCCGCTTCATGAAATGACCAAAATGGTCTTCGGAATGCCGTTTTTCGAACAGTAATCAAACGTAGCGTATTTTTACCATCACGGTTTTGTCGTCCTTAAACTGGAATTTGAAATTATCATATTTCGGTTTGCTCCAGGCAGTATGATAGTAATCGGAAAAGCCGAATCCCTCGTCCGGAACGAACATCGTATAATCCATTTCCCTGTTTGCATTTTCATCGTCCAAAAGCGCAACACCGTATTCTCCTTCTTCAATTCCTGTAAAGGTACAAGTCAACGAATTGTTTTTCACCGCATCCTTATCAAAGCGCTTCACTTTCCACGGAAGTTGTTTTTGATAATTCTCTGAGTTCCGGTAAATCTGGATTTGAAGCTGGCCGGAATTGTTGCGGATATTGGTTACTTTAACTGTCAATGTATGGTAGCTCGGTGCTTTAAATGAGACCGAGACCAAATAAACGAATGCAAATAAAACAAAGGTGAAGAATGATCTTTTCATGGTAAGTAAAATAGATATGTCAGTATAAATTTAATACTTCCCGTTTAATCCTTTCAGGCTCCGATCTGATTTAACAATTCTTTGAAATAGGCCGGTGCACCGATCAATCGTGAACCGTACCAGGAGAAATATTCTCCGTCGACCAACACGATCCGGCTCGCAGGGAATTGATTTTGCAATTCTTCGATGTGTTTCTCCTTGAAAGGATAAGGTTCCGAACTCAGGAAAATCAGTTCCGGATTCAATGCTTCCAATTTCACTTCCGGATAACGCTCTTCCTGCATCACATTTTGAAAGCCTAAAGTCGTCAGCATGGCATCAATGAAAGTATTCGGTCCGACTGCAATGTATGGATTTTTCCAAATGAGGTATAACACGCTTTTACCCGGATTCTTCAGTCCTTCCAATTGTGAAAAGTTCGTTTTGATTTCTAAAACAATCTCTTCAGCTCTTTCTGTCGTTCCGGTGATCTCTCCTACTTTCCGGATCATTTCAAGCGCATCATCCAGGGTGAAAATGTCACTCATCCAGGTCGGAAGAATGGTTTCCAGTGCTTCAATATCAGTCCGACTGTTTTCTTCCTTGTTCCCGATCACCAGGTCCGGAGCCAGAGAACGAAGCAAATCGATTTTAACATGCTTAGTCCCGCCAATCAATTGGACTTCTTTTTTCAATCTGGCCGGATGTACACAGAACTTCGTAATCCCGACCAATTTCTCACGTAACCCCAAATCAACCAGTAACTCGGTTTGAGACGGAACCAACGAAACAATACGCGAAACGGTGGAATTGATTTCCACCGTTCGCTGCATTTGATCTGTATATTCCTTTTTACTCATGCGTATTCTTTTGTGAACTGCTTAAATTAGAGTCGGCATTCGGACAATTTGGTTTATCCTCCCCCTCACTCCCCCTCCAAAGGGGGAAGCCTACAATTACGCTAAAGAAGCAATCACATCCTGACGAGTCAGAATTTTTTTATCTCCGTTTGCTCTCTCCACGATCACCGCCGGAGTTTGCTCATTGATCAGTTTTGCCACATCTTCCAGTTTTGCAGTTCCCAAAACAACCGGGAAAGGTTTCTGCATGATCTTAGAAATCGGGGTATCTCTCAATGCCGGATTGTCGACCAATAGCTGGTAAACCTGGGAATCATTCAAAGAACCTACCAATTCACCGTCTCTTAAAACAGGAATCTGGGAAATGTTGTACTTCCGCATTTTCATGATTGCGTGTGAAACCAATTCTTCCGAATACAACGTTACCAACGGTAAATCCGCATGACGTGCGATCACATCTTCCGCTGTTTTGAATTCTTCTTCCAGGAATCCGCGTTCACGCATCCAATCATCATTAAAAATCTTTCCTACATAACGGCTTCCATGGTCGTGGAATAATACCACCACGATATCATTTTCAGTCAACTGGTCCTGCAACTGCAATAAACCACCGATTGCTGCTCCAGCGGAGTTTCCTACAAAAATCCCTTCTTCACGAGCCAAACGACGTGTATAAACAGCCGCGTCTTTATCAGTTACTTTCTCGAACAAATCAATTACATCAAAATCCACGTTTGCAGGAAGAATATCTTCACCGATCCCTTCCGTGATGTAAGGATAAATCTCATTCTCATCAAAAATTCCTGTTTCCTTGTATTTCTTGAAAACAGAACCATACGTATCAATTCCCCAGATTTTGATGTTCGGGTTTTTCTCTTTCAGGTACTTTCCTACTCCGGAAATCGTTCCTCCCGTTCCTACTCCAACTACAAAGTGTGTTACTTTTCCATCTGTCTGTTCCCAGATCTCAGGACCGGTTTGCTCATAATGAGCTACTCTGTTGGATAAGTTATCATACTGGTTTACATACCAGGAATTCGGGATTTCTTTCGCCAATCTTTTTGAAACAGAATAATACGAACGGGGATCGGACGGTTCAACAGCAGTCGGGCAAACCACTACTTCTGCTCCTACCGCACGCAAAATATCCATTTTCTCTTTCGACTGCTTATCGTTCAATACACAAATCAGTTTATACCCTTTTACGATCGCGGCTAACGCAAGTCCCATTCCTGTATTTCCGGAAGTTCCTTCAATGATTGTTCCACCTGGTTTCAACAATCCGTTTTTCTCTGCATCTTCGATCATTTTAACCGCCATACGGTCTTTTACAGAGTTCCCGGGATTAGTCGTTTCAACTTTAGCTAAAACAGTTGCTTTGCAGCTTTTGGTAAGTTTGTTTAATCTGACCAAAGGCGTATTCCCGATAGTCTCTAATATGTTGTTATAAACTTTCATGTACTGAATTTTACACAAAGATAGAAGAGTAATCTGAATTCAAAATGTAAAATTCAAAATGAGTTCATGACTGATACTTTGCAAGTATTTTCGGCACGGTTTTTATGTAATCGGATCTGAACTTTAAACGCACATACTATTTGGTTCATAGAATCAGATATATTTGTACCGAACTAAAAGCATATGAAACAACTACTCGCACTCAGCACCATTAGTCTATTGGTTTTAAGCTCCTGCAGGACAACACAGGGAATGAAGATCGAAGTACAAAGACCCGCAACCATTTCCGTAGATCACCGGGTAAAATCATTGGCATTACTAAACCATTCCATTCCGGGAAAAGTCGGATTGATTGAAGGAACTTTAACCCTGGAAACTCCAAAACAGGATAAAGAACTATCCAATGAATGTATCCGTGGAATCGATCAGTTACTTCGAACAAGTAACCGTTTCCAAATCAAACAATGCGACAGTTCGATGCTGGCATCCAAACCTACAAGTGTTGATTTCGGATCACCGATGAATTGGGAACAGGTAGACAGTATTTGTAAAAAGTACGAAACGGATGCGGTCCTTAGCCTCGAATTCTTCGATACAGACTTCAGTGTAATCAATCCTGCTGCAACAGCTGTTAACACGGTACAAAATGTATTGAACGGGAACGGTGCAGAAATTGAAATAACCGGAAAAGCCACCGCAAGGGCCGGTTTCATATTGTACTATCCGGCAACAAAAACGATCATTTACCAGGACATGTACAAAAGAGATAAAACCTGGATCCAGCGTTCAACCAATCCGGCAGAGGCAATTGCTCGACTGATCAAACGGAACGAAGCATTGACACATGTCAGTTATATTACAGGTGAATCGTTTGCCCATGATTTGGTACCACTTTATTTCTGGGAACAACGCATGATGTATATCGGGAAAAAAGGACGGATGAAGATCGGGGCCAGACAGGCGCTGACAAGAGACTGGGAAGGGGCATTGAATACCTGGAAAGACGAATACGAGTCCAATCCGAAATCGAAGCTAAGAGCACGTGCTGCCTACAATGTAGCTTTGGCTTATGAAGTATTGAACGACTTGCAAAATGCGAAAGCCTGGATACAAAAATCGTATGTAGAAGATGGCAAAGATGAAGCACTGGAGTATTCGAACATTCTTGAAAAACGGATCCGGGATTTGGGGATATTGGAAAACCAGGTGAGCCAATAGTTCAAAGGTAGAAAGGTTAAAAGGGAAAATTGCGAATTGCGAATTGCGTCCGTCAGCTGACGGAGCGAATTGCGAATTTTAACTATTTGTTTTCACTTTGAAATTTTCGATTGTTTTAGTTATTAACAGCATTCAAACTTTACGAAAGTTTAGCTAATTTTGTGTTCATGTCGGATTTCGTTGTTTCTGCCAGAAAATACAGGCCCCAGACCTTTGATACGGTTGTTGGGCAAAAGGCAATTACCAACACGCTTAAGAATGCAATCAAGAACCAGCATTTAGCGCAGGCTTTCTTGTTTTGTGGTTCCCGCGGGGTTGGAAAAACAACAACTGCCCGTATTTTAGCGAAAACCATTAACTGTTTTAACAGAACCGAATCTGTTGAAGCGTGTGACCAATGTGAAAGCTGTCTTTCATTTAACGAAGGCGCTTCCCTGAATGTTTACGAACTGGATGCTGCATCCAACAACTCTGTTGATGATATTCGCGGATTGATCGACCAGGTCCGCATTGCTCCGCAATTGGGAACTCACAAGGTGTATATCATCGACGAGGTCCACATGTTGTCGACCGCGGCTTTTAACGCCTTTTTAAAGACATTGGAAGAACCGCCGGCACATGCTATCTTTATTTTGGCAACAACTGAAAAACATAAGATCTTACCAACGATTTTGTCACGGTGCCAGATTTTTGATTTTCAACGCATCAAAGTAAAAGACATTGCAGATCATTTAGCACATGTTGCAACACAGGAAGCTATTTCTGCAGATCCGGATGCGCTGCACCTGATTGCCCAAAAAGCGGATGGCGCTTTACGTGATGCTTTATCCATTTTCGATCAGATTGTTAGTTTCTGCGGAACAACTATTACTCACAAAGCAGTTTTAGAGAACTTAAATGTATTGGATCACGATTACTATTTCAAAGTCGTGGAAAATGCACTGAATGAAGATATTCCGGCTTGCTTGTTACTGTTCAATGATGTCATGGAAAAAGGATTTGACGGGCATCATTTCCTGGTTGGACTTGCAGAACACTTCAGAAATTTATTGATCTGCAAAGATCCACGAACAGCAAACTTGCTGGAAGTAGGTGAAGCAACTGAGAAGTTATTTGTAGACCAGGCTAAAAAGGTAGACGGTGCTTTTGCCTTGCGTTGTTTGGGAGTTCTCAGTAAAGCAGATGTGGATTACAAGTCGGCGAAGAACCAGCGATTACTGGTCGAATTGACCTTAATGCAAATTTGTTCGGTTAAATCTGAGCTCGAAAAAAAAAATCCTTAACTGATCCGGTACAGATCATTCCATTTGTCGGACAAAGTCTCAGAAACGAGAGTAAGCCTGTAAACAAACCTTCTGTAACGCCCGAAAGAGCGGCCTTTTCTGTCAAGCCGGAAGCAAAAGTACTTTCCGCTCCAACCGGAAATTTAAATTCCAACAACTTGTCAATTAATCATTTAATTGAACAGCAAAAGGCAAAAGCGCAGGTTGCTCAAAGTGATCTTCCAAAGAAAGAATTCCATAAGGATGACGTTGTCCGTTTGTGGAAAACCATGGCACATACTCAAAAATTGAATGGCCAGGACCAGGTTTACCACGTAATGATCAAACGGGAACCGGTTCAACTGGATGAAACAACTTTCCAGTTTGAAGTAGACAATACCATTCAGCTTACCCGACTGGAAGGAGCAATTGGGGATGTCATGGCTTATATCCGAAAAGAAATTCAGAATTACGATCTGGTGATCCAATTGGCTTTGATCAAAGATGCGCCGGAAGAAGTAAAATACCTGAACGGTCCGGACCGTTTTGATAAATTAGCGAAGAAAAATTCAAACCTTTTCGACCTGAAGAATCGTTTTAACTTAGACATCGATTATTAAGTATATGAAATTAGTTACCATCAGCACACTTTGTTTGCTGCTTATTACAAGTTCTTGTGGTGAAGAAACCGCAACAGATTCCAACACAACAACGGAAGAAACTACCGAAAAAAGCAATGAAAGTTTGGATGCCCGGGCAAAAAGAGAGATCATGGCATCTTTGGCGATTCCTGTCAATGAAAAATTTTCCATGAAGATTTACAAAGAGTATATCAATGCAGATACGATCCAAGATGCGATTATCACCATCAATAGATTGGAATACGCAATGGATGAAGCAATCAAGAATAATCGTGAAGCTAAAGCTGCAGAAATAGGTTTTACCGGAAATTACAACTACCTGTTCTATTATGATGGCGCATTGGACCGGATTTCCAACCCGATCTTTGCACCTTCAAGTCCAGGAAGAGAACTGGATATTGAGTTCAAACCGCTTGTTGCACCTACCAGGAACGATGTAATTGTCGGCTACCGCATTCGTAATTCAGGGTGGAAAAGTTACTTCTCTGTGTTTAATGATCACGATATGATGATGGTATTCCAATGGAAATCGTTTGATTTTGCGGGAGAGGACCATCCGGAAGCATTTGTCCATGAATTCGTAGAAAACCCGAACCAGGTTCCGATGGACATTGCTATTTATTCCAGCGAAATAGATTCTTACACCAAGAATATCGGGGATATTTATAAATACATTCCGTCTATCACCAAGAAAAAGGAGCTGAGATTCAAATTTTTCCTGGACCCGGTAGCGAAGAAATACCGGCTTTACCCGGAATTTGCAAAAAATCTACCGAAGAAAGCATGATTTCCGCTGAAGGGAAAATAGACGTCCCCTCTTCACTCAGATACCGGACGCTCGGAGTAAATGAAAATAACAAACATTTGGTCTATGTGCTTCACGGGTACGGGCAGTTGGTTGAATATTTCAGTCAAAAATTCTCCGATATTCCGCTAAAAGACGTTTTGTTTGTGTTCCCGGAAGGAAGGCACCGTTTTTATTTGAGAGGAACTTCCGGAAGAGTCGGAGCATCCTGGATGACAAAAGAATGGCGGGAAGAAGATATTCGATTGAATATTCTGAGTCTCGATCTGTTGCATGAAATGATCCTGAAAAGTATTTCTCCCGAAAAAATAACGGTAATCGGTTTTTCACAAGGTGGAGCTACGGCCGCACGTTGGTTGGCTCACGGCAAGATCAATTGCGACCATTTTATTTCCTGGGCAAGTGTTTATCCGCCCGATTTGGCAGTTGA
>CAMLLB010000079.1 GCA_946480815.1 uncultured Flavobacteriales bacterium
AGACAAACAAATACGCCGAATTGTTCCGTGACCTGAAAGTTGAGAACGGACTGGGAAATGCTGATTGTAATTACAGTTCATTCGGAACCATTGATTACCAACTGGCAGAAGAAATCATTTATCAGGAAGAATCACTGGTCAAAAACCCGGAAAGTTACCTGGAATCTTCTCCGATCAACATCACTGACATTGCTGAAAACGAAGATTTCTTATTGAAAGAAGGCTGTTTCTCCAAAAAAGTTTCCAAAAAAGACACATCAAATTCCCTAGCCATTGCTACCAGTTGCGTATATAACAATTGGGAAGCTTTGCGCTACAGTGAAGCTAATAATTCGTTTGTTATCTACTACGGACAAGCGTTTGCAGACTAAGCAATCCATTTATATCGTTAAATTTGCACTTCCACTAGTAACACTGTAAAAACAAATAACCATGATACACACACCGAAGACAAACCATTTGCTCTTATCAATTATTCTATTTTTCCCTCTTTTGATCCACTCTCAGGCACAAACCGGAATGAAAGCACCCGAGCTATCTCTTGAAGGAACTTACAACTGTGAGAATAAATCACTCAAACTGGAATCCCTCAAAGGAAAAATTGTGGTCCTGGATTTTTGGGCCACCTGGTGCTCTCCATGTGTAGCCGCCTTTCCTGAAAACAATGCCTTATATGCTAAGTACAAGGATAAAGACGTGGTGTTTATTGCTATCACCGATGATCCGAAAGAGAAATTGGAGAACTTTCTGAAAAAAATTACGATTGATTTCTGCGTCGGTAGAGATGATGACAAACAGGAATTTAAGAACTACAATGTCACGGGCCGTCCGGCGATGTTTGTAATCAACAGAGACGGCATGATCGTTCACAGAAGTAATCATTTATCGGAAGAAACGCTTTTGGAAGTTATCAATACCAACGCAGTTGCCCCTGAACAAAAAAGCAATCATCCGGAAGTTATTTTGAATGGCGGATTCCGTGGAGGCGAGGATCCGTTGTATAATGGAATGAAACAAATGGTCGGAAAGGATCAATTCTGCAGTGATGAATTAATCGATCAGTTCATCATCAGACCTTCGCTGGAAACAAAAACTATGGGTTCTTACGGATACCGTATGAAAGAAGAGCATGTAGGTATCACCTATTCCTCCGGGTCTCTCGAAGAATTGTTTGTTTTCTTACGTGAACTTCCATCAGCTGTCTGGGTAGAAAACAAGATTCCTGAGAGTTGCCGTTATGATATTGTTTACTGGAGAAAAAATGACAGTTTCGAAAAGGCCCTTTCAGAAATTGAACAAGGATTACTAAGCGGTTTGTCGATCACTTTTGACTCCATTACCAGCAAGAAAAAGGTCAATGTAGTGTCTCTAAACAAATCGAGTGAATATGTCAGAAATTCAGCACAAATCGAAGAAGGAACAGAAAAGGCATATGCCTCCGTTGACGATTTTAGGACACGATTGGAGGAATTGACAAAACAATATTATGTGATCGATCATTCCCTTAAAGACATGCTCATTTACAACCAGGGAATGGAGTGGAAAAAGTCTCATGAAGCCAGTGCAGCCGAAATCATTGATTTTCTGAAAACAAGAGGAATCGGTATAAAACAGGAGCCCTATGTAATAACAACCTACCAGATTCATAAGAAATAAAGGAGATTGGATGAAATTTTAAAAGCCCTGACATGTACTGCCAGGGCTTTTGTTGTTCTAGTCGGATTCTTCCAGCGAAAAAAGTTCATTGACCAAAACAAAGGCTTTTCCAACTTCTTAAATAATCCAAAATCTTAACAGTTTCTGGCATTCATCTTCCGGTTTGAACGTTCAATAAATCGTAACTTAAGAATTCACAAATACGAAATGTCATGATGACCTGGAGACAATTGCGAAATTACCTGAAGGGAAAAGTCATACTGATTGGTTTGACTTTTGTGGATCAGGATGGGGAAATAATCGAACGTTATCAAACTCACGGAAAAGTTGCGAAATTGACTGTCGATGGATTCTTCAAAATAATCAGAGAGGATAACAGTATTTTCCGGATTCCCTACCTGAGAAATACGATCAAACGGGCCAAACACGGTGCATATCGTGAAAAATCAACAGGCGAAACCATCGAAAACCCTGATTTTATTATCACCTGGAAAGTGAAAACTTCCGATCATGCTGATTTGGAAGAGATCAAAAAACATGGGTATATGCCGGCTTATTAACGATGACTTCGCATACTATCCCTTGGCCGAATTTCAGTCATTTTTTGACCGTACTCACTCCTATTTCTCATTAATTCGTATCTTGATTCCAAGAAACAATCGCAACAGGGAAATCTCATGACACGATCAAAAGAAATCAGTTTTATTTCTGTTGAGAATCAAAATCAGGATTTTCCAAGGCATTTCCACGAAACATTTTGCATTTCCCTCATAAGGAACGGAATTGAAAAGATAGAACTTGATGATCAATTCTTTTACAGCCAAACGAACAGCATTTCCATCACCAATCCTTATGAAGTTCATGCCAATCCTTTAGTTGATACCGATACCAAAGTAAGTTTCGATACCATTTATGTTTCACCCGACTTCATGTCATATATTCTGAATGGCAAAGAAATTGAATTCAGGGAACGTCAGATCCTGGACAGCAGTGCAAACAATGCTTTTTTACAGCTATTAAACCACCTGAAGGCCGATGATCATCAATCCGAATCGGTATTAGCCAATTTCGTCCACGAACTTTATCCGTATTCACAAATTACAGAGGCCGAAAAAACATTTTCTTTTCATTCCTCTTATCTTACAGAACTGTTGACATACATCGAACAACACATCGAAAATAAGATTTACCTGGATGAACTGGCACGAATCATCCATTTAAACCCTTTCGGCTTTTCCAAAAAGTTTAAATCCCTTACTGGAATGACACCGATGAGTTATGTATTGATGAAAAAGGTGTTTTCTGCCAAAGCTCAGATCAATCCGGATTGTGACCTCACCGATTTAGCCTATCAGTATAATTTTACGGATATAGCGCATTTTTCCAACAGCTTCAAGAAATATGTCGGTGTTTCGCCCAGGGAATATAGAAACCAATTGAAGGGGAAGTTGCCAAGATTATACAAGTAAATCCCTATTCGATCCTGTACATTTGATGAATCATTCATGTTAAGGTAAATGAATAGTTTATTTCCGGCAGTATTATCACTTTTCCTCGTTTTCGAATGTAAAGCGCAAATCGGCCATAGACAATTATTAAAAGATTTTGACCTTTTTAAGCGTATCTATGAAAAGGCAAATGCCGGATTATACAAGTACCATTCGAAACAGGAAATCGACAGTGTTTTCCGGGTGAGCAGGAAACGGATCCAAAACCAGACTTCTTACCGGGAATTTTACAACATAATCTGGAACGTCATTGATTTTACCGGAAGTTGTCACAACGACTTAAACTATCCGGACTCATTGAACAGGGAACTTCGAAAACAAAAAATATTCTTCCCGCTACCGTTGAAATATCTGAACAATAAGCTTTATTCCAACCGGGAATATAAAAACATCCCTGCCGGAAGTGAAATTCTATCTGTAAATGGGATTCCGGTAAATGATTTTGCAAAAGAAATTTCCCGGTTCACAAGTACTGATGGATACAATCTTACCGGAAAATATGCTTTCCTTGAAACAAGAATGCTTTTTTTCTATATATACCTGGCTTACGGAGAACAAGATTCTTTCACCATTCATTACCGGGACAGTTCGGAAACCAAACAAAAAGTCCTGGCATCCGTTGATTACAAAAATGCATTGGAAAACTACCAAAAGCGCTTTATTCCTGCATATGAGAAAAGTCGTGAAATCGATTATTCATTTCAATATCTTGACAGTTCGGGAACAGGTTTACTCACGGTGAATACCTTTTCTTTAGGTGGGCCCAAAAGCGAGGGACATAAAAACTATGCGGCGTTTCTTGATTCGGTATTTAGTGATTTGAAAAACAGAAATATTCAAAACCTGATTGTGGACATCCGTGAAAATGGCGGCGGCAATGACCCGAATGACCTTTTGCTTTATTCCTATCTGGCCAAACGCAATTTCAGAGAAAACCGCTCTGTGTTTACGCTTTTCCATCAAGTTCCATTCAAAAAATACTTCCTTGAAGAAGAAAAAGACGAGATCAGGGACCTGGAAGCGGAATTAAAAGAGGAACATCCTGTTTTTAAAAATGGGAAATATTATCAAAGCGAAAAGGTCAATCCGCTTTGGAATCCCAATCCAAATGCATTCTCCGGTCAGATTTACCTTTTAATCAGTCCGTTCGTAGCTTCAGCCGGCTCCTTATTTGCAAGTATGGTTAAAAGTGATGAAGAATCAATCGTTATCGGACAGGAAGCATTAGGAGGTTATTACGGTCATACAGGCCATATTCCTGTTACTTACAAACTTCCAGAAACCGGTTTGCTGTTGACATTTTCAATTGTAGACCTGGAGCAGGATGTACAAAAACTCCCTGATCAGCAAATCGGAGACGGCGTGAAACCGGATTATGTGGTAGAACAAACAATGGATGAATATCTGAAAAATACAGACACCATCCTTGAATTTGCAAAAAGGATCAGTAACCCCATGAAATAATTTGTATTTTGGGATCTCTGAAGTCTCTTATCCTTTTAAAAATTCTTAAACAAAAGTCATGAAAAACATCCCCACTTTATACGAATGGGCCGGCGATATAAAAACCTTTGAAACCTTATTTACCCAATTTTACGCTAAGGTTTTAAAGGACGATTTACTGGGCGAAGTTTTTGAAAACATGTCACCCGAGCATGTGAAACACGTTTCCAATTTTGTGGCAGAAGTTTTTGGCGGAGATAAACTATACACCCAACAGGATAATGGAAGTCATGCCAAAATGATCGGCAAACACATCGGTAAAATGCTCACAGAAGAAAAACGGCAGCGCTGGGTCCAGCTTTTATTACAGACAGCAGATGAGGTTGGACTAAAAAGTGATCCGGAGTTCCGCTCAGCCTTTGTTGGTTATATTGAATGGGGAACCAGGCTTGCTGTGATCAATTCTCAATTAACGGAAAACCCTATGAACACGAATGAACCCATGCCCAATTGGGGTTGGGGAGAAACGGGTGGACCTTATAATCCCGAAAACATTTAGCAAGTTTCGGGTTTTATCGCCTGTCAATGAACCCAATCTTTGCATTCAAGTTTAAAACAGTAGAAATGCAAAAATTTAAAAGCAAATCCGTCTTAATTACAGGCGGATCAAATGGAATGGGGTTTGCCACAGCGCAGGAATTTATACGGGAAGGAGCAACAGTTTTAATAACGGGCCGTAGTCGGGAAACAGTAGATAAAGCAATATCAGAGTTAGGCCCAAATGCGATTGGTTTGGTATCTGATTCGGGAAAAATGTCCGATATCTTCGAATTGCAAAAGCTGGTAAAACAGCATACTGATCACTTAGATGTGTTGTTTGTAAATGCCGGATATGGCAAATTTGCGTCAATTGAACAAGTTGATGAAACTCATTTTGATGAACTCTTCAATCTGTTTGTAAAAGGAAGCTTCTTCACCGTTCAGCAGCTTTTGCCGATGATGCCTGCCGGAAGCTCGATCATTTTAAACACTTCAGTTGTTACCAGGTTCGGGTTCGATAATTTCTCTATTTATTCAGCAGCCAAATCAGCGGTCCAATCTTTCATAAAAACGTTTTCAACAGAATGTACCAGGAAGAACATACGTGTGAACGGAGTAAGTCCAGGCTATATTAAAACCAACATTTTCAACAATACAGGATTGACCAAAGACCAGATTGAAGGAACGATTCAGGGAATTATTCCAACACTTCCATTCAAGCGCTTTGGTGAAACTTCAGAAATTGCCAAAACGGTTCTTTTTCTTGCATCGGATGATGCTTCGTATATCCACGGAGCAGAAATAGTAGTGGATGGCGGGTTGTCAAATACCAAGTAATGAAGAGAAAATAGTTATGACTGATTGGTGTATTACGATATCACGATTCCTTTTAATATAGTAAAAAAAACGGTAAGGGGCAAGCCAACTAGTAGTTTCAAAAAAAATAACCGTTAAAAACACTTAGAGTCCCTGTTTATAAGGGAAAGAGGAAATATCACGACTCAAAATCAAGTTATTTTGCTAATCGTTGCGTAACGGTTAAAAAACCTTTAGAGACTCGAAAATAAAACGATTTTACTCCTCCTCTTTGACGAAGTCTGATACTTGTTTGAGTGTCAGACTCTCAAAGAGAGAAAATTATCAGGACACCTTTTCAATCAATTCGTATCAAATCCCACTTCCAGCTGCATTTCTTTCATTTCTGAAAGCATTTTGGCAGACGGATTGATCCGAAGTCGTTTGGAAGGCATACTTACCGTGAGATTATCCAAATGATCGATCACAGTGAATTTTACCGAGCAGTTTCCCTCTTCGCTTTCACGGAACATGGTTTCCAGCTTATTGAGCATCATTTGGTCGAGCAATTTGATCGGAACCGTGATATTGATCGTTGCTGATTTATTTCCCATCATATCCTGCAACTGTTCAATGGAACTGATGCTGAATTCGATCGGTTTCATTTTCGTGATCTTGTCCGGGTATGGACCTTCCTGCACCCTTCCTTTGATGGCAACAAACAAATCTTTCGTCAACAGGTGCTTGAACTTCAGGTAGGTATCCCCGAAAATGTATTGTTTGTGCGAATTCGTATAATCTTCAATGATAATCAACCCGAACGGTTTCCCGGTCTTTGTAGTTAAATGCTGCGCGTCCGTAATAATGGCCGGAATCGTAAAATCACGCCCCAAATGATTCTTCACATTCTGAAGTAATTCCACATTTCCGTTGCAGAATGCTTCGATCTCGACCCGGAAATCATCCAATGGGTGACCTGAAATAAAGATTCCTACTACTTCCCGTTCCCGGTTCAGCTTATACAACAAACTCCATTCTTCCGAATTCGGGATGGTCGGTTCAGGCATTTTTACATCTGCCGCTTCACCAAACATCGAAACCTGAGCAGAATTTTCATTGTCCTGCAAGCTACTTCCGTATTTCAATGCATTCTCGATAAAGGTCTTACCACTTGCGTCCAATGCAAAATACTGCGCTCTGTGTGCTCCTTTAAAGGAATCGAAACAACCGGCATAAGCCATGCTTTCCAGCGCTTTCTTATTCACCAAGCGCAAATTGAGGCGCTTGGTCATATCAAAGATTGAAGTAAAAAAGCCATTTGAGCGCTCTTCGATGATATTTTCAACCGGGCCGCTTCCCAAACCTTTGATTCCACCCAACCCGAACCGAACCGCTCCGGCCTGGTTTACGGTAAATTCATAGGAAGATTCGTTCACATCCGGTCCCAATACTTCAATTCCCATCCGTCGGCATTCTTCCATGAAGAAACTTACCTGTGTAATGTCATTCAGGTTATTTGAAAGCACCGCAGCCATAAATTCAGCCGGGTAATTTGCCTTTAGATAAGCCGTTTGATAAGCGATCCAGGCATAACAAGTGGAATGCGACTTGTTAAATGCATAGGATGCAAATGCTTCCCAGTCTTTCCAGATCTTCTCCAGAATATTCGGGTCATGACCGCGTTCCTGACCCTGCTGAACGAACTGAGGTTTCATTTTATCGAGGATATAGCGCTGCTTCTTCCCCATTGCTTTACGCAAAACGTCGGCATCACCTTTGGAAAAGCCCGCCAACTTCTGGGACAAAAGCATTACCTGCTCCTGGTAAACCGTAATTCCGTATGTTTCTTTCAGATACTCTTCACAAGCATCCAAATCGTATTTAATTTCCTGTTCTCCGTTCTTACGCTTAATAAAATCCGGAATGTATTCCAACGGACCGGGGCGATATAAGGCGTTCATAGCAATCAGGTCGGCAAACACCGACGGACGTAATTCACGCATGTATTTCTGCATTCCGGGACTTTCATACTGGAAGATCCCTACGGTTTCACCCCGCTGGAATAATTCGTATGTCTTCTCGTCATCGATCGGAAAAGAATCCGGGTCGAGATCAATATCGTGTCGTTTTTTGACATTCTTAACTGCATCTTTGATCAGAGTCAAGGTCTTCAGTCCCAGGAAGTCCATTTTTAACAATCCGGCTTCTTCCGCAACGGAGTTATCGAACTGTGTACACCACATCCCCGTATCTTTCGCCAAGGCAACAGGGACGAAATTGGTAATATCGTCCGGTGTAATGATCACACCACAAGCGTGAATTCCGGTATTTCGAACAGAGCCTTCAATGCGTTGTGCCTGTCTCAGGACCTGTGCACGCATGTCATTGCCTTTTGCAATAGCGCGCAATTCCTGCACATTTGCCAAATCCTGCGGACTATTCGCCAGCTTCTCGGCTAATTTGGGTTCTTCCCAATTAAAAATGGCATCCAGTGAGAAATTATCCGGAATAAGCTTCGCCAGGCTATTCGTTTCTATCAACGGTAAATCCAATACACGTCCTGCATCCCGAATAGACGACTTCGCAGCCATGGTTCCATAAGTAATAATTTGAGCAACCTGGTTGGAACCGTATTTTTCAATTACCCAATCAATTACACGCCCCCGGCCTTCATCGTCGAAATCGATATCAATATCGGGCATGGAAACACGATCCGGGTTCAGGAAACGCTCAAATAGGAGATCGTAGGCAATCGGATCAACATTGGTAATTCCAGTACAATAGGCCACTGCAGATCCTGCAGCCGAACCACGGCCCGGCCCGACGGAAACCCCCATATCGCGTGCTGCCTGGCAAAAATCCTGCACGATCAGGAAGTATCCCGGGTAACCTGTTCTTTCAACAGTAGCCAATTCGAAATCCAGTCGATCACGGATCTCATCGGTAATTTCCGGGTAGCGCTTTGCTGCTCCTTCGTAAGTTAAATGACGTAAATAGGCATTTTCTCCACGTTTTCCACCATCGACCTCATCTTCCGGGTGTTTGAATTCATCCGGAATATCGAACGCAGGAAGAAGTACTTCACGTGCCAAAGCGTAAGGTTCGATTTTCCCTAAAATCTCTGCAACACTTTCGATTGCTTCCGGCAGATCCAGGAATAATTCCTTCATTTCATCTGCCGATTTGAAATAATACTCTTCGTTCTCCAATCCAAAGCGGAAATTTCGTCCTTTCCCTTTCGGGGTTGTGACTTGTTCCCCATCTCTTACACACAGCAAAATATCGTGCGTATTCGCATCTTCCCGAGTGGCGTAAAACGTATTATTGGTCGCAACGATTTTTACTTCATGCTTTTGTGCCAATTTGATCAGTGATGCATTCACCCGGTTTTCATCTTCCTGCCCGTGACGCATGATTTCCACATACAAATCATCACCGAAAACATTCTTCCACCAGATCAATGCTTCTTCAGCCTGTTTCTCACCCACATTCAAGAGTAAGCTTGGAATTTCCCCGCTTAGTCCACCCGTAAGCACAATGATATCTTCGTGGTATTGTTCGACAGCCATTTTATCGATCCGCGGAACGTAGTACATTCCTTCGGTGTGAGCCATGGAAGCCAACTTGATGAGGTTGTGATAGCCGTTCTTGTTCTTCGCAATGAAAACAACCAATGATCCATTGTCTTTGACACTTTTATCGAGGCGATCACGGCAAACATACATCTCACATCCGATAATCGGAAGTAAGGGTTCTCTCGTATAGACCTGACCGTTTTCTTCTGCCTGTTGGCGCTCAGCTTCAATTTCTTTATTGATTCCGGCAATTGCTTTCTCAAAGTGGAAAGCTGCCATCATATTCCCAATATCCGTTAGTGCAACCGCCGGCATGTTGTGCTTGATAGCCTGTTTCACCAATCCCTTCACATCCATAGTGGATTGAAGAATTGTAAATTGGG
>CAMLLB010000080.1 GCA_946480815.1 uncultured Flavobacteriales bacterium
GGTAGGTAATTCCATCGATGCTGTATTCGATTGAAGCTCCTGTTGGTGCAGTTACAGTGATTGTTCCCGTTGGAACCGTACACGTTGGCTGAGCTGTTACCGATACTGTCGGCGATGCCGGTGCTGAAGTAACGACTATTGTTGGTGTCGTTGAAAGGACTGCCGAACAATTAGAAGGTGCAGGTCCTGTCACAAGAATATTAAAAGTGGTCGTTACGGTTAAAGTTCCGGTTGGCAGCACAATTGTTCCGCCGGTTCCGGCAATTGGTGCACCGATCAGTGCATTGTTGCTGTTGTTTCTTAACTGATAGGAGAATCCGCTTTGGCTTCCTTCAACAGATAGAGAGGCATTTACACCAGAACAGACACTCGGAGAAGAAGCAGTAACTGTTAAAGAGGACGAAGGTACAGCATTTACAATAACGGGTACATTCTCTACTAATGTTTGCGAGCATGTGCCGTAAGGAAATTTAATTGCAAGGATCGTCAATGTCGTATTTGCAGTCAGTGGAGCAGAAACCAACGTAATGGTTCCGCCTGTACCAAGCACAGATGGGCCTGAATTAGCATTTAAGCTGGTGTTATAAAGTTGATAAATGACTCCTGATTCTGAGCCCTGTACCTGGATATTCGCAACGGTACTGCCTGAACAAACAGTTGTATTATCAGGAGAGACCGTTAGTGCAGAAGCCGGTGGATTACAAACAATAGGAGTTGGGTCCTGACCTACGCTTTCACAATTGGCACCGCTTGTTGCTGTCGCGGTAAGTGTTCCGCCGGTATAGATAAAAGTTGGATGAATGGTCGATATGGTCCAGTTTCCTCCTGCTGCAACGACTGCTGTTGCAAGCGTTGTCTCAGCCAAATCCTGGTAAACAGGATAACCGTCAACATACAAACGGATGGTATTACCTGCTGTACCGGTACCACTGACTGTTGTTGTTCCTTCGGTAATGGATGCCGGAGTAATTGTTACGGTACTGCTGGTTTGGGTCCCGACAACAATGCTATTGGAGACAGCACTTTGAGATTCACAGCCAATGGAGTTAGTTGCCCGTGCCGTAATTGTACTTCCCGGTGCAATACTTATTCCTGCAGATGCGGTCCATTCACCATTGAAAACAGTTGTAGTACTTCCTTCCGCTACCCCATTCTCATAAACCTGGATCACCGTACCATTTGGCTCGGTTGAAGTTCCTGAAACACTTGTGATCGGAGAAGATGTACAATAAACACCCATTACAACAGGTGCCGTTGTTGCTCCGGCGTTGATCGTAACAGCAGCACTCGCCGATGAAAAACAATCGTGATCACCTGATGCGGCACCCTGAACGAACCGGGCAGTAAGTGTTCCGCACGAAGGAAGTGCAGGGCATGTGATCGAATAGGTACCGGAAGCAGTTAGTAAACTGCTGATCGCATAATATGCATCGTTGAGGAATAAATAAACGTATCCGCTTTGCGGGGATGGAGCTGCGTTTAACGTAATTGTAACCGAAACGCTGGTTGCCCCGGGAACAACTCCTGCTGCATTGATTACCGGCGTTAATGAAGTAACCGGTGCATATCCACCTCCGATTGACACGCAGGCGAATGCCGGTAAGGAGCTGCAGCCGCTTGGTGACACTTGGGTGACCATGTATCCGCCTTCAGCAATACAGTCTACCCCACTCCCGGAATTACATCCGCCGGTATTCCCAGTACATTTCCAGACCCATGAACCACCTGCCGGAACAGGCAGGTACGCACTCGTTGCAGGATTAGCGCCGAAAATTGTTCCGTTCTGATAATAAACCCGGATGTCATTGCCTACTATACCTGTTCCGCACAGGTTTTTCCCAGTTGCATTTGAGATCACAGGTGCGGCTTCGATAGGACCAGGACAATTTACCAATGTATAGGAATTACAGCTTGAAAGGGAAACTGATTCCCCCGTGGCCTGGGCAGTTACAGTGATCGTATTGCCACCTGCAAGCGCAGGTGAAATTCCAGAAAGCGTCCACACGCCCGATGAAACAGTGGTAGTACCAATCTGGACACCATTTTTATATACCCGGATCACCGTTCCGTTCGCTTCAGTAGAAGTACCGCTAACGGAAGTTGCTCCTACAGCCACCGGTGTATTCAGCACCGGACAATCGGAACGCTGCGGACACAACCCGATATTGGCAGGCGAACAACCCGGCTGACCGTAAATAACGGTTCCGAAGCAATCTTCAAAATTACCACAGGCATCATCGTTTACTCCCCCGATATCTGAAGCAGAAGAAGGGTTACAAATAGTCGATTTATTTGCCGCCATATTGTCCACCAATGCATAACGCATCACTGAACTGGAAGTAATACCCAATGCCGAAAAGGCCGGATTTGATGTTAAGTCACTGAACTCAATATAGAAATCAAGGAAATAGTTGTAGGGATTACAGACCGCAGATCCGGCGATGGATTTTTGATAGTGGTCCGTACCATATGAAACCGCGGCACTGCCCGGGCATCCGTTGTCTATATTGTAAATGGAAACACCAAAGTTTGTCGCTAAAACGATCTCTACCTCAAATCCGGGATTGGAAGCAGAATAAGTGGGATCCGAAGGACCGAATAAGTTATCCGAATCGATCAGGATCGAATAGCTCTTGGAATTGGGTGCGATGCTGGCCAATCTTAAACGGAAAAGCCATTTGTTACTGCCATTGAGGTAAGAAAGTACCGGATCGATCCCGCCAGTTACCGATTCAACAAAATCCGTAAAACCGCAATCAGGGCCGTTCTGAACATCACTATTGGGTTCGGTTCCCGCAGGGATCAGGGTTGTGTACGGGATCTCACTGTTCAACATATCATTCGCCCCGAATCCGGAGGAATTGAGTGAAGTGTACCCGTCCTGGTTCGGGTCGAGGACAAGCTGGGTGGTCACATTCCCTGTTGGAACAACGATCATCCCCGTTGTCTGTGCGTAACCGAATAGTGTAGACAGCAAGCTGAGTGCAATAAACAGACCTTTCATAAGTAGTATTAATTATTTCGTTAAAAAGACCGCATGACTAAAAAACTAGCTGCCGTATTTTTTTGAGGCTGCAAAACTATTGATATAAATCCACACGGCAAATGATTTTTGTCATAAGCAAGTCAATTTCATCTATTAATCAGCTATTTTGGCACATAAAACCTTTTCGTTGTGTAATATTAAACTCAAACACGTGTGCTTCCCAGACAGTAAATAGTGTTTTATAAATTGTTCATTTTTTCGCTCGTTTTTATGCAACTATACTTTAAGTTAATAGATTTACAAGATGTTAAAAAAATAATTTATGAGAATGGTGGTTTTCCCCATGCATATTGTGGGAATACGGCAATGATCGGTTACCATTCTTCGAAACTACACATATCTGTAACGTAGTATTCTGCACCTATTCGCGATACGTCCTGACCCATCCGTCAGGCTTCTGTCCGGACTACCCGAATTGACAGTTGCAGCATGTATCGGGATGATATGAATGCTGAATTACGAATTGGAAACCCGGTAGGCATCGCTCGCCTACCGTTTTTTTTTATAGAAATCAATCTGCATCCGTATAATCACAAATTCCGTTCTGCGGTTTTCCTGATGCTCGTCAGTCCCGAGCTATCAGTACATCAGACCTCATTTCCCCTCCGAAGGGGGAGGAAAATTAAATTACACATATTTGCAACAAACACTTTATTCATGTCACATCGAGTTTTCGCCATGTGTTCTCGATACTCCCGACTGAAAAAGTCGGGAACTCGAACTGACATGGCGAAAGTATCGAGATGGACATGAATTCGCAATCAATGAGGTGGTGGACCGAACGGGCCTCTTTCCTCCGGTTTGGACTCTTTTGTTTCCGGAGCTTTCGTACCGAAATTGCGCAGGTTGTACGTCAGTGTGACCATGTAATACCGGTTCAACACATTCGACTTCACGTCTTCGATGTAGGATTCCGTGACATTGCGTGTAATGCTGTTGTTGTTGTTCAGGATATCGAATACGGAAACGCGTAATTCCAGTTGTTTTTTCTTCAGGAGCTTGTACCCGATCCCGCCGTTCCACAGCATGATCGTTTGGTTGTAGCCTGATCCCAAACCGGCATACGCATTCACCGAATAGGTACTGTTGATCACCAAACGTTCTTTGATGATCCAGTTGAAACGCGCATTTACGTTGTGCACGAAGTATTCGTTGGATGCCACATTCTGGCTTGTGTTTACCACGTTGTTGTAATTCAGGGTATAGCCCAGCGTGAAATCAATGTTCTCACTGATATTGCTGGAAACGGTCACACCACCGTTCGCATTTGAAGTTTTCGCCTTGTTTACGACATTATTGATCAAGCCAGGTGCTACTGTATAAGCCCCTCCCAGGTAGAAATTCAGGTTTAATTTCAATTTCGTCAAAGAGAAACCATAGGAAATCGTGGAACGTGCGTTATAACTTCCCTGCAGGTTCACCGGCTGACGGAACTGCGCTCCGCGTTGCAGCAGCACATTCCCGTTCACTATGGTATCACTCGTTGCGATGATCGTTCCGTTCGAAATGTAGTTTTGATTCATTTCACCACCGAAGAACACATTGAAATTCGTTGCTTTCTGGACATTCGTAGCATTGAAACGGCCAAACACCCGGTGATTGTACTGCTGTTTCAAATCCGGGTTCCCTGAAGACAAAGACAACGGGTTCGAGTTATCGATCACATTCTGTAACTGATCGATTGTCGGGTTTCGGGTTCCTGCACGGTAGGCAAGCATCAATGAAGTTCCCTTCGAGAATTCATACCTGAAACGCATATTCGGCAGGATGGAATTGAAAGACAGGTTCACATCCCTGTCCACCGGAAATTGCTGTACATTCATCAACAGGGAATTCTGGTATCCGATTCCCAGCTGAAAGCTTACTTTGTTCTTCTGGAAACGGAAATTCGTCCCTCCCTCGTTCACGATCGTCTGATTTTCGAATACATTCGAAAGTGCCGTATCCATAAAGTCATAGGAATTCGTAAGTGAATCGAAATCATAGGTCCGCTTATCCGCATTGCTCACCGTGTAAGCCGGTGCGTAGTAAAACTCGCTCGACCACGTCTTGCTCAAAGGTTCCGTAAACGAAAAACGCCCGTTCACTCCGTAACCATTCGTGTTGTTATCTGAGTGCTGATTGATTCCCGCCAGTGAATCCTGGCTCAGTTCATCGTAATAGTGTGACAGGGAAATTTGTTCATTATTCCCTTCTTTCACATTGTACGTTCCGGTAAGATTCGCCGAAAACGTACGTCGAGGTTTTGCAAAGCGGTGACGCCACAGCACGCTCGTACTCGCATTCAATCCCTTGGTTTCGTTGAGTGTGCGGTTGTTGATACTGTTGATCAGGACATTATTTCCGTCAACTGTGGTTCCATCCGTGGTTTGCTCCCGGGTATTTCCCTGGTAGCTCACTTTCGGGTTAATCACCAGGGAATTCATCGAATCCAGTGCAATATCGAACTTAAAGTTCAGGCGGTGGTTCGCATTTTTCATGGTGGACAAGAAGTCCTCGTTGTAAATTTGTCCGGCAGTTGTGGAAAGTACATAAGTCCGGCTCGTCTGCTGAGAATTCTTCGTATCCGATTGATTGAAGAAATAACTTCCGGTTACTTTCGTATTCTTCTCCTTTCCCCACTTATCGGAATAGTTTAAGCCCAAACCATGAGTTGTACTCACCCCGTTTTGCTGTGCTACGAGGTAATTTTCATTATCACCTCCGCCAAAACCACGTCCGCCGGGACCGCGCTGCTGTGAAGATGCGGTAGAACCCGTAACTCCCAAAATATCATCCGTGGAAAAGTTCTGCTGGTTCACATTGTTCGACATCCCAACGATGGAAAAACGACGCGTTCCTTTGAAGAAGTTCACATTCGCCCCAGCCATGTACAAATCGTTCGGCGTTCCGTAACCTGCATACAACTTCCCGAATTGCCCGTTGTTCTTCCCTGCTTTCGTTACAATATTCAGGGCTTTCGCCTCGTTCCCGTCCGAAATCCCGGTAAACTTCGCCTGGTCGCTCGCCTGGTCGTAGACCTGGATCTTCGAAACGATCTCGGCCGGCAGGTTCTTCATTGCCGCTGCGGCATCATCGCCAAAGAATTCCTGTCCGTCGATCATCACCTTGGTGATCTGCTCACCCTGCGCCTTCACCACACCATTCTCCAGCGTAATTCCCGGCATCTTGGTGATGAGGTCCTGTACGGTTGCATCCGGGTTGGTTTTATATGATTCCGCATTGTACTGCGTGGTATCGCCTTTTTGCTCCACCCGTACGGCATTCGCCTCAACAGTCACTTCTTCCAGCTTCGTATCCGTTTTCATCACCACATCCAAGACAGCCTTTCCTTCAGGCAAAGTCACGTTCCGGAACTGGTCCACATACTCGAACAAGGTTGTTTTCAGGATGTAATTCCCGGGAGCGAGATCCGTTAGAATATACATCCCGTTCTCGTCCGTATTCACCGCTTTCACCACAGAAGAATCCATGGCAGAAAGCAAAGCCACGCGGGCATCCATTAATTTTTCGGAGGTTTTGGAATCCAGGACTTTCCCGGAAAGTTCGGTTTGTGAGTAGCTGATCAAAGAAGAAAATAGTGTGACGAATACGAAAAGTACGAAGCGAATCTGCATAAAATGGGTGTTTGCATTCTTTGATTGTTTCCAGGGCGAAAGGTTTATCCGGCAACCGAAAAATCTGTGGTAATTAACAAAAATCGTGCCCCGAGGAATTGTTTTGTGATTAAGGGGTTTGACTTAAAGATCTTAATTCCTACTTTTTTCCAAAGCCAAAAAAGTAGGCAAAAACGCTTTTGCCCGCTTGCCCCTCAAGCAGCCTTCCCTTTCGGACCTGTTCACGGAAAGAAGGGATCAAAAGTTTAAACCAGATTTTTTTCAGCGCAGAGAAGCAAATTAAAGCAGACTTTCAGTCGCTTCGTTTCAGGAAGAATCTTAAATTATTTTCTCGGTATTACTTCGGAAAACCACATGGAGTATTCTTTGAAAATGTGGTAAATACTGAAAATGAGGGTTGTGTTAGTGGAGATTGAGGGAGAATTTGCATGTTTGGGGACTGAAACCGATAAGCTTTTTTGACATGACTTTAATATCATTTGACCTAACAGAAAACGAGCGTAAAAAAGAATTCGATATCGATCCTGAAAATCCATATTATACAATCGTTTTTAAAGGTTCGGGACATAATTCGTCCAAAGACGATTCAGGGGCATTTGGGATTCTAATTTTCACACGGCTTATTTACGGTAAAAATCCAATATCAAAGGAATTACATTTCACTCCTAAAACTCTTAGTGAAATAAACCTTGGTGAATCAATTCCAACAGAAATTGATTTGAATACGGAAAAATTGATATTTGAAATTCAAGAACGGAATACAATAAAAGACCCTAGATTAACTTTTGAAATTCGACTAGGTAGAGAAACAATCAATGTATTTTCTCCTTTAAATGATTTTGATGACTTTTTATCCAATAGAGTCAACTCTAAAATCCTTTTTTCCGCACCTTTCGGCAGCGGAAAATCTTTTTTTTTAGATTACTATTTTAATCAGTCCAGAAAAAATGATTACCAAATATTTACACTTTATCCGGTAAACTATTCGGTTGCTCAGAATGAGGACATTTTTAGATACATTAAAACCGATATCCTATTTCAACTTTTGGCTTGTGATGTTGAATTTGAAAAGGAAGAAGTTAATATCACTAAGACATTTCAAGAATATACCTATCTAAATCCCAAAAAAACTGTTTTTTCATTCTTGAAAAATATTTCCCGACTGAACTCTAAAACAGAGTTGTTAGCAAAAGCAATTGATACGCTAAATGAATTCCTCAAACCAATTTTGGATTATCATTCAAAACAGCAGATAAACGACAAGCAAAAAGCCAAGGATTATCTTGAAGAAATTCATGACAAAGAGGGCTCCTTATTTGAAGACAATTTTTACACTCAATTAATAAGGCAATTGCTAGAAAGTTTAAAAGCGAATACTTCTAAACCCAATATTCTAATTATTGAAGATTTGGATCGAATGGATCCTGATCACATTTTTCGCATTCTCAATGTCATTTCAGCTCATTATGATATCTACAAATTTTCTGAAGAAGAATTTCCAAATAAATTCGGATTTGACAAGATCATTTTAGTAGGGGATGTTCAAAATATTCAACATATTTTCCATCATAAATATGGGAAGGATACAGATTTTAGAGGATATATCAATAAATTTTTTAGTAGCAGACCTTTTGTTTACGACAATAAAAAACAAATAGATTATTTTATAACGAACACATATAAGCGTCTTTCAAATAGCAAAAGGATTAATCCATACAATCAATCTTTAATTCAACTGCTTAAAATTTTGAATCAATTTGAATTGATATCACTCCGAGAAATAATCAAGATTCATGAAACAGATTTCAATAATTTCCATGTTGAATTAGGTGCCAATGAGCCTTTAATGAATTTGAGTCCCTACACAAAAGCTCTGAAATATTTAACGATGTTATTTGGTGAAAGTGACTTACTTCAAAAAATTGATAAAATCCAAAATTCATCAAACCTAGAATTTCGAAACATAATGGTCGATACTAAATATTTATTAGCAGCGCTTGGAAAGCAAAACCAAACTGAATACTTTGCAGTCTTTAGAGACTCTATATATAAATTCAACTATCACGAACACTATGACTATAAATCTTACATAGATGTTTATGACGTAAAGCGTTACAATAAAGAGGGTGAGGAAATTCAAATGAACCTCGAATTTAACGGAATCGATTTTCTAGATTTGCTAAAAGAAAATATTCTTAGAATTAGCGAAATAGAACGGAAGGTTGAAAGATGAGTAAGTAAAAAATAGGAAGAATTTTTCTCCAAACCTGACAAAGGAGTTGAAGAACTCAAAGTCACACAAGCTGAATTGAAAGTTTCCGCAAGCGTTTTAAAATGAATATTTGAGGGGTAGTTGATTAAACCACAAAAAATTAACCTAAAGCACTAATACTATGATTGATTATATTTACATAAAGAATTTTAGATCTATATTAAATCAGGAGTTTTGTCTATCAAACAGATTTGAAATTGAATTTGATGGAACCAATCTTAGAATTGAAGAATCTCCATATTATATTGAGAACTTCTATTCTGAAAATGAATACTCGGTCAAAGCAATCATCGGACAAAATGGAGTAGGTAAATCTACTATTTTGCGATATATAACTGAATATTTATCATTTCCAATTGATAACGCTGTCCAAAATGATTTCATTTTAATTATTTCAAATAAGGAAGAACAATTATTGAATATTTATCTATCAGGAGAGTTTGAAACCACAATTGAACCAAGAATCAACACTTCACTACCTCTTAAAATTAACGTTGTCAAATTTAATAATCCCCAACCATTAATTCCTGATGGTCAAAGTTTCTTAAGTCTCACAAAACAATTTGATCAAACCGAAATACTTTTTTTCTCAAATATTGTAGATTTCAGTCAAGAG
>CAMLLB010000081.1 GCA_946480815.1 uncultured Flavobacteriales bacterium
ATTCGTAATTAATATCACATTCCCTGGATCAAAAACTCCGTTCTACGATTCTTTGCTTTGTTTTCCGCAGTATCGTTTTCAACCTTCGGTTTTGTTTCACCATATCCTTTTGCTTCTAAACGATCACCGTCAATTCCAAGTGAGATCAGGTAGTTTTTTACTCCTTTTGCACGTCGGTCGGAAAGATCCAAGTTCTTTGCATCATCACCATCACTATCCGTGTGACCCTGGATCATGATTTTAATTGTTGGATTTGTTTTTAAGAAACGTGCAAACTCACGCAAAATGAATTTTGATTTTCCCGAAAGTACGTCAGAGTTGTAATCGTATAAAATGTCATTGATGGTGTAAGCTTCACCCACTTTCAATTCTTTTACCTCCAGTTTGTTGTTCAATCGGTTTTCTTTCTTCACGATTTCTTCCTTTGTAATCAGTTTGGAGTCGAAAGCAGCGCCGTCTTTTTTAACTGAAACCATGATATCTTGTGGTTTATCCGTTTTTACAACCACTGCAAATTTTCCGTCGTTTCCATTTACTCGTACTTGTTCTACTTTTTCGGAGTTTTCATAAGCAACTTCAATGGTTGCATTTTCGATAGGTTTTCCGTTCGGATCTTTCAAATCTCCTTTGATGATCGTAACAGCCTTCGGACGTGCTTCTTCATACAGATCGAAGCCGTAAATATCCCATTTTCCCTGTTGCTGAGAGGAAAAATAAGCCAGTTTTCCATCCGTTGAAACGAAAATCCCCACTTCATCGCCTTTCGAGTTGATCGGGTAACCGATGTTCTTCGGTTTGCTCCAAACACCGTTTTCTTCACGCATATAGAAAATGTCCAAACCTCCAACTCCTTTGCGGTCATCGGAAACAGAAGAAACAAAATACAAGGTTTCACTGTCCTGGTGTAAGAACGGGCTTTTATCTTTTCCTGCGGTATTGATCTCGTCAAAAGGTCTCGGAGCTCCCCAGGTCCCGTCCGCATTTCTTTTTACAACAAAAACGTCGTTGTCTTTTGTTGTTCTGCGGTTAGCTGTATAGAACAGCGTATTCCCGTCTGCCGACATAGAAGGTTGAGCTTCCCAACCGTCAGGAGTATTGATCTTAGGTCCTAAATTAACCAGGTCTGTCCATTGATAATCGGAGGGGTTTGGCCCCGTTTTTTGATACGTAGTGGAATACAGATCACAATTCATATAAGGTTGGCCGTTTACTTCTGTTTTCTTACAGGCGCAGATAATCATTTCTTTGTTATCCACGGAAACCGTTGCACCGCCATAACTTTGAAAATCCCCTTTATTGAATGGCTTCGGGAAAGCTTTTCCACCGTCAAACGCAATTACATCATCTGTTCTGCTGGAATAGGTATAAACTTCCTGTATATTGGAAACGACGTCTCCCAGGTTTTTCATGTCCTGCTTGCGGGTGTAAAACATTAATAAGTTATCCGGCGAGATCATGGGAAGGTATTCATCGTCTTTTTCCGTACTTACATTCGGAATTTTTTTCGGGTTGAAGGGAACTTCTTTGGCAAGCATTTCTGTTTCCTCTTTTTGTGAGGCCAATAATTTTTTTACATCGGCAAGCTGTTTGGTGTATTCAGCACCGTAACGGGAATTATCATTGTTTTTAAACGCAACAAATTTTTGGAACCACGCGGTAGCAGCTTCTTTTTGATCCTGTGTGTAATTAATTACCCCCAGGTAATAGTAGATATTCGAATGGTAATCCGGACATAGTTCCGCTGCTTTTTCAAACAAACCTTCCGCTTTCAGGAAGCTGCGGTCACCCAGTGACGGATTCGGGTTTGACTCGTAAGCTTTTCTGCCGGATTCGTATGCATACATCCCGAATTCGTAATAAGGGCCTGCATTATCCGGCTCTGCTTCGATTGCTTTGGCAAAATTTGCCGCCGCCGACTGAAGATCTGCGGAATTATGACCCGCATCAATCAGTTTTTGAGTTTTTTTAGAAGGAGCTAAACAGGAGGGATCTTCTTCCTGTGCGTAAAAAGAGTTGTTGAATGCAAGAGAAATTCCAGCAATAAATAAGTAGTTCTTCCACATATGCGTTAAAATACAATTCGATCAGGCAATAATTATGCCCAATTCACTATATCGTAATTTGAGCAAAAAGGTTACTCATTTTTGAAGAAAATCTTCAATGGAGAATTGAAAATAACACTTTCTGGTACGATTTTTTCTTGCAGCTGATTCTATAATTCGTACGAGGAATTCGTAATTTTAGAAAAAATGAAACCGATGAAAATGAACTTGTTCTTTAGCCTTAGTCTTTTGATGCTTGGATTTTTACTTCCCGGAAAATTAAATGCCCAATCAGGTTGCACCGAACAAAAAGTAGGACGAAGCTATTTCAGTATCTGTTCCGATAATATCGTGACGGAGAAAAAGAAACTGTTTCTTACAACCAAATCAATTCCAAAGAAAATCGACGGAAAGAACACCTTTAAAATAGTTCATTATTACGTTGCCAATCGAAAAACAGTGGAAACCGATGAAGTGTTCCTGGAATACAGCAAATTCTTAAATAACCTGGAAACACATGCTTTTTTTGTGAACGGGAAGGAATTTACGGGAGTCTTGAAAATCGCATTACCGTTTAAAAACGGAGGAGTGAGTACCAATTATGATGGCTACGATCTGCTGACTTACGAGTTCAAAGAAGGAAGATTTGTTTCGAAAAGTAAATTAACGGATGTTGAATTGGAAAAGGAGAAACCAGTTATTCGTCCGCAATGAGAGCCAGCCGCGGCTGGCGAAGAAGAACAAACGTAGTTTGTGAAGACTGAGTCAAGCAATCACAAATTGCTTTAGGCGAAGGACAGCAAGCGTTAGCGCAATTAAAAAAACAATCCGCCATGGCGGTTCAATAAATAAACACAAAAATTACTACCCATTCATGAAATACTTACTACTAAGCTGCTTATTACTTGCATCATTCTCCGGGTTTTCCCAGGATGACGAAGATGAACCGGAAGTAACTGAAAAAACACCCGTTGAATCATCCTTGGTCAAGGCGGTGAGAGCCAAAAATTTAGCTGAAGTAAAACGCCTGGTCCAAACCGGTGCTGATGTCAATGAAGCCAGTAATCCGTTTGACCGTAAACCTGATCCATTGTTAATCGCCGTAACAGAAAATTCGCAGGAAATTGCCAAATACCTTTTATCACAGGGAGCTTCGTGCCGTGTGGGCCTGTGTGATGCCATTGAAACGGGAGATATTGCCTGGGTAACATTTCTGATTGATCACGGGTTCAAATGTTCCGATGGAGTGCTGAATGCGGTAGAAGCAAATAAACCGCAAATGGTTTGTTTCCTGGTGGAACAAGGGTTTAAGGTCAACTTTTCGCAAAAACGCAGAACGGGTTTATTCCGCAAACACTATGTTTCACCTATGAGCGCTGCAATCAGCATGAATTCGAATGATATGGTCTATTACCTGGTAAAAGGCGGGGCAGATGCGGACGATGCATTTGCTTATGCGGTTGAAGGAGGTCATATCAAACTGGGACAGCAATTGATCGATTTGAACCTGAACAGGGATAAAATGTTCTTTAGTTGTTTCAGGAATAAATCGTTGGTACTGGCTAAATACTGTATCCAGAAAGGAGTAGACAAAAATGTCCTGGACAAGGATGGTTTGAATGCGTATCACTACTCTGTGAAAGCCGGATACAAAGAAGGAATGGATTATTGTATCAATGAATTGAAACTGGACCCGGACCAAAAAACAGGTACAAATGAGACTTCACTGATGCTCGCTTCTTCTTCCGGAAGTTTAGTGGTGTTTAATGAGGTGTTTGCTTCTCAAAAAGGAACACTGGAAGCTATGAATGTAGAAGGAGAAACGGCTCTTTTTTATGCTCTGAAGTCCGGTAACCTGGCAATAATGGAATATTTGATAACAGCAGGAGCAAATGTCAATCATCAAAATACATTGGGTAATACGGTGTTTATGTTATCTGCAAACAGGGATTCGAAAGAATGCTATGATTTCCTGAAGCAAGCCAAACCGGATTTGAAACTCAAAAACAATAAGGGCCAGAATATCATTAGTTTTCTGATGAGCTCTTCCTCTTCGTATACGAATAATGCACGGGAAATATTGGAATTGAATGATATGGGGGCTTCTTTGGATGTGAAATCCCTGAACGGTGAAACAATCGCATTTTATGCAATGAATTCATCCAACATGGACTTGCTGGTCCGTGCAAAAAACAATGGTGCAAACATGGATGCCTATGATTCGAGAGGCTTAAGGCCAAGCACCTCCAATGGAGAGATTATCCGGTTTGCGGTGGCAAATGGCTGTAATCCGAATCGGGAAGATACCTGGGGCGATTCATACCTGACCCAAGCAATTAAAGACAATCAAATAGATTTGGCTTTGTTCTTAATTCGAAACGGAGCAGATGTAAATTGGAAAAAAAGAGGAGAGGAGCCGTTTATATTTGAAGTGGTGCGAAATAATAATTTACAGGGACTTCAACTGCTGATAGATAACGGGGCAAAAGTGAATACCATGAATCGCAGGGGAGAAAGCTTAATGGATATTGCAATAGAAGAAAGCGATGCGGGTATTGTGAGTTATTTGAAGGGTAAAGGAGCGAAAACAAAGACCGAATTGGCAGAATTGGAAGTGATCCGGTCGAAAGAAATCCTGAAATTGGACCAATTGATCGTGGATAAGAATATGCCCGAAGTTTTGGCACTTTTGAATAAGTACCCGGATGTGATCCTGTCGAAAGCACAAGTCAGTAACCTGGCGGTTTTGAGTGTGGAAAAGAGTAATCTTCCCTTATTGCAACGCCTGATCGAAAAAGAAGGAATGAACATCAATCAATCCCTGAATTTCCAGGAACAGAACTTATTACATATTGCTGCCGGTACCGGGAACCTGGATTTGATCCGTCTCCTGATCAATAAAGGGGCCGATTACAAAAAGAAAGATGCCTACGACAAACTGCCGGTGGATTACTCCAAATCGAAAGAAGTGAAGAAATACTTAAATTCCCTTTAAATATTTAATTAGCAATTATCAATGGTTTAATTATCAAGAGGTTTTCTCAAAAAAGAAGAATCCTCTTGATAATTGATAATTACTTCATTAATAATTAAAAGGAGACTGAATGCTTGCGCTAAAGCTTGTTCCTTCGCTAAAGCTTCGGCGTCATGCGAACAGCATAAGCGTAGCGGAGCCGAAGTCTCATTTTTTCCGTGCGATCATAATTCCGTCCCGAATCGGAAGCAGGATGTTTTCGACCCGTGGATCATGTTGGATCAATTCATTGAATTCTTTCAGTAATTGTGTGTCCTTGTCAATTTTTCCTTCGGTTTGCACGACCTTTCCCGACCACAAAACGTTATCCGAGAAGATGTATCCTCCCGGTTTCACTTTGTCGAAAACCAGGTTATAGTAATTGATGTAGTTTAGTTTGTCCGCATCAATAAAAACGAGGTCGAATTGCTCGTTCAAAGCAGGAATTTCTTCCATGGCATTGCAAATGCGGTAATCTACTTTCGAAGCGTATTCACTTTCGGCAATATAGGTGCGAACGAAATCTTCCAGTTGTGCATTGATATCCAGTGTGATGATCTTTCCGTTTTCGGTTAACCCTTCTGCCATACACAATGCAGAATACCCGGTATATGTCCCGATTTCCAGGATGCGTTCCGGACGGATCATTTTCGAAAGTAAACTCAATAAGCGCCCCTGAAAATGTCCGCTCAACATACGCGGTTGCAGGATATTTACATGGGTATCGCGGTTTAACTTTGCCAATAAAGCGGATTCTGCCGTTGTATGAGCGCAGCAGTAATCGTCAAGCGCCTGATCAATAAATTCCATGTTATACCCCGAATTGCTGTAAATGATGGTCCAAATGCTTGTACATTCCCAATCCCCATTGTTCTTTCGTAAGATTCCCGAAGAAGGAATGCGGAGCAGCCGTGCATTTTTCCATTCCACCTTCCTGGAAAGCAACTAAATGATCGATCAGTTCTTTCTTTGCTTTTTCAAAATCGGAAGTCGTGGTAATGATAAAATCTTTGTGTGTCGGACTGTTTTTCGGAACAGGTTTATCGTTGTAGAACGATTTTTTTATCATACTTCCAAGGATGTAGCTGATAAACATGCGTTTCAATTCCTTTTGCCCGCGAGCCACTTTCATTGTTTCACTGCAATGCTCGAGCATTTGGGAAGCATTCATTTTTCCCCAAAGCGCTGGCGTGTTTGCTTCTAATTGATTGATTCGATCAATGCTTAAATCCAAAGCTTGTTTCGAAAAGAGTGTTTTTTTGATCATAAATTAACCTTTAATATATTCCCAATCTTTAATTTCATTGAACTTCAGGTAATCCGCTTTTGCTTTCGGATGCCACAAAGTTGATTCAGGGGAAACGCTCGGTACTTCTTCTAAAAGTAAATCTTTTCTGATATAAATCTGGTTCATTCCCAAATCGTTTGCACCAACGAGGCGATAACCTTTCTTTTCAGCCAGTTTATTCATCGCGATAACACTCGCTCCGTGATAGATCGGGTGTTTCCCGGGATACATATAATTCGGGTCGTAGGGAACGACAATGTCCTCCAAACCGAATTCGGTGTGGGTTTCAATCACGACCACTTTCGGTTGAACAACCGTCAATGCGTCCCAAACCCAATAATCATTTCCGTCAATGTCAATGGAAAGTAATTCAATTTCTCCGGAAAGTCCGGCTTTTGAGATCAATTCGTTGATATTCTCACGCTTAATGATCGCTTGAATATACCGTGGCTTCGGATGGTACGGGGTTGGAATTTTGGAGTAAAACTTCTCTCCGCGACGGATTAGTTTCGGGTCGCCTTCAAAAAACAAACCCGACCAGCCAAAATGGATTGCCAGGTTACTGCAATTGCTGTTGATCCCGTCGTTGGAACCGATTTCGATAAAAGTTTTACTGCCTTCACCCATCAAAGAGAACAGGAACAATAGCAGCCCGTCTTCCTCAAATTGGGAGAAAACCTTGAATCCGGTTGTATTAAAAGCAGGGACCTGTTGGTTCTTTTGCGCAAGCTGATACTGTTGCATCAATGCGCGTTGTTGAATTCCAACGGAAGGATGCAGTTTATCACGATGTATGCGTTTGCTGAAATAGTATTTAACCAGATTTTTTAGCCACATACCGCGAAGTTAGTAGAATTTGAAGACTTAAGACCATAGACAGAAGACTATAGACAGAATTGTCTTTAGTCTCTCGTCTTATGTCTTTAGTCTTTGATTAGTACATCAACTGCTTCTTACTGCTGTTTACCCAGCCAGCCTGGCTTTCGTAATCTACAAAATAGATCTTCAGATCTGCCTGACTTTCGTATTGTACGAAGTAAATGGATTTTTTTGCCTGGCTTTCATAGTCCACGAAGAACCATTTTCCGTCATTGTCTCCGGCCTGGGAAGAGTATTTCACTTTGTAAACTTTTAAATCCGCCTGAGATTCGTAATCCACGACAAAGACTTTTACATCTGCCTGTGATTCGTAATTAACGGAATAAACCTGTTGTGAAAATGCCTGGCTCGTTCCAAGGAATAAAATACCAAATGCTAGTAGTGCTTTCATAATAGTGTTGTTTTAACAAATATAACTAATTGAGAATTGAAAATGTAAAATTGAAAAGAGCTTCGCTATAAGATTCTCAGTATTGATAAACAAGCTCAAATCTTTACTTTTCAATTGTCAATTATCCATTTTCAATTAAAATAATTCTGCGCTCAATATGAATCTGATCGAGAAAAATTTCGTCGTGCGAAACAACAAGGATTGTGCCATGATACTGATTGATCGCGGAAGTAAGAATTTCAATATTCTGAATATCCAGGTTATTGGTCGGTTCATCCAGCATAAGCACATCCGGAGCATTGTTTGTGATGGTAAGACAACACAAAAGCAGGCGCATGCGTTCTCCGCCACTGAGTTTCTCACACGATTTATCCCAGGTTTCTTTCCCGAAGAGAAACCGGTTCAGGCGAATTTTAACTTCATGTTCCAATAACGAATTCGTATTGAAAGATAGTGCCTGTTCATAAACGGTGAGTCTTTGATTAATCAATGAATAATCCTGGTCGATGGTTACAATGGAACAAGGTGTACGTTGAATGTTTCCTTTTTCCGGTTCCAATTCTCCCAGAAGGGTTTTCAATAAACTGGTTTTTCCCGAACCGTTAGGTCCGTGAATGGAAACGCGTTCGCCACTGTTAACCTGGAAGTTTAAGGGATTTTTCCAAAGCGGGGTTTCTCCGAATTGGATCATTAGATCGGTTGCTTTAAACAACAGTTTTCCCTTGGGAAATGAGGTTCGTTCGAAGCCGAATTGGATTTGATCAGCTTCCGGCAATTTAGAACGGACTTGCTGCAAATTCGTTGAAATCCCTTCAATTTTATCGGAATGCATGCTTTTTGTTTTTGCGCTACTTTTTTCCGCATTGTTTTTCAGGGTATTCATCATAATTCGGGCTACACCTGCCTTGTCCTGCTTTTGCTTCCCGCGTGAATCCAGTTTTTGCTTTCGTTCTAACGTTTCCCGCTCTTTTTCCCTGGCTTTTTTGAGACTTTTCTCTACATGCTGTAATTCATTTTGGAGAGCTTGCTGTTCGATGGCTTTTTGTTCGGTATAAAAATCGTAGTTACCACCATAAACCCGGATCCCGGTTGGTGTTAATTCACACATGGTATCCAGTAGCCGGAGTAATTTCCGGTCGTGGCTCACAACAAGCAGGGTAGAAGATGTATTTCGTACAAAATCATACAGTTGTGCTCTGCTTGTTTGGTCCAAATGATTGGTAGGTTCATCCATCAGGATTAATTCCGGTTGATGGATCGAAATCCCGGCAAGAAAAACCTTCGTTTTTTGTCCGCCACTGAGCGATCCCAGTGTTTGATCCAGGTCAAGTTCCTGCAAGTTCCATTGCTGAAGTGCCGATTCACATCGCTCTTCAATGGTCCAGTCGTCATTTAATGTTTCCAAGTTTTTATCCGAGACCTTTCCTTCCAGGATTTCCCTGAAAGCACGGAGTTTGTCTTCGATCCGGATTGCTTGTGCAATAGAAAGCGCATCGTATTGACCGAATTGCTGCGGAACAAAATAAGGTTTCGTCCGAACAGATAATTGTCCGGAAGTGGGATTCAATTGCCCGTCGATTAATTTCAACAGGGTAGACTTACCGGATCCATTGTTTCCGATTAGTGCTGTTTTACAATGATTTTGGACAGTCAGATTGAGATTTTCAAACAACCGGTCCTTATTGGGATGTTGATAAGATATATTTTGAAGAAGAACCATGATTTCTTTCTGTGTGATGAACAAATCGGGTAAACAACTCTTGGTTTACCATCCTGTTTAGAAAGAAATTGCTTTTTACATGGAGGAATTTTTAATTCGGTTACAAA
>CAMLLB010000082.1 GCA_946480815.1 uncultured Flavobacteriales bacterium
AATTACGAATTACGAATTACGAATTACGAATTATTTGATTTTTAAACGATTGAACTTTTTAATTAGGAATTAGGTCCCGATAGCTATCGGGATAGGAATTTCTCAAGGATATGGATAAAAACCAGGATATCACTTCTGAGCGAGCCTTTTACGGATCCTGCTGAGTGATTCGGGTTTAACACCTATGTAACTTGCAATGATGTATTGGGGGATTCGTTGCAATAATTCAGGCCTTGTCCGCATCAGGTTTATGTAACGTTCTTCGGGAGTGTCGGTAAAATAGGAACCTGAAAGCTCTTGCTGCTCGGCAAACACTTTTTCCATGACCCTGCGCGAAATGGTTGCGAGTTTTGGAAATTGAGCGTAGAGCTGTTCTTCTTTTTCACGATTCCCGACAACTAAAGTACATTCGTCAACACACTCCAGGAAATGCTTTGAAGGAGAATTATAGGTCATACTTTGCATGGAAATAACCCATTGTTCTTCAGTAAAGAAGTTATTGGTTTTTTCTTCACCGTCAATTAAAAAATACTGACGGACACAACCATCCAGTACAAAATAAGCTTCCGAAGAGATTTCTCCTTCTTTTAACAAGATCGCTCCTTTGGGATATTTTTGAATGGAAAGTGTTGCTACGATTCCATCAACTTCCTCTTGGGTAAGGGGAAGGATTTTTGAAAAGTATGTGAGCAATCTTTGTTCCATCAGTTTTACCGGTTTAATAACTGGTAAAAATAAGGATTTCTTATTTCAATCGCATCCCGATCCCAACTCCAAGATTCCAGCGCCCGTTTGCTGTTGCTGTTTTTGTATTATAGTAGATCGGAACCTGTACGGCTAATTTTTTCCAGCAATAAGTTAAACCGCAACCTAAGGTTGGAGTGATCGGAGAATTCTTGAACAGGCCTTTGTCTTCTTTGTATCTTAAAGAGGGGAGCATTCCCAAGGTGATTTTGGAACTTTTATATGTGAAATTAATGTTTGGTCCCGTGAAATTGAGGAATATTCCGTTGTCTACATAACCGGCAATGATCACACCATCGAAAGGATTGAATTTGATGGTCTGTTTTGCGGGTTCCGGTTTGGTTTCCTGCGAAAAAAAAGTACTTGTAAGAAAGGTTAGGAAGCAGGATAATAGAATTTGTCTCATCTTTTTTACTGCAAAGGGAATTCTTTTTTGGAAAGAACTGGAAAAGTAGGGGAGATGAATGTACTAAGTGGTATAAAATATGTAATAAGTTTGTCGATTTGTATCGACTTTTAAAGGGTTTTTGATTTCTGATGAAAAATAATTACCATGGTAAATGGAGGATAAGTGTACACTTATCTCTAAGTAAAAGCCCAGCGGATTTTGTCCCAATCTTCCAATGCTTTTTCATTTTTTGACCAGAAATAAGTATTTCCGATATAATAACCTTTAATCAATCCACTTCTTTCAATTAAACTCACATGATGATTCAAAGTTTTCTGATGCAGATGAATGAATTTCTCCAACATAGGAACATTCATGATGTGATAATTGTCCAAAAACTGTAAAATTTCAATACGTGCAGAAGCCGATACAACTAACCCCAATTCTGCATTCCTATTAGTCTGATCAGTAAAAATATGTTTCTTTTTTGCTCCCATAATTCATCTCTTTCCTATTTAATTTAGTGAAAAACATCACTTTACGCAAGAGAGCCTTGAATTTTTTCGGATACAATATTTAAAGTTAAATCATTGATTTTAAACTGTTTGACTATTTATTCAAAAACAATACCTAATTTTCTTAGGTAAAAATTTGTATACCTAAAATTCTTATGTATATTTGTCCTATGTATTCATCAGAACTTTTAAAAGGTACGCTTAAAACAATCGTTCTCAATCTGCTTAAGGACAATGGCAGAATGTACGGTTATGAAATTACACAGCGAGTCAAAGATCTCACAGGTGAGAAAATTCAAATTACCGAAGGAGCGCTTTATCCGACCTTGCATGCGCTTGAGTCACAAGGTGAATTGCAAACGGAAGAAGTGTTTATCGGTAAACGGGTACGAAAGTACTATACACTCACCGAAAAAGGGCAGTCGACGGCCAAAGAGAAAGTAAACGAACTGGTAGATTTTATGAATACCATGAAGTTTTTGTTGGATCTAGAGCCAAGAACTGGAAATGGTTAGAATTTCGGACGAGCAAGTTGATTTTATTCTTCATGAAATTGAAGCACGTGGGGTTACCATGAAAGATCTGCAATGGAACCTGCTGGATCACATGTGCTGTATTATTGAAAATGAAATGTCTGAAACAGATAACTTTGACCAGTTCTTTCAACGGCTCTTGCCTCGATTTTTCAACGACAACTTGCGTGAAATTCAGGAGGAAACAGAATTGTTATTAACCTTCAAACATTTTTACGCCATGAAAAAAACAGTAAATATTTCAGGACTTTTAGCAGCTGTTCTTACCCTGCTGGGATCCGTTTTCAAAGTCATGCATTGGCCTGGTGCCGGAGTTGCCTTTGTACTGGGGATAGCTATTTTCAGCTTACTTTTCCTACCATTGATGATTGCCCTTAAATTCAGGGATGAAGGAACCAAAACAGACAAATTTGTCTTGAGTTTCGGATTTTTGGTAGGGATCATTGCTTCTTTAGGTTTTTTATTCAAATTAATGCACTGGCCCGGAGCGAATATTTTGATGCTTACAGGTTTGGTATCATTTACCTTTGTATATGTTCCCCTTTATTTCTTTACGAGAGTCAGAAGGCCCGAATTGCGTTTCAATACAACCGTCAACTCTGTTCTGATGATGGCTTGTGGCGGTTTGCTGTTTGCAATGTACAATTTGGGATATTCTACGAAAGTAGAGGAATCTTCCCGACAGGCTTATCGTTTGTTGAATGAAGAAGTTCAGAAAATGGACCAGCCCAAAGTTACTTCTGTGAATCCACGAGACGTAGCGGCATTGCAAAAGCAAGTAAAGCAGTTGGATTTGGAAATCGGCGAATTGAAATCATTGATTATTATGAGTTCCGCTCGAATGACGAAGCAGGAGTACGAAGCTATAACGGAAGATGAAGCTTATAGCCGTTTACCAAAAGAAGAAGCGATGTCACGGATTTTAAATGCTTCCATGAAAAGTAAGTGGGCTTACATTTGTGAGCTGACTGAAGAAGTCAATGGAAGATTAAAAGTGGCTTATCCGGAGCAAAAAGACCTGGTTTTTGAAATCAATTCGATTGATCTTGCATCAAATACAACCAAAATTGCCTTACAGAATTTGACATTGATCCAGATGCACTTGCATTTATTGAAATTAATCGCCGGCTAGATCAATTATCAATTTTGAGTACAGTTGAACAAAACAAAGAGGGGAATTTTAATCGGTTCCTCTCTTTTATTTTGCATGTTCATCCACTTCAAAAATTCCAAACGTATTATTATCCAAATCAATAAAGTATCCCTGCCAGCATCTTCCTGGAATTGCAAATTTGGGTAAAGCAACCCTTCCTCCCAATTTTAAGATCAAAGCTTCCGTTTCATCAAAATTGCTCACTTCAATCGAACAAGTGAAAGCATTCGTTCCATATTCCATTGGCGGGATTTTGGCCGGACGTTTCAATAAACCGCCATACATACCGTCCGTTTCTATACGATAGTATTCAATGGGGCTGAATTCTTCCTTTACAAATTTCCACCCGAATAATGATTCATAGAATGCTTTGTCTCTGCTTGGGTCTGAAGATTGTATTTCAAAATAAGCTACATTATTCATATGACTGTTTTCTTCTAAGATAAAAAAAATGAACCAAACAAAAAAGAGACCCGAAATGAGCCTCCTTCTTATAATATCTTGATTTTAATTACTTTATAATTTGCATCAACCAAAAATCTTATTTTAAGAGCTTACTGTATTGAGCCACTTTCTCCTGATTTCCTGCCTGTTCATAAGAGATAATGGTTAAACGGAGAGCGTTTATATTCGAAGGGTCTTTGGTATAAATACTTTCGAAGGTCTGTGCTGCCTTTACATAATCGGCTGCAGCGCCGTAAGCACTTCCAAGATTCGAAGCCATCTCGGTATCATCCGGAAATTTTTGAAGTCCTTTTTTGAAACCGGTAATTGCCTCCTTATAACGCTTCAGGTTGAACTGCGAAACACCGTATCGTTTATAGTGTGCGGCAGTAGCATCTTTCCACTGAATGGTTGTTTTTAGAGCATCTCCGGCTTTTTCGTACTCTTTCAATGCAAAGTAGGCGTCTCCCAGATTGCCATATGGTAACGTATCGTTCGGATTAATGGAAATGGCTTTCTGGCTGTAGAGAACCGATTGTTTGAATTGGTTCAAGCGGTAGCATACCACACCTAAATTCGTATAGGAATTTGCATCAAGAGAATCAATAGAAATGGCTTTCCTGAAACTGGAGACAGCAAGCTGCAGTTGTTGCTTGTTCGCTGATGAATCTTGTCCGGCAGCATTCATCATGATTACACCATAATTGAATTGAACACGTGCACTGTTCGGACTGTTTTGAAGATCTGCCGTGAAAAGAGTGGTATTAGACTCCCATGCTTTGTTGCGCTGAATGGTTTTAACGCTAAAAATAACCCCGACGATTACTGAAAACAAGATCCCGGCTGATTGCCATTTTGCTGTTTGCTGAACCTTAAACAACGTGAATATAGCAATGACTGCTGAAAGAATGATTCCAAGGGAAGGAGCATAGATCAATCGATTTGCATAAGTTGTTCCTATCAAAGAAAAAATATTCGTTACCAGAGCAATAGAAATCAAAAAGAATAAGATCCCGAACGCAATTTCAGGTTTTGATTTACGTGTTTTTACCACAAGCGCCACAGCTAAAATTAATACCAACAAGGTCCCGATAACAGGAAGGGAGGTAAAACTCAAACATGGAAGCTGATTATAGGAATAATCATAACTCAAGTTAAAGGGGGCAACAGTTTCCAGCAGATAGCGACCTAAAACACCAATTCCGGTGGCATAACGCGAACCGTTCTCACATGCAACCAATGAATTATCGTGATAAGTGTAGTGAATTGGGGGAGTAGGATCAGAATTGATTACCAATTGATGCAGAATTAACCACGCCCCTGTGATTACAACCAATGGAAGCAGCTTTTTTGAAATCGGGCCGATAGATTCTTTTTTTACCATCCAAAAGTAAAGTCCCAAAATAGGGAGATACATGATCCCAGCTTCTTTAGATAATAAGCACGCTAAGAATAGAAGAACTGTTTTAACGGTATCTATAGATTTTCCGTTTCGTGCTTTCAATAAACTTGAAAAAGTGAGCAGGAAGAATAAGAAGCAAAGAATTTCATCCCGGCTTTTTATATTGGCAACGACTTCAGTATGGCTTGGATGAACCATGAAGATCAGCGCGATTGAAAAAGAAACCCAGACAGAATAATTCGAAAGTAATTTTAACAAGAGTTTGAAGAGGACACCTATTGTAAGTGCATATAAAAGGACATTTACGAAATGGTGTATTCCGGGATTATTTGGTGAAAATGCCCATTCAATTGCAAACATCACCATCGATAGTGGACGGTACAAACCTGCATTGGCATCCCAGAAGCCTTTCCAGTAAAAAGTAGAAAACAAATCGGGTATTCCGTTAAAACCTTCCTGTACAAAGCGGTTATTTTCAATGACAGCTAAGTCGTCCAGTACAAATCCATATTGAATGGTAGGGCTGAATAATAAAAAAGCAGCAATGCTTAACATCCAAAAAAGCCTGCGTTGTATCAGGAGGGAACTATCAACCAACGGAGCAGAAGGAGTTACTTTTGGAGACGATTGCTTAGCAGGGGAAGATTTTTGTTTTGACATGGCCTCGCTAAATTAGGGTTATTTGTCTTTTGTTTATACGTGTTATAGAGAAAAAACAGCAATTGGAAAATTTACAAAACAAAAGCGGCGGTCATTTAAACCGCCGCTTTCTATGTTTTTAATTAGAATTATTGTTTCACCAATCGTTCGGTATGAGTACCGGAAGTAGTGATGATATTTACAAGGTAAACACCTCTTTCAAAGGACTCAACCGAAAGTACATCTCCGGTTTGAGCGTGGTCTACTGACATCACCATTTTTCCTTTTGCATCATAGATGACAATAGACGATTCGTTCGCACCAGTAAAGGTAACCTTCACATTGTTTTGCGTTGGGTTCGGCGTTAAAGTAACTCCGAATGAACCGTTATTCTCATTTAGTCCAAGGTAATCAATAACAACACAATTGGATGTATCTGAACAATTATTCGCATTGGTAACAATAACCGCATAGGTACCGTCTACTGTCGGAGCAAACGTTTGAGCAGTTGCACCGGCAATCGGAGTATTTGTTGTACAGTTAATCCACTGGTAAGAAGAATTTGAAGAAGCGCTAATAGTTCCGTTTCCGTTATCAGCTGCAATAGCTGTCGGAGCTCCTGTAACTGTTAGATTCAACACCAGAATAGAGTCACAACCGTTTACATCCGTTAACGTATCTGAATACATCCCGGAAGAAGTGTACGTCATCCCATTTTGTGCCCAGGTATATGATTCACAAACCGTAACAGATTCAGATGAAGAGGATCCACCGATTGTTAAGTTCAATGTAATAATAGAATCGCATCCTGCCGCATTTGGAATAGTGTCCATGTAAACTCCGGAAGTTGTATAAGTCATACCATTCTGAGCCCATGTGAATGTTCCGCATGCAAATTCAGATGAACTGGAACTGGAAGGAGTGTTAATTGTCAGATCTAAAGTAACAATTGAATCACATCCACCCACACTTGGGATCGTATCTACATACATTCCGGAAGTAGTATAGGTCATTCCGTTCTGAGCCCATGTATACGAATTACAGCTGCTTTCAACAACAGTATTTGTAATGGTAGGGCTGATAGTTAAAGTAAGCGTAACTGTAGAGTCACATCCGTTCGCAGCAGTAAATACTTGTGTATACACCCCGCTTGTAGTATGTGTTTGAGTACCCCAGGTGTAAGAAACACATGCTGTATGTGAGAAGCTGCTTGTAATTGCTGCAGATTCCGTAATAACAAATGATAGTGTTGCCTGACAGTTATTAGCATCAGTTACTGTAACCGTATAAGTTCCGGCAGTTAAACCTGAAGCAGTAGAAGCAGTTCCGCCGGAAGGAGACCAGGAATAAGTATATGCCCCTGTACCACCGGTTGGCGTTACCGTTGCGGATCCTGTTGCGGCACCATTACACAGAACATCTGTATGAGAGTTTGCAGAAAGATCCAATGCTGTTGGTTCTGTAATTACAAAGGATTGAGTTACTGTACAACCATTAGCATCAGTAACTGTCGCAGTATAAGTTCCTGCTTGTAATCCGTTTGCTGTAGCCGCAGTACCTCCGGATGGAGCCCATGAATAAGTGTATGAAGGAGTTCCTCCACTTACCATTACTGTCGCTGTACCGTTTGCTCCACCATTACAGGAAACTTCTGTTTGTGAACTGCTGCTTATTACTAATACAGGCGGTTCTGTAATTGTAAATGAAAGGGAAGCTGTACATCCGTTCATATCCGTTACAGTAACTGAATAAGTACCTGCCGTCAATCCTGATACGGATGTTGTTCCGTCACCGGTTGGTGATCCTGGGGCCCAGTCATAAGTAAAGGCACCTGTTCCACCCGTTGCAGGGTTCACTGTCAAAGCACCGGTGTTTCCACCGAAACATGCAATGTTCGTTTGTGAAGCTGGAGTAAATGAAACCTGATCCGGCTCCGTAATAGTAAATGATTGTGTAGCCGTACATCCGTTCGCATCTGTTGCTGTTACCGTATATGTTCCGGCAATAAGTCCTGTTACGGAAGTTGTTCCGTCACCAGTTGGATTACCCGGAGTCCAATCATAAGTATAACCTGGAGTACCTCCTGTTGGCGTATTGATAGCAGCAGCACCTGTTGCACCACCGTTACAAGCTATATTCGTTTGAGAAGCAGCTGTTACGGAAAGAGCCGTAGCCTGTGTTACAGTAAACGATTGAGTAGCCGTACATGCGTTTGCGTCTGTTACAGTTACAGTATATGTTCCGGCAGTAAGCCCGGTTATAGAAGTTGTTCCGTCACCAGTTGGATTACCCGGAGTCCAATCGTAAGTATAACCCGGAGTACCTCCTGTTGGCGTATTGATAGCCGCTGCACCTGTTGCACCACCGTTACAAGCTACATTCGTTTGAGAAGCAGCTGTCACCGATAGAGCCGTAGGCTGAGTAACAGTCGCATTCACTGTTCCTGTACATCCGTTTGCATCTGTGATTGTTACGGAGTATGCACCTGCTATAAGTCCTGTACGATCTTCAGTTGTTGGTCCACTTACCCAGTTGAAGGTATAAGGTCCGACACCACCTGTTGGTGTAAGGTTAATTGCACCGGTATTTCCACCGAAACAAGCAATATTAGTTACTACTGTTGTTCCTGAAACCGCAGCAGCAGGTTGTGTTACCGTTGCGTTTACTGTTCCAGTACATCCGTTTGCATCTGTGATCGTTACGGAGTATGTACCTGCTGTAAGACCTGTACGGTCTTCTGTTGTTGGTCCGCTGACCCAGTTGAAGGTATAAGGTCCAACTCCACCAGTAGGAGTAAGGTTAATAGCACCTGTGTTTCCACCGAAACAAGCTACGTTTGTTACAACTGTTGTTCCTGAAACGGATGCAGCAGGTTGTGTTACTGTTGGATTCACTGTTCCTGTACATCCGTTTGCATCTGTGATCGTTACGGAGTATGTACCTGCTGTAAGACCTGTACGGTCTTCTGTTGTTGGTCCGCTGACCCAGTTGAA
>CAMLLB010000083.1 GCA_946480815.1 uncultured Flavobacteriales bacterium
TTTACAAATAACGTGATTTCTCCACAAAATTTGCAGCCGGAGCAAAGTTTTATTCTTAAATTCGTCGCGCTTAAGAATTAGTATTATTATTTAATCATAAAACAATGAAAGTAACGGTAGTAGGTGCAGGAGCTGTTGGAGCGAGCTGTGCAGAATATATCGCAATGAAGAACTTCTGTTCAGAAGTAGTATTAGTAGACATTAAAGAAGGATTTGCTGAAGGTAAAGCAATGGATTTAATGCAAACTGCATCACTTAACGGATTCGATACAAAAATTACAGGGACAACTGGAGACTACAGTAAAACTGCAGGTTCTCATGTGGCTGTAATTACTTCAGGAATTCCCAGAAAACCAGGAATGACAAGAGAAGAGTTGATCGGGATCAATGCGGGTATTGTAAAAGACGTTACTGCAAACCTGGTGAAGCATTCTCCTGAAGTAATCATTATCGTTGTTTCCAATCCAATGGATACCATGGCTTATTTGGTACACAAAACTTCAGGTCTTCCTAAGCACAAAATTATCGGAATGGGTGGAGCTTTGGATTCTGCACGTTTCAAATACAGATTGGCAGAAGCATTGGGCAGCCCGATCTCTGACGTAGACGGGATGGTGATCGCAGCGCATAGTGATACTGGTATGCTTCCGTTATTGAGTAAAGCAACAAGAAATGGTGTTCCTGTAACTGAATTCTTAAGTGCTGAAAAGCAAAATTACGTGGTTGAAGAGACAAAAGTAGGAGGTGCTACCTTGACTAAATTATTGGGTACTTCAGCTTGGTATGCACCGGGTGCTGCTGTTTCTGTAATGGTTCAGGCAATTGCTTGTGACCAGAAGAAAATGATCCCTTGTTCTTTGATGTTGGATGGCGAATACGGTCAAAGTGACATCTGTTTGGGTGTTCCGGCAATTATCGGGAAGAACGGAGTTGAGCAGATCGTAACGGTAACACTTACTGAAGACGAGAAAGCGAAGTTTGCTGAAGCAGCGAATGCCGTAAGAGAGATCAACGGAGATTTGAAGTACTAATCAGTACAAAGTTTTAATAATAAAAAGTAGGGGCGGAAAATTTTCCGCCCCTACTTTTTATATGTTAATCTGATTTCCGGATCAATACTCATACGCCCCGATATCAGGAGCAGCCATATTCCTCGAAACACCCGTAATATCCGATGCCACTGCATAAGCAGGATTTCCGGTATTGTTCAGGCTGGATGCACCGTAGAATTTAAAATCGTCTCCATCCGGATTGATAAATAAAGGATTTGCTGATGTGCAATTCTCAAACATGGAATTCCCCAGGTTGCTTCTTAAAATCACACATTTTCTGAAATGGAAATTCAATGTCAATCCTCCGGGCTGTATCGTATCAATTGCCAAATGTTCGCCACTGCTACCGTAAATTGCACAGTTATTGAAAACAGCGTTTGGTATTTGAGCAACAAAAGTTCCCTGTGAATTGCTGTAATAATTAGATATTCCTACAGCAGGCGTACTGCCTTCTCCGGATCCATAACCCAGGAAGTCACAATGATTGAACGTAAAATCCGCTCCCTGGGCCACCAATAGGGAATGAACACCTGTGCTGTGGACCAATACATTTTCTCCATACACTTTCGGTCCGTCGAACAAGAATAAACCATAACTGGCTGCATTCTTGATCTCGGTATTGGAAATTGTCAGGGTGGTTTGTGTAAATGACTGATCGCGTGAATCAACATGAACTCCCGCTATGGCATTTTTAATCACTGCATTATCAATCATCGAAGGCCGTGCTTCCTGGAAGTAGATTCCGTAATACTGTCCCGGTGTATTGCTGTAAGAAGCCTCCAGGCGATCTCCCTGAATGATTACCTTATTGGTGTAATCACCGTCAATATTCAATGTTCCTTTATAATTCCACAGGATTGCGCCTTTATGCAGGTGAATTTTTGTTCCGCCGATAATATTGAGCGTTTTGGCCGAATCAACGAACGCCTGATTGTAAATGACATGTGGTTTATCGTTTGGCCAGGTCCCTTCATTCAGATCATAAATTCCCATCCCCGTGTTGGAGTAGTGGTAATACATGTCTTGTCCCCAAACAGCCAGTTTTACATACTGATCTTCTCCGTTTGTAGTGAACCGGACCGAATCTTCTACAATTACAGGCAAATTTTGTCCGTTTACACTCAATTTTACTTCCACAAAGCAAAATAAACTGTCTCCGGAAGGAATTTCAACATCTGAAAAACTACTTCCCTGTACACCGTCCAGGTTTAGTTTAAATTTGGAAGATGAACCTCCTATTAATTGAACGTTACTGATTTTTAGCGCTTTATTCTGTCGGTTGTAAATTTTGAAATACTTAGTGGTAGAGCCGATTGTGGTAAAAACGGTGTCGAATACCAGTGTGTCATTTGAAAAGTCAAGGTTACCGTCTCCAAACAAATTTTTCTTTTTACACGAAGTATTGCTCACTGAAAGAGCAGCCAAAATTGCGATTCCGAAAAAGAGATTGAGTAATTTCATCATGACAAAAATAACGAAATGTAATCCATTTTATTTTTTTTGTTGTGAATTAAAAAGTTTGATTATCTTTGCAAACCATTTTTGATAAGAATAATTAAGATTAACAGCATATGAAAGCAGGTATTCACCCGGAAGATTATAGATTAGTAGTATTTAAAGACATGACAAATGACTATGCATTTTTGTGTCACTCTTCTGCTAATACTTCAGAAACAATTACTTGGGAGGATGGAAATGAGTATCCATTGGTAAAATTAGATATCTCTCACAAGTCTCATCCGTTCTTTACAGGAATTGTACAGTTCGTGGATACTGCTGGTCGTATCGATAAATTCAACAATCGTTACGCGAAATACAAAAAGTAATTTCAACTTCGAAATAATAACCCTGACAAGCTTGCTTCGTCAGGGTTTTTTTTGACCTTTTTTAAGCTTTTAAGCCACTTTTCGTATATCTTTAAGTAGTTAGTTGGTTATATTTGTATCATGGGTTCACTGCAGGTTAAGATTTTAGTTCTATTTATTATTTGTGCTTTTAATAACGCAAATGCGGGTTCAATCGACGATGCGTTCAAAGCTTTAAACCAGTTCAATTATTTCGAAGCGAAGAAACAATTTGAGAAATCATTGAAATCAAATCAATCTGCAGCAAATTACGGTTTAGCAGTCATTTATTATCGTACCGATAATCCCTTTCATCAATTGGATTCTGCTTACGCTGCAATTGTTCGTTCGGAAAAAGCCTACGGTGCAATGAAGGACAAACAAAAAGAAGCATTGAAGAAATATAATTTCGATTATGCAGCAATCGAAGTGTTGAGAAAAGATATTTCAAGCGGACTTTATAAAGTGGTATTGAAAAACCCTTCGGAAGAAGCATATGATCAGTACCAAAAGAACAATCCCTGGGCTGCTGAACAACCCAAAGCAATTTATTCGCGTGATTCGATTGCTTATCAGAAAGCAAGAAATGCCAATACCTCAGCGGCTTTTGATCTGTTTTTGAAAAAGTACCCGGAATCAGAATTCAAAAAAGAAGCGCTGAATAATTTTTACCGGTTGCAGTACAAAGAAAACACGGATGGGAAAACGATTGCTTCTTATTTGAGTTTTGAAAAACAGTTTCCTTCAAATCCCTATGTGGCGGATGCACAGGACCAGGTTTACAATTTAAGTACGGTGCGGAACCAGGTAACCGATTACGACCTGTTCATCAAAACATACCCCAAAAACAGGAATGTAGAAAATGCCTGGAGAAAATTGTACCAACTGTATATGTCTGATTACTCGATGGAGCGATTGGAGAAATTTCAAAACGAGTATCCGAATTATCCTTACAAGGATGAAATTACCAAGGATAAAAAATTAAATTCCCAGCAAATTATTCCGTATAAAAATGCGGGGCAGTTCGGTTGGATGGACTTGAATGGAAACATCGTTATTCCTGCTCAATACAGTACAGTTGGTTTTTTCAAAGAAGGATTGGCATGGGCTGAAAAGAGCGGTAAATATGGTTTTGTAAATAAGGCAAACGAAGTCGTCATTCCATTTAAATTTTCCAGTGCAAATGATTTTGACAAGGGAAGAGCAATTGTGCAACTGGATACTTTATTCGGTATTATTGATCGTTCCGGAGCATATATCGTTGAACCGCAATACAAAGACATCGGTCAGTTTTCAGAAGGGTTGATCTACGCAATCAAAGATAGTTTGTACGGTTATTTTGATGGCTTGGGTTATCCGAGAATTCCGGAACAGTATGAAGAAGCATTTTCGTTTTCAGGAGGAATGGCCAAAGTAACTTTTAAAGGTTTGGAAGGATATATTGACGCCTTTGGTTCTTTTAAAGTAAAGCCCTTGTATGAATCCATTAATCTGTTTGGTGATTCTGCAATCATTATCGAGGGCGATGAATCTGCAAAACTGGCTACTTTCCAGGGGAATGAGATCAAAACCATCCCGATTGAAGAGATCGGAACGCTTGTTTCAGACAGGGCTTTGGTCATTTCAGAAGACAAAATAGGTTATTTGAACAAAAAAGGACAAACCGTGATTCCGGCAACGTTTGATTATTTTACCAATGCGCGTTCCGAGGGCGAATTTACAGGGATGTACGCGAAAGTTTCGAAAGCCGGGAAATTCGGGGTCATTGATCGTTTTGGAAAACCGATCATTCCGTTTACGTATTCCAAACTAGGAGCAGTTTCTTCCCTGATTGCTTTTGAAAAAGCGGGTAAATGGGGATTCATCGACCTACAGAATAAACCGGTTATTCCTCCTATGTATGAAGCTGCTGAGAGTTTTAAATCCGGTTTGGGAGTAATTCAGTTGCTGACCTTAAAAGGAGCGATTAATGCAAAAGGAGAAATAGTCATTCCAATAGAACATACAACAATCAAACCTTTGGACGAGTCTCATTTCCTCGTTTCATTAGGAGCATTTTATGGAATTTATACCAATAAAGGTAAATTGGTCGTTCCCCTGGAATATTCCAATATCCGCAAAGTTCAGGATGATTTCTATATCCTTACAAAAGGAACGGAACTTCATTATTTCTACGTTCCTGAAAATAAGCTGATCAAACCGATTTTAGAATAAAATATGTCGGCTTTAAAGAACTTTATTCGCTCACTCGTTCCGGATAAATTGCTGAATTCGTACCGGGAAAGGAAGAAAGATAAACGGCGAAAGTCTATCCAGAATCAGGCTGAAAAAGGCGAGGGTTTGACGTTGGACACCTTGATCGAACAACTTCGAACCTGTGGATTAAGAGCAGGTGATTCAGTTTTGGTACACAGTAGTTTATCCAGGATCGGATTTGTGGAAGGCGGTCCCAAAACGCTGGTAGATGGCTTACTGACTGTGATTGGCACATCAGGAAACCTGCTGATGCCAAGTTCTCCCAATCCGGGATATCAATTGGATTATATTCGAAATCTGACTCAATTTGATGTTCAGAATGATCCGTCGAAAATGGGAGCGATTACGGAATATTTCAGGACACTTCCCGGGGTAATGCGTTCTGAAAGTCCTACCGAGCCGGTTTGTTGTTTCGGCCCGAAAGCAGATTGGTTTACCAACGGACATCTGGGAGAAACAACACCTTATACCAAAAACAGTCCTTTTGCACGGCTTGCAGAAGCCAATGGAAAAATCCTGTATGTTGGAGTAACACTCGATAATGCCGGAACTTCTTTACATGTATTGGAAGACGCTGTTGCAGATTTTAAATATCCTGTTTATTATCCGGAAGTATTTCAGGTTTCGGTCAAACAAACGAACGGAAATTTAGTTCCTGTATCTGTGAAAGTCCACAATCCGGAACAATCTGCAAAACGCAGGTGCGATGAGTTGTTGCCGCTGTTTGAAGCAAAAGGAGTAATGAAGCGTTCCACCATCGGGGAGGCACAAACATTGGTCTTTGATGCAGCCAAAATGTTCAACGTAATGATTGAAGAATACGAAGAAAACGGTGTGACGATGTATACACCAACCGGATCATAAGATTTGTTGATTTCTAATTCGGAATTCGACATTCGCAATTAGTAATTATATGCAAGCATTGCTATTTTTGTAAAACCAAAAACAAAGAACATGTCAAATAGAAATTGGACCAGTATCAAGTCTTATACAGATATCAAATTCGAATTCTTCGAAGGAATTGCAAAAATCACCATTAACCGGCCAAAAGTATACAATGCTTTCCGTCCGGAAACAAATATGGAAATGCTGGATGCATTGGAAATCTGTCGGGAAAGACAAGATATTGGGGTAGTTGTTTTGACCGGTGAGGGAGATAAAGCATTTTGTTCCGGAGGAGACCAGAATGTGAAAGGAGTAGGAGGATATATTTCCGAAAACGGTGTTCCGCGTTTAAACGTATTGGATGTGCACAAAGCAATTCGTGCGTTACCTAAACCGGTGATCGCAATGGTTAACGGATATGCAATCGGTGGTGGACACGTACTTCATGTGGTGTGTGATTTGACGATCGCTTCTGATAATGCACGTTTCGGGCAAACAGGACCTAAAGTAGGAAGTTTTGATGCCGGTTTCGGTTCTTCGTTCCTTGCAAGTCATGTCGGACAAAAGAAAGCGCGTGAGATTTGGTTCTTATGTGAGCAATATACTGCAGACGAAGCAGAGAAAATGGGAATGGTGAACAAAGTGGTTCCATTAAAAGATCTGGAAGATACAACCGTAAAATGGTGCCAGACAATCATGAAACGTTCCCCGTTGGCTCTTCGTATGATCAAACGAGGGTTAAACGCGGAATTAGACGGACAACGTGGTTTAATGGAATTCGCAGGAGATGCTACCCTGATGTATTATTTGATGGAAGAAGCTCAGGAAGGAAAGCGCGCATTTTTGGAAAAAAGAGAACCGAATTTCCAGCAATTCCCTAAATTCCCATAAGCATAATTGAAAAGTGACTTCGACTCCGCTCAGTCACCTAAATAATAATTCGTAATAGTAAAATGGCTCTATTAGATATCGAAGCTGATTTTCAGCGCATTTTTGGATTTAGTTTAGCAGAAGGAAAGCAGTGGTTGGTGAAATCGGGAACAAACCTGATTTTCGCTATCATTATACTGTTGGCCGGTTTTTGGCTTGCGAAGTGGGTAGGGCGTTTGGTTGTGAAGATCCTTACGCGAGGAAAAGTGGATGTCGGCCTGGTTACTTTCTTGTCGAGTTTGACAACCATCATGCTGAAGATCCTGGTGATCGTTACGGCTATTACCCAGTTAGGGATCGAAATGACGTCTTTCGTTGCGATCCTTGGAGCTGCAGGTTTGGCAATCGGTATGGCTTTCTCCGGAACGCTGTCGAATTTCGCAGGAGGAATTATGATCCTGCTCTTTAAACCATTCAAAGTTGGAGATACGATCCTGACCCAAACTTTGCAGGGAACCGTAAAAGAAATCCAGATTTTCTATACCTATTTGCATACCTCAGATAACAAAGTGATCGTCCTGCCGAATGGCCCGATTGCAAATGGCCCCTTGACCAACTTCACAAAAGCCAATGTACGCAGAGTGGATTGGTCCATTCCGATTTCTTACGGGGATGATTATGTAAAAGCACATCAATTGATCCAGAAATACTTGTCGGAAGACAAGAAAGTGAAAAAAGACCCGGCTCCTTTTGTAGCATTGGGAGAATTGGGTGCTTCCGTAATGATCACTGTTCGTGCCTGGGCTAAAACGGCTGATTACTGGGATGTTTACTATGAGCTTAACAGAAGGGTTTATGCGGAATTTGAGAAAGAAGGATTAAACCTGACATCACCGCAGGAACACATCGTACAAATGCAACAACCGAAAGGATGACAGATCTGAAACAACATCCGATCATTCAGCAATACATTGCCTGGAATCGCTTTGGTGATTTGCTGGGAATGGACTTTGAAGTAAAAGGCAAGGGACATGTGTTGTATCAAATGACAGTGAAAGAACATCATTTGGCGACTCCTTTTGCTGCGCACGGTGGTTCTGTTGCGGCATTAATCGATGCTGCATTAGGTGTGGCCTGCCTCACGGAAGTATGTGAAGAAATGAAAGTTGTTTCAACGGTGAATCTGACAATTTCTTATTTGATTCCGGCTCTGAGAGACGATGTTTTGACTGCAGATGCCCGTGTGATCCGGTCCGGAAAGCGGATACTTTTTGTGGAGGGGAAAGTGACTAATCAAAATGGAGGATTGGTTGCAACAGCTTCAGCAACGATGAATGCCTATCCGGTTTCGAAGATCAGTGAAAAGGTTTTTTGATTGTGTTGTGATTCCATCGATTTTTCCACCTTTTTCATTGCCAAAAAGGTGGAGCCAAAAGTCTAGGCTTGTACTAAAGAATCTGCAAACTACGGGGCTTTTCGCGAAAGCATTTAAAACTCGTCCGAACGCTAAGGCGTATCGGACTTCAAACACCAAATGCTTTTTTTCGCTTCATTTCCTTGTTTGCTACGATTCTTAGCGTAAGAGCCGATTATAGATTCTCGAAATCAAAACGATTTACATCATTATTTTGATCCTTGGTTGCAACTGACAAAAAGGTCGCTGAGTGAAGTCCGAGTGCCTTTTTCCAATAAAACCGGGCGTTAATTTTATAACATTTTGATACTCTATCCATACTCTACCCATACAGTATCCGTGCTCTATCCGTACAGTATGTTCGAAGTACCTGTTTTTGAAAGATTTTAGAGGTTACA
>CAMLLB010000084.1 GCA_946480815.1 uncultured Flavobacteriales bacterium
CCCCCCCCCCACCTCCACTCTTTCCCTACACGACGCTCTTCCGATCTCTGCAATTGTTCCTTGTTGGTATTGCCGGTAGAATTTTTGTCTTTCAGCGCTAAAAAAATGAGCGATGGGAATTTATTGACCTGGGATGTGGAATCTGAAAACAGAAATGATTATTTCACCATCGAAACAAGTGCTGACGGAGTAAATTGGAAAGAACTGACAAAGGTAAAAGGAGCGATTACTTCTACGGAAGCTAAAACGTATACCTACGTTGATACTAAAAATACACGGGAATCTGTTTACTATAAACTTAGCCAAACCGACTTGGATGGAACGAGAAATGAATTGGCTTTGGAATACGTTCAGGTAAATGAATCAGACTTTGTGTTATATCCCAATCCAAGTTCCGATAGTAAAGTTCACATTGCATTTTCAGACAACACCGGAGAAAGAGCGACTTTGATTCTTCGAAATGAAATAGGATGCCTGGTTTTGCAGCAAGACCTGGAACCCGTTTCGAAATCAGGAAGAACATCTTTTTACAGCGCGGATCTTGATTTAGGCCAGCCGGCAGGAATTTACCTGGTAGAAGTTCATTCAGGAAATCAATTGGTGGAGCGCTCGATGTTGGTTATCCGTTAATTGAGTCAAGATTAAGAGCGGCAAGAGTCATGACTTGAAATTTGGTACTGATTCTCACAGTCTTGACTCTTGTCTCTAATATTCCTAATTTCGGACAGATGAAAGAGAAAGCGATTGTCCTTTGGTCGGGTGGAAAAGATTGTAACCTTGCTTTGCAACTGGCAAAGAACAAAGGATACGACATTACTGCTTTGGTTACTTTTTATTCCAAATCAACAGAATTCAGGGCACATCCGAAAGAATGGATGGACCTTCAATCCAAATCTTTAGGAATTACGCATATCATGCTTGAGATCGGGGAACCATTTGCTGAGAACTACGAACTTCAATTACAAAAATTGAAAGACCAATTGGGGATCTCAGTCGCGGTTTCAGGAGATATTTCAGAAGTACACGGAAGCTCGAATTGGATCACCGAACGGACGCAAGCCATCGGAATGAAGGCTTTTCTTCCTTTATGGCACAAGAATAGGACTGAAGTAATGGAACTCTTGCTGCAATTGAACTTTGAGGTGGTTCTCACGATGGTGAAAAAGCCTTGGTTGGATAAACAGTTTGCAGGAAAAAGAATGGACCGTAAACTCATTGAAGAATTGAAGGTCCTCGGAGAAGAAAACGGGTTGGATTTGTGTGGTGAACAGGGAGAATACCACACAATGGTCTTAAATGGTCCCGGATATCGCTCACCGATTTCCTTGAATACTTTTTCAATTATTCAACACGAAGAAATGGTCCATCTGTCGGGAACAGATCTTTCATTAAATGGAAATTACACCGTTCCTGCACTTGAAAAACACAAATCGTGTGTGAATTGCGGGAAGGCGTTTTCCTGCTATACAGCCGGTTGCTGGTGCGCAGAGCTTCCTATGATCATGCCGATGGAGAATATCACCGATTGTTTGTGCCCGACTTGTTTGAAAGCCGTAATTGATGAAAAATTGGCTGTAAATCAACGGTCAACAACATAAAACAGTAGGGGTGTGATTAATCGCACCCCTACTGTTTTTACATCCTAAATGCATTAATTAACAATAACTTGCAAGTTTATTAACAAACATCAAAAAAAAGGTCGTACCTTTGCGCCAAATTTTAGATTTATTTTATGACCTTTAAAGAACTCGGGTTAAGAGTTGAGGTTCTGCAGTCGATAGAAGCAATGGGTTTTGCAGAACCAACTCCGATCCAACAAAGTGCCATTCCGCACTTGTTACAATTAGAAAGCGATTTTGTCGGACTCGCACAAACAGGGACAGGGAAAACAGCCGCATTCGGCCTACCATTAATTCACAAGGTAACAGACCGCCCCACTGAAACACAAGGTTTAATCATCGCTCCAACGCGTGAATTGTGTTTACAAATCTCCAAAGACTTAGAAGCATTTGCTCAATTCGATCGTCAGATTAAAGTAGTTGCCGTTTACGGTGGTACGGATATTCGTCGTCAGATGAGTGATATCAAGCGTGGTGCAACGATCGTTGTTGCTACTCCTGGTCGTTTGGTGGATTTAATCAAACGTCGTGCAGTAAACCTGCAAACTGTTGAGACAGTTGTATTGGATGAGGCTGACGAAATGTTGAACATGGGTTTCAAAGAAGATATCGATGAAATTCTTGATGCAACACCTGATACAAAAAGTGTGTGGTTATTCTCTGCAACAATGCCGAAAGAAGTGGCTGAAATTGCTAAGAACTACATGACAGATCCTTTGGAAGTATCCATCGGACACAAAAACCAAAGTAACGAGAACATTGAGCACATCTATTACTCAGTGAAAGAAAAAGACCGTTACGATGCATTGAAACGTTTGATCGATGCCAGCCCGGAGATTTTTGGATTGGTATTCTGTCGTACACGTAATGAAACTGCAACTGTTGCTGAGAAATTAGCAAAAGACGGATATAGTGCAGAACCGCTTCACGGAGATTTATCGCAGGCAATGCGTGATCGCGTAATGGAGCGTTTCCGTGAGCGTTCAATCCAGTTGTTGGTTGCAACAGACGTTGCAGCTCGTGGAATTGACGTAGACAATATTACACACGTGATCAATTACAACTTACCGGATGATATCGAGAACTATACGCACCGTTCAGGCCGTACGGCTCGTGCAGGTCGTCAGGGGAAATCATTGGTATTGATCAATACACGTGAAGCTTACAAGATTAAAGCGATCGAGCGTCAGATCCGGATGGATTTCACACATGCTTTGATTCCTTCTGCTCAGGAAATTTGCGGGATCCAGTTGAATAAACTGATCGCAAAAGTAAAAGATACGGAAGTAAAAGAGAAAGACATCGAACCATTCCTGGAAGGAATGATGGCTGATTTTGCTGAATTGTCGAAAGAAGAAATCATCAAGAAATTCGTTTCTGCTGAATTCAACCGTTTCATCGAGTACTATGACCGTGCTGGTGATTTGAATGTGACTTCAGGAAGAGGTGAGCGTGGTGACCGCAAGGAAAGAAGTGATCGCAATGATCGTTTTGACCGCAAAGACCGTTTCGAAAGAAGCGACAGAGGTGAACGTTCAGATCGCGGACCAAGAGATAATGGAAACAGAACACGTTTCTTCGTTAGTCTTGGAAAACGCGACGGATTGAATCCAGGTGGTTTGTTGCGTGTGATCTGTGACTCTACAGGTTTGAAATCTGCATCTATCGGAAGAATCGATGTCATGCCGAACTTCTCATTCTTTGAAGCAGACAAAACAGATGAAGGAGCAATCCTTTCAAAAGTAAATGGTGCTGACTACGAAGGACACACCGTAAATGTGGAAATCACTCAGAAAAAAGACGGTGGTGAACGCAGAGGCGGTGGAGACCGTGAGCGCAAAGGTGGATTTGGCGGTGGAAAATCCGGAGGTTTCGGAGACCGCAAGTCATCTTTCGGAAGCAGTGATCGCCGTTCATCCGGTGGTGGAGGTTTCAGAGGAAACTCCAGTTACGGGAAGTCAGAAGGCCGTTCAGGTGGAAGTGACCGCAGAAGCAGCGGAAGCTCAGATCGCCGTTCTTCAGGTGGCGGACGTAAATTCAGTTCGAATAGTTATAAGTAATCAGGCAATAGCCAATAGTAATTAGTAAAAAGAAACAGGTATTGGTGGTTAGAAGATAGATGAAACTATTGACTAATCACTAATGCCTAATCACTAGAATAACAATGGAAATTAGAAACATCGCAATTATTGCACACGTTGACCACGGAAAAACAACATTGGTTGACAAAATGATTGAGGCAGGAATGGTAATCAACGAGCGTGACCGTCCTACAGGAGAATTGATTATGGATAACAATGACCTGGAGCGTGAGCGTGGAATTACTATCGTGTCTAAAAACGTTTCCGTTTCTTACAAAGGAACAAAGATCAATATCATTGACACTCCCGGACACGCCGACTTTGGTGGTGAGGTAGAGCGTGTATTGAACATGGCAGACGGAGTTTGTTTGTTGGTGGATGCTTTTGAAGGTCCGATGCCGCAAACGCGTTTCGTATTAGGGAAAGCACTTTCAATGGGAATTAAACCATTGCTGGTAATCAATAAAGTAGATAAGGACAACTGTACTCCTGATGAAGTTCATGAGAAAGTATTCGATTTGATGTTCGAATTGGACGCAAACGAAGAGCAGTTGGAGTTCCCTACCATTTACGGTTCTGCGAAAAACGGATGGATGTCTACTGACTGGAAACAGCAGACAGATTCCATTACTCCGCTGTTGGATGAAATTTTGAACTATTTCCCACCGCGTAAGATCGAGGAAGGAAATACACAAATGCTGATCACTTCTTTGGATTTCTCCACGTACGTTGGTCGTATCGCGATCGGTCGTTTGAACCGTGGTACATTGAAAGAAAACCAACAGATCGTATTGGCAAAACGCGATGGTTCTCAAGAGAAGCACCGTGTGAAAGAAGCATTCGTATTCGAAGGATTGGAGCGTAAGAAAGTAACTGAAGTTCAGGCCGGAGATATCTGTGCGATTACAGGAATTGAAGGATTCGAGATCGGTGACGTTATTTGTGACTTCGAAAATCCGGAGCCGCTTCCAACAATTGAATTGGATGAGCCGACAATGTCTATGACGTTCTCCATCAACGATTCCCCATTTTTCGGAAAAGAAGGAAAGTTTGTGACATCCCGTCACATCCAGGAACGTTTGACGAAAGAATTGGAGAAAAACCTGGCAATGCGTGTTCACGATACAGATAAAGCAGATAAGTGGTTGGTTTACGGTCGCGGAGTATTGCATTTGTCTGTTTTGATCGAAACAATGCGTCGTGAAGGATATGAATTACAGGTAGGTCAGCCACAGGTAATTTTGAAAGAGATCAACGGACAAAAATGTGAGCCGGTTGAAGAATTGACTATCGACTTACCGGAAGAATTCTCCGGAACAGCAGTAGAAGCAGTTACCAAACGCAAAGGTGAAATGACAAACATGGAACCTAAAGGTGAGCGTATGATCATCCAGTTCCTGATTCCTTCCCGTGGAATTATCGGGTTGCGTAACTACCTGTTGACACAAACTGCAGGTGAAGCAATTATGACACACCGTTTCCTGGAATACCAACCATATAAAGGTGAAATTCCTGGTCGTCAGAACGGTTCATTGATCTCATTGGAATTGGGAACTTCGATTCCATTCTCTATGAATAACTTGCAGGATCGTGGTAAATTCTTCATTTTCCCGAACGAAAATATTTACGAAGGACAAGTAATCGGTGAGAACTCACGTGCAGGTGACTTGTGTGTGAACGTTACGAAAACGAAAAAGTTGACGAACATGCGTTCATCAGGAGCAGATGACAAAGTGCGTTTGGCGCCACCGAAAGTATTCTCTTTGGAAGAATGTTTGGAATACATCCAGGGAGATGAGTACGTAGAAGTAACACCACAAAACTTGCGTATCCGTAAAATCTTGTTGAAAGAGACGGATCGTAAAAGAGCTGGTAAGTAAATTTTATTAGAACTGCCTTTCATTTCCCTCCTTGAGGAGGGATTAAGGGAGGTGGAGAAGAATAATCTTAAAAGCGGATTCCAAATTTGGAGTCCGCTTTTTTCAATAAAAAATCATGATTGAATCAAAACTTACGTTAGATATTATTACTTCGACCCTGAAAGGTGAAAAGTACGAAGAGCAGATTACCAGGCAATTGGAACATTTGGAAGAAGTGGAATACGAGCATACCGATTCCGGGTTGTTGATCTTCATCGAATACAGAAAGGCTGCGAAGGAATTTTGGTTAACAGACAAACAATTGTACGAAACTTTCGGTGAAGCAGAACATGAATTATCGAAAGTTGAATTGATTAATTCAGATCAAAATATTCATGCGGAAACGTCAATTCATTTCAAAAACGGACTCATAGAGCGTGTAGAAATTTGGAATACGTTGGGAGATTACCCGGAAGAGGATCTGAAAACGTGGGAAGTGAAGAGGATTCATTAAAAATGAATTCATAGGGATGGTTTAAGCTATTTTTGGCTTAATTTAGCCGGAACAACCACATTTTGTACTTTTTAATCTAAATCATGAAAACAAGCTTACTACTTATCATTTGTTTGTTAACAATGACCTTAAAGGCCCAAACCTTTCATTGGGCGAAGCCTTTGGGCGGAACATCCGATGACCAGGGGCGCTCTGTTACAACAGATGCTTCCGGAAATGTATATACTGTAGGAATCTTTAAAGGAACCGGGGATTTTAATCCGGGAACGGGTGTTGCCAATCTCACTTCAAACGGAGGTCAGGATGTATTTGTGCAGAAAATGGATGTTGCCGGGAATTTCCTGTGGGCGAAGTCCTTCGGAGGTGCTAGTGATGAATACGGCCACTCTATTGCTGTAGATGCTGCCGGAAACGTTTATACAACCGGCAGTTTTGGAATGACGGTGGATTTTGATCCGGGACCGGGAACGACCAACTTCACTTCAGTAAATGGCTACCGGATTTTTATACAAAAAATGGATGCTTCCGGGAATTTCCTATGGGCAAAAGCTTGCGGAGGAATTGAAGCGCTATCCATTTTTGCCGATGCTTCGGGAAATATTTATACTACCGGAGATTTTAGTTTTGCAGCAGATTTTGATCCGGGACCTGGAACATCTACACTTACTCCGGTTGGTGGTTATGATATTTTTGTACAGAAAATGGATGCTTCCGGAAATTTCCTGTGGGCGAAAGTCTTGGGTGGATCAGGTAATGACTTTGGTCAGTCTGTTAAGGCAGATGCCTCCGGAAATGTTTATACAACCGGTTATTTCACAGGTACAGCTGATTTTGATCCGGGAGCAGGTGTTGCGAATCGTACTTCTGCCGGTGGTGATGATGTATTCGTACAAAAAATGGATGCTTCCGGAAATTTTATCTGGGCAAGATCCTTTGGGGGAACATCGAATGACCATGCTTATTGCATTACTGCGGATGCCTCCGGAAATGTAAGTACAACCGGAAACTATGGAGGTGTAGCAGATTTTGATCCCGGTACAGGAACAGCCAATCTTACTTCGAGTGGTGTTTTTTCGAATGCTTTTATACAGAAAATGGACGCTTCCGGAAATTACCTGTGGGCAAAATCCTTCGGTGGAACAAACGACGAACGTGGCTACTCCATAACTCAAGATACTTCCGGGAATGTGTATACAATCGGATATTATTCCGGAACCGTAGATTTCGATCCCGGACCGGGAACGCTGAATCTTTCTTCGAATGCCAGCTTAGATCTTTTCATTGTGAAATTGAATGCTTCCGGAAGTTTGGTATGGGCGAAATCTTTCGGAGGAACCAGTTCTGAAATAGGTCAAGGGATTGCTGTGGATACGTACGAAAATGTGTATACCACCGGATGGTTTGCCACAACCGCGGACTTTGACCCGGGGACCGGAACCGCTAACCTTACTTCGGCGGGAGGAAGTGATGTTTTTGTACAGAAATTACGTCAATGTCTCCCATCATCAGGAACGGATATCGTTACTGCCTGTAATTCATATACCTGGATTGATGGAAATATATATATGGCATCCAACAACACAGCTACTCACATTTTGACGAACGCTGTTGGTTGTGATTCGATAGTAACCCTGAATTTAACGATCAATTCTAATACGGGTATAGCTGTCGTTTCTGCTTGTAATTCATACACCTGGATTGATGGAAACGTTTATTCAACTTCGAACAATACGGCCACATATATTTTAACAAATGCAGCTGGATGTGATAGTGTGGTAACACTGAATTTGACTATTAATTCCAATACCGGTACGGATGTTATTACTGCTTGCAATTCGTATGACTGGATCGATGGAAATACCTACACGGAATCTAACAACACAGCTACGCACACACTTATAAATGCAGCTGGGTGTGATTCGGTAGTCA
>CAMLLB010000085.1 GCA_946480815.1 uncultured Flavobacteriales bacterium
TCAATGTTCTAAATTTGTAATCATGAATTATTTAGACGGATTAAACGAAAGTCAACGCATTGCAGTAGAGAACTTTGAAGGACCCACCATGGTCATTGCCGGTGCAGGATCGGGAAAAACAAGGGTACTCACGATGCGGATCGCTTTCATGATCGATCACGGTATTGATCCGTTCAATATTCTGGCATTGACCTTTACTAACAAAGCAGCCAAGGAAATGACTGAGCGAATCGGTTCCATTATCGGTTCCGGCGAAGCAAAAAACATTACGATGGGAACTTTCCACTCTGTTTTCGCCCGCATTCTCAGAATCAATGCCGACCGATTGGGTTATCCTCAAAATTTCACGATTTATGATACCCAGGATACCAAAAGCTTGTTGAAAGATATCGTCAAAGAACTAAACCTTGATGATAAAATCTACAAGCCAAGTATGATTTACGGACGTATTTCAGCCGCAAAGAACAATTTGCTTTCAGCAGATGATTATTTGCAAAATCCGGAAATCATGGATGAAGACAAGCAAAGTCAGCGACCTGAACTGGGGCGAATCTACAAAGCTTATTCTGTTCGATGTTTCAAGGCCGGAGCAATGGATTTTGACGACCTGTTGTATCAGACAAATGTGTTGCTGCGAGACTTTCCGGATGTTCTTTCCTATTATCAGCATAAGTTCAAATACATTTTGGTAGATGAGTACCAGGATACGAATTATGCGCAATACCTGATTGTGAAGAAGCTGGCAGCGGTTTATGAGAATATTTGTGTGGTCGGTGATGATGCACAAAGTATCTATTCCTTCCGGGGAGCAAATATTCAAAATATCCTGAATTTCAGAAATGACTATCCGGACTATAACTTATACAAACTGGAACAAAATTACCGCAGTACACAGAATATTGTAGATGCTGCAAACAGTGTGATTTCCAAGAACAAGGAACAGATAAAGAAAAGTGTCTGGACCAATAACGACAAAGGGAACCTGATCCGGGTAATCCGCGCCATGACGGATAACGAAGAAGGGAAAATTATTGCAAATAAGATCTTTGATGTCAAACACCAGGAAAGTGGTGACTGGACCGATTTTGCAATTCTTTATCGTACCAATCGTCAATCACGGGCATTTGAGGAAGCTTTGCGAAAAATGAATATTCCGTATAAGATTTACGGAGGCCTTTCGTTTTATCAGCGCAAAGAGATCAAGGATATTTTAGCTTATTTCCGTCTGACGGCAAACCAGAAAGACGAAGAAGCTTTAAAACGGGTGATCAATTACCCGAAGCGCGGAATCGGGAAAACATCCTGGGAAAACATCATCATTGCGGCCAATCATTACGATGTAGCCATTTGGGACGTGATCTCCGAATTCGGGAAATACCCGGTTTCCATTCCCAGCGCTACCAAACAAAAGATCTCTGAATTTGTGATTATGATCCAGAGCTTTACTGCGCAGCTGAATTCTCAGAATGCATATCAATTAGCGCAAACAATTGCCAAGAGCTCCGGAATTTTAAAAGAGCTTTATTCGGAAAAAGACAAGGGCCCTGAAGAAGTTGAACGTTATCAAAACATCGAGGAATTATTGGCCGCGATCAAAGAATTTACGGTTCAAAGAGGTGAAGAAGATCCTGCAACCTTAGCCGACTTCATGATTGATGTTGCACTTTTGACCGATGCCGATAACGAAAAGGAGGAAGATAAAAACAAAATCAGTTTAATGACCATTCACTCCAGTAAAGGATTGGAGTTTAAGCATGTTTACCTGGTTGGTCTCGAAGAAAACCTGTTTCCTTCTCAGCTTTCCATCAACTCCAGAACGGAATTGGAAGAAGAAAGACGCTTGTTTTACGTTGCTGTTACAAGAGCCGAAAAGAATTGCACGATTTCCTACGCAGCTTCGCGCTTCCAATGGGGAAACCTCATCACTTCCGAACCAAGCCGGTTTATTTCAGAGATTGATCCGGACTATTTGAGTTTTGAAACGGCATACGGAGCACCTCAGGGAGGTGGCCGCTCGTTAAATGCCGGAAGAGGCGGGTTTGACAAACCATTTACCGGAGGATTAAACAGGATGTCCGGACCAACAGGCGGTCAGGTAACTCCAAGAGGCTTAAAAAGCATGTCCGAATTGAATTCTAAAGCCGGCTCAGGAGATTCCAATATTGATATCAAAGTAGGCTACAACGTAGAACACGAACGATTTGGAAAAGGGAAAGTAACGAAATTGGAAGGAAGTGGCGTGGACCGAAAAGCAACGATCTTTTTCCCACATGCAGGTGCCAAAACACTCCTTTTGAAATTTGCAAAGTTGACTATTCTGGATATTGAATAAAAAGTGAATTAATCACAATCAATTGTTATTTCTACCACAAATGCGCAGATGTTTGAGGCGCTTACCAGTCGCCTCTCTACTCCACTTAAAGAACTAATAAAGGTTCCTTACTGGAACTCAAAGCGAGTGCGGTGCACCTATGCTTCAGCGTAAGCATTAGCCTAGCAAATAATTTGCGTATTTGGGGTAAATGAAAGATCTTGGTTACCATATGAATAATACATATGCTAAAAAGGCATCCGCCAATTGACGAATGCCTTCCTTCTTTTTAATGTACTTTGATTACCAGTAGAACATCCCGGTAATTATTTGATCTCCGAAAGGCTGTCCTTTTAGCTTTTCTCTCAGATCAGCAATCAATTCTGCTTGCGTATATTGTTTCCCCTTTTTCTTCGGTTGTGAAATCTGCTCTGCTGTTGGGGTAATGATCTCAACTTTCTTGGCAAAATATACAATACTTCCGTCTTCTGTTGCCAAACCCAGAACTGCTCCCGGCAATCCCTGGATATTCTCCGGCCCGACAGTTGCAATAATATCTGTTGTATACCAAGCATAAATCCGTGTTGTATCATCTTTCTCCCAAATCACACGCGTACAGTCATAACCTGCAATTTTACGTGTCTTGTCCGTGATTTTCCAGGTGTGCTTGATCAAACTGTCACCAACGATCATCGAATTCCCCATCATATCCATGTATACAAAACGCTGAGACTTTGGGTAAAGATTGTAAACAGTGTTCTTCATTGTCAACCAACTTTGAGGATCCGGTTGATCCGGAGCAATGTAAGAAAACAAAGAAGAGGTATCGTTGAAATACAAAGAGAATTCCTCCACCTTTATTTTATTCTTCTCACCGATAAACTGACGCATTCGCTCATCCTCAAAAATCTTCCACACATTTGTTCTTCGCTCGTATGTGATTTTTCCTTCGCGGACAAGCTGACCACCCTGAGCCTGCACAGATCCTGCCAAGAGTAATAATCCCAAAAGGATGAATGTTTTAATACCAACCGTCCCCATCTTTTTCTGTTGTTTTAAAGTTATTGAATCTAAGCGTCATTTTTGCCATGAAGTAACGTCGAATAATAGTGGTGTTTTGATCGACGATCACGTTGTTATTAACCGTTCTGTAGTTACTGATATTCTGGTTCAAGATATCGTAAGCTTCAATTCCGAAGAGTAAATTCCCTGTTTTCAGGAATGAACGCTGGATTGACATATTCCAGATCAGGTAATTCACATTATAGCCATTTGTTCTTCCCGTATTGATATTGTACGTTGCATCTGTTTTAAAGAACCAACGGTAAGGAAGCGTCCAGTCTACAACCGCTTTAAAATTGTAGGTTGAATACGGTTGGTTTGACATCGTTGACAAAGAGTTAAATGGAGCGTTATAATCAAAACCACCACCAATCTCAGTTCTCAATGAGTCGCCGTTATAGTTCAAAGACAAGTCTGTTCCAATACCTGTATTACGGGTGTCATTATCAATTGAATTAATTTGATTTTTTGAAGATGTAAAATTACCATTCAAATTAACTTGCAAATTCAAATTCTTCACCCCTTTCATTGGAATTCCGGCACCTCCCCACCAATATAAGAAGTCTGAGCTTTTTACGTTGATTGCTTGTGAAATGGAACCTCCGGTAGGACCGAACATGGTATTCGTACTGAAGTTATCCTTGATATGCATATAGCTGAATCCGGAATACATATAAAACCCGCTTAACCCTTTCCATGTATTGAAACTACCGTTAATGCTGTGTGTATAGTTCGGTTTCAACGCAGAATTACCGATTTGGATAAAGTTCGGGTTCGTATTATTGAGAACCGGCTGCAACTGGTCGATAGAAGGCAAGCTTGAATTCGTATTATACTGGATCATCAATCGAGTAGTTTGACTGAATTTATATCGGAATACGATTCGAGGCAATACGTTATTGAGATCCTGCTTGATCATTGAATCGGTAAATATATTTCTGTTATCGATCGCAATTGTTCTGAATCGGGACCCAACAGACACTCTTAATTTGGCATTTTCATAAATCAGGAATGCTCCTGCACGGTGTTGCTGTCTGTCTGTTTTGAATTTATTGGAGAACAAGGTATCTACTTCCACATATTCTCCGTTAACCGGATTTAAAGTAGTTTTACGCTGACCATTGTTATTTTGATAGAACTCGTATTCAAACTCCAATTTGAAGCGTTTTCCAAGTGGTTCAAAATAATCTGCATATGCGGTATGGGCCATTGAATTACTTCTGATCTCTTTCTTTTGGTCAAACCTTAAACTGTCATTCGATGTCAAAGTAAACGCATTGGTATCCGTTGAAAGCAGGTTACCATTGGAGCTATTATCCGTTCCAACAAAATTATAGCGTGCAATCAGCTTCCTGTTCTTCTTTTTAAAATCCTTGAAAAACCGGAAAGTTGTGTTCAAATTTGACCCGGTTGCTTTACTGCCATTCTCAATCGTAGTAAAACGCGTCAAAGTACTATCCCTCGATAAGAAATCAGTTCTTGACAAGGTGTTTTGTTCCGTGTTATTCAACTGGATTTTTGGCTCCAACTCAAAACGTGTCAGTGAATCGATTCGCTGCGAGTACTTGATACCGATCTGATGCTGCATATACTGTTCTTTTGTATAGCTATTCAAATCAGTTGTGTAAGATGTATCCGATAATAAGTATTGAGATCGGCTATTGGTTTGTGATTTCACTCCATATTGTGAGAAGGAATAATTCAAACGTACTTTTGCTCCCTTGTTGAATTTCTGGTCTAAATAAAAACCTCCTTTGAACGTATTTGGAATACCTTCATTCTCATTTTGTCCACTCTGGTCATACGATTGAATATCATCATTTTCCGACATCCAGTCAAATCCGTCAGATAAACCGAATTTGAACATATCCCTGCCGCTAAGATTTGTCTTCGGTGTGTTTGACCCCAAAGCATAAACAGCCAGTTTTTGGTTTTTGTTATAGGAGTTCAAGAGCATTTCCCCTTCATAAAATCCATGATTGGGAGTGGTGAATTTATCAATTCCGCCGGCCAGGTTTATTTTCCCAAAATAACCTTTCTTGGCTTCATCCTTGAGCTTCAGATCGAGTACCTGGACTTTTTCATCACTTCCGTCTTCAGCATCTTTTTCATAAACCTCAACGGTTTCAACACCTTTTGCGGCGAGGTTCTTGGTTGCGATAGTAGGATCATTTCCAAAGAATTCATCTCCATCAACAAGTACCTGACCAATTTCTTTTCCCTGGTTTTTAATTTTCCCGTTTTCATCTATGGTCATCCCCGGCAATTTCCGAATCAAATCTTCCACAACAGCATTTTCCTTTACTTTAAAAGAATCCGCAACATAGACCAGCGTATCTCCACGGTAATAAATCGGGTTTCTGTTCGCATAGATCAATACCTCATCCAAAGCAGTGCTTTTGTCAGGCATCGCAAGTGTATCCATTACAAAAGAATTGTTTTCGGCCGAACCGAAAAAGAATGCCCGGAAAACTCCATAATCCGGATGGGCCACAGTAAATTCTACCGTATCAACCGGAAGCGTAAATTGCATATGGCCATACTTGTCCGAACGCTTAAAGTCAAGTAGAACAGAATCGCGGACACGTTTCACGATACCTACAGCATTTCGTACAATAGTTTGTGAATTCGTGTCTACTACATTTGCCTTAATCGTCATCGTTTGGGAATTCCCCCAATACGCAATTAAGATGAAGAATAGAAGTACAATTTTTTTCAATGTGTCAGAATTTGATGGTACAAAATTAGACGGAATTTTGTGGGTTTAATAAAAAAAATGTGAAACGTTACACTGTCTGTATGAATGGCTAAGGAAATTGTTTAACGGAATTAATAAAAACAGGAGTCCGTTGGGCGAACTCCTGTTCCACTGCATATCGTTAAGAAACCACTATTTACTCACCTAACACCTAAAACTTAACGACTTGCCTTACTTCCACTTCTGTAACCCGCTGGGAACGGCCTTCTTTGTCCACATATGTTCGATTCACCAATCTCCCTGAAACAGCGAGCTTATTTCCTTTCTTACAATAATTGGTGAGAAAATTCGCCGTATTTCCCCAAGCAAACATTCGGTACAATTCCCTTGAATCCGACTCTACTTTCTTTAGCTGATTATCCACTGCAAATTGAAAACGGGCAACCATTGAACCATTCTCGAAAGTGGTGATGGTGGCGTCTGATCCCAGACGCCCCACCAACGTAACTTGATTTCGCAGCATTTTATAAAATAATTAAGTCGTTGACCTCGATTTCCGAGAACATTTTGCGTTCACCGGATTCCGTTTTATAAAAGCGGCTAACCAATCTACCTTCCACCGCCACATTAACTCCCTTCGTGCACAATTCTTCCAGGATGTTCACCCATCTTCCGAAAGCGGTGAGCCTGTGCCAGTCTTGTTTCACTTGAAGGTTTCCGTCCTTATCCAAATAATGTTCCTTGGTTGCAAGTGAAAAATTAACCACCCGTCTGCCTCCCGGTAAAATACTCACCTTGGGTTCTGAGCTGATCTTTCCTATAATATTTACATGATTCATATGCAGAATCTGATCCTGTTTGATAGTAGTATCCATGGTGATCCGTATTAATTGTTTTCTTGTTTTCTCCCATTCAACAACACAAACTCGTTGAGTTCGATTTCTGTTGAGAAGCGCTTTTCGCCCTCTTTGGTTTCATAAGACCGATTGACAATTCGTCCCTCAATTACTACTTCGGAACCTTTATCCAACACTTTTTCAATCCGGTCACACAATTTTCCCCATGCAATTACTGTATGCCATTGGGTGTTTTCCTCCCACTCCCCTTTTTTATTTTTAAAGCGCTCGTTTGTTGCAACGGATAAGCGTACTTTTTTTGCTCCTGAGTCAAAAGTCTGTGCTACAGGTTTTGCTCCTAATCGTCCGATTAAATTCACTTTGTTTTTCAGCGTGTTCATACTTGTTTGTTTTAACGTTTGTAAAAATTTGATTCGATTGGCTTTCAACCGATTTGATGATGC
>CAMLLB010000086.1 GCA_946480815.1 uncultured Flavobacteriales bacterium
TTTCGTTTCTTCTTCTTCAAATCATAAATATCCGTCCTTCTGTCCTTCAGGTTCCTGACAGAACCAAACTGGTTTAATTCCCGCAAAAGTGTAATATCGACATCTGCGATCAGGATCATTTCCGTATTGGGAGTGGCTTCTGCTTTGATCCCGTTTGACGGAAAGGCAAAATCGCAGGGAGTAAAAACGATCGACTGCGAATACTGGATATCCATGTTGTGCACGTTTGGCAAGTTTCCGACACTTCCTGCAATTGCTACATAACACTCGTTTTCAATGGCCCGTGCCTGTGCGCAGTTCCGTACACGTGAATACCCGTTTTGGGTATCCGTCAGGAAAGGAACAAAGAGAATATCCATTCCTTCACCGGCGAGTAAACGGCTTAATTCCGGGAACTCCACATCATAACAGATCAGGATCCCGATTTTTCCGCAATCCGTATCAAAGACCTGCAGGTGATTTCCGCCTTCCATTCCCCAAATCTTAGCTTCATCAGGCGTTACGTGGATCTTTTCGAAGCTTTCAATGCGCCCGTCGCGGTGACACAGGTACCCGACGTTATACAATCGGTCGTTCTGGATTTCGGGCATACTTCCCGTTATGATATTGATATTGTAACTGATCGCCAGTTTGGAAAATTGCTGCGCCACCTCGTGTGTATATTTCGCTAATTCACGAATGGCCTGCGGTTCCGATAAATGGTTGTTTTCGGCCATTAAAGGAGCATTAAAAAATTCCGGGAACAAGGCAAAATCCGAGCGGTATCCGGAAACAGCATCCACAAAATACTCTGCCTGCTGCATCAGATCGTCCAGGTTGGAGTAGGGACGCATTTGCCACTGGATCAATCCCAAACGTACAACCGTTTTGATCGCACTTGGCGCTTCGCTTTTTACTTCGTAATATAAATTATCCCATTCCAGCAAAACAGCATAATCTTTTGAGAGCGAATCACCTTCCAGGTAATTTTTCAGGATTTTGGAAGGGTGAAAATCATTCGATAACTGGAAATCAAGTACCGGATCGTGAATTTCCTTGCGTTTTACCTTTTCAATGTACTCTTTCGGCGACATTTCTTTCGCATAATGATGATAATTCGGGATCCGTCCGCCGAAAGCAATGCCTTTGAGATTCTTTTTCTCGCACAATTCCTTGCGGTAATCATACAATCGTCGTCCTAAACGCAAACCGCGAAATTCCCTTTTGATAAATACATCGATCCCATAGAGGACATTCCCGGTGGGGCGGTGTGTTTTGAACGTGTAATTCCCGGTAATCTGCTTGTAAGTATGTAAATGCTCATATTTCGAAGAATCCACGATGATGGAAAGTGCCACCCCGGCAATCTGGCCATTCACTTTAATGGCAACCTGTCCTTCCGGAAATTGATTGATGAGCGTTTCCACCTGTTTTCGCGTCCAATATGGATTCGCCAAACCCGCGTAAGACTCCACCATAGCCTCCTTCAGCGCTTCGTAGTCGTCAATACTCAGATAAGTCAGTTCAATGTTGTCAACAACGTCCATGCGATTGATTTTCATAAAAGATACCTAAAAATCAAATGTACCGGTCGAATGTTGGGTGAGAATTAAGGAAATTTTAGAGAATTGCGAATTGCGTCCGTCAGCTGACGGAGCGAATTACGAATTACGAATTTTTAGGATTATCCTTCAAACTGCTTTGGCGAAGACGGATTCAAAACGGCTCTTACGTTGATCAGATGAGGGGGATCATGAAAAGTAGGTGGAAATTACTTCTCACTAATGTGTATTTTTAATGATGTAAGTAACCAAAATCACTTCATTTTTCCATCCTCTGACCATCAAGTATGGATCAAGTATGGATAGAGCATAGGTAAAGCAGGGATAGAGTATGGAAATGTTATAGAATTAACACGCATTTTTGCTGGGGTTTCATATGGTTTTGGGTGAAAATTAGCGCTCAATCGAAGTCCAAAACTCCCTGTCTGGTGAATTCTCAAATATGTAAATAAGGTGATTCTGAGCTCCAGTTCTGAATAATTTGCAATTCGTATCCCGATAGCTATCGGGATTTGGCTCCACCTTTTTTGGCAATGAAAAAAGTTGGAATAGATCAATTTGCGACATTCGTAATTAATTTTGTTTACCTTTTCACTTTCCCGACATTCTCTTGAAAATACCTCCATGATTGGACCCGCAACAATGCAGCAAGAACTCAAACAACTCTATCGGAAATGGCCGGATATCCGTCGTTATCTGAAGACTTTGGGCTGCGATCAGGTGAGTGCCGAGGATATTTTCCAGGAAGCTTTGCTGATTTACGTCCGGAAACGGGAGTCTTCGGAATTCGAACTGACCGTTGAACCTTTTTTCTACGTGCGGAACACCTGCAAATTATTGTGGTACAACCAGGCACGTAAGGAACAAAAACAGTTTTCAACCGAGTTACATGAAAACATCGAGGCAACAGAAGATCAGTGGTTTGAAAAAGAAATGAAAATCCGGGAAGTGGAATCAACCCTTGGGAAATTAGGTGCTCAATGCCAGGAATTGCTGCAATTGTTTTACGGCTTGGGATGGAATATGGTAGATATTGCAAAGAAAATAGGCTTACGCAACGACAAAGTAGCGAAAGCACAAAAATACCGCTGCCTGCAAAAAGCAAAAGAATTGATCCGGGAACGGGAAGAAATGGTTGAACCGATTAAAGCTTAAGACATGGAAACAAATTGGAATCAACTCATAGAACGTTACCTGCAAAACGAACTTTCGGAAGAGGGAAGAAATGCTTTTGAACAGGAATTGCAGATCAATCCCGAACTCAGAGAAGAACTGGAAATGCATCAGCTCATTCAATCGGCGGCAAAGCGTGCCTCCCAGCGAAACATGATCCGGCAGACGGGGAAATTGTATCAGAGAAACCTGCGCATCAAACAATTCACAGTCGGAATTGTTGTCGCTGTAACAACAACTATCGGCGTTATTTACTGGGTCAATCATGCGAATAAACAGGAAAACAAGGCGCGAAATGAACTCCCAAATCAGGCAAATCCGCAAATTGCGGACAGAACATCATCGAAATTAAACACAGGAATATCTGAGGGAAAAGACACATTATCAGATGGACAAACCCAAACAGGAGCCAAAAGTTCGCTTATTCAACCTACTGATTGGAATGCGGCCACAGAAAGTGATTCCCGAATGAATGCGTATCTGAATGTATTGAAAAAACGTTCCGGCAATCGAACAGAAGATAAGTCCATCAGTAATTCGATAAAAACACAATGGATTTCCCCGAAAGCAGATTCACTTCCGCTTCCGAAACCGACAGAGCTGGTTTTGGGATATGCAACGAATGAATTGAAGCGTGAAACGATCGAATCAAAAATTCCTTCCGGTACACTGGATAGAAATACGTTATGGATGCAGAAATACGACAGTGTCGGTAAGTTCAATGAGTTGTATTGCGGGTATGCACTGGTCATGGACAAGGCAAAATTCGGATTTGTAGATTCTGACGGAAAGGTATTTATTCCATTGATCTACGATCAGATTGTGGTGACAACCAATATCAAGTCCTCCAAACAGAAGAACAAACGTTTGAAGAAAAAAGTATTGTATATCCCGAAACGTTCCGGAAAGGACGTGAAAGATTGTGAGGAAGGAGTCATTAAAGTTTCGATCGAAAGTGCTCCCGAGCCAGAAGGGATGAAGGTGAAATAAGAGTTAGAGTCTTGATAAATTGAAGAAACATTTAGACTAAAGACATAAGACAAGAGACCAAAGACAATTCTGTCTATAGTCTTCTGTCTATGGTCTTGAGTCTTAAAAAAGGCTACCTTTGCACCATGAAAACGAATTCACCGATTAATCCGAAGCTTTTAAGCCGTTTGGCTGAGCTTGGATTTACGAATCCGACCCCAATCCAGGAACATGCCTGGAAACATTTGATCGAAAAACATCAGGACTATGTTGGCCAGGCACATACAGGTTCCGGGAAAACAATTGCTTACGGTGTTCCTCTGCTTCAGCGAATTGACGCAAAGGACAAAGATGTGCAGGCCGTTGTGTTGGTTCCAACGCGTGAATTGGTTGTTCAAACCTCTAAAACCTTGTTCAAACTTTCCAAGAACCTGGATAAATTCTTCATACAGTCCATTGTAAAAGGAGACGATATTGAACAGCAAAAGCGGGACCTTCAGCGTCCTACCCAGGTGTTGGTAGCAACTCCAGGAAGATTGCTTGAATTAATTCGTTTAAAGGCAGTTTCATTACGGCGGGTAAAAACCATTGTTCTGGATGAAGCTGATGAATTGTACGCGAAAGGCTTTATGAAGGAAATCGATAAAATTCTGGGAGAAACCAACGATTTTCATAAAAAATGGCTCTTTTCTGCAACGATTCATGGGGAATTAACCAAGTGGATCAGGCAAACGTTGCACACGGATGCACCAAAAGCCGTGATCGCGACCAAAGAAGTCATGAATCCGCGGATTGAACACCAATACGTAGAGTGCCAGAAAGAAGATAAACCGATGTTGTTATTGGAATTCCTCGGCACGATGAAAAAAGGACGGGGAATTATCTTTTGCAGAACAAAAGGTGATGTGGAGCATGTTGCACGTTTCCTGAGAACGCATGAGAAAAAGGTGACCGAAATTTATGGTGAAATGTTCCCGAAAGAACGTGAAAAAGCCATGCGCATGTTCTCCCAGGAGCATACACAGTATTTGGTGGCTTCCGATATTGCAGCCCGTGGAATGGATTTTCCGGACCTGGCATTTGTGGTTCATTACCAATTACCGGATGATCCGGATTATTATACACACAGAAGCGGGAGAACTGCAAGAGCAGGGAAGCGCGGGATTTCTTTGAGTTTGGTGGAATCTATCGAACGAAAGAAACTGCGTTATATCCAGGATTTATTACATGTGGATTTTATCCAATTGTAAGGTTGGATTTTAAATCCTAGATTTGCAGAGTAGAACAGATGGAAAAATCGCACAAACATGTCAATTGTCAGGACTGCGCCGTAAGGTCGAATAGTCTTTTCGGGCATTTTAGCAATGAAGAGATAGGCGATTTGGACCAGCACAAAAGTTGTTCGTTCTACAAGAAAAATCAAAGCATTTTCATAGAAGGAAGTTTCCCAAGAGGAGTTTATTGCATCAATAGCGGAAAGGCAAAGGTATATGCCCTTGGGGATGAAGGGAAGGAACAGATCGTTCACATTGCAAAATCAGGAGAAGTAATCGGTTTCCGTGCCATGCTGAGTGGAGAGCCCTATAAACTGTCTGCTTCAACGCTGGAAGATTCCAATATCTGTTTCGTTTCAAAGGATGATTTCCTCAATATGCTAGATAACATCCCGAGTCTTCGGAATTCGCTGATCCAGGAATTATCAAAAGAATTGGGGGAACGTGCTATTTTTATTACCAACCTGGCGCAAAAAACAGTTCGTGAGCGATTGGCTTATTCACTCATAATCCTTTCGGATGTTTACGGAGAAGAGCCCATCAACCTTTCACGTGAAGACCTGGCTAATTTCGTTGGAACGGCTACAGAAACGTTAATTCGCCTGCTAAAGGAACTCAAGGAAGAAGGGTTAATAGATACACAAACCCGCAAGATCTTTATTCTCAGAAAAGAGGAATTGCTGCAACTGGCAGGTGGACACCGTTAATAAGTGAGTTTCTGAAGAGACTTTCGCAAATGTCGAATTATTCGGTTTCGATAGTTTTCAACAATTAGAACGGATACATACATAAACTCCTAATTTTAGGAAAAAATTGTATTCAGATGAAAAATGCCCCATATTCGGTAGAGGAACGTTTTGTTCGTTATGTTCAAATTGATACTACTGCAGATCCGAACTCACCTTCTTTTCCTTCCAGTGAAAAACAAAAAGACCTTTCGCATTTATTGGTGAAAGAACTGAAAGCATTAGGGATTGAAGATGCAGAAGCGGATCAGTGGGGATATGTGTACGCAACCATTCCGGCAACTTCGTCAAAAGAAGGAATTCCGACCATTTGTTTCTGTTCGCACATGGATACAGCTCCGGATTGCTCTGGTACCAATGTAAAACCAATCATACACCGAAATTATACCGGGGCTCCGATTACACTTCCGGATGATCCGACCCAAGTAATTACAACTGAAAAACATGGGTATCTGAAAGAAAAGATCGGTGATGATCTGATCACGGCTTCCGGATTAACATTATTGGGGGCGGATGACAAAGCGGGGGTTGCCATTATCATGGACCTTGCAGAACAATTGATGAAGAAAAAGGAAATTCCACATGGAAAGATCCGGATTCTGTTCACTCCCGATGAAGAAGTAGGAAGAGGTGTAGAGCAATTGGATATGCAGAAATTAGGAGCAGATTTCGGATATACATTGGATTCAGGAGAATTGGGTGCAATAGAAGACGAGTCATTTTCGGCCGATGCTATGACTTTTGTAATTACAGGAGTGAGTGCACATCCGGGGTATGCAAAAGGAAAAATGGTCCATGCAATGAAAGTGGCAGCTGCATTCATAGATAGTTTGCCAAAAGATGAATGGTCGCCGGAGAGCACCCGGGACAGGGAAGGATTCGTTCACCCGACTGCCATTTCCGGTGGTTTGGAAGAAGTAACGGTAAGTTTCATTATTCGTGATCACATCACTGCAAAACTGGCTGAATACGAAACGCGTTTGGAAGGAATACTGAAAGAGGTCATTGCTCAATTTCCGGGTGCAACATACACTTCCAAGGTTACGGAACAATACCGGAATATGAAAGAGATCATCAAAGATGTTCCTTTTGTTACCGATTATGCAATTGAAGCAATGGAAAAAGCCGGAATTACACCAAGGCCAACGATTATCCGTGGAGGAACAGATGGCTCACGTATGTCGTTTATGGGCTTGCCTTGTCCGAATATTTTCACCGGAGAAATGGCTATTCACAGCCGCCATGAATATGTAAGTATCCAGGATATGCAAAAGGCGGTGGATACTTTGGTTGAATTGGTCCAAATTTGGGAAAAACATTAACGAATTACGAATTACGAATTACGAATTACGAATTACGAATTACGAATTACGAATT
>CAMLLB010000087.1 GCA_946480815.1 uncultured Flavobacteriales bacterium
TTCCGCACTAATCCGTCAGCTGACGGATCATAATTTGGTCTTCAAAAGCTACGCTTTTTCTTATCTTTGATCACTATGAATTGGAAGATTTACGTCCTTTTTTCAGGACTCTTTGCGGGACTTCATTCCTGTGTTTTAGACGAAGCCAAACCCAGTGTGCACCAAAAAGTGGTCGTATACACGGATTTTTATTGTCCGGCGGATAGTTTATTCATCAAAGAATTCGAGGAAACCAAAAAGATATCCGTGCAGGTTATTTATCAAACCACGGCTGAAATTGCAAAGACCATTCAGAAGAATAAGTTCAATACGGGAATTGATGTGCTTTTATTATCTTCCGACAGCCTGAGGGAAAACCTCTACAATCAAAGCCTCTTCAGTCAACTACGGGACCGGAACTTTTTCAGGAACATGGACCGGCAGTTCAACAACAATCATGGCTTTTGGGTTCCGGTATGTCATGATCCGCTGATATTGGTTACAGAAAAAGATTCCAGTTCAAATTGCCTCGCCCTGAACTGGTCTCAACTTAAAAGGGACAGTATACACCCGAAAATTGCGATCGAATCCAACTTGAATTCATACATGATGAAGTTGGGCAAAACAGACAAATTTGCCTCACTCGCTACAGGGAAAACTCCGGTCAATCCGAAATACATTATTTCCACTTTAAGCCAGGTGGCAGAACTTTCAAATAAGGATATTCGTTACGATCAATCCAACTGCTTCCATTACCTGGTAGAAAAGCAACGTTTCATGACGAATTTCACCAGTGTGAGTTTGTACAAATACGGCAGGAACAAAGTAGCTTCTCAGCAATTCATAGCATTTTATTGCCGTTTTCAGCACCAGATCGCTTCGAACAGGAATCAGCTGTCAACTTTTAAAACAATTCAACCTAATTTTCTAATCCGGGCACTCGAAATTCATTAGTTTTCTAAGGGGCTAAAAATTATTTGTTAAAATTTAAAACTCATTTTAATTTTTAGTTACATTTAGCCAAACTTCATACTACTATTATGAATTCAACCGTGCTGATGAATACGGATCGAATACCACTAAACCCTGATAACCGCAAACAGGCTTTTGGGCTGCTGGTGGTCTCTTATCTTTTAGTGAGTTCTCTGTTTGTGCTGATTTCGATCCAGATGACCAATCATTTTTCCATTCCTTTGCTCACCTCTATTGGTCTGGCAATTATTTTTACTCTTTGGGTGAAGATTATTCGTGTCAGGTTAGCGACTGGGTATATCAAAAATGATGTTCTGATCTTGAAATTATTGTCGGAACGTTCTTTCGTACTTGAATTTGTGTGTGTCAAAAAAGCACGTTCCTTGTCCCTGTTGGGATTATCCGTCACCTTCTTAAAGTTTAAATTTGACGGTGTTGAGTACCACAGCATTTTATGTGGAAGACCAATGCAGGGCGGAACTATTGAGACTGTACTCAGAGCGCATAAAAAAGCGTACAAGGAAAATTTCAAAAAAAGCAAGCCATAAGCCGGGTTCTGTACATCCCGATGAATAAACACCGGAACTGACTGTCATTTATCTGGCACTGATGTCACCATCAGCGTCTATCGATCTACCCTCCAGGCATCACGGCTTAGCCGCAAAGAGAACGAGCAGCCCTACTCGCCTGGTTTACATGATCTTTCAGCCCGTGAGGTTTACCTAGCTTCCGAATGTCACCACCGGAACGGTGAGCTCTTACCTCCCCTTTTCACCCTTACCACTGACGTTCTTACGAAATCAGGGCGGTTTATTTTCTGCTGCACTTTCTGTACCTATCCGGTTTCCCGAATAGATCCTTCCTGTTAGGAAGCACGGTTACTCTATGCTGCCCGGACTTTCCTCCCTGACGTTCACTAACGCGAAGTCAGGGCGACAGTCGGCTTGCTTATGCAAAGTTACGTTTATTTAATGAATTTTACGGATGTATAACCGCTTGAGAATAAAACAACCAGTGAATAGGACCCTGATGCCAGATCAGAAACGTCGATTACCTGCTCCTTGGCTGATCCGGAAACCTTTTTCCAAATCCTCCCGGCTTGATCCACCACAAAGAAATTTTCAGCAACTTCCTGTGTTGAAACATGCAATTCATTTATAACCGGATTCGGGTAAAAAGAAACATTCAATCCGCTTTCAACCAGGCCCAGTCCATTAAAATTGTCCCGGTATTCCACTGCTGTAACTGTCTCAGTTCCCATAATCTCATTGGTACGAATACGCATTACGGCTTCTTTATCTGAAGTAGATCTCCATTCATACTCGTGTGTCAATGGAACCGGGATCGGGATCCATGTTCCAAAGCCCTGAAAGGTAAAATAAATGGAATCAAATTCATCGATTACATGGTGGATGCGCAATGCATCGAATTGACCGAACGGAGTCTTTACAGTTCCCCAACCATCAACGCTACTCAACCGGTGACGGTGCTGTCTCCATTTCGCATCATAGATCGGATTTAAGTCCAGATTCGTGTATCCGCGCGATTCGTAACTATTTCCATAAGTCATTGGAAGGGCATAACGTGTTTCGATGGTATCCGAACGAAAACCCAAACCTTGTCCGTTGCTCACCAATTCATACCCGATCGACGTAATTCCATTACTTGCATTTTTCGTGAACCCGTTCAATTCATCAATTGGAATCGGTAAAAAAGCAGATGCCTGGTCCAATGGCAAGTCCGTTGTTGCATTGAAATAGCTTGCACGGTATTGAATAGGTGCAAAACTTCCGAACAACAGCGTAGACAAACCAGACAATTGGTTGGTTGAATAGGTAATCAAACTTCTTTGGTCCTGCGGAACCATCGAAGAAAAGTCCCAGGTATAGTTTGCTCCCGTTGTGGCATAATCAATTGTGGGATCTGTTAAGGTGCTAAAAACATAGGATTCACTCGGTCCGGCAAAATGCTGATCTGTCAACGTAATCTGACCAAACGAAAAAGAGCTTAAGGCTATAAGTGAGAGTAGTAAATATTTCATTTTCAAAGTAGTTTGGACAAATATATGAATGTTATCTCATTTTATTGTTGTCTGATTAAATTTCCTAGTCCTGAACAAATCATACTCCTACTTTTTTCCAAGGCAAAAAAAGTAGGCAAAAATGCCTTTGCCCGATTACAGCCTTCGGAAATTCTCTCTTCCCTGACTGTTCAACGGAAAGAAGGGATCAGGATCCGAAATGCAAATTTAAAGTGGTTTTACAAACCATTTAAATTTAGCACTTTCCGGAACAGTTAGCAGGAAAGAGAGACTTTCGCTTTCAACGAAAGATATGAAGGACGGGTAATTATTTTGTTTCGATCTTGCAATTTACGGATCGTGTAATCGGGGCTTTGTCGGCACAAATAATTGAAAAAGCATCGACTACTCTTCTGACAAATGCAACAATCTCTACGGGTGTTTACTTCAAAAAGCTTCTTCGCAATACAATCTGACCGTTTACAGGAAGTCCGGTAGATTTGCCCAAATAGTAATCTGTGTGGAACGGTCGCAGGATATCTGCATTGATCTTCGCACCGACACTCCATTTGGGAGAAAAATGGTAATAATACTGGAAGCCACACTCCATTGTCATTGAATTGGAATGCTCCACTTTCCCTGTAAAGGAATCTTCACGCTGAACGATTTGATTCTCTGTGATTCGCTCCTTACCATGAATAAATAGCTGAAGTCCCGGTGTGACACCAAAAGAAAGCTCCGAACGTCCGAATGTGTAACCGAATCTCAACGGAACTTCCAGTGAATACAATTGTTTTACAGAAACTGTTCGCTCAATATTCGGAGAGAAGTTTGTTTCGCGGTAATCCAGGCCACCAAAACCTTCCATGCGTGCTTGTAAACCAAAGCTTACAAAAGCATTGTCAATTCGTTTGGTATAACCTCCGCCAAGCACTGCTCCTGTAACCACATTTCTTTTTTGCTCCGGAGACAAATAAGGCGATTGACCAACAGTCGGCCCTAATTCCATATACCATTCGCTTGATTCATTGGATACTTTCTTCGGTAAGGCAGCGATTTCTTCGTGCGGAACACGTTCATAGCGTTTCTCCAGGTTGATCGAGTCTAAACCAGAATGAGGATCAGAATCAGAATGAGAAACAGAATGAGAATGAGGATTGGAATTGACCTCTGGGTTGGCGATTACAACCGCATTATCAGGAGTTTTATTTTTATCGATTCTTGCAAAAGAGCCACGATCATCTAACCCAAGGGAACTTTTTATTTTCAAAGTCTGGTTCGAATTTATTCTCTTTTGAGTTCTGGAAGTGGATTTAATATCAAACTGAGTACTGTGGGTTTGTCTGTTATCAGAAGAGGAAATATTTTCCTCACTCCGGGAAGTGTAAGTTTGAGTATGAAGTATGATAGAATTCTGTTCATTCCCTCTCTCATTCTGTTTCTCATTCTGAGAAAATTGTTCAATGTGAGCAGGATTGGATGGATAAAACAGGATCGTACTGATTAAAACAACAGCCGCACTCAGGGGAATCCAGTACAATCCACGCTTTCTTTTCTTCTCTGCAGGCAGCATGGCTTCCATTTCAGACCAGAACTCCGGAACAAAAAGCGCCTCTTGTCCTTCAGAGGCATGTGCATCTCTGAACAACTGATCCAGCTCTTCGTCGCTGATATGTCGACCTGAATATTTCATATTACAAAGCGTTTTTCATACCTGTTTTCCATCAATTCCAATCGGTCTCTCAGCAGTTTTCGTGCCGTAGATAAATGCCATTTGGAAGTTCCTTCTGAAATCTCGAGTAAATCTCCGATTTCCTTGTGGTTATACCCGTCAATTACATAAAGCGTAAAAACGTGTGCCGAAATAGGTGGAATTGTTTTCAAAAGATCCAGGATTTCCTGATAATTCAATTCAAGCGCTCCTAAATTCTCCACTTTTTCAGCCGAATTTGCCAGTTCCGACTCTGTTTCTTTTGCTATTATGGCCTGATTGTGATTTTTATTCTTGCGGTATTCATCAATCAGGGTATTTACAATAATCCGTTTTGCCCATGCAGCAAAATTCAATTCGTCCAGGTCAACATTTTGCAAGCCGTTCACAATTTTCAAAAACCCGTTATTCAAAGCATGCCGCGCATCTTCATGATTGGCATAGTAGCGCATGCACAGGCGAATAAACTGCCTGTAACAATACTCATAGAGCACTTTTTGCGAGCGTCTATCATTCTCAGCGGATCCCAACAATATCTGTTTGGTTACTTGCATTTATTTGGGTTCAAAATTGTTCATTAACAAGTCAAAATGTTGAATGTTGAATCTTGCTTTTTACACTTAACGTCCTATCTTTACGTTTGGTTGGAAATTTAGTAAAAATGTTGACATTAAACTTGATTCGGCACGCTAAGACCCAGCAAATATCGCCAACCGGGAAAGATTATGATCGTGAACTTCTTGACAAAGGAATCTCACAGGCAAATGTATTAGGGAACTATTTACAGGCGCATCATATCTCACTGGGAAAAGTTATTTGCTCGAGCGCTGCCAGAACACAGCAAACACGGTCTATTATATGTCAGCACCTTACGGAGCGCTGCAACGTTGAACTTACAAAAGAATTGTACGATGCTTTTCACACCGAAATGCTGGATGTGATTCAAAAGTACGGCATGAACGAACCCGTTGTAAGTCTTGTAGGACATAACGAAGGTATTTCGCAACTGGCAAGTTATCTTTCAGGAGAACCCATTCATCTGCGGACTTCCGAAATGATCTCATTGGCTATTCCATTTGAATCCTGGGATTATTTAAGTGAAGGGATTGCTGAAATTATTTTTCAGTACCGTCCTGAGGTTTTTCTTCCTCATCCGCTTTCACGGTAGGATTTATATGATAAATGACACGAATCGGAGGTTGCGGCCCGTACTGGCTTTGTTGTTCCCTGTATAATTGTTCGATATATTGCCGGTAAGCAATTTCTTCCTGGTTTCGTCTCCACATTCCTTCCAGGTCGGGCGGTTCAATTCCCAGTTCTTTTTCAACTTCATATTGGTATTTTGGCCTCACCGGGCCATGATTTCTAAATACTACGGCCAAACCGGCCCCTACCACAAAACCTCCGAAATGGCCTTCCCAGGAAATAGATGGTTCTATCGGGAAAATCCCCCAAATCATACTTCCATATACAAAAATAACTGCCAGTGAAATTCCCTGTAATGCGAGGATCCTTCTAAAGAACCCTGAAATGAACAAAAATCCGAAAAGGGCATAAATCACTCCACTCATTCCAATGTGATAAGCTCCGTTATCCTGTGCTATCCACCAAACGATGAGGCCGGTCCCCAACCAGGAAATTACAACTACTTTCAGAGCGATTTCCCGGTAATAATAAATCACTGCTGCCAACAACAGGAAAGTCGGAAGTGAATTATTCAATAGATGCTTCACATTGAACGGATCATGCAATAATGGCATGAAAAACAGCCCTTTCCAGCTGCTCCACTGCCGCGGACGAATTCCCCATTGGATCAGATCGCTTCCTCCCGGGGTGGTTTCCAGGAGCCAGATTACCCAACAAAG
>CAMLLB010000088.1 GCA_946480815.1 uncultured Flavobacteriales bacterium
AAGCATGAGTGAACGCATACTCCGCGCTCTAATGCAGTTATTCGCGATTATCGCGAAGGTTGATGAAGTAACAGACCCCACAAGCGAAGCCATTGAAAGTTCCAATGGCCGACGAATTGTAGAAGCATTTTTACGAACAGAATTAAACGATGAATTACTTCAAAAGTATATTCAGTTGTTTGATGAATTCTTGTTAGTTCACCACCAGGGATCAGGAAAGAAAGACGGTCAGCGTAAAAGAACATCTGTAAACTCGGTAAAAGTTTTACGGATTTGTACCCAGATCAACGAAGAGCTTACCCAGCGGCAAAAAATGATCGTGTTGCTGCGAATCTTTGACTTTATTCATGCGAATGACCAGGTTCACGAACAGGAACAGGAATTCGTTCACACGGTTTCAGAATCATTTAATATTCCGGATTTTGAGTACCGGCAGTTAATGTCATTCGTTGAAGCAAGCAATGAGACGGTTTTGGATGATGAACATTTTATGTACATCACCGAGAAGGACCTGAATTTGTCACACGCCAAATCAATTAAACTGGATGGTTTTGACGGTTCGATCCTGGTAATCCGAATGGAAAGTGTCAACATCTTGTTTTTCAAATACTTTGGACATGATGAATTGATCCTGAACGGTCAGATCGTTTCCAACCAAAGAAGACATATTTTAAACCAGGGATCTACCCTGCGTACCAATAAATCCGCACCGATTTATTACAGTGATGTAATCTCGAGATTTCTGAATGACGCGAACCGCGAGAAAATCACTTTTAAAGTAGATCATTTACAATTTCATTTCAATAGCGGGAAAATTGGTCTGCACGAAATCAATTTCATTGAACAATCCGGGAAATTATTAGGTGTTATGGGTGGTTCCGGAGCCGGAAAATCAACTTTCCTGAATGTCCTGAACGGAAACTACGCCCCTTCTCATGGTGCGGTTACCATTAACGGTGTGGATTTGCATCGTGAAAAATCAAAACTGGAAGGAGTGATCGGTTTTGTTTCTCAGGATGATCTGTTGATTGAGGAATTGACTGTTTTTCAAAACTTGTACTTTAATGCAAAGTTGTGTTTCAACGACCTGTCTGAATCCCAACTGAAGAAAAAAGTATTGGACTTGCTTTCAGACATTGGTTTGGGAGATGCAAAACATTTGAAAGTAGGAAGCCCGCTTGAAAAGACTATCTCCGGAGGACAACGCAAACGTTTGAATATTGCATTGGAATTGATCCGTGAGCCGGCGGTCATGTTTGTAGATGAACCTACTTCCGGACTTTCTTCGCGTGATTCTGAAAATATTATGGACATGCTCAAAGAACTTTCCCTGAAAGGGAAGCTGATCTTTGTTGTAATCCATCAACCTTCGTCTGAGATCTTCAAAATGTTCGACAAATTGATGATCCTGGACCAGGGAGGTTATCCGATCTTTGACGGAAATCCGATAGATGCGGTCGTTTACTTCAAAACCCATGTACATCACGTAAATGCAAATGAACGCGAGTGTCCGATTTGTGGTAATGTGAACCCGGAACAGATTTTCAATATCATCGAATCTAAAGTGGTGGATGAATATGGAAATCAAACAAAAGTACGTAAAGTCTCCCCGAGAGAATGGAACGAACGGTATTTGTCCAATTATAAAACTCCGGATCTTGAAGAAATTACCGAACCGATTAAAGGAACTTCCCGTATTGCCAATAAGATCAAGCAATTTAAGGTTTTCTTCCTGAGGGATGTATTGAGCAAACTGGCAAACAAGCAGTATATGTTTATCAATATGCTGGAAGCCCCGGTTTTGGCTGCAATCCTTTCCTTTTTTGTGAAGTTTTTTAATACGGATGGAAAAGGACACGAAGATTATGTCTTTTATGAGAACGAGAACATTCCGCAATACTTGTTCATTTCGGTGGTGGTGGCTCTTTTCCTTGGATTGACTGTTGCTGCCGAGGAAATCATCAAGGACAAGAAAATCCTGAAGCGTGAAAGTTTCCTGAATCTTTCCCTGGGATCTTATTTGTGGTCAAAAATCCTGATCATGTTCATTGTTTCGGCGATCCAAACGGCATTTTTTGTTTTGATCGGGAATCTGATCCTTGAAATTCATGGTTTGTGGTGGGAATATTGGGTAATCCTCTTCTCTACTTCTTGCATGGCTAATGTATTGGGCTTGAATATTTCGAGCGCATTTAATTCCGCGAAAGTTATTTACATCATTGTTCCGTTATTGATTATCCCGCAATTGATTTTCTCCGGTGTAATCGTGAAATTTGACAAGCTCCATCCTATTTTCTCTTCCAATAATGAAGTTCCATGGATTGGAAACACAATGGCGTCCCGTTGGGCGTACGAGGCGCTGGCTGTTGTTCAGGCGGTCGATAACGCTCATGAAAGCCAGCAGTTTGAATTGCACCAAAAGCAAAGTAATGCAAGCTGGAAACGCGATTACTGGATTCCGGAAATGAAGAATCAATTGACAATTCTTGCGGATAAAAAATCTTCAGCAAAGGATTTTGAAAAAGCAAAACGCATTTTGTCAAACGAAATTGAAAAAGAAATTTCAAACTGGGATAACCTGGAATGCAAGGACTGTGTTGCAGGCTTGAATAAATTGCAAAAAGGAAAATCTTCCATCCAGGAAGTACAGTTTAACATCGGTGCATTTTTGGAAATACTGAAGAAACAATACAACCTGACTTACAACGAAACGACGGAGAAATTGGATCAGTTGGTCTTGAAAATGGGTGAGAAAAATTATGAAGCTTCCCAGGCTGCTTTCATTAATGAGAGTTTGCAGGATTTGGTAACAAACCGCACGGAAGTTCAAAAGATCATTGTAACGGATGATGAATTGCTTCAGAAAGACGATCCGTTGTATATGGACCCGAAAAACACGCGTTTATTGAATGCTCCATTCTATACTTATAAGAAATATTGGTTTGGAATTCCGATGAGCACCTTCCTTGCAAACATTTTAGTTCTGTGGGGAATGACTATTCTATTAATCATCGCACTTTATTATGATCTACTTCGAAAAGCATTGAGTATTTTCTCAAGAGCAGGTTCAAAAAGCAGTTTCTGAAAACAATATGTATAAAAACAGTAGGGGCGCGATTAATCGCGCCCCTACTGTTTTTGTTTTATTTAGACTTTGTCAATTACATCAACATTCCTCCACACACGTGAAGTGTTTGTCCTGTAACGTAAGCGGACATGTCTGAAGCTAAGAAAACCACCGCGTTAGCAACGTCAATTGGTTGTCCTCCTCTTTTTAACGGGATTGAATTTCTCCATTCTTCCACTACTTTTTGATCCAATGCACCGGTCATTTCTGTTTCGATAAATCCGGGAGCAATTGCATTGCAGCGAATGCTTCTTGATCCCAATTCCTGTGCTACTGATTTTGTGAATCCGATCAATCCGGCTTTGGATGCAGCATAGTTTGCCTGACCTGCATTTCCGCTAACACCTACAACAGAAGACATATTGATGATCGATCCTGAACGTGCTTTCAACATTGGGCGTTGAACTGCTTTTGTTAAATTGAATGCAGATTTCAAATTCGTATTGATTACTTCATCCCACTGTTCTTCTGTCATGCGCATCAAAAGTGTGTCGCGGGTAATTCCTGCATTATTGACAAGAACATCAATTGTTCCGAATTTCTCAACTACATCGTCAACTAATTTTTGAGCCTGGTCGAAATTTGCGGCATCTGATTTAAACCCAACTGCCGTTCCACCATTTGCAGTCAATTCTGCTTCCAGGGCACGAGCTTTTTCTTCTGAAGACAAATAGGTAAAAGCAACTTTAGCTCCTTGCTTTACACATTCCTCTGCAATGGATTTGCCGATCCCTCTGGATGCTCCGGTAATTAATACAACTTTATTATCTAATAATCCCATGTATGTTTTTTTGGTCCTCAAATATAGGAAAGGTTTCTTGGATACAAACGAAATGACGGGTGAACTTATCCCCAAAGAACGGTTCAAATGTTCAAAACAGTAGGGGCGTAAAATTTTACGCCCCTACTGTTTAATATCAAATTAATTAAAGAAATCCCAGGAAACCCCGAATCGGAGCTGAAGTGGTGTCACCGGATACCCTACTCCTTCGAAATTGGTAGGTTTTACGAATGTCTGTTCAATGTTTTCTACTCGAACAAACCATCTGAAATATCCAAGATCAAACTGACTGAAGAAATGTAATTTCATCATGTCATTGAATTGCTTACCTGTACCTAACAAGGAATAAGTGTTGATCTGTGGTACAAAATCAATCAATTGGTAATGACTGATATAGCCCACTTCAATTCCGGTTACTGTTTTTAATTTTTTAGCTTTGAATAATCCGCCGTTGTAGGCAATCCGTCCGGATATCAACCAATTCGGAAGTAAATCCCCTGTACTTTCCCGGTAACTTGCACGTCCCTGCACCAACAATTTCTTAATGGAATATTCAAAACCTGCCTGAACACCCAATACATTCAGTGATGTGAGCGTGTCCTGTCTCCATTGGTTTTGGATGAAAACCGGCATTTTTGAATTATTCTCAACGAATGCCTGAAGGAAGAACGGCACAAAACGATTCTTATTGGTCCAATTCAATTTCAAAGAAGTCCGTGTACTCAACACTTTATTGGTCCAGGTATAATCAATTGTATTTCCGTAATAAGATCGCTGATAGTTTTCAGGGTACTGCCTGATAAAAGATCCGTTTGCAGAGAACACATTGATTCGGAATGCTTTTTTGGCATCTGCAACTATATGGGTTTCTCCACTCGCTCCAACAAACGTGTAATTCGCGGCAGCATTCAATGAATAACCTTTGATGTTCATATCCAATGCCGCAAATCCATGAAATTCGGTCGTGTCCTGGTGAATAATAAGGTTATCGTAATCCCAGTAACGGGTACCAAGTCCTGCTTCAATATTGAATCCGCGATTCTTATAAAACACACCGCCATTTAATTTCAAGGATGACAATTCCCAGTAATCGTCGGTGTTCAGTGAATCGTAATTATAAAACCCATAAATAGCCTCCAGTGTATCCCGGTCGTAATAACGTTGATTTTTAATATCTAACCTGGGTTGAAGGATTAGTCCGACTTTTTGAAGCGAATCTTTTGAAAAAGAAATATAATTCTTCCAATCAATGTGCAATTCTTTTGTCCGGTTACCGGAATTGGATTTTTCAACTTCCTGGAATTGAAGTGCAAAGCCTTCACGGATGGAATCACCCAGCAAACCTCCGGCAAATTGGTTCACGTTTCCATAAAATACAACATCCAGAACAGTTCCGTAATATTTCGAGCGGTGCATTAGTCCAAGCTGTACGGAATTTCGCTCGAAACCGGAATTTCTAAGGTTTCCGTTTGAACTGTTTCGGATATAATCGAATTGAATAAAGGTATTGGAATCGATTGCCTGCGTGTATGTTATTTTTCCGAATTGGGCCAGTTTCGATCCCATGGAATACTCAAATGCAATATGAGGAATCGCGGAAAATCGTCTTGATTGCGGTTTAAACCAGGTGGTGTTCAGGTCCGAAAAAGAAAAATGAAACAGGAACGGATTGAAATCTCCGGGAAGTGTGTGCTGATAAGTAGCAAGATTTGCATCAACGGAATCAAGCTTACCGGAAATACGGTGTCCGGGTTTTAACGTGTCCTGGAAGTAGTTCCCAAAGGGAGATTGTGCCAGTCCGGAGAGCTGACAAAAGGAGGTGACAAGTAGAAACAAAGCCCATTTCTTCATGAAACTTTATTAAAACACAAAAAGGTCTTATCGCCATTGGCAGACAAGACCCTTCTCATTTCTTAATGAAAATTCTTATAGTTTATTCACAGCAACTGTCAAACCTGACTTCAAGTTTGCAGCCTTGTTTTTGTGAATGATATTGCGTTTTGCCAACTTATCCAACATGGAAGTTACAACAGGCAATAATTCGCTTGCTTCTTTCTTGTCTTTCAAAGAACGAAGTTTACGTACCGCGTTACGAGTTGTTTTGTGTTGGTACTTGTTACGTAAACGCTTAACATCGTTAGAACGAATTCGTTTTTGTGCTGACTTGTGATTTGCCATTTTTTTCTTTTATTACAAACTAAAATTTGCAGCCCATAGGAGAATCGAACTCCTGTTTCCAGGATGAAAACCTGGCGTCCTAACCACTAGACGAATGGGCCAACTAAGTTGGCAGCCCATAGGAGAATCGAACTCCTGTTTCCAGGATGAAAACCTGGCGTCCTAA
>CAMLLB010000089.1 GCA_946480815.1 uncultured Flavobacteriales bacterium
TTATTCGATTACTTTTCCTCGAATGGCTTCGATTTTCTGATTAATAAAATTCAAGGTGCTGGAGTCAACTGTTACTACTGCTTTATGTCTCAATGTAGTTAGTTTCTTTTTTGCATTTGTAACAGGGGCCATGTATTCATAATTGATCGTAATTTGATCGAAATAGAACTTCAGGTCTTTCATATCCGTGATCAATTCATCCCACTCACCTTTTTTATTATAATCCGAAAGCAGGTCTATAATCGTGTTCAGTGTTTCTGTTTGCTCGGCAATACGGTCCAGGATTTTTTGATTTGCATGTTCCTTGTTGATATTACAGGCCAGGTACATGGATTCGATCCATCCTCCGACCAGGATCAGGGCTGAAACCGTTTTACGGTTATTTGATTTCAGGAAATTATCCGATTTTTTGAATGCATCGGAAACAATCACCATCATAGAATCCTTATTCGTAGAGTTTTTCTCGAAACGGGACATGAAATCTTTGTCGAATGCACCTTCCAGACCTAATTTACTTGTCAATTTCTCAATTGTGGAAAGATATTTTAGTGCGATACTGTTTTGTTTGTAAATGGAAACATATCCTAAGTCGGTCCCATAAACACCCAAATTCATCGCCTTTTTATATTCGGATGTGTAATCGCCTACTTTTTCCAGGTCGTTCAACAAAAATTCGTTGTAAGGAGATTTGGATTCTTCAAGTAACAGCGCCATTTGCATGGGGGACGGAATACTAAAGATCTTATCATCAAACTTCGCATTCAAAGAGCTATTGGGATCAATAACTTCTTTGCTTATTTCAGGCTTTTTTTCTTCCTCCGAACCACAGGAGCTAATCATAAGTACAATCCCGGTACTTACTGTGAAAGTAGTTAATAGCTTATTCATAAGTCGCATTGTTTCTTCGTTAACGTACAGACGAAAATATACAAAAAAATGTTAATTGAACTTTGTTGTTGATAATTATGAATTGTAATTGTTTAAAACGCATATTTGAACGAATAGTTCCCGATTCTGATTAACTTTGTGCCACTAACAGAAGAACGCAGCGAGGATAAGAAATTAAGACTATTGAAGTCATTCCCGATACATTCCGCGAATGTCAGTTCGAGTGTCTCTGACAGAAGCATAGCGGATAATCAGTGACGTATCGAGAACAGCAAGCGGAATACTCGAATTGACCCTCGTCAAAAACCTCTTACTGTTTTAGTTAAAAAGAGCATTATGAATATTCGTCCGAGAAGAAATCGCAAAAGTGCAGCCATCAGAGCCATGGTTGAAGAAACGCAATTAGGTCCTCAACACCTGATTTATCCGTTGTTTTTAAAGGATGGAAAAAATATTCGTGAAGAGGTTTCTTCCTTACCGGGAAATTACCGCTGGAGTATTGATCAGCTTCTTCCGGAGTTCGAAAAATGGATGAAGTCGGGAATTATGACTTTCGACCTGTTCCCTGCGGTTGACGAACATTTGAAAGACCAAATCGGGAGTTACAGTTACGCTGACGAAAACTTCTACCTGCATATTATCAGAACGTTGAAAGAAAAATTCCCGGAGGCAGTTTTAATGTCGGATGTGGCGCTTGATCCATATTCTTCAGATGGACACGACGGTTTGGTTATTGACGGAAAGATCGTTAACGACCCGACCCTGGATATTTTGGGTAAAATGGCCGTTGCACAAGCACAGGCGGGAATTGACATCATCGGTCCTTCCGATATGATGGACGGAAGAGTTGGTTTTATCCGTGACGAACTGGATGCAGCAGGCTTCCAGGATGTTTCCATTATGTCATATACTGCAAAGTATGCGAGTGCGTTCTACGGACCATTCCGGGACGCATTGAATTCTGCACCGAAAAGCGGAGATAAGAAAACCTATCAAATGAATCCGGCTAACAAGCGTGAGGCTTTAATTGAAGCGGAACTGGATATTGCCGAAGGAGCAGATTTCATTATGGTGAAGCCGGCTTTATGCTATTTGGACATTATTCATTTACTGAAAGAGAATTTTGCGACACCGGTAACGGCTTACAACGTAAGCGGTGAATGTGCGATGGTTTATGCTGCTGCCAAAAACGGTTGGCTGGATTATGATCGCGCGGTGATGGAAATGTTGCTGAGTATCCGCAGAGCAGGAGCAGACGGTATTTTGACGTATTTTGCGCCGGATGCTGCGAGGATTATGAATTCCTAATTACGCCCCGATAGTTATCGGAATCCGAATTAAGGATTTTTGGTGGACAGACTAAGATCTGAAGTCAAAATAAAATAGAGCAATTGTTATTCTCCTTCCAAAAATATTCTCAGAATTTTCTCTTTTCGAAATTCTTCCAGGAATCCATTTAAGTGAACCCGATCGGATCGCAATCCGAATTCACTGTAAGTACCGTCCTCATAACTAAGCAGTTGTTTTCCTGTTGTATTAAGAAAATTGTACACAAAAAAGGATTCCTGCTGCTGCTCTGCTCTATAAGAATATGTTAGTTCGATCGGGTTTTCTTCAGATACAATTATGTTTTCATCAATATGAAGAAACACATGTTCGCCAAAAGCAATATAAGAACCTTTTATGTAGGTGTCCCCTCCCAGACAGCGTTCCACATAAATAAATAGTGAATCATTCAAAAAGGCCAAATCGCTGGCGCAGCAATCACACTCAGCAATAATTTCTGTTTTCTCCTGATTTATTCCAGGTCCGATAAAGAAAACTGCCCCGCTTAAATCTGTTCTATAGGCCTTGATAAAATTACCATTTAGTTTGGGGATGATGACTTGTTTTCCTTTGCTGCAGGAACATAGAAGGACAAACAAGAAATAAGTTATCTTCTGAATTGACATATATTAAAGATAGTGACAAATCATCAATAATAGACAATAGGAAAAATGACATGTTGTTAATTAATAATTTAACCGGTGATAATCTAATAAAGAATATGAGATCCTGATTTGCTGTTACAAAACAGGATTTTTTTAGTTTCAAATCCTGATTCGGTTCAATTATTCATCAGAAATTGCAAATCACAAAATGATTGCTGCGTGTAACAACTTGTTTCAAATATTTATGTAAAATTGTTTCTATGTTGCACACCATTACCTGAATGTATGAAACATAAAATACCATTCCTGATCGCAGTGATCTTTCCATGGATGATTTTAGGGCAGATACATAAAGAAGCTATTCGTTTAACGGATGATGGTTTCTGTGGTTCTTCCATCCAATTCACCTCTGATTCCGTGGCATTTTTTTTAACCGGTTGTGAAGGAACCCAATTGTTTACCAAACTGAATTATACGGTTGACGCAGGCGGATACATCAACTTTAGAATTGTCCCGTATGATGCTTATAAACCCGTACTCGGTTTCGAAAAGGGAACTGTTGCATTTGACGCCTATGACTCGTTGTTCGAACTGCCTCAATTGGTCTTCATGACACAAACTTATAAGATTACCGAATCAGGATGGAGAATTACCGGTGAACCCGTGGATCGAAACACTGGAAGATTGTTTTACAATATTCCGGATGATTTTTTCAAGGATGCTTCCATAACGATCCGTTTTCATGAACTGGATAACCTGAAAGACAGTCTGCCTGAAATCTCAAAAAATGACTTCCGGGGAGAAGGACCGGTTTACATTATCAGAATAGACGCTCCCCCCGGATTCAATCACTATACCTATATGAATTACCGTCCGGATTTGTGCAATCTTCCTGATTTAAAGTTCAAATTGATCAATAAAAAACTACACATCTGGAAGCAGGGAAAATGGAGTGCGGTTCGGAGTTGAAAAAATATTTTTTTTAACTCATTGAGCCTGTTCTGAATAATTATGTACATTTGCCCCATGAAAATGACACAATTACATCATCATCATCACATACACAGCTAAGCGCTATGGTGAGATGATCGTATATCTATAAATCTTTAACCCGCTTGGCTTTCAAGCGGGTTTTTTGTTGTCATTTCGTTACATCACTCTTTTGGAAGTCAGGCATAATTTAAAACCACCGACAATAAATGTCGGGATTCAAGAACATGAAACGTTTAATTATTGCTTTACAAAAATCAGGTCGATTACAAGAGGGTTCTCTGGAATTATTGAAAGAATGCGGCTTGAAAGTCGATTACCGCGAAGGACAATTGAAGGTCATTACTTCCGATTATCCGGCCGAACTTTTATTTCTCCGCAACAGCGATATTCCGCAGTATGTCGCCGATGGAATTGTAGACCTGGGGATTGTCGGGTCCAATATACTGGATGAAGATGAGTCTCCGGTGGAAATCCTTCAAGCCCTTAACTTCTCAAAATGCCGGGTTTCGTTTGCTGTTCCGAAGACTTCAAGCATTCAAAAAGCGCAAGACCTGGAAGGGAAACGAATCGCAACTTCCTATCCGAATTCCGTTCGTAAATACCTGCAAAAAGAAGGAGTAAATGCGGAGATCCACACGATCTCCGGTTCGGTCGAAATTGCCCCCTCATTAAATCTCGCAGATGCTATTGCCGATATTGTTTCTACCGGTAATACGCTATTCCAGAACAACCTGCGGGAAGTTTTTCCCTTTCAATATTCCGAAGCGGTTTTGATTAAAGGCAGGAATTTCGATCCGGATAAACAACCCTTATTGGATCAATTACTGTTTCGAATCCAATCTGTTTTGGCGGGAAATGAGAACAAATACATTTTGTTGAATAGTCCGAAAGAGAAATTGGAGGTGATTTGTTCTATTCTTCCGGGTATGAAAAGTCCGACCATTCTTCCGCTAGCTATTGAAGAATGGGTCAGTGTTCATTCTGTTGTGAAGCAACGCGAAGTATGGCAGATTGTTCAACGCCTGAAAGCAGAAGGAGCAGAAGGAATTCTTGTTTGTCCGATCGAAAAAATGGTTTCGTAATATGAAAACACTGATAAATCCATCCGAAAAGGAGCTGGCACCAATTTTAGAGCGCGTGAAATTGGAATCCGTTAACCTGAATTCACTCATTTCAGAAGTCTTTCAGCGAGTTGAAAAAGACAAAGACCGGGCATTGAAAGCATTTACCCGGCAATTTGATCAGGTCGCGATCGATCATTTAGTTGTGTCAAAAGAGGAATTTGAAGAGGCAGAATCGTTGATCCCATCTGAATTAAAGGACGCAATCCGGGTTGCAGCCAAAAACATAGAACGTTTTCACCGGTCACAGGAAAACAGGGAACCGGAAGTTGAAACAACTATTGGTGTACTTTGCTGGAGGAAGTCTGTTCCGATTCAGAGTGTCGGTCTCTATATTCCGGGAGGAAGTGCACCCTTGTTTTCTACTGTTCTGATGTTGGGAATTCCTGCTAAAATTGCCGGAAATCCGACACGTTATTTGTGCACACCTCCCAATAAAGAGGGTAAAATCCATCCGGCAATATTATTTGCAGCTAAACTAGCGGGAATCGAAACGATTTATAAAGTTGGTGGGACACAGGCAATTGCTGCCATGAGCTTGGGAACAGAAACTATTCCGAAAGCGGATAAGATTTTTGGTCCCGGAAATCAATACGTAACGGCTGCGAAGGTGTATGCTCAGAATTTGGGAATAGCGATTGATATTCCGGCCGGACCTTCTGAAGTGTTGGTTGCAGCGGATAATTCCATTCCTGCTTCTTTTGTTGCTGCTGATCTGTTGGCCCAGGCTGAACACGGAGCAGATTCACAGGTGATTTTTCTTACCGATGAGACCAATTATCTCAACGACGTTTTGAACGAAGTAGAGAAACAATTGGAAACACTTCCGCGAAATGAAATTGCACGCGAAGCATTAAAATCAAGCACTGCAATTGTTGCGATGAACGAAAAGTGGCCCGATATAATTAATACGTATGCTCCGGAACACTTAATTGTTATGGGGGAATACGAAGCTGAGATCGTTCAGCGGGTTACCAATGCAGGAAGTGTTTTTATTGGGAAGAATACAACTGAAAGTTTCGGTGATTATGCTTCCGGAACAAATCACACCTTGCCAACTTCCGGATTTGCAAAAGCGTATAGCGGTGTTTCCCTGGATTCCTTTGTAAAGAAAATCACTTATCAGAAAATAAGTGATGAAGGATTG
>CAMLLB010000090.1 GCA_946480815.1 uncultured Flavobacteriales bacterium
TATAGTCCAATAATATAGAGTTCCCTGAAATTGCTCGTTTAGCTTAATTTTTTCATCATTTTTTGTGTTGATAAGGACGTCATTACTGAGAATATAAAAATCTTTGAAAAGCTCGTCTTTTGAAGAATCATATATTTGAGGAATTCCCTTACCTCTATCTTTACGCAAAGTTCGGGATTTTATTTTACCTGCAAGTAAATCATCAACTAATTGTAGATTGGATGTCAAATTAATTGCATCAGTTGCCGTTCTTATCCAATTTTTCACCGACAAACTTTCAAATACTCCAACGCCGATATCTAGAAAAGTAAAATGAATCAAATTATTTGAGCGATCCTCATATCTGTATAACCACCAATCATATTGAACGGATTTTCCCGCTGAAGCATGATTATTAGTGTTTTGCATTGCCTCAACAAGAATTACATATAAAGGTTCTAGATCATCAATAAATTTAGCTTGAGTTCTTTTTTTTACATACAAACATGTAGAACTTGCAATTTCTGTTTCAACTTTGTTATTTGTTACCTTATGAAGTAATTCACCTGTTTTATTAATTCTTGGGGTATTTTTTTTATTTTCGAGTTCTACGTGATCAAAAAATCCAGATTCTTTAAACATATTTCTAAGTATAATGTTTTTAGGCATATTCCCAGTAGAATTCATATTGTTAGTGAATCTTTCACTTGCTATGCAGGCTGCAAATACAGCGATTGATTCAGGAGAAAACCTTTCGACTTTGGATAAATCATAATCAATATTATAATTCTTCTTATAGTATTGATTAGCTAAGTTGAAATATTTTAATGTCAAATTTGGTTTTTCAATTAATTTAATGCTTGGTGGAAAAATGATTCTTTTCCAATTTCGACCTAGCTCACTTGAACGAATTCTTTCATAGGTTTTTTTGTCTAAACGCCTAAATTTTCTGTGAATGTTGGTTATTCTATTTGATGAATCTGGATATATTGAAGACATTCTAATGATAGTAGCGGATTTTTAAATATTGTAAGTCGAAGGTAGCCAATAATTCTGATATTTCTTTATTCATTTTACATTAAACACTTGTTCAGAAAAGCTAATTATTCAAAAAAACCTTCCCCCTATCTTTTTTCCCTAACTTTAGTCTACCTGCATTACAGACAGCAACGCCGGAATCTCATTTAATACTATTCAGCATGAAAAAATTAAGTTATGACGTCGAAATCAATGCCTCACCTGAAAAAGTCTACGATACAATGCTGGGCTTGAGCGATAAGAAGACCTATGAGTCCTGGACAGCACTTTTTGAACCCAGTTCAACGTATGAAGGAACCTGGAACGAGGGCGGAAAGATCTTGTTCACTTCCAAAGCTGAGAGCGGAGAAAAGTCAGGAATGGTTGCGCGCATTGAGAAAAACGATCCGGCAAAATTTGTTTCCATCCACCATTACGGGGTCCTGGAAAAAGGAACGGAGATTACCGAAGGCCCGAAAGTGGAAGGTTGGGGTGATGCGCATGAAAACTATTGGTTCGAGCCAACAGGTGCCGGAACGAAAGTGAAAGTTGAAGTCGACACAAAAGAGGAATATGTGAGCTTCTTTGACGAAGTTTGGCCGAAAGCGCTGGACAAGTTGAAGGAGGTTTGTGAGGAGTCTTGAGGTGTGATTACCCAAGCTATATTAACTGATCACAAATCCATCATAGTACACCGAAAGCTAATGAAGTTTATCCATAACTCCAATCAAAAAAGACCAGGCGCTACACCCGGTCTTTTCCTTGGATCTATTGATTATTTCTTCAATAAGTTTTACTTTAAAATTAATCGGTAAACTTTTGAAACGCCATCTGCAAGCACCTCTACGAAATACGTACCGCTTGGTTGCTTGGTTTGCAGGACCAGACGATCACTTTCAAGCACAATTCCGCTTGCAAGGCGCTTTCCTGTTGGGTCAGTTAGCGTAAATTCGATGTGTGAATATACCTTGTCGAGTTCAACGAAGGCCTCCCCTTCTGATGGATTCGGGTAGAGTTTCCAGCTTTGAGTTAAGGTTGATTCACTTGATTCCAGCGATTTTTCGGAAGATGAAGCGTTTTCAGGTTCATTAGTACCGGTGGTCGATGTTCCAATTTCCAATGGAGGTGTTATACCGCAGACACCGTTGTTCGTATTGTTGAAGAAATAGCTCTTATAACCCACGCATCCGGTAGCAGTGTTTGTTACATACACTTCATAGGTAGCATTGGCACAAGGATTTATGATTTGACTGGATGCACCGATATAGTTGCCATTACGGTACCATCTATACGTATGTGCCCCGGTAGTTCCTGTTACAACTGCGTTCAGTGAGGTTGTATTGTAAGGAAAACCCGGGTTGATGGTTTCTGTAATGTTCACAATCGGATTGGCGTTGATGGTGTAAGTAATGGAAGTGGAAACCGGTGTTCCGTTGCAGGAAGTCGTATGAAATGTAACGGTGTAAACACCAACAGAACTGAATTTGCGTGTGATAACACCTGTTGAAGCATTAATCGATAATCCTGCAGGACTTGATGTGAAGGTTCCGGTTAAACCTCCTGTATTTGGATATGAAAGCCCCAGGCTTTTGCAATGCGTGTGTCCATCCGTGTAATAAAATGATCCCGGAGTAGCATTCAGGTGTTCATAAGCACCTTTGTCCATCAAATTGATGATGCGGTTATTTCCTTCTAAATCTTGAGACAGGGGAATTGAACCCGCGCCAAAATAATCGTACACATCTATTGGAAGTGCCGATGAACTTCCCATGTTCATGGCAGGAGAACAAGCCATCAGGTGATAATCTCCATTTGAAGATGGCGGGATCGATCCGATTTGAATAAATTGTGGGTCAACCGGACTTGCCATGCTTCCAACAAGGTCCTGAAAAGAAGGAGAAAATAATGTTGGAGCTACACCCAATAAATTTCCACCATTTGTGACGGGAATACTTGCCGGAGAAATAAGATACAAATCAGGATCGTTGCCCGGTGAACTGAGATTCTTAGCAATGATGCAATTTGCAATGTCAAATTTTCGATCGGAATCGATACAAATTCCCCCGCCGTGTGTTGCCGAATTGTTTGCAATAGTCAAATTGTTAAATGATATGTTGCTGGCAGGATAATTATATGAATTCAAACTCATCGCTCCTCCTCTGCCTCCAAGACCGGCGTTACATTTATTTCCATAAAATACGGAATTGGCAATGTGAAACGTTAGGGAACCAATTGCATGAATAGCGCCTCCTTTAGCAATTAATGAGCCTGTGCTCACTACTTGGTTGCCGATAAATGAGCAATTAAGAATGTAGATTTTTGAATTGTTAATCCGAATTGCGCCACCTTGTCCGCCCAAACTACCTACCGTGGTAGACTGGTTTTCAAGGAAAGTACAGCCGTGTGCAGTAAGTACAGAGTTATAATTGATGTTAAGAGCACCACCCTGAGTACCTTTATTGTTTTTGAAAACACAATCGGTCAAGGTTACAGTTGAACCGTAATTTGAACAATCAATAGCACCACCATTATGACCTTCATTGTCTTTAAAGGTGCAATTGACGGCAATTAAATAACCATCTACAATAACAGCTGGGCCATTCACGGGATTTTGCATGCTGTAGAGATTTGAACCTTCCTGTAAAATGAGGCCATTCATTTCGAGTGTAACACCCGGATCAATCTCAAACAGATTCGTTTGCAGATTGCCGTCGATGGTTGTAACTCCTGTAGTACCAACCAGTTTCACATCTTTTGTCAGGATAATTGCATCCTGCAAATTGATCGAACTTGTTAAGCTGGTGAGATAGATAGTGGTACCTGCAACAGCATGGTCAATTTCATAACGGAGTGTTCCGGGAACATAACTGACGTCGCTTGGGTTGTTGACCACCGCGGTTTGTGCTTGAGTGGCAGAACCAAACAATGCCAAAGTGAGGATAGTAACTAAGTGTTTTTTCATATTATTTTCTTTTTATGGAGGAAATATAGTATGAGCAATACTTAGACGGATGTATTAATTCAGCAATGGGAAGATTGGGTTCAGGAATGGCCATTGAAAGCACGAATTACAAATACGTGAGCTTCTTTGACGAAGTTTGACCGAAAGCACTCAATAAATTAAAAGAGTTTAGTGAGTAAGCGTTGGATTAGTATAATTTGTTTACAAGTAAAGTGACCCGTCTTGGCGGACCACTTTACTTCATCTTTAACTTACTGATGTCTGAAGGGTACTAAAGACATGCTTAATGCGTATCAATATTGTATAAGATGCGCATGCCGGGTTTGGTATGTTTTTTCACTTGCTGGAAAAGCGTTTCGGATTGCGTTTTCCCGTTAATGATCAAGGTTTTCTCATTCAATTCGAAGGAATGGATCTTTTCATCGTATCCTGCTTTTTTCAGATCATCGATCACTACCTGGGTGATGCTTTCATGAGGAGGAAGCGGATGTAATTCGTTTAATTTCATTTCTTTTTCCTGTAGCTTCAGTTTTGCATCGATCTTGCGCGACTGCTCATCAATCTTGCGTGCCTGCTCATCAATTTTACGGGATTCGTGATCAATCTTTTCAGATTCGATTCGGATTTTTACCTGTTCTTCTTCAATGCGGCGTTGTGCATTGTCGTGTTTCTTCCAGTCAATTTCCCCGTCTTTTTTGCGAGTTTCTATTTCAATGATCTTGAGCTGCTTATCAATAACCGCTGTGTGTTCATCAATCACTTTCGAATGCTTGTCAATAATCGCAGCGTGCACGTCAATTGTCCGGGATGCCTCATCAATGATCCGTTCTTCTTCCGAGAGATCAATATCAAATTCCGGGTCATCGATTGTGTATCCATCGATTTCTTCAACACCGATGGCTTTTTCATACTCCTCGATCAATTGATTGATTTTGGGAAGGTGTTTTTCACGGTCTTGTCCGGTAATCAATTCACCGTTCACCTTAAAATTCTCCAAATTTGCCGGAACCTGGTAAAGTACTCCGTCGTTTTTGAAAATGTATACGTGTGACTTCTTCCCTTTCGTATCATCCACGTACCGGATTGCAGTTCCTTCCGGAATATCTGCCGGCTTGAGGGTGTCTTCGTTGCTTAGGGTATTTGGTATCTGTGATTTAATTTCCTGTGCGGTAGAGGAATTCACGTTCAAAACTACCAGGAAGAGAATCACACTGAGTGCTGCGCAAGCGGACAGAAAGTATTTTTCACGGTTGCTGAGCATCTTGTTGGTGTTGAAAAGAATTCTTTTTGCACGGTCTGCCAGCTTCATTTTATGATCTCCGAATTGCAGGGAAAAACGCTTGGTACTCATGTTGTATTCCTGGAAAGAAATCAGGGCATTGACAAATTCTTTTTTATCGTTTGTAATGCTAATGGCTAAATCATCGCAGC
>CAMLLB010000091.1 GCA_946480815.1 uncultured Flavobacteriales bacterium
GAGGAAATGAGTAAAACACGTTTACTTGGCAATCGCTACAAGTACGAAGTAACCTGGGATTTCACCATCCGGAACAACGGTGGAGCGTCCATTCCGATCATTGTAAAAGACCACTTCCCTATTTCGATCAATGACGATATCAAAGTAAAACAAGGTACATTTGACGGTGCTGTTCTGGATGAAAAAACAGGGATTCTAACCTGGAAATTTACCACGAATAAGGGTGAAACAAAACAATTTAAATTTGATTACCAGGTGGATTACGGGAAAACACAGCCGGTTTACCTGGAATAATCAGGCCTCATAAAACTTCAAAAGCATCCGTCAGCTGACGGATGCTTTTACCTGATTATGAAGAAAAATTACTATTGCTTCATTAACTGGATCCGACACAACTTGTAGAAATCAAAAAACCTTGCAGCGTTTCGAATTGTATAGTCAAACACAGCAAATGTGGCAATATAAAATATTGCTGTAACGTGAAATAATACTCCTTGGAACTTTGTAGTAAGTTGGGATGCGTAATATTAGTGTTTCAGCCTTACGAAGGTAAAAAACGAGACTTGATTATTCAATGCCAATCTGTCAAATAACCAGAATATATGATAAGTGGTTAATTTTCAGTCTAAACGGTTGAATTCAATTATAAAGACTTGAAACACTCCCAGAAATCAGGATAACTTTTAGAAACCGAGCCTGCATTCGTTAGAATCGTAACTCCGTTTGCAATGCTTCCTGCAATTCCAAGGCACATAGCAATCCGGTGATCATGATGAGAATCCACTTCGGCTCCCTGCAATTTTCCGGTTCCATGAATCAGCATCCGGTCATTTTCCAGGTCAATTTTTAAGCCCATTTTTCCAAATTCAGTTCGCAATGCCTTTCCTCTGTCGCTTTCTTTGTGAACAAGCCGGTGAACTCCTTTAATCTCAGATATGCCAGTACATTTAGCTGCCAGAACCACCAAAGCAGGAAATAAATCCGGGCAATCTGTGGCATCAAATTCAAAGGAATGAAGCCCGGAACCATCTACCCGAATTTCATTTTCATCGAATAGTACTTTGCAGCCGGCACTCATCAAAGCTTTCAATAAGGCTTTGTCAGCTTGTAAGCTGCGCATATTCAATCCTGAAACGGAAATCGGATGGCCCAAAGCCGCTGCAACCAACCAATAGCTTGCCGAACTCCAATCCGACTCAACGGAATAATCTGTTGCCAGGTACCGTTGCTTTCCAGGAATTCTGAACCGATTATTTTCGTTTTCAATGACAATTCCAAATTGATTCAGGGTGTGAAGGGTCATTTGAATGTAAGGTCCGGATTTCATGTCAATCACTTCCAGGGAACTCGACTCTTCACTTCGTGGAAGCGCCATCAACAAACCGGAAATAAATTGGGAACTCAACGAACCATCTACCTGTGCGGTTGTTCCTGTGAGTGGTCCGCAAACTTCAACAGGTAAAAATCCTTTGTTTGTTGAAACCGCACAGCCAAATCGGGGTAAAACGGTATCAAAAAAATTCATTGGCCGTGAAAGCAGACTTCCTGTTCCAGTAAGAATTACTTGTTGATCAAAAGAAGCGCTGACACAAGTGAGGAGACGCAAGCCCAAACCTGATTCACCTGCAGACAATTCCAGGTTCTCCGGGAGTTTCCTGATCCCGGTAATCAAAACAACCCGCTCTTCCTCATTCCCGCTTTTATTCTCATTCTGAACAACAGCTCCCATCTGCTCCACTGCACGTAGCATCGCCATTTCATCGTCACTTTTTCCAATTCCTTTTAAACGGGAAGTTCCGTCGGCTAATGCAGCACAAAGAATTGCTCTTTGCGAATCACTTTTCGATGCCGGAATAGTCACATTCCCTGAAATTAAACCCGGATGAATAACCTGTCTCATTGCTCTTCTTTATCTGAAGAATGATTCATAACCCGTACCTGGTGACGAATCGACTCCTGGTGAATGGCATCCATTACCTGGCGCACAAAACGATCGCTCAATTTGTATTCGAAAGCCCGGTTCAGCCTGGCTGAAATGATCTTTCTCCAATGTTCCGGTTGCAAAATGGTAATATTGTGTTCTTTTTTGAAAATCCCCAGCTCTTCACTTAACTGCATGCGTGCCGTGAGAATATCAAATAAACGATCATCCAAATCACCGATCTTCTCCCGGATAACAGAAATGTGTTCACTATCCAGTTTTTCTGAATTCTGCGATCTCAGGACCAGGGAATCCAAAAGAATTCCCAAATTCTCAGGTGTTAACTGCTGAGCAGCGTCCGACCAGGCGGCATCCGGATTTCGATGTGTTTCGATAATCAAGCCATCAAAATTCAAATCCATTGCTTTTTGAGAAACTTCCAGCAATAAATTCCGGTTTCCGGTAATGTGGCTTGGGTCATTGATAATCGGAAGACCGGGAAGCCGTTCGTGCAAGGCGATCGGAATTTCCCAGTTGGGCACATTCCGGTATTTCGCATGTTTGTAAACAGAAAATCCACGGTGGATCGCTGCTAATTCCGTTATTCCGGATTTCTCCAGACGCTCAAAAGCACCGATCCATAGCTCCAGATCCGGGTTGACAGGATTTTTCACCAAAACGGGAATCTTGACTCCTTTCAAAGCATCGGCAATTTCCTGAACTGCAAAAGGATTCACAGTCGTCCGGGCACCAATCCAAAGGATATCAATACCCGCTTTTAAGGCTTGTTCCACATGTTTGGTATTCGCAACTTCAGTCGTTACCGGAACTCCTAATTCCTTTCCTGCACTCACAAGCCAGTTCAAACCTATTTCACCGACTCCTTCAAATGAATCCGGTCGTGTACGCGGTTTCCAAATTCCCGCCCGCAAGATATCGATCTCACAAAACTTCTTGATTTGAAGGGCCGTTTCCATCATTTGTTCCTCCGTTTCGGCGCTGCAAGGTCCCGCAATGATAATCGGCCTTTTTCCTCCTTTTTGAATGATGCTGCTCATGATGTACCAAATTACCTTTTTTAATTCACTTTTAGTGTCTTTTTTCAGGGAATAAAACAAAAAATCCCGCTCCAAAAACGAAGCGGGATTTTACCAATTAATATCTCTATATGCTTCGAATAATTATACCCGAAGACACCACGAAAATTGTACGAACTGATTATTTTTTTTCATTTCTAAGCACAAATCTAATGTTATTTATTTAACCAAAATGGCAATTTGAAAATATTTTTTCACAATTTTTCTTGGAAGTTTGATTTATCGCGCTATCTTTGCCTCATGATTTTTCAACAATCAATGAAATTTTGGTGGTGTCAGATTACTCAAAAAGTGACTGACGCTTAATCCATTATATCTTTTTTTTCGAGCGGCTTATCACTTGTGGTAAGCCGCTTTTTTTATGTCCAAAAATTTGATCATGACAATTTACACACAACATTATAGCTTTAATTCGGATAATTACACTTCCATCGGTTTGTACTTGTCTTTGCGCAACCGATTTCGCTGCGTTTCGCTTTTGGAGAGCACTGATTACAACGACCGAACAGCAAGTAAATCATTTATCGGTCTGAATCCGATTTGTGACATCCAGGTTTTCAGAAAGGAAATCCTGGTGAACGAAGGGAATTCCGTACATACGGTACCAATTTCCGATCCGCAAAAAATCACTGCTCAAATCCAGGATTTACTAGGCGCGTATTCATTTGAAAACAGTTTTGAAAACAATGGTTTTTTGAGCTATTTCAGTTTCGAATTCGCCCATTTCGAAGAAAATTTACTTTCCGATTCAGCAGATTCAGAACTTCCCCTCGCCCGTTTTACACTTTTCGAATACCTGTTAGTTATTGATCACTTTTATGATCAGGGGACGATCCTGTACAACAGCTTTCAAAACACCCAAAAGAAAACTTCCGGGTTTTCCGAATTACTCCAATTTCACAAGGCATCCGAATTGCCTTTTGAAATTCGGGACGAGGAAAAAACACCTCTTTCCGACTCCGGATTCCTGGCACTTGTCCAACAAGCGAAGAATCACATTTACCGGGGAGATGTTTTTCAATTGGTTCTTTCGCGCAGGTTCAGTCAAACTTTTTTCGGAGACGATTTCCAGGTATACCGTCATCTGCGCAGGTTGAACCCTTCTCCTTACCTCTTTTATGTAGACATGGAATCTTATCGCCTGTTCGGTTCTTCCCCGGAAACGCAAATTCAACTGAAGAACGGACTTGCCGAAATTCATCCGATTGCCGGTACGGTCAGAAAAACAGGAAATTCAAGCATTGACTCCGAATTAGTAACTCAATTGGTACAGGATGAAAAAGAAAACGCAGAACATACGATGCTGGTGGACCTTGCGCGAAATGATTTGAGTAAATTCTGCAACGCTGTAAAAATTGCCTCCTATAAAGAAGTACAGCATTTCTCCCATGTAATCCACCTGGTTTCGAAAATAACCGGCAATACGGAACATACTGCACTGGAATTGTTCAATGGCACATTTCCAGCCGGAACGCTTTCCGGAACTCCGAAACCCAAAGCCCTGGAACTTCTCAAAACATACGAAAACTTCGAGCGTTCATTTTATGGCGGGGCAATTGGCTTTATCCATGCGAATGGGAATATGAACCTTGCGATCATTATCCGAAGTGCTTTGAGTCTCAACAATACACTTTACTATCAAGCCGGAGCAGGAATTGTCCTGGATTCTATTCCCGAAAATGAGCTGGCGGAAGTAACGAATAAACTGGGAGCTATCCGAACAGCCATTTCTAACGCATCACAAAAACAAAATCCATGAAAATTACGGTCATTGACAACTTTGATTCCTTCGTCTTCAACCTGGTTCGTTACATCCGGGAAGAAAATCACGAGGTAATCATTCAACGAAACAATCACATCAATTTTGAGGCATTGGAATCATCCGACGCTATTTTGCTTTCTCCCGGACCTGGAATCCCTTCCGAAGCGGGTCTCTTGTTATCTGTTTTAGATCAATTCAGCGGTAGAAAACCCATTTTGGGGATTTGTTTGGGCCACCAGGCAATAGCCGAATATTATGGGGAAAACTTAATCCGATGCCCGAAGCCAATTCACGGGAAAGCTTCTGAAATACAGGTAATCAGGAAAAGCCCTTTATTTGAGCAGCTTCCATCCAATCTTGCTGTCGGGCGTTACCACAGCTGGCAAACATCCATTTCAGGATCAGGTGAACTGGAAACAAC
>CAMLLB010000092.1 GCA_946480815.1 uncultured Flavobacteriales bacterium
TTTGGCAAGTTTAATATTATTCTGACGCTTCGGATTTTATGTATTTACTTACTCGACCTTATCATCCAATCGATTACCTCTCTTCTATGTGTTCTAGGTTCCTATGTGGTTAATTCTCCCGACTGAGCTAGCGAAGTCCCGCGATCAATCAACCCTCTATGGAAGATAAAACCTCGTGTACTTCATGTCTTCGTGGTAAACTATGTATTCTATGCGCCTTCGCTGGAGCTTGTGCCATCGCTAATCTTGCTCTGCCGAAGTGGCTTTACGAAGGCGAAGAGCTACTGTCGACATGCGATTAGCGTAAGCGTTGTTCCTATGTGGTTCAAAAATAGATCACATCGTTTTTATCATTTGGCAGGCATTATTCGTGATAACAAAAAAGGACGCCAATTGACGTCCTTCTGAATGATGTTATTGGTTTTATTGCTATTTGATCAGTTGTTCGGTTCTCAATTCCGGTTCAACAGGAACAAATTGCCCGATGACATCCTGAATGTCCTTAAGCTCTACCCAGTTTTCGTGGACCACGATCAGGTTGTTCTGTGCGTTCAAAGTACAGGAAACATAACCGTCTTTCTGCTCCATAACGGCAGCTATTTGATTGAAATCCGAATTTGTGATCGTTGTTTTGGAATGGAACGTACTTGAAACCATTTGTGAGACGTTTTTCGATTGGTTATAACGGGCTTTCTCCTGGTTTAATTCAAATACGGATGTTTGAGAAAAAACACCGTTTGAGAAAAAACAGATCGCAAATAAAAAAAGTGTTTTTTTCATCTTAGTCAATTTTAATGATTCGTTGTTTTTGTGAAGATGTATTGCTTGTAACTATCAAGGTGTAGACCCCGGCACTTAATGAAGCAATATCCCTGTAAAGATTGGTAACTCCTTCATTGACAAGAACCTGTTCTTTTAATACTGAAATTCCTTTTTGATCCGTAATTTCAATTTCCATTACCTCTTTCCGGGAGCTTTGAAGTTGAATTACCAGTTGATCTTTCATAGGATTCGGGTAGGTGCTGAATAATCCGTCCAGCTCTCCTTTTGATTGAATGGAAATGATTTTTGAGTCCGTTCTTGCTCCGTTCAAATCAACTTGTTGCAATTTGTAAAAACTTGTCCCTGAAGGAACACCCTGGTGAATGAATTGGTATTCCTGGGCTTCTGAAGTTGTTCCGACTCCCTGGATTGTACCTATTTTCTCAAAGTGATCTGCATCACGGGAGTACATCAATTCAAAATAGTCGTTTTTGTATTCACTCTCTGTTCGCCAGGACAAGATGTTTCCCAGGCTCGTTGCATTCCCGTTGAACTCGGATAGTGCTACCGGCAGGATTCCGGTACCGGTCCACCCGGAAATGGTGAATTCACAACCGTCTCCTGAATTCCCGTCGATCATAAGCATATAGTTGTTACCGATCGTAAGTCCTGTAGCTGTTACGGTTCCCAAAGTTGTGTTTCCGGGGTTGTAGCAGTTTGACATGGACGTAAACCCGACGCAACATCCGGATGCATCGTAAGTAATATTATAAACATGCGCCTGGATTCCCCAACCACTGACACACCCAGTCACGGAAGCAATAGGAAATGTATGCGTTGTACTGCTTGCAGTAAACTGGTACCAGGAATTGTTTTCAATGGAACCACAAAACACAGAGTTTACGTTACCTGGTAAATCCGCAGTAAAAGTAACATCTGTTGAAGCACTGAATGTTCCGGGGCCTTGAGTGAGGATTGCCGGAGAAGGGCAATTGTCATTGGTTGCGGCACTTCCGCATGAATTTGAAGGAGCACCGGCAACGGCACAAATTGAAAATGTTCCGGTTCCTCCTGCGTAATCCCATATCCGGATATAAAGCGTACTTCCCGGTGTTAATCCACCTCTTGAGATCATCGACATATTTCCGTTACCAGAGTCATCATCGTCACACTCTACCAGGGTCAACGAACCACAAGTTCCGGTATAGAAGGCCATACCGCTGTCTGTCATCGAGCCGCTATTTGTATTGACCATAATGGAACCGGTTGCGGGAACTACAACTGTAAACCAGACATCCTGCCCGGAGTAAGAAGCGCAACCCGGTGCAGGAACTCCCGCAGTATTGGTTGCTGCAACATTCGTTCCCGCCGTATAGGAGCAGGAAGCATTGGCGGTTAGCGACGTAGCTGAACAAGGATCGTCATTTGCAGGTTGGGCAAAACACGACATCAAGGGGGTAAGGATGAAGCATAGTAATAGCAGATTCTTCATACAGTAGTAATAAATTAATGTTGAAATAATATTACTAATGATTAATGATTTAAATCGCAAGATTGAACCAATCGTTTAGTTCAATGTGCAAAATGTCATTTTAAAAGAACAAAAAAAGGACGGGATTTTGTCCCGCCCTTACTAAACTGTTTTACTAAATTTATTGTTTAATCAATTGAATTTCACCACGTAATTTTACGTCTTCTCCAACCAAAACTCCACCTGTTTCAAGAGTCGAATTCCAGGTCAAACCGAAGTCTTTGCGGTTGATGGATGATTCGAAACTGAAAGCAGCTTTTTGATTTCCCCATGGATCTTTTCCTTCTCCATGGAACTCGATATCCAAAGGAATGCGTTTCGTTATTCCGTGTAGCTGGAACTCGCCTTCGATCTTACCTGATTTCAATTCGGGAAGTTCTGCTTTGAATGTAATTTGCGGGTGATTTTCCACATCGAAGAAATCTCCGCTCTTCAAGTGTCCGTCACGTTGTTCGTTACGTGTATTTACCGAAGCCGTATCGATTTTAGCATCAATAACTACGTTTTTGAATCCGTCTTCTGCTTCAACAGTTGCATCAACTGTGTCGAAAGTTCCGGTTACTTTTGTAAACATCATGTGTTTTACGCTAAATCCTACTTCACTGTGAGAAGGGTCAATTGTCCATTTTGTTGTACTCATTTTGATTGAATTTTAAATTGTTTATTTTTTGTTGTCTGAATGTACTTGTGTTTCTATTCCCTCGTGCTAAGACTGTTGTGCAGTCTGCACTCGGTCTTCATCTGCCATGGCAGATTCTTATTTAACTGTTACTAATTGTTCCAAAGTCTTGCGGACTTTTTTGTGATGTTGTGTGTGATCTTCATCCGAACGGTATCCGAAGGTTAAGACCAGGACTGCGTGATCATCGGTTAAACCCAGGATTTCGTCGTATTTCTCTTTTTGAAAACCTTCCATTGGTGTACTGTCAATTCCTAAATGCGCAGCCATTACCAATCCGAATCCCAATCCGATATACGCTTGTTTGGTATTCCATGCGATGAGTTCCGCCGAGCTCAGATTGGATAATGTCCCAATAATGTTCTTTTGGAAACGGTTCAGTTTTTCGCGTTCCACATCACGTACTTCAACAATGCGCTGCATGTATGAATCGATGTGCTGATCCGCTACATTCCGGTTCACGGTGAATACTACCACATCTGAAGCATCAGTCAAAGGAGATTGGTCAAAAGATGCCGCCCTTAACTGTACACGCAATTCCGGGGATTTGACGTGGATTAATTTAAAGGGCTGCAAACCGTAGGAAGTAGGAGCGCTGTTGATCGCTTCCAATAGTTCCTGCATATCCTCATCGCTGATTTTCTTCGTCGGATCGTATTTCTGTGTGGCGTAACGCCATGCTAACGCATTTTTCATTGCTCGTTTGTTACATTTTCACTTCCATCGGGACCTCCATCAACAATACAGTGGAACCTTTGGTTATATGCAAAGTTACGGAGGAAGTGTCTACAATTCCTAATGCATCACGACGATTTAATTGTTGCCCTTCTATCACCGAGCTTCCTTCAACCTGCATCACATATACTCCGTTTTCCGGATTTTTCAATTCGTATGTGAGTGTTTTGTCTTCGGTGAATTTCCCCATGTGGAACCAGGCGTCCTGGTGGATCCAAACTCCCGCATCGTCTTTGTTCGGTGAAAGGATCTGTACAAACTCGTTCAAATGTTCGTCCACAGCGATCTTTTGCTGATCGTAACGCGGTTCTACATTGCGTTTGTTCGGGAACAGCCAGATCTGGAATAACTTCAGGTCTTTGTCCTCATTCGGGTTAAATTCCGAGTGTTGTACTCCGGTCCCTGCGCTCATTACCTGGATTTCTCCGGCGGTGATGGTTGCGCTGTTACCCATCGAGTCTTTATGTGCGATCGCACCTTCCAACGGGATCGTGATGATCTCCATGTTATCGTGCGGGTGAGTTCCAAATCCCATTCCCGGTGAAACGGTATCGTCGTTCAATACACGTAACGTACCGAAGTGAACTCTTTCCGGGTTGTACCAGGAAGCGAAGCTGAAGGAATGTTTTGCATTCAACCAACCGTGGTTGGCATGGCCTCTTGAGTTTTCTGAGTGGAAGATTGTTTTCATATTGTTTTCCTTTCTTGGATTGTTTGATGAAGCAAAGGTACAACAACTTTTGAAATAATTACCATGGTAAATATTATTTTTTGATTTTTTAAGAATCTCTTAATAGTAAATCTTTATTTCGGCCTTTGTTATTTTGACATAAGATCCCGAAAGGAATGAAGAAACGTTGATTTAACCAGACCGGAATTATGAAGAAGTAATCGGGATTCGAAGTTTTCTGTTTGACCAATGTAATACTTATCAAACTTCCCGGAATAGTTGATATAAACGTAATAGTGATTCATAAATAGTGATTCCCTAAAAAGACAAAGCCCTCAAGACATTGATACATCTTGAGGGTTTCTAAGCTTACAGTTCAGACGATGCCGACTGAAAGGTCTGCATGTCTGAATCCCGACCGTAGCGTCGGGACCATATCTACTTATACTTTTCTATAAACGCAACTAATCGAATCCGATTCAAATTCTTAAGCTTCTTTTCAAGAATCATTGCTTCCGAACGAGATGATTTCTCTATCAACAACACATTCATCCAAGGAATATAAGGACTTGTTGATTTAACCAGACCGGAATTATGAAGAAGTAATCGGGATTCGAAGTTTTCTGTTTGACCAATGTAATACTTATCAAACTTCCCGGAATAGTTGATATAAACGTAATAGTGATTCATAAATAGTGATTCCCTAAAAAGACAAA
>CAMLLB010000093.1 GCA_946480815.1 uncultured Flavobacteriales bacterium
GTACTCCATGCTTTTATTTTTCTTTCTAAGGAGAGTGATATGAGTCTGAATATTTACAGAAAGAAAGTACAGCAACGCGAAATCAGGACTTCTAAATTCATTATCGACACCACATCCCTGGACTTAAATTTCAATGAAAAAAAACATGAGTTAATTATTAATGGCGGGCGCTTTAACAGGGAACAGCGGGCGTTTACAGAAATAGAAAAAGAATATGAGCAGCGTTTCAGAAAAGATGACCAGGCGGAAATCAGCAGCCAGAAAATGAATGAAATCAACGATTGGCGAATTATTACAACCGCGAGACTTATCCGGGAACACAGCACATCACTCCTGGCACTGGAGCATCTCCGGGGGTTAGCCAGGTTACCGGTTCCAGGGTTCACTTATAAGTACAGGGCATATATAGATACTGCTTTTAAGTCTATTGCACCTGAATTACAAAGGCGACCATCCTACCTCCGTTACCTGGCTACATTTGAAGAAGAGGTCGGCAATTCGATCCCCCGCCGTCCTGAATACTTACCTGTTTTAAGCTTCGAAGACCTGAACGGAAAAAAACGCACCTTATCGGAACTATATCCTGAAAAGAAATACCTGGTGCTGGAGTTCTGGGCAACATGGTGCGGTCCCTGCATTCAGCAACAACCGGGGCTGGAAAAGCTTGCCGCGAAATACAAGGATGCACAAACCGGAATTGCCGGAATTGCTACGGATTACAAAAAAGCCGACTGGATCAATTATAGAAAACGCAGGAAAAGCGGCTATCCCGATGTATGGCTTACGGAAGTATCCCGGAACGCTGGCCTTAAAGAACTCAGTATTACAACTATTCCAAGATATATAGTAGTGGAAACGGCTACCGGAAAAATTATTGAGCACGATCTTGAGTTCGAGGAGATCGAAAGCAGATTAAAGGAGTTATGATTTCAATAATCATTGATTTGCGGAAGTGTTTTTTCTCCTTTCAGAAAATCCCAAATGCGTAAACGCCATGTTGAGACACTGTTTAACAACTATTCTGATCATACTTTTTTCCAAGGGAAGTTTTGCACAGCGTCAAACGTTGCAGGTCGATTTGGCAAGAAAGACAGGCGAAGGACCTTTCAAAACAGGCATAATGCCCACTTTCATAAGTGATCAAAAGTACACGCTTCCCCCTGTTAAAACAGCGGCTCACCTCGTCAAATACCATAAACTCCGATATGCGGGAACGGATGATTCCATACAAAACATTCATTTGAATTTCTTTATCGGCACAATAAACGATAGCATTGTTGTAATAGCGGATACAAATTTCAACCAGGACTTCACAGATGACCGCATTCTGCATTATCCTTCTTCAAAAAATCAGATTGCTGCATTGCCCTACATTCAAGTAACTATTCCCGGAACGGATATCAGAATTACCCTACAGCCCTACCCTTATAAAACCGCTTTCACGTACCATTCCGAAGAAGAACAATCGCTTTACCTGATGGTGAAAGGGTATGAACATTTTGAAGGCATGAATTTATCAGGCATACAGTTATTTATTGCAAACCGAAGGCCTGACATCAGCTTTACAACTGAAGAAGATATTCTTGTTGCCATTAAAAATTCTTCAGGAACAGCGCTAAAAAAGATGGGTGAATTTATTCAACTTAATAACCACACTTACATTCTTTCTTCTATCGACAAATCATTTAGAAAACTTGTTCTTACAAAACTGGCCGAAACCGATAAACCAAGAGGCACTACAGCCGGATTTTGGATCGCACCATTCAGCGCCACCACTATTGCCGGGAAAAAGATGAATATCCCAATTCCTAAAAAGTATATACTCCTGGACTTCTGGGGAACCTGGTGCGGGCCTTGTCTTGAACTGACGCCAAAACTCCGGATGTTCGCGGCGCAATACAAGGATAAGGTAGCGATCGTGAGTATTGCTTTTGATGATGATGTGAAGAAAGTTAAGGCGTATGCAGATGCCAATAAAATGGTGTGGGATCATTTGGTGGAAGGAAAAGACCAAATGCCGTACGGGCTTACCAGGATATTGCGTGTTACTGAGTTTCCAACTTTTGTATTAATTGATAGTGAGGGAAAAATCTTGCTCAGGGGGTCGGGAGAAGAGGGGTTGGAAGGAGTGATTGAGGTAATGGGAGCACTTCCCCGGTTTTAAAGTCTGAAAACAATTGCGTTTTCGTATCATAATCAATCAAAAACGGATCAATTCGTATCAATTTATACCACTGTTTAGATCATAACCATATCTTTACGTATCAAATCGTATCAAAATGAACAATCTCGTATATAATTTCAAATTGAATGTTGATTGGAAGCTGATTAAGCTAATAAGCGAAATAGACCGTTTTGATGCAAACTGGACATCTATTGAACGTAAAGAAGGACAAAGCCTTAAAGAGTTAAAAAGCATCGCTACTGTGAGAAGCGTAGGAGCTTCAAACCGTATAGAAGGCAACAAAATGAGTGACGAAGAAGTTGATGTATTGATTCAGAAAATTGACATCACCAAGCTTACTGACCGAGATTCGCAGGAAGTAGTAGGATATTTTGAAGTGCTAGACTTGATTTCTGAATCATTTGAAAACATCAGCGTTACAGAAAATCATATCAAAAGTTTACACAACAGTTTGCTGAAATACAGCACCAAGGACGAATGGCATAAAGGCAATTATAAGGTTCATAGTAACGCAGTTGAAGCCTCTTTTCCAGACGGTACACAACAAATCGTTTTTCAAACAACCGCAGCGGGATTTGCCACAGAAGATGCTATAAGGGCCCTACTGGATTGGTATAACTCAGAAACTGAGGTACACACCTTAATCAAAATAGCATCTTTTGTCTATGATTTTTTAAGCGTTCACCCATTCCAAGACGGAAACGGTAGGATAAGCCGTTTGATTTCAACGCTTTTACTTCTCAAAAACGGGTATAAATGGATACAATATGTAAGTTTTGAGCACGAAATAGAAACCCGAAAAAATGAGTATTACCAGGCACTTAGAAGTTGTCAGGCACAACGCCCAAACGAAGATATAACCGTTTGGATAGAGTTCTTTTTGAATTGCTTGTCAAATATTCAATCGCAACTGTTGAGAAAATTGCAAAAAAGCGGTTTGGAAACACGGCTTTCACCCAAAGAAAAATCGATTTATACTATTATTCAAATCCGCCCTAACATTCAGTCGGGAGAAATTTCAGAAAAGTTGGCGATACCCTCACCAACCGTGAAGCGAATTTTATCAGAGTTGCTCAAAAAAGGACTGATTGAAAAACAAGGAAGCGGACGCAATGTGAGTTATACAATAAAATGACAATGAAATTTGATAGATTTAATGACTCATAAGTATTGAAATCGTGCGGCTGCTAACAGCGGTTTAATGTTAGTAGGGTAAGGCAGTAAACACGATTTCTTTTTTGAAAATAAATTCAATCTCGACAAGACTGTTTACGTATCCAAACTCCAGTATGTCATTAAGCCGTCCCGCTATCGGAACGTGTTAAGTTAGGATTGGGGCATTGAGAAAATTTAAAACTGATTGGATAAAATGGCGGTTTCAGCACTCACACCTTATATACTAATCGGGATACTTATTATAGGGCTGGCACTTGTGTCAACAGGCGCACTGGCGGAAGATAAGTTGAAGAACTATTCAAACCGTACCAACTTCATTTTTGCCTTAGCAGCTACTGTTTTAGCTTTCGTTACATTGTGGCTTACCGAAAAGGACAAATCGCAATCTGCAATTATTGAAACCCTTACCGGCATTGCATCGAGCCAAGAATCATTGAACAAAACACAAAAAGAATTAAATGTAAAAACTGACTCTACTATATCAAATCTATCGAAGATTATTCACAGGCACGACACGGCGATTGAGAACCAAAAAAAACAATTAGCATTTGAAGAGATTTCGACAAGTGTTTTGAAAGAACAATTGTTACTTCAAAAACTCGTTATGGCGAATAACAGGATTGATTCTCTCATTCGATATACAGAAGCGGAAAGGGATTTTAGAAGTATGTTTTCAAGATTGAGTTTAATATTCTCCGACATTGTTTATAGAAATTATCCTACCGATTCCGTTCTTCTTACACCAGAATATCAATCTTTCTTAATTGACCAACTCGACAGGGCCGACAGACTAGTGTCTGAATTAATACCGAACATATTCCTTCAAAAGAATCGAAAAATAAGAAGGTTAATTGTTGGATTTAAAACCTGCATTGATATCATGAGAATGCGACTAAATGGATCAATAATTGAAAAGGCATGCCCTACTGAACTTAAAGAAAAATGGAGCGTAATGCTTTTAATTCAAAGATCAATGTCGCTTGTGGGAAATGATGTATTAGACGATGAAACTTTAATTCCAGAAAGTATGGATAAAGAAATTTGGCAATACAAACAATGCCAATACTAAAGTGGTTTTAAATGTTATATATAATCAATTATTTTATTTCTAAATTCAAAATCTGGGGCATCATTATACCGAAATCCAAAGGAAACTTTGAAAGGGGGAAGCTATGGGTCGAAGATCAGGAGTACAGTATCCACAATTGTTCGATATCGAGTTCAAATGGGCTACTATATAAACTGAACGGATTCAGACCGCGGCAGTAAGCAACCATATCAATCGATGTGAGGAAAGGTAACGACTCTCAGATTTGACCATTAAAACCGTACGTAATAACGTAGACTAAAAAATAAAACCAATTGCAGCACATTGTTTACAACTGGTGTTTAAAATTTCTGGTAGCCTCGACAGGAATCGAACCTGTATCTAAAGTTTAGGAAACTTCTATTCTATCCATTGAACTACG
>CAMLLB010000094.1 GCA_946480815.1 uncultured Flavobacteriales bacterium
GATTTTACTCCAAAGCTTCACGGTTTCAACCGCTTCTTTCACATCATGAACCCGCAAAATATTTGCCCCTTTGTCTAACGCAATTGTATTCAAAACACTTGTTCCGTTTAGCGAATCAGCAGCTTCAATTCCAAGTGTTTTGTAAATCATCGATTTCCTGGAAATTCCAACCAGAACCGGACAATCGAACAATTGAAATGCTTCCATACAGGAAAACAATTCCAGGTTTTGTTCGCTGTTCTTTGCAAATCCAAAGCCAGGATCGATCAGTACATCTTTTAATCCGGCAGCCCTGGCTTTTTCAAGCTGAGATCCCAATTCAACCGTGACTTCCCGGAGTAAATTGTCGTATTGGTTCAATTTCGCCATGGTTTGCGGAGTTCCGCGCATGTGCATCAACACATAAGGTACCTGGTGTTCCGCCACAATTGAAAAAATTTCCGGATTGATCAATCCGCCGCTGATGTCATTGATCAGGTGAACACCCTGTTCCAAAACGTAGCGGGCAACTTTGGATTGAAAAGTATCAACACTGATTTTGAGCTCCGGATAGTTTTCCAGGGCATAGGAAACAGCAAAGCGAATCCGTTCAATTTCTTCTTTCTCTGAAATATGTTCTGCACCCGGTCTGCTCGAGTAACCACCTATATCTAACCAAGTTGCACCGTTTTTTGCGTGCAGATCAATCAGTTTTTGTTGTTTTTCGATCGTGGAACTTTGACTTTCCGGGTAGAAAGAATCGGGTGTGCAATTGACAATTCCCATCACCTGGGGTGCCGAAATAGTGAATAACTTACCGCGGATGTTTAGTACCCGTTCTCGTGAAAAAGTTGTATTTTCAGACCTTAAAAATTCCATACTTACATAGATGATACAAACATCGGAACAATATCAACACATCGTACAGGGTTGTAGAGAAATTTTCCTTAAAAAAACGATCGATTACGGAACTTCCTGGCGCATTGCACGAGCAAGCAGTTTAACGGACCAGATCTTCATAAAAGCAAACCGTATTCGTACGATCCAGGAGACCGGGAAAAACAAGGTCGGAGAAAGTATCGAAGGAGAGTTCGGCGCGATGGTGAATTATTGTATCATGGCTATTATTCAATCCCGTTCAACAGATAATATGGGGCTTGAGTTGAATGCAAAACAAGCCGAAATGTTGTATGACGGAGTTGCTCAGGAGGCTTTTGAACTGATGGAGAAAAAGAACCACGATTATGGTGAAGCCTGGAGAGATATGCGCGTGAGTTCATTAACCGATATGATTTTGATGAAGTTGTTACGAATTAAACAAATTGAGGATAACGGAGGGAAAACGATTGCATCGGAAGGAATTGAATCAAATTATTTTGATATTTTGAATTACTCGATTTTTGCTTTAATACACCTTACCCTTTAAAAATATCGTTTCATGAAAACTACTCGTACCATTGCAGGACATTCACTACCACTCAATGTTCTGTTTGTCATCTTAAACCTGGCGGGGCTAACGCTTACCACCATGGGGTTTCACGATCATTTTGAAGCCCAGAAATTATTGTTCGTAAGTATTGGACTGGTTCTCATGCTGTTTTCGGCAGTTGCACTGATCTTCTTTAAAGGAAGATTGATGATCGCTACTGTTTCCCGCGTCATTGTGGGAAGTTTATTTATTGTTTCGGGTTTGATAAAAGCGAATGATCCGCTTGGGTTTTCCTATAAACTGGAAGAATATTTTGAAGATGGTGCTTTGGCTTACCGGATCAAGGAGTTTTTCGGGGCTCCGGGCTTTTCACTGGAATATTTCATTCAACACGCCCTGACACTTTCGGTGATCATATGTATTGCTGAAATTGTACTGGGAGTTTTGGTGATCATTGGTGGAAAAATGCGCTTTGTAAGCTGGTTATTGGTAATCATGATGCTGTTCTTCACCTTCTTAACCTGGCACACATCCACCTGTGACGCGAAAAGCAAATTTGTAGATCGCGATACTTATTCCATGACAGATGCCAAAGAAGCGCAGCTGGCGGATACAAAAATTGAAGAAGCAAAAACCAATAAAGAGATCAAGATTATTTCGAAAGACTCGAAAGAAGTGGTTGTGGAAGAACTGAAAGCTCCTCAATGTGTGACTGATTGCGGTTGTTTCGGAGATGCAATGAAGGGATCCGTAGGAAGATCACTGACTCCGAAAGAATCCCTTTGGAAAGACATTGTATTGCTTTATCTCGTAATCTGGATCTTTGCGGCTCAGGCAATTATCAAACCGAACAGCGTACGTCAAAACTGGATCTACATCCCGATTTCCATGTTGTTGATTGCCGGACTTTCCTGGGTATTCGATTGGTATTTTCCGATTATATTCTCACTGATCGCAATCCTTGCTGCTCTGTGGATTTACCGTATGCGCAATAAACGGATCGGGAATCATTACAGTTCTGCGTTGATCGTTACTTTACTGTGCGGAATCTTTATCTGGTATGTTTTGAAATACGATCCGCTGCGAGATTACAGGCCGTATGCGGTTGGGAACTATTTACCGGACCTGACTAAAAACGGTGATCCCGGAAAATACCAGAGTTTGTTGGTGTATAAGAACATTCAGACAGGGGAGAAAAGAGAATACGACGGTTCAAGTAAGGAGTTCATGGCTTCCAAAATCTGGGAGAAAACAAAAGAGTGGAAATACCTGGAAATGATCAATAAAGAAATCATTCCGATGCGGCTTCCTTCTATTGATACGGCCCAGTTTAATCCTTCGCGCGGAATCCAATACCTTTCGGAAGATGAATTGCAGTTGGAAGCTGTAAAAAAACAGCTGAAAAATACCAAAGTGACCGGTTTGCGCCTGGAAGACAAAGTCACAAAGGAACGAACGGAAATTCCGGAAGTGGAATACAACGTGGAATCTTATCCTGTTGATACGTACGCGATCCTGGATACGATTGAAGTGGAAAATCCGGAATTCTCGGAGGTTAGCATTCGCCAATTATTGTTCACTGCTCCGAAAATTATCACAGTTGTTTCGAAAAACCTGAAAGAATTTGATCTTGACCATCTGAATGAGATCAAATCGATAGCAGCAAAAGCCAAAAAAGCAAACATCCCTTTCGTATTGATCGTGGGATCGGGTGATGAGGAAATTGCGGCATTCAAAAAGAAACACAACCTGCATGTACCAGTCTTTATCAATGACGGAATAGAATTGAAAGTAATTTCACGCGCTAATCCTGCATTGATGGTATTGAGATACGGACGTGTAAAAGGAAAGTATACAGGTAATTCATTGCCGACATTTAATTGGATTCAACAACATTTATTAGCAAAATAAGATGCGCTCAAAAATTGTAGCCGGAAACTGGAAAATGAATTTGTCTCAAACCGAGGCAAAAGCATTATGTAATGAAGTAAATAAGATGAACATCGGTTCGGAAATAGAAGTCTATATTTTCCCCCCGATGTTGTATGTCAGTGACTGCAAAGCACTTTCGACTAAGGTAAAAGTCGGTGCACAGAACGGATATGCAAAAGAAACCGGAGCATATACCGGTGAAGTAAGTATGTGGCAATTAAAAGAGGCAGGAGTAGATGCTGTTTTGATCGGTCATTCCGAAAGAAGAGAATATTTCAACGAAGACAATCTCTTTTTGAGAGGAAAATTGGATGCAGCGTTGGTTTATGGATTGAAGCCATTCTTTTGCTGCGGTGAACCTTTGGAAATCAGACAAAACGGAACTTTTTTAGAGTATGTTAAGAATCAATTGACGGAAAGCGTATTTCATCTTTCTGCTGCAGATTTTGAAAAAGTAGTGTTGGCGTATGAGCCAATCTGGGCTATCGGTACAGGCCAAACGGCAAGTACAGAGCAGGCTGAGGAAATGCATGCGGCAATCCGCTCATGGATAGAAGAACGGTATGGAAAAGAACTTGCCGAAAATACTTCCATTTTATACGGCGGAAGTTGTAACCCCGGCAATGCTCAGGCGTTATTCGCATGCGAAAATGTAGATGGAGGATTGATCGGAGGTGCGTCTTTGAAAGCTGCAGATTTTTCCGTTTTAGTAGCTGAAGAAACATGGACTATTTTGAATTAACAGTTAATATCGAGCCCAGGGAGCCCTGGTCGGATATTTTGGTGGCAGAACTTGCCGAATTGGGTTTTGAAAGTTTTGTAGATACCGAATCCGGAATACAGGCTTATGCTCCTGTTCAAATTGGCGATGTTTCATCCATTTTGAAAGAAACATGCATTCACAATAATGCCGAAATTGAGGTTGAATGGAAGCTGGAAGAAATTCCGCATCAAAACTGGAATGCAACCTGGGAAGAATCCTTTGATCCGGTTTTGGTAGATTCACGATTGGCCATAATAGCACCGTTTCATGATGCGAATGACTTTCCAAACAGGGAGTTGATTGTGATCCAACCGCAAATGTCGTTTGGTACCGGCCATCACCAAACTACTTACCTGATGTCACAATTCCTGCTCGATTTACACTTACTTCCTGAAAGAGTACTGGATATGGGGACCGGGACAGGTGTTTTGGCAATTTTGGCAGAGAAAAAAGGTGCCAAGGATATTCTTGCCGTGGATATCGAATCGTGGTCGG
>CAMLLB010000095.1 GCA_946480815.1 uncultured Flavobacteriales bacterium
ACTAACATAAGGATGCGAAGCATCGCGTCCGCACATTTTGTTGAAATGGATCTTAATTAACAATTGTTATCGTCAACCAGTTATTGGTACACGAATTTTGCGTTGTAAATTTTTAAATCATACAACATGAAAGTAGTGATCGTTTTCAATCATCCTTACGATGGCAGTTTCTGCAATGCCATCCTGAATGCTGTAAAAACTGGACTTCAAAAAGCCAATCATCAAATCGATGTCATTCATTTGGATAAAGAAAATTTCAATCCGGTTATGACTGCTGAAGATCTCAAGGCGTTTATAGATCGGAAACCCATTGACCCGAAAGTCATCGAATACAAGCAACGCCTGGACCAAGCGGAGCATCTGGTTTTTATTTTTCCGATTTGGTGGGAATTGATGCCGGCTCTGGCAAAAGGATTCATTGATAAAGTGATCTTTCCCGGTGCTGCTTACGAGTACCAAAGTGAATACCGCATGGCCCCGTTATTCAAAAAGATCAGGAGCGTTACGATGATCACAACTATGAATACTCCGGGAATTATTTACCGCCTGGTTTTTGGAAATGCAGTCAAAAAAGCAATGCTTACAGGTACTTTTTGGAAAATCGGGTATAAAAACAGGAAATGGATCAGTTTGAATATGGTAAAAATGGTTTCGGAGCAAAAGCGAAAAGGATGGTTGGATAAAATCGAAAGGCGCTTTGAAAATCTGTGATCAGGTAATTATTGTTTTTCTTTTATAATAGATTAATCACATTGAATGTATTGAAAAACATCCGTTTCAAAATGAACTTAATTCGTAATTTGACATTCGCAATTAACAATTCCCAATGTAAATTAATGTAAATCAAATAGAATTACTCCAATTAAAACGAGCATTCCCGTAGATTTGTACTATGACGTCCGGAAAATTCATACTTGTTGCATTTGTTATGTTTATCCTTCAGTTGAAAGGGGGAACAGCTTATGCGCAGTCCACAAAAGAAGAAAAACATATTCTTGTTTCATTGCGGATGATCGGTCATGAGATTTTATTGGATTCGGGAGACAGTACCTCGCGGGTTTTTCCGATTGAAAAGGAAGGAGAAAGCTACAAGATCCGGTTTGCATCTGCTTTCTCATTTAATCCTGGCGACCTGGCATCGACGATCAACCACCTGGTAAATCAAACAAAAATTGCAAGCAGTTATATTGTTGAAGTGAAACGATGCGAAAACGATGAGGTTGTTTACAGCTATGAAAAAGGAGATTCCGTGAATCCGGATTTAATGCCCTGTGGGCCGCGATTTCAATCGAAAGCATGCTACATGATCTGCTTCACAATTTTGAAAAAATATCACCTGGAAATAAGCTCAATATACCGCAATACTCTTCAGGAACCGCCATCAATAAAAAATACAACAACCGTTTCCACAACAACGGCTGTGAAATCGTCCCCGGAGAATCATGAACGTCCGACTGCCGTTAAAAAGAATATGATAAGTTATTCGATGATCGCTGTACCGATCGGTTCTGCATTCGCCTTTATTGGTTTGCTTGTTTATTTCAGAAGAAAGCGGCAAACACCTCCATCATTTACAAGTCCGGTTGATTCTGAGATCGTACAAATAGGAGACACGCGTTTCGATCAGAAAAATATGCTCCTGCAGTATGGAAATGAAAGCATCGAACTTTCCAGTAAAGAATCCGATTTACTTTCTTTGCTTTTCATCCATGTCAATAAAACCATTGAGCGCGACTATATCCTGAAGGTCGTTTGGGGCGATGAAGGAGATTATATCGGAAGAACGCTGGATGTCTTTGTTTCGAAATTGCGCAAGAAATTAGAAGCAGATCCACGTGTGAAAATTGTGAATATTCGTGGAGTAGGCTACAAATTCATTGTGAATTAATTGAGATCAAGACTTCAGGATATTAAGATATTAGGATTGAATTTACTATAGCTGGTACTAAAATCCTGAAGTCTTAAAATCCTAATATCCTTTGACTGCCATAGGGTTGTCACCCGTTCGGTTTATTTTTACATTCTGACGCTCAATCTGAGTGTGAAAAAAAGAGAAAATATGAAGGAAATAACCATTTTTTACCCGGAAACCAGGGCTGATTGGCGCAATTGGCTGGAAAAAAACCATGCTAAAGAACAAGCTGTTTGGATCGTCTTTTATACAAAATCCTCAGAAAAACCTACGATCAGTTGGAGTGAAGCGGTGGACGAAGCTTTGTGTTTCGGGTGGATTGACAGCAAGAAAGTATCCGTTGATTCCGGAAAGTCGCACCAGTTTTTCAGTAAGCGAAAAGCAAAAAGCACCTGGTCGAAAATCAATAAAGATAAAGTGATCCGTTTAACCGAAGCGGGATTGATGACCAAAGCCGGTTTTGAAAGTATTGAATTGGCAAAACAAAACGGTTCGTGGACCATCCTGGATGAAGTGGAAGAACTGATTGTACCGGAAGATCTCGAAACGGAATTGAACCGGTATCCGGGAGCAATGGAGTTCTTTTCAGGATTAAGTAAATCTGTTAAGAAAATGGCGTTGCACCGGCTGGTCATGGCAAAGCGTCCCGAAACACGTCAGAAGCGAGTTGCCGAAATTGCCGAACTGGCCGCTCAAAAACGCAAACCGGTATGATTACTGTTTTTGGGGAGTAAAGTGAAAACGAATAGCAGAAAAGCAATTGGACGCATAACAAAAGTTAAAAAGGACATGTAAATTACACCAAATCACTTCTGTTTTTGATTTTTAAAAAGTAACTTTAGGTGAAGTCATTAAGCATATGGAACAGTGTCCGATTTGTTATCATGAACTGGAAGTGCGGGAATGTGCTCCCTGTGATGACTGTGGGTGGGATCCGCGGGAAATAAACCACTTGCAGCAAGGAATTCACACGTATACCACGTATGAGGTTTACCCGGGACATCGGTTAACACTCTGTAACTTTTGTGCCGTTGATTTTGGGTCCTATCGACCGGAACATTTTGGATTTACTAATGGAAAACGAATCGGTTTCCAGCATTTCGAATTTGTGAAAGAATTGGCGGACCCGCAAGTGGTAAAAGATAAATTTTGTCCGCATTGTTCCGCACGTTTAACGTTTTTGACATTTTTGAATGGAATCAGGAGCCTGAATTCGACAAAAAGTTAATTTTAAGAATACCTAAATTAAAACATGGACAAGCACTACTTTATTAATTCCGATTAGGGTATCTTAAAACACGAAATTTATGATGGAAGTACTTTGGTTTCAAAGAGAATCCTAAAAAAAAAACAGATAACCAGGTAAATGAAAAAGAAAAAACTGCTTTTTATCCTATTGGCTTTGCTGCCAGTTTCTGCTTTTGCTCACGGCGAAGAAGTTCTTGTTTCTCTTTTTTATGATTTACTTACCATTATCGGGCTCATTGTTTTTATTACCTGCATCAAATGGAAATTGAATGGTAAACTTCTCTTGTCTATTATTCTAGTTGTTTCAGAATTACTTGCATTTATGATAACAGAAAATATGCCTTACACTTCGAATAAAACGCTGATCGATACCATCTGCATTGGGGTTCCGGCAGTGAGTGTTTTAGTAACTTTTTTGATATTTCATCGAAAGTTTTCAAGGAGATAAGTTTTTGTTTTTCAGAGATTAGAACTTTCTTTTCCGTCTTCGAAAAAGAAAGAATCCGATCAATAGGATTACGATACCAACAGCAGCAATTTTTATAATCAGGAATTGAGTTCGTACGTTTTGATCATTTCCAAGAACCGGGTGAAAGTTTGGAGTTGGATTTGGGACACGAACGACCTGCAAGGAAGATTCGGGGTCCACCAGGTCAAGAGGTTCCGGTTTTTCAAATCCAATGGCATCTGCTCGTAATTCATGTCGCCATGCAGTTCCGTATTTCTTGTCCAGGTAAGCAAAGATCACCTGGTTGTATCC
>CAMLLB010000096.1 GCA_946480815.1 uncultured Flavobacteriales bacterium
GCGTATTGTGAAGTTCTTCGGAGGAATGCGCCAGGTCGATCTTGAAACAATTTAATTCATTCTGTTAAGTAAAACGTATGAAATCGATTAATAAAATTATAAGATATACAGCAATTGCTGGAGTAGTGATGAGCTACTCCAGTGTATTCGCTGGGAACGAAGATCGTATCGGGTCTGCAGGTGCTACGGAATTATTGTTGAATCCGTGGGCTAGAAGTACTGGTCTTGGAGATGCAGGTGTGTCCCATGTCAATGGATTGGAGGCTACTTTCACAAATATTGCAGGTCTGGCATTTACAGACAAGACACAGATCAAGTTCAACCGTACAAACTGGCTGGGAAGTGCGGGAATTGCTTTGAACTCGGCGGGAATTGCTCAGCGAATTACGCCTTCAACAGTTATTGCAGTTTCTGTTCAATCCATGAACTTTGGAGATATTGATAAGACAACGGTAGATTTACCTGAGCCGACTCAAGGAACTTTTTCTCCTCGTATGAATGTGTTCAACGTTGGTTTTGCACACAGCTTTTCATCAAGCATTTACGGGGGTGTGAACTTCAAAGTAATTTCTGAAAGTATTTCCAACTTGAAAGCAAACGGTATTGCTTTTGATGCAGGTATCCGTTACGTTACAGGTGAACAAGATCAAATTAAATTTGGTATTGCATTGAAAAACGTAGGTCCCGTAATGAAATACAAAGGAGACGGTATCTCCGATCAGGTAACTTACCTGACAAACGGTAACCTGGCTACTTTGGAACAGCGTTCTGCAACGTTTGAATTACCTTCATTGTTGAACATTGGTGGTTCTTACGACTTCAACTTTAATGAAAAGAATAAGTTGATCGTGGCTGCTGCATTTACTGCAAACTCTTTCCAAAAAGATCAGTACCGTTTAGGTTTGGATTACGGGTTGACAATCAGTAAAGCTGCATTCAATATTCGTGTAGGATACGTTGCTGAAAAAGGTATCTTCAAAACAGAAAACCGCTCGAATGCATTAACTGGTTTTACGGCTGGTTTCTCTGCTGACGCTCTAGTTGGTAAAAAGAAATCTGCTTTAGGATTAGAATATGCAATGAGATTGGCAGGCCAATTTGGAATTATCCATACATTTGGTGCTACAATTAGCTTGAAATAAGTTTAGCGACTTTCCGAAAGGAAAGCTCAATACATTAAGAGTCCGTCATTACGACGGACTTTTTTTTTGACCAATATTTAATAGACAGGAAGTTTATCCTGACAATTCATTCAGCGATTACGACACCAGGATAGCTGAAGAGTACAACTCCATAAAACCTATGGAAAATCCGGGTTTAATTCGGTTTAACTCACCAACCCTTTTTCAGGACTGAACGTTTTAGATTTTATCCAAACAGGAAACTACCGATTCATTATCAGTTTACCGGGGGCTGTAATTCGTAGTAACAAGTTTGATTTCTAAAAAAACAAGTTATGAAACGAAAATTAAACTACTTAGCATTCGTAGTCATGGTATGTTTTGTTGGTCAAGCCAATGCATACAATCATGATCACGAAAAAAGCGGAAAAAAGGGCAGTAAGCCAAAACCCACGGTAATGACAAAGGGGGCAAACTGTGCACCCGCGAACAATCCATTTACGATGGACTTTAATGATGTTAGCTGTAGACTTGAAACGGGAGGGTTATTGTTCTACGACCGGTCAAACAATCTGGGAACATATACGGTTCCCAAAAAGAAAGGAAATGAAACAGTTGTAACGACCATTTATGCAGGAGCATTGTGGATGGGAGGTGTAGATACAAACGGTTTGTTAAAGATCGCAGCGGTTAAATTCCGTCAGGGAAATGACTTTTGGCCGGGACCGCTGAGTGTGGATTTGGGTTCAGGAAATTTTGATCCTTCGGTTCCGCAAGGTGATAATGTAAGTCGTGACCATAATTTGGGAACGATTGATCCGGATCAATGCCTGATGTATGATAAAATTTTTACGATTACTAAGGCAGGGGTTATCCAGTTCATTACCTATAATGAATGTACTACAGGTGATTGTCCTGTACCATCTAATGAAACCATTGCACAGATCAATGCATGGCCGGGTAACGGAGATATCGGTCGCGGACAAGATCAGTTCCTGGCACCCTTCCACGATGAGGGCAACGATACGTTCTACGAACCGGAAGAAGGAGATTATCCGTGGTATGATGACATCTTAGGACGAAATGACGTTCAATGTGGTGCAGACAGACGTGTCACATTATTTGGAGACATTACCCACTGGTGGGTATTTAACGATAGGGGAAATCTCCATACGGAATCACAAGGTGAACCGATCGGAATGGAAATCCATGCACAGGCATTTGCTTTTGCAACGGATGACGAGATCAACAAAATGACTTTCTATAACTACGAGTTGATTAACCGTGGTACTCAGACTTTGTACAATACCTATTTCTCTCAATACATTGATGCGGATTTAGGTAACTATGCTGATGACTATGCAGGTTGTGACGTTACACGTGGATTGAGTTACATGTATAACGGTGACTTGAACGATGAACCAAATGCAGGACGCCCGGGATTCGGGGCTAATCCACCGGCAATCGGAGTTGACTTCTTCGAAGGGCCTTATCAGGATGCCGATGGGATAAGTAATCCAGGGCCGGTTTTTGACTCTGTTACAAAACAATGGAATATTCCAACCGTTGCAGATGCAATTGCTAATAAAGGAATTGTTTACAAAGGTTTGGGTATCGGATATGGGGACACCATTCCTGATAATGAACGTTATGGGATGCGTAACTTTACGATCTATACAGGAGAAAATGCACCAACCGGGCAAGCGGATCCGGAATCTTCCGGTCAATTCTATAACTATATGCAGGGATTGTGGCAGTTTGGAGATCAATTGTACTATGGAGGAACAGGATTTCCAGGAGCTCCATGTGTAACAAATATCCCAACCAATTACATGTTCCCGGCAGATTCAGATACATTGGACTGGGGTACGGAAGGTGTTGATCCGGGGTTTGACTGGTCGGAATTTGAGCCATGTGGAACAGGATCCACATCAAATCCATCCGGTGACCGTCGTTTCGTTCAGTCAGCAGGACCATTTACATTACGTCCGGGAGCTGTAAACAACATTACAGTTGGTATTGTATATGCAAGAAGCTTCGAAGGAGAAATTTTCTCTTCAGTGAATGCCTTGAAAACAGCAGATACAAAAGCTCAGGCTTTATTCGATAACTGTTTCCGTATCTTGGAACCACCTGCTGCTCCTGTAATGACTATCCAGGAAATGGGGAATGAGTTGATCATTATGTTGGACAACCCTGCTAATTCGAATAACTACGAGGAGAAATACATCGAAGAAGATATCGTTGGGATCGTTGATCCGAATGGTGAAGGTGATACCTTGCCAAACGGTGACCCGATTATTTACGATAAAAACTACCGGTTTGAGGGATACCAAATCTACCAGTTGAAAAACGCACAAGTTGGTGTTACTGACCTGGATGATCAGACCGTAGCTCGCTTGGTGGCACAATGTGACATTAAAAATGGAGTTAAACGCCTGATCAATTTTGAAACGGATGAAGAACTGTCCGGTTATTCTTTCCCTGTTGAAAAAGTAAAAGGAACGGATCAGGGAATTAAGCATACGTTCAGAGTAACAGAAGATTTATTTGCTTCTGGAGATCGTAAATTGGT